>NZ_BDJE01000017.1 GCF_002117935.1 Nocardioides sp. PD653-B2 | reverse complement strand
CAAAAATCAGACGCACACCGTCCAGGACTCTTGCGAGAACCTGCGGCGGGGCAACCTGCAAAAACTTACCGGGTCTGATCCGGCCCGTCAACTTCGGGGCCGATCTTCGCTGGTGTCGGTCACGCCCTGGCCCCGACGTCAGGTCTTTCGACCAGGTGGGGGGCCGCATCGGCGCGACAAGAAGTACGTTAGCAGCCTCCCCGCAGGAGGACCAAACCGGGGCGTCAACGACGCCGCAGGGGCGCCGCGGGCCGGTAGGTGGAGACCGTGGGATCACCCGTGGACCAGTACCGCCACGGGCGGTCCGCCGCCTGCCGCAGACCCACGCGCGGCCCCGTGGACACGTCGTCGGGAGGCTCCCCCAACGACAGGGTGACGGCGCCGCCGACGAGGTCAGCACCGTCGTGGGTGAGTTCGATGCCGAGGGCCCGGCAGAGCCGGGCGGGCCCGCGCGCCAGGTCCCGGTCCTTGCTGCGCGGGCGGCGTTCGCGGGCCAGCTCGACGCCGTCGACGATCTCCCCCGCCCGGACCAGCACAGCGCTCGGCGTCCCCTCCGGTCCGCAGACGACGTTGCAGCAGACGTGCATGCCGTAGGTGAAGTAGCAGTAGAGGTGACCGGGCGGGCCGAACATCACCTCGGTACGCGGGGTGCGGCCGCGGTAGGCGTGGGAGCCGGGGTCCTCGGGACCGGCGTACGCCTCGACCTCGGTCAGCCGGACGGCGACGTCGCCGTGTCGGAGCACGGCGTTCAGCAGCAGCGGCGCGACCTCGAGGACCGGGCCGGAGAGGACCTCGGACAGCTCAGCCAAGCCGGGCACGGTGGGCGTCGACGATGGCGGTGAGCTCGCCCAGCTGCTCACGGACCCGGGCCGGAGCGGTGCCGCCGCGGCCGTCGCGCGAGGCGACCGAGCCCTCGGCGGTGAGGACCTGGCGCACCTCGGGCGTGAGGGCCGGCGAGATCTCGGCGAACTGGTCGTCCGTGAGCTCGTCGAGCTCGATACCGAGCTCCTCGCAGCGGCGCACACAGGCGCCGGCCACCTCGTGGGCAACCCGGAAGGGCACTCCTTCGCGGACCAGCCACTCGGCGATGTCGGTCGCGAGGGAGAAGCCCTGGGGTGCGAGCTCGGCCATCCGGGCGCCGTCGAAGGTCAGGGTGGCGACCATGCCCGTGAACGCCGGCAGCAGCACCTCGAGGGTGTCGACCGAGTCGAAGACCGGCTCCTTGTCCTCCTGGAGATCGCGGTTGTAGGCGAGCGGCAGCGCCTTGAGCGTGGCCAGCAGCCCGGCGAGGTTGCCGATCAGGCGGCCGGCCTTGCCACGGGCGAGCTCGGCGATGTCGGGGTTCTTCTTCTGCGGCATGATGCTCGACCCCGTCGACCAGGAGTCGTGGAGCGTGACGAACCCGAACTCGCGGGTCGACCAGAGGATGACCTCCTCGGCGAAGCGGCTGACGTCGATGCCGATCTGGGCGGTGACGTAGGCGAACTCCGCGACGAAGTCGCGCGAGGCGGTGCCGTCGATCGAGTTCGCGCTCGAGCCGGTGAAGCCGAGCTCGGCCGCGACGCCCTCCGGGTCGAGGTCGAGGCTGGAGCCGGCCAGTGCACCGGAACCGTACGGCGAGTCGGCGGCCACGCGGGCGTCCCAGTCACGGAGCCGGTCGACGTCGCGCAGCAGGGGCCAGGCGTGGGCGAGCAGGTGGTGGGACAGCAGCACCGGCTGGGCATGCTGCAGGTGGGTGCGCCCGGGCATCACGACGTCGAGGTGGTCGCGCGCCTGCACGCTGAGCACCTCGACGAGCGCGAGCACCTGGCCGGCGATCACGGCGGCGTGGTCGCGCAGGAAGACCTTGAAGAGCGTCGCGATCTGGTCGTTGCGGCTCCGCCCGGCGCGCAGCCGGCCACCGACGTCGGCGCCCACCTCGTCAACCAGCAGCCGCTCCAGGGCGCCGTGCACGTCCTCGTCCGAGGGGTCCGGCAGGAGCGTGCCGGCGTCGTACCGCTCCCCCAGCACCGTGAGCCCGCGCAGGAGCTCCGCGTGGTCGGCGTCGGTGAGCAGACCCGCCCGGTGCAGGGCGTTGGCGTGGGCGCGCGAGCCCGCGAGGTCGTACGGCGTGAGCCGCCAGTCGAAGTGGGTGGATCTCGAGAGCGCGTCGAGCTCGGGCGACGGTCCGCCCGCGAAGCGACCGCCCCAGAGCTTGCCGGTGTTGGTCTCCCCCGCTGTGTGCTCCGCCATCAGTCGGTCCCGAACTCCATGGCCGCGTTGTCGAGGGCCACGTCCCCGGCGTCGCGCTCCGCGGCCGGGTTGCGGGTGATCCGGTCGGCTCCCCCGGCCTCGATCTCGCCGAAGAGGGTGCCGTTCTCGACGAGGACCTGGCCCTGGTCGAGCGGCTGCGCCGCGTACAGCTCGAGCTTGGAGCGGGAGTCGGCGATGTCGAGGTTGCGCATCGTGAGCTGTCCGATCCGGTCGACCGGACCGAAGGCGGCGTTGTCGGTGCGCTCCATCGAGAGCTTGTCGGGGTGGTAGGAGAAGGCCGGGCCCGCGGTGCGCAGGATCGTGTAGTCCTCGCCGCGCCGCAGCCGGAGCGTGACCTCGCCGTTGACCAGTGAGGCGATCCAGCGCTGGATGGACTCGCGCAGCATCAGCGCCTGCGGGTCCAGCCAGCGGCCCTCGTAGAGGAGCCGGCCGAGCTGACGGCCCTGAGCGGTGTAGTTGGCGATCGTGTCCTCGTTGTGGACCGCGTTGACCAGCCGCTCGTAGGCGATCCACAGCAGCGCCATGCCCGGCGCCTCGTAGATGCCGCGCGACTTGGCCTCGATGATCCGGTTCTCGATCTGGTCGGACATGCCCAGCCCGTGCCGGCCGCCGATCGTGTTCGCCTCGTGGACCAGCGCGACCGGGTCGGTGTACGTCGTGCCGTTGATCGCCACCGGCCGGCCGGCCTCGAAGCGGATGGTGACGTCCTCGGACGCGATCTCGACGGACGGGTCCCAGAACTTCACGCCCATGATCGGCTCGACGGTCTCGAGCGAGACGTCGAGGTGCTCGAGGGTCTTGGCCTCGTGGGTGGCGCCCCAGATGTTCGCGTCGGTGGAGTACGCCTTCTCCTTGCTGTCGCGGTAGGGCAGGTTGCGCTCGATCAGCCACTGGCTCATCTCCGTGCGGCCGCCCAGCTCGGCGACGAACGCCGCGTCGAGCCACGGCTTGTAGATGCGCAGCTCCGGGTTGGCGAGCAGCCCGTAGCGGTAGAACCGCTCGATGTCGTTGCCCTTGAACGTCGAGCCGTCGCCCCAGATGTCGACGCCGTCCTCGTGCATGGCGCGGACCAGCATCGTCCCGGTGACGGCGCGGCCGAGCGGCGTGGTGTTGAAGTAGGTGCGGCCGCCGGAGCGGATGTGGAAGGCGCCGCACGCCATCGCGGCCAGGCCCTCCTCGACGAGCGGGGTCCGGCAGTCGACGGCGCGGGCGATCTCGGCGCCGTACTGCATGGCCCGGGCGGGTACGCCGCTGATGTCGGGCTCGTCGTACTGCCCGATGTCGGCGGTGTAGGTGCACGGCACCGCACCCTTGGCGCGCATCCAAGCCACCGCAACCGAGGTGTCGAGACCCCCCGAGAACGCGATGCCCACCCGCTCGCCGACGGGGAGTGACGTCAGGACCTTGCTCACGTGGTGCCTTCCTTCTGCTGCTGATGATGGGTACCGGCCAGGGCGAGGAACCGGCGGGCGAGCTCGTCGCCACCCTCCGGGTCACGGCCGATGACGAGAACGGTGTCGTCGCCGGCGATGCAGCCGAGGACGTCGGGGAACTCGGCCTTGTCGAAGGCCGACGCGAGGAACTGGGCGGCGCCGGGCGGCGTGCGCAGGACGACCAGGTTCGCGCTGGCCTCGGCGCTGACGAGCAGCTCGCCGCAGAGCCGCGAGAGCCGGTTGGCCGCGGCGACGGTCTCGCCGGGCGCGGCGGGGCGGCGGTCGCCGCCCTCGGCCGGTACGGCGTACACGAGCGACCCCGAGGGGGCCCGCACCTTGATCGCGTCGAGCTCGACGAGGTCCCGCGAGAGCGTCGCCTGGGTGACCCGGACGCCGCCCTCGGCCAGCAGTGACGCCAGCTCGGCCTGGGACCTCACCTCGTGGTGGGTCACCAGCTCGACGATCCGCTGGTGGCGGGCGTTCTTGGTCGGCGGGCGCAACGCGGAGTCGTTCACGGGTGCGCCTGCTCCAGGAGGAAGGCGATGATCGCCTTCTGTGCGTGGCGGCGGTTCTCGGCCTCGTCCCACACGACGCTCTGGGGGCCGTCGAGGACCTCGGCGTCGATCTCCTTGCCGCGGTAGGCCGGGAGACAGTGCAGCGCGATGGCGTCCGGGTTGGCCCGCTCGAAGAGGGCGGTCGTCAGGGAGTACGGCGCGAAGACCTCGGCGCGGGCCGCGGCCTCGTCCTCCTTGCCCATCGAGATCCAGGTGTCGGTCACGACCACGTCGGCGCCCGTGACGGCGGCGACCGGGTCGGGCTCGAGGACGGCCGAGCCGCCCGTCGTGGCGCCGATGGCGGCGGCCCGCTCGACCATCTCCGCCGACGGCGCGTAGCCCTCGGGCGAGCTGATCCGGACGTGCATCCCGGCGGTGGCCCCGGCGATCAGCCAGGAGTTGCCCATGTTGCAGGCACCGTCGCCGACGAACGTCGCGGTCAGCCCGGCCAGCGACTGCTTGTGCTCTCGGATGGTGAGCAGGTCGGCGAGCAGCTGGCAGGGGTGGAAGTCGTCGGTGAGCGCGTTGATCACCGGCACGCCGGAGTGCTCGGCCATCTCCTCCAGGCGGGCCTGGGCGTAGGTGCGCCACACGATCATCGAGGCCTGGCGGCCGAGGACCCGGGCGACGTCGTGGACCGACTCGCGCACACCGATGCCGGCGAGGGCGCCGTCGACGAGCATCGGGAAGCCGCCGAGCTCGGCGATCCCGGCCGCGAACGACGACTGCGTGCGCAGCGTCTGCTTGTCGAAGATCATCGCCACGGTCCTCGGGCCGGCGAGCGGCTTGGCGTCGTACGGCGCGTGCTTGAGCTCGGCGGCCAGGTCGAGGACCCGGGCCTGCTCGGCCGGGGTCAGGTCGTCGTCGGCGAGGAAGTGCCTGATGTGGGGGGCACTCATGCCATCGCCTCGTCCAGGATGCCCGGCCAGGCCGCCAGGAACGCGTTGGCGTCGTCGACCGTGAGCACCAGCGGAGGGGCCAGCCGGATCCGCTTCGGCGTCGGGTTGTTGACGATGAAGCCGGCTCGTTGTGCGGCAGCGACGACAGCGGCCGACGCGTCGGTGGAGAGGTCGAGCCCGATCAGCAGGCCCTCTCCCCTGACCTCGGTGACGCGCGGGTCGGCGGCCAGGCCGTCGCGGAGCTTCTGGCCGAGCACGGTGACGTGCTCGAGCAGGTCCTCGTCCTCGATCGTGCGGATCACGGCGAGCGCGGCGGCGCAGGCCACCGGGTTGCCGCCGAACGTCGTGCCGTGGTTGCCGGGCTCGAGGAGCGTGCCGGCGTCGCCGAGGCCGATGCAGGCACCGATCGGGAAGCCGCCGCCGAGCCCCTTGGCGACCGTGACGATGTCCGGTGTCCCCAACCCGGACGTCGCAAAGCTGAACCACCGACCAACCCTCCCCATGCCCGACTGCACCTCGTCGAGCCAGAGCAGTGCGCCGTGGTCGTCGGCCACCGCGCGGGCAGCCGCCAGGTAGCCCTCGGGAGGCACGACGACGCCGGCCTCGCCCTGGATCGGCTCGAGCAGGATCGCCGCCGTCTCGTCGGTCACCGCGGCAGCAAGCGCGTCGACGTCGCCGTACGGCACGAACGTGACGTCGCCGGGCAGGGGCTCGAACGGTGCGCGGTACGCCTCCTTGGACGTCAGGGCGAGCGCGCCCATGGTGCGCCCGTGGAAGCCGCCCTCGGCGACCACGACGTGGGTGCGGCCGGTGCGGCGGGTCAGCTTGAAGGCGGCCTCGTTGGCCTCGGTGCCGGAGTTGGTGAAGAACACCTTGCCGCCGCCGGGGCCGACGCCGAGGAGCTCGAGCAGCTTCTCGGCGAGCTCGACCTGCGGCTCGCTGGTGAAGAAGTTCGAGATGTGGCCGAGCGTGCCGAGCTGGGCGGTCACGGCCTCGACCAGCGCCGGGTGAGCATGGCCGAGGGCGTTGACGGCGATGCCGCCGAGGAAGTCGACGTACTCCTTGCCGTCGGCGTCCCAGACGTGGGCGCCCGCACCGCGGGTGAGGACCAGCTTCGGCGGGCCGAAGGTGTTCATGAGAGACGCGGCGTACCGGTCTTGATAGTTCACTGCGAGTCCCTCGCCTTCCGGGTCTTGGTCTCCACCCCGGGCAGCACCTGGGTGCCGACGCCCTCGTTGGTGAAGAGCTCGAGGAGTACGGCGTGCGGCTCGCGGCCGTCGACCACGGTGGCCCGCGGCACGCCGTTGCGCACGGCCTGGAGGCAGGCGCGCATCTTCGGCACCATGCCGCTTGCGAGCGTCGGGATGATCTCCTCCAGCGCCTCGGGGCTGATCTCGCCGATGACGTCCTCGGAGTTCGGCCAGTCGAGGAAGAGGCCCTCGACGTCGGTGAGGACGAGCAGCTTCTCGGCCTCCAGAGCGACCGCGAGGGACGCGGCGGCCGAGTCGGCGTTCACGTTGTGGATCACGCCGTGGACGTCGGGCGCGACGCTCGAGACGACCGGGATCCGGCCGGCCTCGATCAGGTCGAGCACGGACTCGGGGCGGACGTGGGCGACCTCGCCGACCAGGCCGAGGTCGACCTCCTCGCCGTCGACGATGGTGCTCGCGGGCTCGGCCGTGAAGAGCCCGGCGTCCTCGCCGGAGCAGCCCACCGCCAGCGGGCCGTGCTCGTTGATCAGCCCGACGAGCTCGCGCTGCACCTGGCCGACGAGGACCATCCGGACGACGTCCATGGCCTCGGGCGTGGTGACCCGCAGGCCGCCGCGGAACTCCGACTCGATGCCGAGCCGGTCGAGCATCGTCGAGATCTGGGGACCGCCGCCGTGCACGACGACCGGGCGGAAGCCGGCGAAGCGGAGGAAGGCGATGTCCTCGGCGAAGGCCCGCTTGAGCGTGTCGTCGGTCATCGCGTTGCCGCCGTACTTCACCACCACGATCTTGCCGTGGTAGCGCTTGAGCCAGGGCAGCGCCGCCGCGAGCGTGCGAGCCTTCGCCTGGTCCGGCTTGCTGGTGTCGAACTGGCCGGAGCTGGAGTCGTTCATGAGGAGTACGCGCTGTTCTCGTGGACGTAGGCGTGGGTCAGGTCGTTGGTCCAGACGGTCGCCCGCTCGGACCCGGCCTTGAGGTCGATGGTCACGCTGACCTCGCGCGGCTTGAGGTCGACGGTGTCGGGGTCGGCGTGCGGCGTCGACTGCTTGCACACCCAGACGCCGTTCATGGCGACGTCGAGGTCGGCCGGGTCGAAGGCCGCCTCGGTGGTGCCGATGCTGGCCAGCACCCGGCCCCAGTTGGGGTCGTTGCCGAAGACCGCGGCCTTGAAGAGGTTGCTGCGCGCGACGCTGCGGCCGACCTCGACGGCCTCGGCCTCGGTCGCGGCGTTGAGGACGGTGATCGCGATCTCGTGGTCGGCGCCCTCGGCGTCGCGGAGCAGCTGCATGGCGAGGTCGGTGCAGGCCTGGGTGAGCGCGTCGGTGAAGTCCGGGAGCGAGGGGGTGATCCCGCTGGCGCCGCTCGCCATCACCGTCACCGTGTCGTTGGTGGACATGCAGCCGTCGGAGTCGAGCCGGTCGAAGCTCACCGACGTCGCCGCACGCAGTGCGACGTCGAGGTCGGCGGCCGGCACCACGGCGTCGGTCGTGAGGACGACCAGCATCGTGGCGAGCTGGGGAGCGAGCATGCCGGCGCCCTTGGCCATCCCGCCGATCGACCAGCCCGCGCCCTCGACGACGACCTGCTTGCTCACCGAGTCGGTCGTCATGATCGCCTCGGCAGCCTGCTGCCCGCCGTCGGCCGCGAGCGCGTCGTACGCCGCGTCCGCCCCGTCGAGCACCTGCTGACGGGGGTTGGTCAGCCCGATCAGGCCGGTGGAGCAGACGACCACGTCGATGGCGCCGATGCCGAGCCGCTCGGCGACCTTCTCGGCGACCGCGTGGGTGGTCTGGAAGCCCTCCGGGCCGGTGTAGCAGTTGGCGCCACCGGAGTTGAGGAACACCGCGCGGACGGTGCCGTCCTTGACGACCTCCTGGCTCCAGAGGACCGGGTTGGCCTTGCAGCGGTTCGAGGTGAAGACGGTGGCGGAGTCGTGGGTCGGGCCGTCGTTGACGACGAGCGCGACGTCCTTGGCTCCGGTGGACTTGAGTCCGGCGGCGACGCCGGCGGCCCGGAAACCCCGGGGTGAGGTGACGGTCATTTCTTCTTGGTCTTCCTGGGTGGCTTGACGGGGATGGCGAGGGCGACGCTGTGCCCTCGTCGTCGCCAGGCCTCGGCCGCCGTCTCGGCGGCGGTGACCGGCACCAGGAACCAGTTCGTGTCGTGGGTGGAGATCGTGAAGACGCTGATCCCCTCCTCGGCCAGGGGTGCGAGCAGTTCGGCCAGGACGCCGGCGACGTTGTTGTCCAGCTCCCCCATCACGGCGAACGCCGTCAGTCCCTTGGCCCCGACCACCTTGGTCGGCACGCTCCTGCCGGCGCACACCAGCGAGGTCTCGGTCGCGGTGGCGGTGATCGAGAAGAGCGACGACGACTCGGCCCAGGTCGGGATCTCGGCGCCGGGCGGCAGCTTGATGACCGCGAGCTTCTCGGGGAACTGCTGGAGCGTGTACGAGGGCAGGTCGGGCAGACCCAGGACCTCGGTGGGCCCGTCGGGGGTGTCGGTGCTGTCGGTCATGGTGCGATCCCTACGGAGCTGAGGCCCAGGCCTTCGTCGAGGCCGAGCGCGAGGTTCATGCACTGCACGGCGGCGCCGGCGGTGCCCTTCGCCAGGTTGTCGACGGCGCCGACGGCGACGAGTCGGCCGGCGTCCTGGTCGACCGTCACCTGGAGGTGCACGGCGTTGGAGCCGGTCACGGACTTGGTCTGGGGCCACTGGCCCTGCGGCAGCACGTGCACGAACGGCTCGTCGGCGTACGCCTTCACGTAGACGTCGTACGCTTCGTCGGCCGTCACCTCTCCCCGCAGAGGGGCCGAGCAGGTGGCCAGGATCCCGCGCGGCATCGGCACCAGCAGCGGCGTGAAGCTGACCTTCACGGTGCCGTCGACGAGGCCGGAGAGGTTCTGGGTGATCTCGGGCGTGTGCCGGTGGGTGGCGACGCCGTACGCGCTGGCGTTGCCCATCACCTCGCTGCCGAGCAGGTGCGGCTTCGCGGCCTTGCCGGCGCCACTGGTGCCCGAGGCGGCGACGACCACGACATCGGGCTCGACGAGCCCGGCGGCGATCGCCGGCGCGAGGGTCAGCGTGGAGACCGTCGGGTAGCAGCCGGGTACGGCGATCCGGGTCGCGCCGGTGAGGACCGCGCGCTGGCCGGGCAGCTCGGGCAGGCCGTAGGGCCAGGTGCCCGCATGGTCACCGCCGTAGAACCGCTCCCAAGCGGCCGGGTCGGCGAGCCGGAAGTCGGCGCCGCAGTCGACCACCACCACAGCTGGGTCACGCTCGCCCAGCTGGGCGGCGATCGCGCCGGACTGGCCGTGGGGCAGCGCGAGGAAGACGACGTCGTGACCCGCGAGGGTGTCGATCGTCGTCTCCTCGAGCACCCGGTCGGCCAGCGGCACGAGGTGCGGCTGGAGGGCGCCGAGCGCCTGGCCCGCGTTGGAGGCACCGGTCAGGGCGCCGATCTCGACCCCGGGGTGGGCCAGGAGCAGGCGCAGCAGCTCGCCCCCGGCGTACCCGCTGGCGCCGGCGACCGCGACCCGTTTCGTCGTCATATGCATGACTATACAGAGTCTTGCATGTTCATGTGCACTGGGTCTCCCGACTCCGGCGGTTCCCAGGGGCCGGATAACCAGATGTCGTCCGCCGGTGGCCCGGTCTAGGTTCCCCATCATGGCAAGACTGGCGTTCGACGGCTACCTGACCCACCTGCGCGACGAGTCCGCACGCTTCCGGGCGGTGCTGACCGACTGCGACCCCGAGGCCCGGGTCCCCGGCTGTCCCGAGTGGACCGCCGCCGACCTGCTGTGGCACCTCGCCGGGGTGCAGCGCTTCTGGGCCACGATCATCGGCACCCGTCCGGCGGGCCCGGGCGAGCACGACGAGCTCGCGCGGCCGGCGACGTACGAGGAGATGCTCACGGCGTACGACGACCACTCCGCGGCGCTGGTCGCCGAGCTCGAGGCGGCAGACCCGGCCGAGGTCGCCTGGTCGTGGGCGCCGGAGCAGACCGTGGGATTCACGTTCCGCAGGCAGGCCCACGAGGCGCTGATCCACCGCCTCGACGCCGAGCAGACCGCCGGGCAGGTCACGGCGCTCGACCCGGAGCTGGCCGCCGACGGTGTCGACGAGGCGCTCGCGGTGATGTTCGGCGGCAAGCCGGCGTGGGGCTCCTTCTCCGGACTCCCCCACCACGTGCGGGTCGACATCGCCGACACGGGTGAGTCGGTCTGGGTGCAGCTCGGCACCTTCAGCGGCACCGACCCGGAGAGCGAGCAGAGCTACGCCGACGAGCCGGACATCGACGTCGTCGTCGACCCGGGCACCGAGCCCGACGCCGTGGTCTCCGGCGCGGCCGGCGTGCTCGACGCCTGGCTGTGGCGCCGCGGCGACGACGCAGAGATCGCCGTCACGGGTGACCGGGGCATCTACGACCGGTTCCGGGAGGCCGTGAACCACCCGATCGACTGAGTGGCGCGGGCGGCGGGCAGGCCGTTGCGGCCTCCGGGCTGGTCGAGACCTGCTGCCGGTTCGTCAGCTCCGTCGGACGGCACCGGTCCGCTCGGCGGCGAGCGCGACGGCCGCATCGCGCGCGGCCGCCGTCTCCTCCTCGGTGAGGGTGCGATCGGTGGCTCGGAACCGGAGCGCGAACGCGAGCGACTTGCGCCCCGCTCCGACCTGGTCGCCGGTGTAGAGGTCGAAGAGCCGGATCGACTCCAGCAGGTCGCCCGCGCCCGCGCGGAGCGCGGCCTCGACATCGGCCGTCGCGACGGCGGCGTCGACCACGAGGGCGACGTCCTCCTTCGCCAGCGGGTACGTCGAGAAGTCCGGGCCCGGCGTGACGTCGCGGGCGTGCTGCATCAGGAGGTCGAGGTCGATCTCCACGGCGGCGCTGCGCGGCGGCAGGCCGAACGCCTGGCAGACCTTCGGGTGCAGCTCGCCCGCGTGGCCGAGCTCGACCCCGCCGACGCGGACCTGGGCGCAACGGCCCGGGTGCCACGGCATCCGCGCGGCCGACACGACCTCCACGTCGACGCCGAGCTCGGTGCCGAGACGCCGGACCAGGCCGATCGCGTCGGCCCAGCCGGCCTCGCGTCCCGCACCCCACCAGCCGGCGCGCTCGCGCTCACCGGCCAGCACGACGCCGAGGTGCAGGGGCTGCTCCGGGATCGCCTCGAAGAGCTTGGCGAGCTCGCTGTCGCTGGGTCGCCGGTCGACGCCGTAGATCGGCGCCGGGCCGCGGTCGACGGGGAACGCGACGGTGCCGGTCTCGAAGAGCGACACCCCGCCCGCGCCGCGGCCGATGTTGCGGGCGGCGGCCTTGAGCAGGCCCGGCAGCAGCGTCGTGGTGTACGACGGCTCCTCGCTGGACAGCGGGTTCGCCAGCCGCACGGTGCGCCGCAGCACGTCGTCGGCGGGCAGGCCGAGGGCGTCGAACGCGGCGTCGCCGACGAACGGGAAGCTGATCACCTCGACGCATCCGGCACCGGCCAGGGTGCGGCCGACCCGGCGGCGCAGGCGCTGCTCACGGGTCAGCCCGCGGCCGGCGGCCTCGCGCGGCAGCACGGACGGCACCTGGTCGTAGCCGACGATCCGGGCGACCTCCTCGACCAGGTCGAACGGGTCGGTGAGGTCGGGCCGCCACGGCGGCGGGGTCGCGGTGACGCCGGTGTCGCCCTTGTCGAGGGTGCACCCGACGGCCTCGAGGTTGGTGACGGTGACGGCCGCGTCGATCGGCATGCCGGTGACGCGGGCGGGCAGGTCGTAGGCCATCGCGATCGAGGGCTGGCGGGGCGGGGTGCCGACCACCGTGACGCCGGGGTCGACCGTGCCGCCGCCGTGGGTCGTGAGCAGCTCGACGACGCGGTCGGCCGCGGCCTCGGTCACCGTCGGGTCGGCTCCGCGCTCGTTGCGCTTGCCGGCCTCGGAGGTGAGCTTGTGGCGCTTGCCGGTGCGGAACATCGACGTGGCGTCCCAGTGGGCGGCCTCGACCAGCACCGAGGTGGTCGTGGCGGACATCTCGGTGGTCTCGCCGCCCATCACGCCGCCGAGACCGATGATGCCGGAGTCGTCGGTCACGACGAGGTCCTCGACCGACAGCGCGCGGTCGACACCGTCCAGCGTCGTCAGCCGCTCACCCTCGCGAGCGCGGCGCACCCGGATCGGGCCGGTGAGCTTGTCGGCGTCGTAGCCGTGGATCGGCCGGCCGATCTCGAGCATCACGTAGTTGGTGACGTCGACGGCGAGCGAGATCGGGCGCATCCCGGCCTGGGTGATCCGGCGGACCATCCAGTCGGGGGTCGGCGCCGCCGGGTCGAAGCCGGTGACCTTGCGGGCCACGAAGACCGGGCAGCCGACCGGGTCGTCGACGACGACCGGGTAGCCCTGGTCGTTGGCGGCCGGCACGGCACGCTCGGCCGGGTCGCGGTACGGCGCACCGTAGGCCAGCGCGGCCTCGCGGGCCACGCCGCGCAGCGAGAGCGCGTAGGCGCGGTCGGGGTTGATCTCGAACTCGATGACCTCGTCGCGCAGGCCGAGGACCTCGAACGCGTCCTGCCCGGGCTCGCCGGCGTCGGCCGGCAGCACGATGATGCCGTCGTGGTCGTCGCCCAGCCCGAGCTCACGGGCGGAGCAGATCATGCCGGCGGACAGGTGGCCGTAGGTCTTGCGCGCGGAGATCTCGAAGTTCCCGGGCAGGATGCCGCCGGGCAGGATCACGACGACGAGGTCGCCGGGCGCGAAGTTGTGGGCGCCGCAGACGATGCCCTGCGGCTCCCCCGTCCCGTTGGCCTCGCCGACGTCGACGGTGCACCAGTTGATCGTCTTGCCGTTCTTCTGCGGCTCGGGCTCCATGGTGAGCACCCGCCCGACGACGAGGGGACCGGTGATCTGGTCGCCGGGCTTCTCGATCGCCTCGAGCTTCAGGCCGAGCGCAGTGAGCCGCGCGGCGAGGTCCTCGGTGGTGACGCCGTCGGGCAGGTCGACGTACTCCCGGATCCAGGAGACAGGGGCCTTCATGTCGTCAGAGTTCCGTTCCGAATGCGGTGGTGAAGCGGATGTCGCCCTCGAAGAGCTCGCGCAGGTCCTCGATGCCCTGGCGGAACATGAGCGTGCGGTCGATGCCCATGCCGAAGGCGAAACCGGTGTAGCGCTCGGCGTCGACGCCGCAGGCGGTGAGGACGCGCGGGTTCACGACACCGCAGCCACCCCACTCGATCCAGCCCTCGCCGCGGCAGGTGCGGCACGGTGCGCCGTCGAGCACGCCGGCTCCACGACAGACGAAGCAGACCAGGTCGACCTCGGCGCTCGGCTCGGTGAACGGGAAGTACGACGGGCGGAAGCGGGTGTTGATGCCCTCGCCGAACATCGAGGCGGCGAAGTGGTCGAGCGTGCCCTTGAGGTGGGCCATGGTGATGCCCTCGTCGATCGCGAGGCCCTCGACCTGGTGGAAGACCGGGCTGTGCGTGGCGTCGTACTCGTCGGTGCGGAAGACCCGCCCCGGGCAGACGACGTAGATCGGCGGCGTGCGGGTCAGCATGGTGCGCGCCTGCACCGGCGAGGTGTGCGTGCGCAGCACGAGGTGGTCCTCGGGCGGGTCGGTCCAGAACGTGTCCTGCATGGTGCGCGCCGGGTGGTCGGGGCCGAGGTTGAGCGCGTCGAAGTTGAGCCACTCGGCCTCGATGACCGGACCCTCGGCGACCTCCCAGCCCATCGCGACGAAGATGTCGGCGATCAGCTCGGAGCCGGTGGTGACGGGGTGCCGGGCGCCGGCGGGCACCCGGTCGGTCGGCAGCGTGACGTCGACGGTCTCCTCGACGAGCATCCGCTCCTCGTGCTCCACCTCGAGCACCGCCTGCCGGGCGGCGAGGGCCTGGTTGACCGCGCCGCGCGCCTGGCCGATCCGCTGGCCGGCCTCCTTGCGTGCCTGGGGCGGCAGTGCGCCGATCTCGCGGTTGGCGAGCGCCAGCGGCGACCGGTCACCCGTGTGGTCGATCCGCACCTGCTTGAGCTCGGCGAGATCCGTCGCGGCCGCGATCGCCGCGAGCGCCGCGTCGCGGGACGCGTCGACCTCCTCGGACTTCAACGGGGTGACCTCCACGGGGTCGTAATCGGTGTTCGGGCCCGACATGTCTGCCTCTCCAGCGCGCGTGCAACCCGGCAAGTCTAGGAAGGTCGCCACGTCGGGCGCGAACCGGTTCCCCGCGCGGACACCGCGGGCCACAATCGCAGCGTGAAGTCACCTCGTCTGGAGCGGACCGTCGCCCCGCCCGCGATCATCGTCGCCCTGGCATGTCTCCTCGGGGGTGCCGGTGCCGCCGCCGCCTTCGAGTCCGACACCGTCGGCAGCTTCTGGGGCGGTCTGTGGTGGGCGCTGTGCCTGATGACCACCGTCGGCTACGTGTACGGGCCGCCCGACACCGCCACGGCGACGGTCGTCTCGGCCGTCCTCATCGTGGTCGGCTTCGTGCTGCTGTCGCTGCTCAGCGCGACGCTCGCGGCGGTGTTCATCCGCACGGACGAGGAGCCCGCCGAGAGGCTCAGCACCGACCTCGAGCGGGAGATCCTGACCCGCCTCGAGGAGATCTCCCGGCGCGTCGAGGCACTGGAGAAGCGCCTCCCCTGACCCTGGTGCGCTAGGCCGGGCTGCTCGGCAGCGCGATGACGATCCGGGCGCCGCCACCGTCCGCGTCGCCGATGGTCACGCTCCCGCCGTGCGCCTTGACCAGGCCGTTGACCAGGTAGAGGCCCAGGCCGGAGCCGCCGCTCCCGCCGCCGGTCCAGAACTTCGTGAAGACGCGGGCCCGCAGCTCCGGCGCGATCCCGTCCCCCTCGTCCTCCACCGAGAGCAGGACGCCGCGGGGCTCGGACCCGGACGTCTCCAGGGCGATCCGGACGCTGCCGGACCCGTGGCGCACGGCGTTCTCGACCAGGTTCGTGACCACCTGGGTGAACTTGTCGGGGTCGACCGTGATCGTCGGCAGGTCGTCGGCGACGTCCAGGTCGATCGGGCGGCTGGTGCCTGCGGCCACCGAGTCGACGACGCGGCGCACCAGGACACCGGCGTCGGACGGCCGCGGGTAGAGCTGGAGACGCCCGGTGTCGATGCGGGCGACGTCGAGGAGCTCGGCGATCAGGCGGCTGAGCCGGTCGGAGTCGGCGCTGACCGTCGTCAGCATGAGCTTCTTCTGCTCGTCGGAGAGCTTGTCCCAGCGGTTGAGCAGCGCCTGGACGAAACCCTTCACCCCGGTCAGCGGTGACCGCAGCTCGTGGGCGACCGTGGCGACCAGGTCAGAGCGCTCGCGATCAAGGCGGGCGCGACCACGGCCCGACCGCAGGCTCACGGCGACGCGGTCGACGGGCTGGTCGAGCGCCGGCCGGTGGATCCGCGCGACGACGAGCACCTCGGTGCCGTCGGGCAGCAGCCACGGCTGCTCGGGTACGCCGGTGCGGGTGGTCAGCCCGTCGTACGGCTTGTTGGTCGAGCACCAGTCGTTGCCGTCCTGGTCCTGCAGCGCGAGGACGTCCTCGAGCGGTCGTCCCACCGCGTCGACGGCGGCCTCCCCGAGGAACCGGACGGCGACCTCGTTGATCGCGAGGACCCGGCCGTCGGCGCCGACCAGGACCACACCGTCGGCGAGCGCGTCGAGGTCGGCCTGGCTCACGCGCGCAGCCTAGTGGGCCCGGTGGGCGCGCGCGGACGCGTAGAGACAGAGCGCGGCGGCGGTCGACAGGTTGAGGCTCTCGGCGCGGCCGTGGATCGGGATCCGCACCCGGTGGTCGGCGAGCGCGGCCAGCTCGTCGGGCAGGCCCCAGGCCTCGTTGCCGAACAGCCAGGCGGTCGGGCCGGCCAGCAGTTCGTCGGCCTCGTCGAGGTCGACCTCCCCGGCGCCGTCGGCAGCGAGCACCACCAGGCCGGCGGCGTGGGCGGCGCGGACCGCGGCGGCCGGGTCGGGCTCGACCGCGAGCGGCAGGTGGAAGAGGCTGCCGACGCTGGCCCGCACCGTCTTGGGGTTGTAGGCATCCACGGAGTGACCGGCGAGCACCAGGCCGTCGGCGCCCGCGGCGTCGGCGCAGCGGATCACCGTGCCGGCGTTGCCGGGGTCGCGGACGTCGGCGCAGATCGCGACCAGGCGGGTGCCGTCGAGAACGTGCTCGACGGGCCGGTCGAGGAAGCGGCAGAGGGCGACCACGCCGGCCGGGCTCACGCTGTCGCTCAACGACGCGAGCGCCCGGTCGTCGACGAGGGTCCACCGCGGGGCGGCGGCTGCGAGGGCGGCGTACTGCTCGGTGGCGGCGGGGGTCGCGAAGACCTCGACCACACAACCGTCGACACCGAGGGCGCCCTGGACGGCCTTCGGGCCGTCGGCAAGGAAGAGCCGCCGCTCGGAGCGTTCCGAGCGGCGGCTGAGCTTCCGGGTCTCCTTGAGGCGGGCGTTGCCCGCCACCAGAGGAGTGTCGTGCGTCAGGCCGAGACCTTGGGCGCGTTGACGTCCTCGGGCAGCGCGGCCTTGGCGGTCTCGACGAGCGAGTTGAACGCCGCGACGTCGTTGACGGCCAGGTCGGCCAGGATCTTGCGGTCGACCTCGACACCGGCGAGGTTGAGGCCCTGGATGAACCGGTTGTAGGTCATCCCCTGGGCGCGGGACGCAGCGTTGATCCGCTGGATCCAGAGCTTGCGGAAGTTGCCCTTGTTCTTGCGCCGGTCGTTGTAGCTGTAGACCAGCGAGTGGGTGACCTGCTCCTTGGCCTTGCGGTAGAGCCGCGAGCGCTGACCGCGGTAGCCGCTGGCCCGCTCGAGGACGACCCGGCGCTTCTTCTGGGCATTCACTGCCCGCTTGACGCGTGCCACTGTTTACTCCTTGTTGCTTGTAAAGACGGGGTGCGGACGCCGGTCAGAGACCGAGCATCTTCTTCGCGCGCGGGACATCGGCCTTGGCGACCTCGACGGTGCCCGTGAGGCGACGGGTCACCTTGGAGGCCTTCTTCTCGAGGTTGTGGCGCTTGCCGGCCTTCTCGCGAAGGATCTTGCCCGACCCGGTCACCCGGAAGCGCTTGCTCGCACCGGAGTGCGTCTTGTTCTTCGGCATCTCAGCTCTCTCTTCTCGTCCTACTGGTCGTGGTCTCACCAGGCTCGACCAGCGAGTTGGTGCAACGGTCGGCGTGCCGACCGCGGGTCTCAGGCCTCGATCTCGGGATCGAGGTTCTCGGAGCGGCCACGCTCCTTCTTCTGCGCCACCGGTCCGGCGGCATGCGCGGCGTCGCGCTCTGCCTGCTCGTCGGCGACCAGGGCGGCGCGCTCGGCGGCCTTGGCGTCCTTCTCGGCCTTGAGGTCGACCTTGGCGTCGGCCTTCTTCTTGTGCGGGCCGAGCACCATGATCATGTTGCGGCCGTCCTGCTTGGGCGACGACTCGACGAAGCCCAGCTCCGTCACGTCCTCGGCCAGGCGCTGCAGCAGCCGGAACCCGAGCTCGGGACGGTGCTGCTCGCGACCGCGGAACATGATCGTGATCTTGACCTTGTCGCCGGCGCGCAGGAACCGCACGACGTGACCCTTCTTGGTCTCGTAGTCGTGCGCGTCGATCTTCGGACGAAGCTTCATCTCCTTGATGATCACGTTCGTCTGGTTCCGGCGGGCCTCGCGAGCCTTCTGGGCGTTCTCGTACTTGAACTTGCCGTAGTCCATGAGCTTGCAGACTGGCGGCTTCCCCTGCGGCGCGATCTCGACGAGGTCGAGGTCAGCCTCCTGGGCAAGCTTCAGGGCCTGGTCCGTGGGGACGATGCCCACGGTCTCCCCGTTGGGTCCAACGAGACGGACCTCGGGAACCCGGATCCGGTCGTTGATTCGCAGCTCGGTGCTGATGTGTCCTCCTGATGGCAATGTGGCCGGAGGTCCTTGCGGCTCGGCTCCCCCCGAGAGGGCGGTCCGAAATCGACAAAGGCTTCCGCTTGTCCAAGCGGAAGCCAGTCACGCCGCCCCCCAACCTGCGGGGAACGCCTCCGAAGTGTCCAGCTCTCGCGACGTACGACGTTCGTACTCGCGAAGGCCGGGGCCTTCGGGACCGGACCCGACGACCTGTGCTCGCGCGGCGGTCGGTGCGGGTGGGAGACGAGTGGAGAGCCTCCGCTTGTAGATCGACTCCACCGTGGGTACGGCGGAACTGATCGGTCAACGCTGAATGCTAACCGAAGATTCCGTGTCAGGCCGAATCCAGGCGGTGCCGGACCCGACCCGGGCCAGGGTCCAGCCCCGGGCGAGGCCCTCGAGGTCGTCGCCCTCGACGACGAGCGGGACCGGGCCGGCGACGTCCACGAGCAGCGCCTCGGCGCCGTCCTGGAGCGCCGACCGGGCCGCGACCTGTGCCGAGACCGGCACCGGACGGGCGGCCGGGTCCCAGGCGGCGAGCGTCGCCGTCGCGGTGAAGGACAGCAGCGCGAGCCGGCCGTCACCACCGCGCATCAGCACCGCGGCCATGTCGCTGGTCTTGTCGTGGGCCAGCCCGGCCTCGTCGACCTCGACCTCGCCCAGGACGGCCACGACCGGCACCAGGAGCCGCGCCTGCTGGAGCGCGGCGAGGGCCTCCGGATAGGCGCCCGGGTCGGCGTCCCAGGCGGCCAACGCGGCGGCCAGCGCGGCCGGCGCGGCTCCGTCGTCACCGGCGAACCCGGGGTCCGGGATCGTGCGCGTCTCGTCGGGCTGGATCACCTCGGCATCCTCCCCCGAACGAGTCCGAGATCCGAAACTCGGGCGCCGCAGGGCCGCTCGCCGGGTGGAAGGGGCGTCCTCGGCGAGCCGGTCGAGGAACCCGGGGTGGCCGCTCCGGCCTGAGGCCGGTCGCGCATGGGGCGTGTGGGACGCTTGAATCGTGGACGATGCTTCGTGGGCGGCGCTGACGCTGACCCTCACCGTGGCTGGAGGGATCTGGACCTGGCTCGCCTTCCGGCGACGGGGTCTGGCCTCCGGCCTGCGGGCGCTCGGCTTCACGCTGCTGCCCCCGGCGGCCTACCTGACCAAGACGCTCCAGATGTTCACCGGCATCGCCGGCGAGATCGGCGCCTGGGCCGGCAACCTGGTGTGGAACCCGATGGTGTGGAGCGGGATCGTCGTGGGGGCGGTCGGCATCGGCCTGATCGTGATGTCCGGCGCGCTCCGCAGCCGCCAGGTCGCGAGGTCGGTGGGGCCGCCGGCCGCCGGTCCCGGTGAGCTGCCCGCCAGGCGGACAGCCACGCGGACGGCCGAGACCGGGCAGCCCGCCCTGGCCGGCGACGACGACATGGCCGAGATCGAGGCCATCTTGCGCAAGCGTGGCATCAGCTGATGGCCGCGCGGGTGTCGCAGGGCTTCGTCGACCGCAACCAGCTCTGGGCACGGCTGAACGACGCCGTCGCCAAGCAGGGCGCCCCGCTCCCCACTCCGGTGTTCGTCGTCGACCTCGACGCCTTCGACGCGAATGCGACCGACCTGGTCCGACGAGCCGGCGGCAAGCCGGTCCGGGTCGCGTCGAAGTCGCTGCGGGTCCCGGCCCTGATCAGCCGCGCCCTCGAGCACGACGGCATGCACGGCGTCCTCGCCTACACGCTGCGCGAGGCGCTCTGGCTGCACGAGCACGACCTCTGCGACGACATCGTCGTCGCCTACCCGACCGTCGACCGGGGCGCGCTGGCCGACCTGGTCGCCTCCCCGTCGGCCGCGGCCGCCATCACGATCATGGTCGACAACGTCGCCCAGCTCGAGGTCGTCGACTCGGTCCGCTTCTCCCCCACCGTCCCGGTCCGGGTCGCGATCGACGTGGACGCGGGCCTGCTCGTGGCGGGCAGCCACGTCGGCCCGAAGCGGTCACCCCTGCACGACACGGCGGACGTGGTGGCGCTGGCCCGGACGATCACCGAGCGCAGCGGCTTCCGCCTGGTCGGCGCGATGACCTACGAGGGACAGGTCGCCGGGCTGGCCGACGCCGTGCCCACGGCCCGCACCCGGTCGATGATCGTGCGCCGGCTGAAGGCGCTCTCGCTGACCCAGCTCGCCGTACGCCGTCGCGAGATCGCCGACGCGATCCGTCCGCTGGCCGAGCTGGAGTTCTGGAACGCCGGCGGCTCCGGCTCGGTCGAGGAGTCCGCCGCCGACCCGGCGGTCACCGAGGTCGCGGCCGGCTCCGGGCTCCTGGTGCCGACCCTTTTCGACCACTACCGCTCGTTCGCGCCGAGGCCCGCCTCGTTCTACGGGCTGCCGGTCACCCGCAAGCCGTCGCCCGAGATGGCGACCGTGCACGGCGGCGGCCTGGTCGCCTCCGGACCGGTCGGCGCAGACCGGCTCCCGACCCCGTGGGCGCCGGCCGGCCTGCACCTGACCGCTCTCGAGGGCGCCGGCGAGGTGCAGACGCCGCTCACCGGCCGTGCCGCCGCGCTGCTGGAGATCGGTGACCTCGTGTGGTTCCGCCACGCGAAGTCCGGCGAGCTCTTCGAGCACGCCCTCTCCGTGCACCTGCTCTCCGGCAGCGAGTTCGTGGACGCCGTGCCGAGCTACCGCGGGTGCGGCCAGGCCTTCTGACGTGGTCGACGCCGCCGCCGCGCTGCTCGACCTGGCCCGCTCGCGCCCACCCACGCTGGGCGCCGGCCGCCTGGTGTGCATCGACGGTCCCGCCGGCTCGGGCAAGACGACGCTGGCCGCCGCCGTCGCCGCGCTCGAGCCGGGCGCCCGGGTGATCCACATGGACGACCTGTACGACGGCTGGCACGGCCTGTCGAAGGTCGCCGCCCAGCTCGATGACCTCCTCCGCCCGCTGGCCGGCGGAGGTCCGGGGAGCTACCGCCGCTTCGACTGGCACGCCGGTCGCTTCGTCGAGACGGTCGACGTCGAGCCGGTCCCGCTGCTGGTGATCGAGGGCGTCGGCAGCGGTGCGCGCGCGGTGGCGGGCCTCGTCACGGCGCTCGCGTGGGTCGAGGCGCCGTGGTCGGAGCGGCTTCGGCGCGGGCTGGAGCGCGACGGCGAGGCGATGCGCCCCGAGTGGGAGCAGTGGCAGGTCGACGAGGCGGCACTCTTCGAGCACGAGGACACCCGCGGCCGGGCCGACCTGATCGTCGACACCAGCGCCTAGGCTGCCGACCATGCTCGCTCCCAGTGGTGACCAGTACGAGATCAGCGGCGGCGGCTACCGGGCCGTCGTCACCGAGAGCGGCGCCGCGCTGCGCGTGCTGGAGTACGCCGGTCGCCCGCTGGTCGACGGGTTCGGCGCCGACGAGATGTCATCCGGTGGCCGCGGCCAGCTGCTGATGCCGTGGCCGAACCGGATCCGCGACGGCGCCTACTCGTTCGACGGGCACGACCACCAGCTCGCGCTGACCGAGCCGTCCCACCGGAACGCGTCGCACGGCCTGGTGCGCTGGGTGGCCTGGTCGCTCGAGGAGCACACCGCCCACTCGGTGTCGCTCACCTACCGGCTGATGGCCCAGACCGGCTATCCGTGGACGCTCGACCTGCACATCGTCTTCGACCTCTCGGCCGACGGGCTCACGGTCACCCAGACCGCGACCAACATGAGCGACAAGCCCGCGCCGTACGCGAGCGGTGCGCACCCCTACCTCACGGTCGGTCCCGGCCCGGTCGACGGCTGGGAGCTGACCCTGCCCGCGTCGACCCGCTCGCTCGTCGACGACCGGCTGCTGCCGGTCGGCCGCGCGGACGTCGCCGGCACGCCGTACGACTTCCGGATGGCGCGCCCCATCCGCGACGTCGCCTTCAACGACGCGTTCACCGACCTCGACCGCGACGCGCAGGGGGTGGCGACGACCCTGCTCACCGACCCGGTGTCGGGCCACGGCGTGGTGCTGTGGGTCGACTCGGCGCACGCGTGGCTGCAGGTGTTCAGCGCCGACGACGTGCCGGGCACGGCGCGTCGCTCGCTGGCCGTCGAGCCGATGACGGCCCAGGCCGACGCCTTCCGCAGCGGCGAGGACCTGGTGACGCTGGCGCCGACCGGCGCGGACGGCGACGAGCTGTCGGTCTGCTGGGGCATCCGCTCCCAGGACTGAGCGTTCAGCGACCCCGCCTGGTCAGCGGTTGACCAGCGCCCGCAGCTCGCGCACGGCGCGCCGGGCACGGTCACCGTCGGAGCCCTGGATGCCCATGGCGGCGACGGTGGTGCCGTCCGCGAGGTCGAGCGTCGCCCAGGGAGCGCCGGGCGGCAGGTGCACGGCGATCACCTCGGCCCACGCGAGGTCGCGGCGGCGGTAGCCGTTCACCACGACCAGCCGGCCCTGCTCGGCGACCACCCGCGACCGGACCAGCGCGAACCACGCGGCGAACGCGAGCAGGCCGAGGACGGCGAGCGTGCCGCGCTGGAGCCAGGAGAACCGCGCCTGCGTCTCGGCGTCGAAGCCGATCCAGGCCAGCGCACAGACCATCAGCAGGCCGCCACCCAGCACCGCTCCGGCCATCCGGACCCCGAAGGGGCGCCAGGTGTGCGGGACCGGCACCGGCTCAGAGGCGGCAGGCATGGATGTCCGTGAGCAGGATGCCGCGGGCACCGAGGTCGTAGAGCTCGTCCATGAGTCGCTGGGCACCGGCGCGCGGGACCATCGCCCGCACCGCCACCCAGCCCTCGCGATGGAGCGGCGCGATGGTCGGGCCCTCGATGCCGGGGGTCAGGGCGACCGCGGCGGTGACGTGCTCGGACTCGATGTCGTAGTCCATCATCACGTAGCTGCGGGCGACCAGGACGCCGTCGACCCGGCGCTTGAAGACCTCGAAACCGCCGGGCACCGCACCGGAACGGGTGATCAGCACCGCCTCGGACTCCAGGATCGTCTCGCCGAACGTCTCCAGGCCCGCCTGGCGCAGGGTGCCGCCGGTCTCGACGACATCGGCGATCACGTCAGCCACGCCGAGTTGGATGCTGGTCTCCACGGCCCCGTCGAGACGGACGACCGAGGCCTCGATCCCGCGCTCCTCCAGGAACGACTGGACGACGCCGACGTACGACGTGGCGATGCGGGTGCCGGCCAGCTGGGACAGGTCGGTGAACGAGCCCTGCGGACCGGCGAAGCGGAACCGGCTGCGGCCGAAGCCGAGGCCGGTGATCTCCTCGGCCTTCGCGCCCGAGTCGAGGAGCAGGTCGCGGCCGGTGATGCCGACGTCGAGGGTGCCCTCGCCGACGTAGAGCGCGATGTCGCGAGGGCGCAGGTAGAAGAACTCGACGCCGTTCTCGGCGTCGATCAGGGTCAGCTGCTTGGCGTCGTCGCGCTGGCGGTAGCCGGCCTCGCGCAAGATCTCGGACGCGGACTGGGACAGCGACCCCTTGTTGGGGATCGCGATTCTCAGGAGAGACATGGGAACGCGCTTTCAGAGGTGGGCGTAGACGTCGTCGAGCTCGATGCCGGTCGCGAGCATGAGCACCTGGGCGTGGTAGAGCAGCTGGCTGATCTCCTCGGCCGCGCGGTCCTTGCCCTCGTGCTCCGCGGCCATCCAGGACTCGGCGGCCTCCTCGACCAGCTTCTTCCCGATGAAATGGACGCCGGCGTCGAGCTCGCGCACGGTGCCGGATCCCTCGGGGCGGGTCCGGGCCTTGTCGCTCAGCTCGGACCAGAGCTCGTCGAACGTCTTCACGATCGACCAGCCTACGGCGTGGACCTGGCGACCTCGCCCAGGGTCCGGGCGGTGAGCAGGGCGGCCGACGTGGCCTCGTAGCCCTTGTCCTCCTGGGAACCCTCGAGGCCGGCGCGATCGAGGGCCTGCTGGTCGTCGTCGCAGGTGAGCACGCCGAAGCCGACCGCGGTGGTGTGGTCGAGCGCGACCCGGGTCAGCCCGTCGGTGGCGGCGTTGCAGACGTAGTCGAAGTGCGGAGTGCCACCCCGGATCACCACGCCGAGCGCGATCACGGCGTCGTACCCCTGGGCCGCCAGCGCGCTCGCGACGACCGGCAGCTCGAACGTGCCGGGCACCCGGACGATCTTGCGGTCGGCGACCCGGAAGTCGTCGAGGGCGCGCTCGGCGCCGGCGAGCAGGCCGTCCATCACCTGGGTGTGCCAGCTCGCTGCGACGACCGCCACCCGCAGGTCGCTGCCGTCGAAGGGCTCCTGGTCGGGGGCTCCGTGTCCAGCCATGTCAGGCTCCGTTCTGCGCGAGGTCGGCTGCGTCGGCGGCCAGGTTGGGCAGGTCGTGGCCCATCCGGTCGCGCTTGGTCAGCAGGTAGGCGATGTTGTGGTCGTTGGGGTGCGGCGTCAGGGCGACCCGCTCGGCGACGTGCACCCCGAAGTCCTCGAGGTTGTCGACCTTGTCGGGGTTGTTGGTCATCAGCCGGACGTTCGTGACGCCGAGGTCGCGGAGCACCTGCGTGGCGGTGCCGTAGTGGCGCGCGTCGGCGGGCAGGCCGAGGTCGAGGTTGGCGTCGACCGTGTCGCGGCCGCCGTCCTGCAGCTGGTAGGCCTGCAGCTTGGCGACCAGGCCGATCCCCCGCCCCTCGTGGCCGCGCAGGTAGACGACGACACCCCGGCCCTCCTCGACGATCCGCTGGAGCGCCTCGTCGAGCTGCGGTCCGCAGTCGCAGCGGGCACTGCCGAAGACGTCGCCGGTCAGGCACTCCGAGTGCACGCGGGTCAGCACCGGCTCGGGGCCGGACACGTCGCCGTACACCAGGGCGATGTGCTCGGAGCCGTCGACGGTGATCCGGTAGCCGTAGGCCGTGAAGTCGCCGTGCCGGGTGGGCAGCCGGGTCTCGGCGGCCCGCTCGACCAGGTTCTCGTGGCGGCGCCGGTAGCGGACCAGGTCGTCGATCGAGATCATCGCGAGGCCGTGCTCGTCGGCGAACTCGCGCAGCTCGGGGGCGCGCTTCATGGTGCCGTCGTCGTTGACGACCTCGACGAGCACCCCGGCCGGGGTGAGCCCGGCGAGCCTGGCCAGGTCGACGGCCGCCTCGGTGTGGCCGCGGCGCACGAGCACGCCGCCCTCGCGGTAGCGCAGCGGGAAGACGTGGCCCGGCCGGGTGATCTCCCACGGCTCGGTGGCCGAGTCCGCGAGCACGCGTGCGGTGTGGGCCCGGTCGGCGGCGGAGATCCCGGTGGTGACGCCGTCGCGGGCGTCGACGGAGATCGTGTACGCCGTACGCAGCTTGTCCTTGTTGTGGGGCGTCATCAGCGGGATCTCGAGACGGTCGAGCATGCCGGCGGGCATCGGCACGCAGATGACGCCGCTGCTGTGCCGGATCGTGAAGGCCATCAGCTCGGGGGTCGCCTTGCTCGCGGCGAAGATGATGTCGCCCTCGTTCTCGCGGGTCTCGTCGTCGACGACGATGACGGCCTTGCCGTCCGCGATGTCGGCGATCGCGCGCTCGATGCTGTCGAGGCGTACGCCGTCGTGCTGAGCGTCCTGGCTCATGCGGGGACCTTCTCTCGGAGTGACTGGCCGGGTGCGGCCGCGGTGGCGCGCCACCAGGTGATGAAGCCGGCCACGCAGAGCGCGCCGTAGAAGACGTAGAGGATCGCCGAGGGGTAGTAGCCCGAGTGCCACAGGAGCGGCACGCCGACCAGGTCGACGGCGATCCAGGCGAGCCAGAAGTCGTTCCAGCCGCGGGCCATCGCGTAGGTCGCGAGCATCGAGCCCACGAAGATCCAGGCGTCGCACCAGTAGTACCAGCGCGGCGCGGGCCAGCCGGCGCCGACGACCGTGAACACCCACTGGCAGACCAGGATCCCGGCCGCGGCGGTCAGGAGGTACCCGACCCGCTCGCGGGCGGTGGCCCAGCGCGGGTCGATCGCCGGGACGTCTCCCCCACCGTGGGCCCGCTTGGCCTCCTGCCAGCGCTGCCAGCCGTAGATGCTCGTGATGATGAAGAAGACCTGGCGGCCCGCCTGGCCGAAGAGCGGCTGCTGGGCCTGGGCGTCGAAGGTCGCCGCGACGAACACGGTGAACAGGAGCACGTTGCCGACGATGCCGACCGGCCACGCCCACACCCGCCGGCGCAGCCCACCGACAGCGGAGGCGAAGCCGAACGTGTTGCCGACGATCTCGCGCCAGGTGATCTGGTGGCCGGAGATGGTCAGATGCGCGTCGTAGAACGACGACAGGGTGCTCATGCCGTCTCCTTGCCGTACGGCAGGAGCTTCTCGACGTACTTGGCGATCACGTCGACCTCGAGGTTGACCCGGTCCCCGGGCCGGCGGGAGCCCAGCGTCGTGCGGGCCAGCGTCTCGGGGATCAGGCTGACCGTGAAGCTCTCGTCCTTCGCCTCGACCACGGTCAGGCTGACGCCGTCGACGGTGATCGAGCCCTTGTCGACGAGGTAGCGGCTCAGCGCGGTCGGCAGCGAGATCTCGACGACCTCCCAGTGCTCGCTGGGCGTCCGGCTCACGATGGTGCCGACGCCGTCGACGTGGCCCTGGACGATGTGGCCGCCCAGCCGCGTGTGGGCGGTCACCGCACGCTCGAGGTTCACCCGGTCGCCGGGCTGCACGCCGTACAGGCTGGTCTTGTCGAGGGTCTCCTGCATGACATCGGCGGTCCACGTCACGCCGTCGTGCTCGGTGACGGTGAGGCAGCAACCGTTGACCGAGATCGAGTCGCCGAGGCCGGCGTCCTCGAGCACGGTGCTCGCACGGATGGTGAGGCGGATGGCGTCGCCCTGGTCCTCGATGGCCGCGACGGTGCCGAGCTCCTCGACGATTCCGGTGAACATTCAGGTCCTCTCTGGTGCGAGCGTGAGCCGGACGTTGTGCTCGGGGTCGTGCTCGAGCACGGTGACGTCGATGACCCGGGGACGCAACGCGTCGGCGATGGTGGTGATTCCGAGGTCGGCGACCGAGGAGCGGCCGGCGCCGAGCAGCATCGGCGCGACGTACGCGACGATCTCGTCGACCAGCCCGGCGCGCAGGAAGGCCGCGGCCAGGGTCGGCCCGCCCTCGAGGAAGACGTGCTGGCGGCCACGGGCGTAGAGCTCGGCGAGCGCCTTCTCGGGGTCACGCGTGCGGAGCTGGAGGCTCTCGGCGTCCCCAGCGGTGGACTGAGCGAAGATCCGGCTGCCGGGGTCGAGGTCGCGCTCCCCCATCACCGCGCGCAGCGGCTGGCGGCCCAGCGGCTGGTCTCGCTCGTCGCGCACGGTCAGGAGCGGGTCGTCGACCGCGACGGTGTTGCTGCCGACCAGCATCACGTCGCAGAGCGCACGGAGCCGGTGGGTGTCGAGGCGCGCAGCCCGGGAGCTGACCCAGCGGCTGGTGCCGTCGGCGGCGGCGCTGCGGCCGTCGAGGCTGGTCGCGAACTTCCAGGTGACGAAGGGGCGGCCGTGCTCGACGGCGAAGGTCCAGACCTCGTTCAGAAGTCCGGACTCGACGGCCAGAAGTCCCGACTCGACCTCGACGCCGGCGGCGCGCAGGGTGTCGGCCCCCCCGGCCGCCGCCGGGTTGGGGTCGGGCTGGGCGAAGACGACCCGGCGTACGCCGGCGGCGACCAGCGCCTCGGCGCACGGACCGGTGCGGCCGGTGTGGTTGCAGGGCTCGAGGGTGACGACGGCGGTGGTGCCCCGGGCCCGGTCTCCTGCATGGGAGAGCGCGTCGGCCTCCGCGTGGGCGGTGCCGGCACCGCGGTGGAAGCCCTCGGCGACCGTGCGGCCGTCCTCGTCGAGCAGCACGCAGCCGACCCGCGGGTTGGGCCCGAGCGGGACGCCGGGCGTCGCCGCGAGCTCGAGCGCGCGCCGCATGGCGGCCTGCTCTGCAGCGGTGAACGTCATCTCACCCCTCCGGTCCGGTCGTGTCACGGACTCCGGGGCGACGGGCGACACCGGGGACCCCGGAGGGCTCATGGTCGCCGTGCGTGCGCTTCCCATCCGGACTTTGACCGTCGGTCCAGGAATCTCACCTGGTCAACCGGTCACTGGCTGTGACCGGGTCGCGGACTTCTGGATGAAGAAGCTTCGTCCAGTCACCGCCGGCTCGGAATTACACCGACCCCAGAGCACGCGAGCTCGAAAACTCGTCAGGTCGAGTCTGCCACAGCGACCAGCGCCGGGAGCCGTGACGCGGGCCACAGCGTGAGACGCCCGGACACTCGGGCCGGGTACACCGTCGGCGCAGCGACGAGCGGCATCGTCGCCGGCTGCCGCGCGCCGCTGCTAGAGGCGCGGGTCGACGGGCTCCGACTCGAGGGCGAGCACCGCGAAGACCGCCTGGTGCACCCGCCACAGCGGCTCGCGGTCGACGAACAGGCTCAGCGACTCCAGCCCGAGGCCGTGCTCGCGCAGCGCGAGGCTGCCCTTCTTGCCGGTGTTGCGGCCACGCAGCAGGTGCAGGGAGTCGAGGTAGTCGGGACCGTAGACGAGCCGGAGATAGTCGCGGCCGCGCACCTTGAGGCCGGGCTGCACACCGCGGCCGACGAGGTGCGCCGGCTTCACGACCATGCCCTCTCCCCCGGACTCGGTCAGCTCGAGCCACCACCGGGTCGCGGCGTCCCGCTCGGCGGTCGACGACAGCTCGACGAACCGGTGCCGGGTGGGTCGCACCAGCGGGTCGTCGATGCGGGCGAGCTGCTCGAGGTGCCACGGGTGCGGCTCGGTGAGCGCGAGCGTGCGGCCTTCGGCGGCGAGCACCTGGAACGGCGCGAGCGTGACGCCGTCGAGCCCGTCGGTCGGCGTGCAGTAGGCCGCGTAGACGTCACGGAACGCCTCCGCCGACGCCGTACGCCGGGTCGTGCGCTCGGCCAGGTCGGCGACGTCGAGCCCTCGGGCCGCGGCGGTCGCGAGGACGGCCTGGACCGCGGGCAGGGCGTGGTGCGCGGCCGCGCCGACCGAGGCGTACTGCTCGCGGACCAGGCCGAGTGCCTTCGCCGACCACGGGAGCAGCTCGGCATCGAGGACGAGCCAGTCGCTGTCGAGCGCGTCGAGGAGCGGACCGCACGCGCGGCGCAGCCGGTCGACCAGCGTCGCGGTGAGGCCGGCGTCGAAGAACGGGCGGCCGGTCCGGGTGTGCACGGTGCCCGACGTGCCGTCCGTGATCCCGAAGCGACGCTCGGCCACGTCCGGGTCGCGGGTGAGGACGGCGATCGCGCGCGAGCCCATGTGCTTCTCCTCGCACACGACCCGGGTCACGCCGGCCCTGGCGTAGGCGTCGAACGCGCGCTCGGGGTGCTCGAGGACCTGGTGCTCGAGGGGGCCGCCCTCCTGAGTGGCCGGCGCCGGCGCCATCGTCGCGGGCAGGTGCACCAGCCAGCGCGGGTCGACGGCGAATCGGCTCATGATCTCCAGGGCGGCCGCGGCGTTCTCTTCAGGGACCTTCACCTTGCCGGCCCGGGTGGTGGTGAGCCAGGTCGGGCCCCCGAGGGTCAGCACGTCGTCCAGGCGCAGGGTGCCGGGCTCGCGGCCCGCGGTCGGCTTCGCCAGGGGGCGGACCGGCTCGAACCACTGCTGCTCTGCCGGGACCGACACGATCTCCTTCGTCGGGTAGCGCAGCGCCGTCAGCGCGCCGCCGAACACGACGCCGGTGTCGAGGCAGATGGTGTTGTTGACCCACTCGGTCTCCGGCACGGGCGTGTGGCCGTAGGCGACCATCGCCCGGCCGCGGTACTCGCGCGCCCAGGGGTAGCGGACGGGCAGCCCGAACTCGTCGGTCTCGCCCGTGGTGTCGCCGTAGAGCGCGAACGAGCGGACCCGCCCCGACGACCGGCCGTGGTAGGCCTCCTTCAGCCCGGCGTGGGCGACGACCAGCCGTCCGTCGTCGAGCACGTAGTGGCTGATCAGCCCCCTCATGAAGGCCAGCGCCGCGGTACGGAAGTCGTCCGGCCCCTCGGCGAGCTGCGCCAGCGACTCGGCGAGACCGTGGGAGACGGTGACGTCGTTGCCCTCCAGGGCGCGCACCAGCTTGGCCTCGTGGTTGCCGCTGACGCAGAGAGCGGTGCCGGCGGCGACCATGCCCATCACCAGACGGAGCACGCCGGGCGTGTCCGGCCCGCGGTCGACCAGATCGCCGACGAAGACCGCCGTACGTCCCTCCGGGTGGGTCGCACCGTTCGGCCGTCCCCGCTCGTCGGCCTCGACGGACCAGCCCAGGTCGGTGAGCAGCGTGCGCAGCTCGGACGCGCAGCCGTGCACGTCGCCGACGATGTCGAACGGACCGGTCAGGTCACGGCGGTCGTTCCAGGACCGCTCGGTGACCACGGTCGCGGCCGCGATCTCCTCCTCGCCGCGCAGGACGTGCACCCGGCGCATCCGCCGCCCCATCCGGGACAGGCCCTGGTGGAGGTCACGGTGCTGACGGGCGACGACGTGGCCGCCGAAGGCGCGGTCGGGCCGGTGCCGGTTGCGCTCCTGGGCGACGGCCTCGGGCACGTCCAGGACGATCGCATCGACCAGCACGTCGTGGTCCCTGGCGAGCTCGATCAGGGCGGCGCGCGCGGCCTGTTGGACGTTGGTGGCGTCGACGACGGTCAGCAGGCCGCGGCGCAGCCGGGTACCGACGATGTAGTGCAGGACGTCGAAGGCGTCCCGGGTGGCGTCCTGGTCGTTCTCGTCGTCGGCGACCAGGCCGCGGCAGAAGTCGCTGGAGACGACCTGCGTCGGCAGGAAGTGCCGCGCGGCGAAGGTCGACTTCCCGCTGCCGGACACGCCGACCAGGAGCACCAGCCCCCGGTCGGGGACCCGGATCTCAGCCACGGCGGAACACCGCCAGCTGGGTCGGCGCGCCGAGCTCGGGGTCGGCCTCGCCGATGCCGCGCAGCTCGACCGAGTACCCGTGCCGCTCGGCCACGCCTCCGGCCCAGGCCGCCAGCTCGGCGCGGGTCCACTCGAAGCGATGGTCGGGGTGCCGCATGCCGACCAGGTGCTCGTAGCGCGGGTTGAAGTCGGCGTTGGGGGTCGTCACGAGCACCGCACCCGGGCGGGCGGCGGCGAAGACCACGTGCTCCAGGGCGCCGAGCCGCGACGGGTCGACGTGCTCGACGACCTCCATGAGGACGGCGGCGTCGTAGCCGGCCAGGCGGGGGTCCTCGTAGGTCAACGAGCCCTGGAAGAGCTCCAACCGTTCGGCCCGCCGCTCGCCCATGTCGTCGACCCGCAGCGACCGTGCGGCCCGGCGCAGCGCCTGGCTGGAGACCTCCATGCCCGCGACCTTGGAGTACGACGGGTCGTCCAGCAGCGCGGCAACGAGCTGCCCCTCGCCGCAGCCGAGGTCGATCACCGTGCCGGCCTTCAGCTCGGCGAGGGTCGCCAGGACGGCGTCGCGGCGTCGGGTGTTGAGCGGCGCGGGTCGGTCCGCGCGCTCGGCCTCGTCGGGCGACTCGTCGTCGAGCTCCGCGAGGCGTGCGAGCGCGGCCCGGGCCAGGCCGGTGCGGGCCAGGTAGCGCCGCGTGATCAGCTCGCGTTCGGGGTGGGTGGCCAGCCACTCGCCGCCCGAGCGGATCAGCTTGTCGACCTCGTCCGCGGCCTGCCAGTAGTGCTTGGACTCGTCGAGCACCGGCAGCAGCACGTAGAGCTGGTTGAGAGCGTCGGCGAGCCGGACCGTGCCGGTCAGCCGGAGCCGGACGTAGCGGGAGTCGCCCCACTCCGGGAACCGCTCGTCGAGCGGCAGCGGGTCGGCCTCGACGACCCACCCGAGCGGCTCGAACAGCCGGTGAGCGACCTCGACGCCGCCCCGGCAGGGCAGGACCGGGAGCTCCAGCTCCAGCGGGATCGCGGAGTCGGCGAGCTCCTGGCGGGCGTTGCAGCGGCCGCTGCGGGCCGTGGTGAACACGTCGCCGAGGGCGACCGCCAGCAGCGAGGACGCGGCGTACGACCGGTCGTTGACGCACTGCGCCAGGCTGAAGTCGGGGGCGTTGCGCGGTCGCGACCGGGCCAGCCGGACCGGGTCGACGTCGAGCACCAGCGCCGCCGTGGTGCGCTCGTCGGTGGCCACGGGGAACAGCACGGTGGCGGCACCGAAGGACTGGCTGAACTCCTGCACCCGGTCGGGGTGCTTGTGCAGCAGGTACCCCAGGTCGCGCGCGGGCGCGAGCGTCGTGGAGATGGTCAGGAGCACCGGGACAGTCTGCCTGCCGGCCGGCCACCCGTCGCCGGGATATCCGCGGTCAGGCGGAGACGGCCGCCTCGGCCGCGGCGCGCAGCTCGGCCACCATCCGGTCCGGGTCGTCGGCGGAGTAGACGGCGGATCCCGCGACGAACACGTCCGCGCCGGCCTCGACACAGCGCTCGATCGTGTCGAGCGAGACGCCGCCGTCGACCTGGAGCCAGGTCTCCACGCCGTGCTTGTCCATCAGCTGGCGGGCGCGCCGGATCTTCGGCAGGCACAGGTCGAGGAACTTCTGGCCGCCGAAGCCCGGCTCGACGGTCATGATCAGCAGCATGTCGAGCTCGGACAGCAGGTCCTCGTAGGGCTCGATCGGCGTGGCCGGCTTCAGGGCCATGCTCGCCCGGGCGCCGTGCGCGCGGATCTCGCGGGCCAGGCGCACCGGCGCGGCTGCGGCCTCGACGTGGAAGGTCACCGACCCGCAGCCGGCCTCGACATAGGCCAGCGCGTTGCGGTCGGCGTCCTCGATCATCAGGTGCGCGTCGAGGGGTACGTCGGTCGCGCGGGCGAGCGCCTCGACCATCGCCGGGCCGAACGTCAGGTTCGGGACGAAGTGGTTGTCCATCACGTCCACGTGGACCCAGTCGGCGCTGCCGATCCGCGCGACCTCCGCGCCGAGGTCGGCGAAGTCGGCGTTGAGGATGCTCGGAGTGATCTGGATGCCCACGGGAGCAGCCTATTCGTCGGGCTCGACGGGCGGTCCGGCACCGGCCGCCTCGTCCCGATCGGCCCACTCCAGGAGTGGAGCGATGTCGAACGGGTGGTCGTCGATGTCGGCGTGCAGGTCGCCGAGCTCGGCGAAGCGGTCGGGCACGGTGAAGAGCGTGAAGTCGTGCGGGTCGACGTCGTCGACCTCGTCCCAGCGGATCGGGGTCGACACCCGGGCGTCCGGGACGCCGCGCACGGAGTAGGCCGCCGCGATGGTGTGGTCGCGGGCGTTCTGGTTGTAGTCGACGAAGAGGTGGTGGGGGTCGCGGTCCTTGCGCCACCAGGTGGTGGTGACGTCGTCGGGGGCGCGCCGCTCGACCTCACGCGCGAACGCGAGCGCGGCCCGGCGTACGTCCTGGAAGCCGTGGTCGGGCGGGATCCGGACGTAGACGTGCATCCCGGACCCGCCGCTGGTCTTCGGGTAGCCGACCGCGCCGAGCTCGTCGAGCACCTCGTGGGCGACGTGCGCCACGCGCCGTACGGTGTCGAAGTCGCACAGCGGGCCGGGGTCGAGGTCGATCCGCCACTCGTCGGGCTTCTCGGTGTCCTCGCGGCGGCTGTTCCACGGGTGGAACTCGACCGTCGACATCTGCACCGCCCAGATCACGCTGCCGAGCTCGGTCACGCACAGCTCGTCGGCGGTCCGGTTCCATCGCGGGAAGTGCAGCTGCACGGTCTCCACCCACGGCGGCGCGCCGGCCGGCAGCCGCTTCTGGTGCACCTTGTCGCCGGCCAGCCCCTTGGGGAATCGGTGCAGCATGCACGGCCGCTCGAAGAGCGCGTTGACGATGCCCGGACCGACGGCGAGGTAGTACTCGACCAGGTCGAGCTTCGTGGCACCCGACTCCCCTGATCTCGTGGGAGGGAAGTAGACCCGGTCGGGGTTGCTGACCCGGACCACCCGGTCGTCCACCTCGATCTCGACCGACGGCGGCTTCGAGGGCATGCGCCCAATCTAGGGGGTGGCGATCCTCAGACCCTGCGCAGCAGCGCCATGAACATCGCGTCCGTGCCGTGCCGGTGCGGCCAGAGCTGCACGGTGCCGGGGACCGGACCCGCGCAGTCGGGCACGCCGGGCAGCAGCGGACCGAGATCCTCGAGCCGGACGTCGCGCCGGGTGTCGAGCACCGAGGCGACGACCCCCTTCGTCTCCGAGATCACCGGCGAGCAGGTCGCGTAGAGCACCACGCCGCCGGGCCGCGTGAGGTCGAGCGCCGCGGACAGCAGCCGCCGCTGGAGGAGGACCAGGCTGAGCAGGTCGTCGGGACGACGTCGCCAGCGCGCCTCCGGCCGTCGACGCAGGGCACCCAACCCGGTGCACGGCGCATCGACCAGGACCCGGTCGAAGGTGCCGGGCAGGAAGGGCGGGGCGGTCCCGTCGGAGGCGACCAGGCCGGCCACCCCGGCCGCGCCCTTCAACGAGCGCTGGACCAGCTTGGCGCGGTGCGGCTGCCGCTCGGCGGCCACCAGGCCCGCCCCCTGCTGCGCAGCGAGCCCGGCCAGGAGCGCGGCCTTGCCACCCGGCCCGGCGCAGAGGTCCAGCCACAGCTCGTCGCGGCCCTCGACCTCGGCTGCCGCCAGCGCGACGGCCACCAGCTGGGACCCCTCGTCCTGGACACCGGCACGACCCTCGGAGACGGCGGCGACCTCACCCGGGTCACCACCCTGGAGGATCACGCCGTACGGCGAGTAGGGCGTCGGCTCGCCCGGGAGCTCCTCGCGGGTCGAGCGGCCCGGCCGGGCGACCAGGGTGACCAGCGGGGGCTCGTTGTCGGCGGCGAGCAGGTCGTAGAGTTCGTCGGCGCCGACGGCGCTGCGCAGCTCGTCGACCACCCAGCGCGGGTGGCTGTAGGCGATCGAGGCGAAGCGGGTCGGAGCGACCCGGGGATCCGGCGCGACCCGGCCGATCCACTCCGCGAGCCCCTGCTCGTCCACGCGGCGGAGCACGGCGTTGGCGAAGCCACCGGCGCCCGAGCTCACCTTCGCCCGCACCAGGTCGACCGTGGTGCTGATGGCGGCGTGCGAGGGCACCCGCATCGACAGCAGCTGGTGCGTGCCGAGGCGCAGCGCGTCGAGCACCTTGGCCTCGATCTTGTTCAGGGGGCGGTCCGCGCAGGCGGCGATGATCGCGTCGTAGGTGCCGCGGCGCCGGATCGTGCCGGACGCCAGCTCGGTCACGAACGCCGCGTCGCGCCCGGTGAGCCCGTGGTGACGGATCACGGCGGGCAGCACCAGGTTGGTGTAGGCGCCGTCGACCCGCACCGCCTTGAGGACGTCGAGAGCTGCCAGACGAGCGGGGTCGACGGACGGACGGGACGCAGCAGCCCGCCTGCCCTGCTGAGGCCCCCGTGGCCGGGGGTCAGCCATCCTCGAAGAACTTCCTCACGAGGGTCTTGGGGGCCTTGGTGGCCCAGGCGTCGGTGATGATTTCGGCCAGCTCCTCGCGCTCGATCTCTCCGAGACGGGACTGCTGGACCAGGACCGCGTTGTAGCCGCGGAAGTGGTCGATGGTGAAGAACGGTGAGCCTTCGTCGTCGACGAGGGCCTGCTTCTCCGCGGCGTCCGGGGTGGTGATGACGAGCAGGTCGTCGTACATCTCCCCCGTCACCGGGTCGACGGCGGTCCGGTGCGGCATCCGGTAGAGCAGGAAGCCCTTGCCCCGCACCTTGTACGTCGGTCGGTCACCCCACGACGTCCCGAGCTCGACCTCGGGCAACGCCATGCAGATCTCGTCGATGTCGTCTGCACGCGCCGGGCGGCTCATGGTCATGACGGTATCGATCCGGAAGTCAGCTTTCACCGGAACCCGCATCAAAAGTCACACCCGTCGCAAGCCGAACTCCCCGGGCCCAGTCGGCGGCCGGCATCCGTTTCTTCCCGAACGCCTGGACGTCACCGAGCCGCACCGCCTGGGTGCCGGTGCCGACGAGCACCTGGTCCCTGCCCACCTCGAGCACCCCCGGCTCGAGCCGCTGGTCGGTCACGGTCACCGGCCCCACCTTGAACCGCTCGCCGTCGAGCGTCGTCCACGCGCCCGGCGCCGGCGTGCAGGCGCGGACCTGGTGGTCGATCACGATCGCTGGGCGGCGCCAGTCGACCCGGGCGTCCTCGACCTGGATCTTCGGTGCGAACGAGACTCCGTCGACCTGCTGGGGGCGGGCCTCGAGCGAGCCGTCCTCGATACCGTCGAGGGTCAGCACGAGCAGGCCGGCGCCACCTTCGGCGAGCCGCTCGAGCAGGTCGCCCGCGGTGTCGGTCGGGCGGATCCGCTCCGTCATCAGCCCGAAGGTCGGGCCGGCGTCGAGCTCCTTCACGATCCGGAAGGTCGTCGCACCGGTGACCTCGTCGCCGTTCCAGATCGCGTGCTGGACGGGCGCGGCCCCGCGCCAGTGGGGCAGCGCCGAGAAGTGCAGGTTCACCCAGCCGTGCCGCGGGATGTCGAGGGCCGACTGCGGGAGCAGCGCGCCGTAGGCGACGACGGGGCAGCAGTCCGGCTCGAGCGCACGCAGCGCCGCCTGGAAGTCGGGGTCGCGCGGGTGGTCCGGCTTGAGCACGGGGACGCCCAGCTCCTCGGCGCGCTGCGCGACCGGGCTCGCGACCAGCTTGCGGCCACGTCCCGACGGCGCGTCCGGGCGGGTGACCACGCCGACCAGCTCGTGGGAGGACGCCGCGACGGCGTCCAGGGCCGGTACGGCGACCTCGGGGGTGCCGGCGAAGACGACGCGCATGACCCTAGAGACCGAGACCGTTGGTCGCGTGGGGGCTGACCCGCACCTGCGGCTGCTCGAGGCCGAACCAGTCCGACTCCCGGATCTCGCGCATCGCCAGCTTGCGGGCCGCGGTGTCGAGCCGGTCGATGAAGAGCACGCCGTCGAGGTGGTCGGTCTCGTGCTGGATCGCGCGGGCCAGCAGGTCGGAGCCGGAGACGGTGACCGGCTCGCCGTACATGTCGAACCCGCGCGCGACGACCGACAGCGCGCGTCGGCAGTCGTAGGTCAGCTCGGGGAGCGAGAGACACCCCTCGGGTCCGTCCTGGATCTCGTCGGAGAGGTCGAGCTGGGGGTTGATCAGGTGGCCGACCTCGCCGTCGACGTGCCAGGTGAACGCGCGCAGGCCGACCCCGATCTGCGGCGCCGCGAGGCCCGCGCCCGGCGCGTCGAGCATCGTGTCCGTGAGGTCCTCGACCAGTCGGCGCAGCTCCTTGTCGAAGTCCACCACCTCCAGCGCCGGCTTGCGCAGCACCGGGTCTCCGAACAGGCGGATCGGCTGGATGGGCACGGGACTCCTTGCGCTGGTGGTGGCCCTGGAGGGCGAGACGCCAGTCTAGGGAACCGCGGGCGGAGGTCGTCACAGGTCCGTCGAGCGTGGACCGAGTCGCCTCCGTTCCGGGCGGGCGAGGAGCACGACGCCGAGGCACCTGCTCGTGGCACGCGGCACTAGAGCGACTGCGGGTCGACCTGGATCCGTACGGCGTCGAGCTTGCGGGCCGACCGCAGCCGCTGCAGCTCCCCGAGCGCCCGCGACAGCTCCGGGCCCTGCGCGCGCGGCACCCGGACCACCACCCGGCACTCCTCGTCGGCGAGCGGCACCGGCCCGAGCAGCTCCGCGCTGGCGGGCGCCGACAGCAGGGTGAGCGCGTCGTCGACGGCACCCGGCTCGCCGGTGATGGTCGCGAGCCGGCTCGCGGGTGGCAGGTGGGCCTCCACGCGCTCGCTGGTCTCGCGGGCCGCGAAGCCGGCCGGGTCCCAGCGCACGAGTGCCTGGAGCGCCGGGTGGGCGGGGTCGCCGACCGCGACGACCCGGCCACCGGGGCGCACCAGGGCGGCGGCGTTCAGCCAGCGCCGCAGCGCCTCCTCGCCCGCGCGCAGGTCGATCCGGGAGAGCAGCAGCCACGCGTCGAGCAGCACGACGGCGGCGTAGCCCTCGGCCGCCACCGGCTCGGCGCCCGGCGTCGCCACCACGATCTGGCGCGACGCGTCGACGGTCGCCACGACCGAGTCGCCGGAGCTGGTGCGCACCGGGGTGTTCGGGAAGGCCCGGCCCAGCTCCTCGGCGGTCCGCGCATCGCCGAGCACGGGTGCGCGCAGCCCGCGGTGGCCGCACTCGGCGCACGCCCACGCCTCGGCGACCGTGCCGCACCAGCGGCACGCGGGCGGGGTGGTCGGCCCGCGCAGCGCCAGCGGGCCCTGGCAGGCCGAGCAACGGGCCGGCGTCCGGCACCGCTCGCACGCGAGCGAGGTGACGTAGCCCAGCCGCGGCGTCTGCACGAGCACCGATCCGGCGGTCAACGCGTCGCGGACGGCGTCGTGGACCTGCTTCGGGATCCGGGACGCCCGGGCGTGCACGTCGCGGCGCAGGTCGGCGTCGGAGCCCCCCGCGATGCTCACGGTGACACGCCGGCGCACCTCGTCGCGCGACGGGCTCAGCTCGCGGGCCCAGCCGGTGCGGAGGAGGTACTCCCCCTCCACCGTGCGGGCGAAGCCGCCCACCAGGGTCGCGGTGCGCTCGCGCTCGGCGCGCAGCAGCAGCGTCTCGCGGGTGTGGGGGTAGGGCGCGCGCGGCTCGGCGTGGAGGTCGTCGCCGTCGTCCCAGATCACCACCAGGCCCAGGTCGCGCACCGGGGCGAAGCTCGCCGCGCGGGTGCCGACCACGACCCGCCGGGCGCCGCGGCTGATCGCGAGGAAGTCGCGGTAGCGGCGCGCCGGCCCGGAGTCGGCGGTGAGCGCGACGTGGTGACCCGGCCCCAGGACCGCCGTCAGCGCAGCGTCGACGCGCGCCACGTCCTTCCCGTCGGGGACACAGACCAGCGCGCCGCGCCCGGCGGCGTACGCCGCGGCAACGGCGTGGGCCACGAGCGCCGGCCAGTCGGTGGCCGGCGCGGCCGCCCAGACCGCCCGCGGCTCGCCGCCGTCGGCGAGGTGACGGAGGAACGCCACACCCGGTTCGTGGCCGGCCCAGGCGGTCTCGCCGGCCGCCACGTCGCGGGTGAAGCCGGGCGCCGGGGCCGAGGGCTGCTTCTCGGTGGTCGCGTGCCGGGCCGGGATCGCGAGGCGGAGCACGTCGGAGCGGGTGCCGGCGTAGCGCTCGGCGAGGTCGGCGCTGAGCGCGGCCACCTGGGGCGCGAGCACCGGCTCGGCGCTGACCACCCGGCGCAGCGGCGCCAGCCGGCCGGCGTGGTCGGACCCGGCCGCGCGCTCGACGACGTAGCCGTCGACGTCCTGGCCGGCGAAGCGCACCTTGACCCGCGCACCCGGCACGGCGTCGTCGGCCATCGCCGCCGGGACCGTGTAGTCGAAGGGCCGGTCGAGGTGCGCGAGGGGCACGTCGACCAGCACCCGGGCGACCGGGTCGACGGCCGCCGGCTCGGCCTCCGCGGCTTTCTTCGCGCGGGTGGCCTTCGCCTTCGCCTGGGACGCCTTGACCGTCGCCCGCACCATGCCCGGGAGCAGCTCGGGCTGCTCCTCGGGGGGTGGGGTCATGGGCAGATGTCTACCAGCGAGCGTCGACGGTGCTCCCGGTGGTCGAGGAGGTTGCGCAGCCTTCCTCGACCGCCGTGCGGTCAGAGGCCGGCGGCGGCCTTGAGCGCGTCGGCGCGGTCGGTGCGCTCCCAGGTGAACTCGGGCAGCTCGCGACCGAAGTGGCCGTACGCCGCGGTCTTGGCGTAGATCGGCCGCAGCAGGTCGAGGTCGCGGATGATCGCGGCCGGGCGCAGGTCGAAGACCTCGAGCACGGCCTCCTGGATCTTCTCGTCGGGGACCGTGCCGGTGCCGAACGTCTCGATGAAGACACCGACCGGCTGGGCCTTGCCGATGGCGTAGGCGACCTGTGCCTCGCACCGACGGGCCAGGCCCGCGGCGACGACGTTCTTGGCGACCCAGCGCATCGCGTAGGCGGCCGAGCGGTCGACCTTGGACGGGTCCTTGCCGGAGAAGGCGCCACCGCCGTGGCGGGCCATGCCGCCGTAGGTGTCGACGATGATCTTGCGGCCGGTCAGGCCGGCGTCGCCCATCGGGCCGCCGACGACGAAGCGTCCGGTCGGGTTGACCAGCAACCGGTAGCCGTCGGAGGGGATCGAGAACGTGTCGAGCACCGGGTCGATGACGTGCTTCTTGACGTCGGCCTCGAGGGTGTCGAGCTCGGTCTCCTCGGCGTGCTGCGTGGACAGCACGACGGTGTCGACGCGCACGGGGCGGTTGTCGGCGTCGTACTCGATGGTCACCTGGGTCTTGCCGTCGGGCCGCAGGTAGTCGAGCGTGCCGTCCTTGCGGACCTCGGAGAGCTTCTCGGCGAGGCGCTGGGCGATCACGATCGGCAGCGGCATCAGGACGTCGGTGTCGTCGCAGGCGTAGCCGAACATCAGGCCCTGGTCGCCGGCGCCCTGCTTGTCCATCGCGTCCACGGAGCCGGTGCGGCTCTCGTGGCCGGTGTCGACGCCCTGGGCGATGTCGCCGGACTGGCCGCCGATCGCGACCATCACGCCGCAGGACGCACCGTCGAAGCCCTTGAGGGACGAGTCGTAGCCGATCGCGAGGATCCGGTCGCGGACCTTCTGCTTGATGTCCACGTAGCCGGTGGTGGTGACCTCACCGGCGACGACCACCAGGCCGGTAGTCAGGAGCGTCTCGACCGCGACCCGGCTGTGCGGGTCCTGCTCGAGCATGGCGTCGAGGACCGAGTCGCTGATCTGGTCGGCGATCTTGTCCGGGTGACCTTCGGTCACCGACTCCGACGTGAAGAGACGTCCCGTCACAGCTGTTGCTCCCGTTCGTGTAGGGGTGTGGCGCTCACGATATCTGCCGTCCCGAATCGCGGGACGTTGGTCTCAATCCTGCAGCCTGGAGATGACTTCGTCCCAGATGACGTGGGCGAGCGCGCCCTTGGAGCCGCGCGGCACCTCCACAGCGGCGCCGTCGGCACCCAGGATCACGGCCTCGTTGTCGGGGCTCCCGAACACCGCTCCCCCGCTCACGTCGTTGACCACGAGCAGGTCGCACCCCTTGCGGGCGAGCTTGGTGCGGGCCAGGTCGAGCACCGACCCGGTGTCGTCGCCGGTCTCGGCGGCGAACCCCACGATCACGGTGCCCGGGCGGGCCCGGTCGGTGCTGATCTCGTGGAGGATGTCGGGGTTCTGGGTCAGCACGATCGACGGCGCCGACCCATCGGCAGCCTTCTTGATCTTGGCGTCGCTCACGCTGACGGGCCGGAAGTCGGCGGGGGCCGCGGCCATCACGACGGCGTCGGCGGAGGCCGCGGAGGCGACGACCTCCTGGCGCAGCTGGGCGGTCGTCTCGACCCGGACGACCTTGACGCCCGCCGGGTCGGGCAGGGAGACGTTGGCGGCGATCAGGGTCACCTCGGCGCCGCGGGCGGCCGCAGCACGGGCGAGGGCGTAGCCCTGGAGCCCGGACGAGCGGTTGCCGAGGAAGCGGACCGGGTCGAGGTACTCGCGGGTCCCGCCCGCGGAGACCACGACGTGCCGGCCGGCGAGATCGGGCGCCACCGCGCCGCGGGCGAGGACCTCGCGGCACAGGTCGAGGATCTCGGTCGGCTCGGGCAGCCGGCCCTTGCCGGTGTCCTTGCCGGTGAGCCGGCCCTCGGCCGGCTCGATCACCAGCACCCCGCGCTCGCGCAGGGTGGCCACGTTGGACCTGGTGGCGGCGTGCTCCCACATCTCGGTGTGCATGGCCGGCGCGAAGACGACGGGACAGCGGGCGGTCAGCAGGGTGTTGGTGAGCAGGTCGTCGGCGATGCCGTGGGTCGCCTTCGCCATCAGGTCGGCGGTCGCGGGGGCCACGACCACCAGGTCGGCCGCCTGGCCGATCCGGACGTGCGGGACCTCGTGGACGTCGCTCCAGACCTCGGTCGAGACCGGCTTGCCGGACAGCGCCGCCCAGGTCGGTGCGCCCACGAACTCGAGCGCCGCGGCGGTGGGGACGACGGTGACGTCGTGGCCGGACTCGGTGAACAGCCGGAGCAGCTCGCAGGCCTTGTAGGCCGCGATCCCCCCGGAGACCCCGAGAACGACACGGGGCCGCTTCCCCGACGGGGAAACGGCCTCGTGGAAGGTGCTGGTGGTCAGCGGATCACTCGTTCGCGGCGAAGCCGTCGGCGGTGGCGGCCTTGGCCGCGGCCTCCTCGGCAGCGATCTCGGCCGGGTCGATGTCCTCGCAGGTCAGCAGGTCCTCGTTGATCTCGCGCAGCGCGATCGAGAGGGGCTTCTCCTGGACGTGGGTGTCGACCAGCGGGCCGACGTACTCCAGCAGGCCCTCGCCGAGCTGGGAGTAGTAGGCGTTGATCTGCCGGGCGCGCTTGGCGCTGTAGAGGACGAGCTTGTACTTGCTGTCCGTCTTGGTGAGCAGGTCGTCGATCGAGGGGTTGGTGACGCCCTCGGCGGCGATGTTGGGGGCAGACACGCGTAAGCCTCACAAGGTGTTGGGACTGGATCGAGCGGATGGCTCTAGTCGAGCATCATCAACGATACCAACTGGTCGGCTGCAGCGTGAACTTCGTGGTTGACGATGGTGACGTCGAACTCCGGCTCGGCCGCCAGCTCCTCGCGCGCGGTGGCGAGCCGGCGGGTGCGTTCCTCCTCGGTCTCGGTGCCCCGGCCGACCAGGCGGCGGACCAGCTCGTCCCACGACGGGGGCTTGAGGAACACGAACAGGGCGTCCGGCATCGTCGTGCGCACCTGGCGCGCGCCCTGGAGGTCGATCTCGAGCATCGCCGGACGACCGGACGCCAGCGCCAGGTCGACGGGCTGTCGGGGGGTGCCGTAGCGAGCCGCCTTGTGGACCACCGCCCACTCGAGCAGGTCGTCCTCGGCGATCATCCGGTCGAACTCCTCGTCGGAGACGAACCAGTAGTGGACGCCGTTCTCCTCCCCCGGCCGCGGCGGGCGGGTGGTCGCGGACACCGAGATCCAGACCTCGGGGTGGTGGCGGCGTACGTCGTCGGCCACGGTGCCCTTGCCGACCGCGGTGGGCCCGGCCAGGACGACGAGACGCGAGCGCCGCTCAGGAGTGGAGGCGGGCTGCGCGTCAGTCACGCGCGGCGAACTCCTTCTCGAGGGCCGCCACCTGCTTGGTGCCGAGGCCCCGCACCCGGCGGCTCTCGGCGATGCCGAGCCGCTCCATGACCTGACGGGCCCGGACCTTCCCGAGACCCGGCATCGACTGCAGCAGGTCGACCACCCGCATCTTGCCGATGACCTCGTTGCGCTGGCCCTCCTGGAGGACGTCGACGATGGACGCACCGGAGTTCTTCAGCCGGTTCTTCACCTCGGCCCTCTCCCGACGGGAGGCGGCGGCCTTGTCGAGAGCCGCCTGGCGCTGTTCGGGGGTGAGCGGGGGCAGAGCCACGTGCGCAGGTCCTTCTGGTGGTCGGGTGGAACCGGTGAGAGGTCACACTAGTCAGAACCCTCATCGGGCAGCAATCGAAGTCGCGCCGGACGATCAGAGGGTCAGGGGAGTCTTGCAGACGTCGCGGGCCTGCTGGCCCAGGTCCTGCAGGGCGCGCAGCGTCGTCCCGCTGCCCAGCTCCTTCGCAGCGGCGTCGATGCGGGCCTGCTGCTCGGCGGTGACCCCTTCCGGCGGGTTGTCGCGGTCGTACGTCGCCGGGTCGACGTCCGCGTCGTCCAGCGCGTCGCGCAGCGCCTCGATCCGGCCGACGACCTGCTGCCACTCGTCGGTGATGTCGCCGGGCGCCTTGTCCTGGAGGTCGTGGAAGATGTCGAGCGCGTTGATCAGGGCGTCCGGCTTGCCGGTCGACACGATGTCGCTGAGCTCGGTCTGGTGGTCCTTGACCGCGTCGCAGTAGTCGTCCTTCGGGTCCCCGCCGCAGCCGGACAGCAGCGGGACCAGGAGCGCGGCCACGAGCAGCCGCCTCACGAGCGGAGCTCGTCGTTCGTGCGGCGCACGCAGTCGCGCATGGCGTCGCGGTCGGGCCCGAGCCGCAGCACCTCGCGCGACGAGCTGGGCAGCACGGTTGCCGCCCCGAAGATCCGGCGGACGTCGGCCACGGTGCCGCCCTGCGCCCCGAAGCCCGGCGCGAGGATCGGGCCGTTGAAGGCGAGGTCCTCGTCGGTCGAGCCGATCGTGGCGCCGACGACCGCACCGAACGAGCCGAGCGGTGCAGCACCGTCGTTGAGCCGGCGCAGGTGGTCGAACACCCGCCCGGCGACGGTGCCGTCGCCGTCGATGCGCGCGTGCTGCACCTCCGGCCCCTCCTTGTTGGACGTCAGGGCGAGCACGAAGACGCCGGCGTCGTGGCGGCGGGCGGTGTCGATCATCGGGTCGAGCGAGCCGAACCCGAGGAACGGGCTGGCGGTGATCGCGTCGGCCGCCAGGGGCGAGGACGGGTCGAGGTAGGCGTCGGCGTACGCCTGCGACGTCGAGCCGATGTCACCGCGCTTCACGTCCAGCAGCACCAGCGCACCGGCCGCGCGGGAGTCCGCGATCACCCGCTCGAGCACGGCGATGCCGCGGCTGCCGAACCGCTCGTAGAACGCCGACTGCGGCTTCACCACCGAGACGTGGGGGGCGACCGCCTCGACCACCGTGAGGGCGAACGTCTCGAGGCCGCCCACGTCGTCGGCCAGGCCCCAGTCGGCCAGCAACGCGGCGTGCGGGTCGATGCCCACGCAGAACGGGCCCCGGTCGGCGATCGCGGCGTGGAGTCGGGCACCGAACGTCATACGAGCTCCTGGGTCAGGTCGGCCGCCAGGCGCGCGGCCGTGGTGGGGTCGTGCAGCAGGGCGGCGCCGACCTGGACCGCGACGGCCCCGGCGGCGAGGAAGCTGCGGGCGTCGGCGGCCGTGGCGATCCCGCCGCCGCCGACGACCTGGGCGGCCGGGAACGCGGCGCACACCTCGGTGACGCAGCGCAGCGCGAGCGGGCGTACGGCGGGCCCGGACAGCCCGGCCGGGCGTCCGTCGGGCAGCGCAGCGGGCTGGGCGGTGCCGACGACGACCGCGTCGGCGCCCGCCTCGAGCACCACCCGGACCGTCTCGACCACGCGGACCAGGTCGGGCCGGATCTTGACGAGCACCGGCAGCCCCCGGGGCAGGTCGCGCTTCACCGCGGCGACGACGCTGGCCGCCTGGAAGGGCTCGCCGCTGCCGGTCTCGAGCGCGTCGACGTTCACCTCGATGGCCGCGAGACCGGGTGAGCGCCCGAGCCGCCGCGCGAGCTCGGCGTACTCACCGATCGTCCGGCCGGCGACGGAGACGACGACCCGGGTGTCCTGCCGGGCCAGCCACGGCAGCTCGGTGGCGAGGAACAGGTCGATGCCGGGGTTGGGCAGCCCGGTCGCGTGCAGCAGGCCGGACGGCGTCTCCACGACCCGCGGGGCCGGGCCTCCGGCGCGCGCGTCGAGGGTGATCGAGCGGGTCACGAAGCCGCCCAGCGCGGCCAGGCCCTGCTCACCGAGACAGGGCACGAGCTCGCGGCCGGTGCCGCCGCAGCCGGAGGCGACCAGCAGGGGGTTGGCCAGTGTGAGACCGGCGAGCTCGACCGTCATCCGAGGTCACCCCAGCGGACCCGGTCGCCGCGGAGCACCGGGCCGTCGCTGCAGGCGCGCGCCACCCGCGCGACGCCGTCCTCGCCGACGACGGGGACCGGGCAGCCGTGGCAGAGGCCGGTGGCGCAAGGCTGCGGCACCTCGACGGCGGTCTGGCTCCAGGCGCCGTGCGCCTCGGCGGCGGCCGCGACGGCGTGGAGCGTGTCGTGGGGCCCGGCGGCGTAGACGACCTCCGCCTGCGAGCGGGCCAGCGCCTCCTCGATGACGCCGGCGACCCGGCCCTTCTGGCCGACCGAGCCGTCGGCGGTGACGACCGTGACCGCGCGGACCGAACGGCGCGCCTCGAGCGAGGAGAGCAGGTGGGCCTCGTCGGCGCCGGCGACGACCATCGTCACCGCGCAGCCGCGCTCACGCAGCCGCTCGGCGAGCGGGAACAGCGGCGCCGCCGAGTAGCCCTCGCCGACCAGCAGGCAGCTGACCGGCTCCTTGGGCAGCGCGAACGGCCGCCCGAGCGGCCCGGTGACCTTGATCCGGCTCCCGGCGGGCAGGCCCGCGAGCCACGCACCCCCGACGCCGTTCGGGTCGACGACCAGCTGGATGGCGGCGCCGTAGCCGCCCACCGGCCGGACCCGGTGGACCCAGTAGGAGCGTCGGGCCAGGAACGACGAGTCACCCAGCGAGATCGCCACGAAGTTGCCCGGGCGGAACCGCTCCGGGACGCCGGGCGCCACGACGGTGAGGTGCCGGAAGGCGCCGATCCGCTTGGTGTCCAGCAGCTCGCCGGAGACGTGGACGGCGCCGGCCCGCTCCCCGGTCGCGACGGTCACGACGCCAGGCCCTTCACGATCCGCCGCGGCCACAGCGGGCCCTCGTAGATGAACGCCGTGTAGCCCTGGAGCAGGGTGGCGCCGGCGTCGAGCCGGGCGCGCGCGTCCTCGACGGTCGTGATGCCGCCGACCCCGATCAGCGTCAGGTCGGGCCCGACCCGGCCGCGGAGCAGCCGCAGCACCTCGAGCGAGCGCGCGGTGAGCGGGCGGCCCGACAGCCCGCCGGCCCCGATCTCCTCGACCTTCGCGGCCGGGGTGCGGAGCCCGTCTCGGGAGATCGTCGTGTTGGTGGCGATGATCCCGTCGAGTCCGACCGCGAGCGCCAGCTCGGCGACCGCCAGCACGTCGTCGTCGGAGAGGTCGGGAGCGATCTTCACCAGGAGGGGCACACCGTCCGCGATGGACTGCACCGCCGTCAGGATCGGCTCGAGCTTCTCGACGGCCTGCAGGTTGCGCAGGCCCGGCGTGTTCGGCGAGCTGACGTTGACCACGAGGTAGTCGGCGTGGGGCACGAGCAGGCGCGCGGACTTCTCGTAGTCGCGCACGGCCTCGTCCTCGGGGACGACCTTGCTCTTGCCGATGTTGACGCCCAGGACCGGCCCGGGTCTCGATACGTCCGTCGCTCGTCCCTCACGACGGCCCACTCGACCACCGAGAGACTCCGTGCGGGCCGCGAGACGGGCGGCGACCGCCTCGGCGCCGTCGTTGTTGAAGCCCATCCGGTTGACGACCGCCCGGTCGTCGGGGAGCCGGAAGAGCCGGGGCTTCGGGTTGCCGGGCTGGCCCTCGCCGGTGACGGTGCCGATCTCGACGTGCCCGAAGCCGAGCGCGGCCAGCGCGTCGATGCCGACGGCGTTCTTGTCGAAGCCGGCAGCGAGCCCGAGCACGTTGGGGAAGGTCAGCCCCAGCGCCGAGACCGGGGTGCCGGGCGTACGGCGGACACCGGTGACCGGCCGAGCCGCCCGGATCGCCCGGAACGCCGTGTGGTGCGCCTTCTCCGGATCGGTGCGGGCCAGGACGCGGTCGAAGAAGGTGCGGTACATCAGCGGCGTGCCCAGTCCTGCAGCGACCGGACCCCGATCTCGCCCCGCTCGAGCGCCTCGATGCCCTGCACGGCGGCGCCGAGGCCCTGGACGGTCGTGATGCACGGGATGTTGGCCATGATCGCGGCGGTGCGGATCTCGTAGCCGTCGAGCCGTGCCGAGCCGCCGCTGGTCGCGCCGTTGGGCGTGTTGATGACCAGCTGGATCTCGCCGTCGAGGATCAGCTGGACCGTGGTCTTCTCGCCGTTCGGGCCCTCGCCCTCGAAGTGCTTGCGCACGACCGTGGCGCCCACGCCGTTGCGGCGCAGCACCTCGGCGGTGCCCTGGGTCGCCATGATCTCGAAGCCGTGGTCGGCCAGCACCTTGATCGGGAAGATCATGTGCCGCTTGTCGCGGTTGGCCATGCTCACGAACACCTTGCCGCTCGTCGGCAGCGGGCCGAACGCGCCGGCCTGCGCCTTCGCGAAGGCGGTGCCGAAGTCGGCGTCGAGACCCATCACCTCGCCGGTGGACTTCATCTCCGGACCGAGCACGGTGTCGACCTGGCGGCCGTCGGGGGTGCGGAACCGGTTGAACGGCATCACCGCCTCCTTGACCGCGATCGGCTGGTCGGCCGGGAGCGTGCCGCCGTCGCCGGTGGCCGGCAGCATCCCGGACCCGCGCAACGAGGCGATGGACTCGCCGAGCATCACCCGGGCCGCCGCCTTGGCGAGCGGGGTGGCGGTGGCCTTGGAGACGAAGGGGACCGTCCGGCTGGCCCGCGGGTTGGCCTCGAGCACGTAGAGCACGTCGGAGCCGAGCGCGAACTGGATGTTGAGCAGGCCGCGGACGCCGACCCCGCGGGCGATCGACTCGGTCGCCGTCCGGATCCGCCCGATCTCGGCCTCGCCGAGGGTGATCGGCGGCAGCGCGCACGACGAGTCGCCGGAGTGGATGCCGGCCTCCTCGATGTGCTCCATCACGCCGCCGAGGAAGAGCTCCTCGCCGTCGAAGAGCGCGTCCACGTCGATCTCGACCGCGTCGTCGATGAACCGGTCGACCAGCACCGGGTGGGCCGGGCCGATCTCGGTCGAGCGCGCGATGTAGCCCTCGAGCGCCGCCTCGTCGTACACGATCTCCATGCCGCGCCCGCCGAGGACGTACGACGGGCGGACCATCACCGGGTAGCCGATCTCGGCGGCGATCCGGTCGGCGTCGGCGAAGCTGGTGGCCATGCCGTACTTCGGCGCGGGCAGCCCGGCGTCGGCGAGCACCCGCCCGAAGGCGCCGCGCTCCTCGGCCAGGTGGATCGCCTCGGGCGAGGTGCCGAGGATGGTGACGCCGTTGTCCTTGAGGCCCTGCGCGAGGCCCAGCGGCGTCTGGCCGCCGAGCTGGCAGATCACGCCCGCGACCGGCCCGGCCTGCTCCTCGGCGTGCACGATCTCGAGGACGTCCTCGAGGGTGAGCGGCTCGAAGTAGAGCCGGTCGGAGGTGTCGTAGTCGGTCGACACGGTCTCCGGGTTGCAGTTGACCATCACGGTCTCGTAGCCGGCCTCGCTGAGGGTCAGCGACGCGTGCACGCACGAGTAGTCGAACTCGATCCCCTGACCGATCCGGTTCGGGCCGGAGCCGAGGATGATCACCGCCTCCTTCTCGCGCGGGCGGACCTCGGTCTCCTCGTCGTACGACGAGTAGTGGTAGGGGGTGGCCGCGGCGAACTCGGCCGCGCAGGTGTCGACGGTCTTGTAGACCGGGCGGATGCCCAGCGCGTGCCGCACCCCGCGGACGACGTCGGCGGTCATGCCGCGGATCTTGCCGATCTGCACGTCGGAGAAGCCGTGCCGCTTGGCCTTGCGCAGCAGCTCCGGCGTCAGCTCGGGGGCCGCGGTGACCTCCTCGGCGATCTCGTTGATCAGCAGCAGCTGGTCGACGAACCACGGGTCGATCTTGGTGTGCTCGAAGACCTCCTCGGCGGTGGCGCCGGCCCGGAGCGCGTCCATGACCTTCTTCAGCCGGCCGTCGTGCGGCACCTCGATCTCGGCGAGCAGCGCGTCCTTGTCGAGCTCGACCCACTCCTGGTGCCAGTCGAAGACGGCGTCCTTGGACTCCAGGGAGCGCAGCGCCTTCTGCAGTGCCTCGGTGAAGTTGCGGCCGATCGCCATCGCCTCGCCGACCGACTTCATGTGGGTCGTCAGCCGCGGGTCGGCGCCGGGGAACTTCTCGAACGCGAAGCGCGGGACCTTGACCACGACGTAGTCGAGCGTCGGCTCGAAAGCGGCCGGGGTGCTGGAGCCGTCGGCGCGGACCGTGATGTCGTTGGGGATCTCGTCGAGCGTGTAGCCGATCGCGACCTTGGCCGCGATCTTCGCGATCGGGAAGCCGGTCGCCTTGGAGGCCAGGGCGCTCGAGCGGGACACGCGTGGGTTCATCTCGATGACGATCACCCGGCCGTCGGCGGGGTTCACGGCGTACTGGATGTTGCAGCCGCCCGTGTCGACCCCGACCTCGCGGATGATGCCGATGGCGAGGTCGCGCAGGTGCTGGTACTCCCGGTCGGTGAGCGTCATGGCCGGCGCGACGGTGATGGAGTCGCCGGTGTGGACGCCCATCGGGTCGAGGTTCTCGATCGAGCAGATGATGACGACGTTGTCGGCCTTGTCGCGCATCACCTCCAGCTCGTACTCCTTCCAGCCGATGATCGACTCCTCGATGAGGACCTCGGTGGTCGGGCTGGCGGCCAGGCCGGCACCCGCGATCCGGGCCAGGTCGTCGACGCTGTAGGCGATGCCGGAGCCGGTGCCGCCCATGGTGAACGACGGCCGCACCACGACCGGGTAGCCGAGCTCGGCAACGGCCTTCTCGCAGTCGTCGAGCGTGTGGCACACGAAGCTGCGGGCGGTCTCGCCGCCGACCTTCTCGACGATCGCGTTGAAGAGCTCGCGGTTCTCGCCCCGGTGGATCGCGTCGAAGCTGGCGCCGATCATCTCGACGCCGTACTTCTCCAGCACGCCGTTCTCGTGCAGGGCGATGGCCGCGTTGAGGGCGGTCTGGCCGCCGAGCGTCGGGAGCAGCGCGTCGGGGCGCTCCTGGGCGATCACCTTCTCGACGAAGTCGGGCGTGATCGGCTCGACGTACGTCGCGTCGGCGAACTCGGGGTCCGTCATGATCGTGGCCGGGTTGGAGTTGACCAGGATGACCCGGATCCCCTCGGCCTTGAGCACGCGGCAGGCCTGGGTGCCGGAGTAGTCGAACTCGCAGGCCTGGCCGATGATGATCGGCCCGGAGCCGATCACCATGACCGACTTGATGTCCTCGCGCTTGGGCATCAGGCCTTGCCTTCCATGAGCTGGGTGAAGCGGTCGAAGAGGTACGCCGCGTCGTGCGGGCCGGCGGCGGCCTCGGGGTGGTACTGGACCGAGAAGCCCTTGAGCCTGCCGCTCTCGCGGAGCTCGAGGCCCTCGACCACGTCGTCGTTGAGGCAGACGTGGCTGACGCTCGCCTCGCCGTACGGCGTCGCGGTGGTGCCGTCCAGCGGGGCGTCGACCGCGAAGCCGTGGTTGTGCGCGGTGACCTCGGTCTTGCCGGTGGTGCGGTCCATGACGGGCTGGTTGATGCCGCGGTGGCCGTACTTCAGCTTGTAGGTGCCGAAGCCGAGGGCGCGACCGAAGAGCTGATTGCCGAAGCAGATGCCGAAGTACGGGATCTCCTCGGCCAGCGCCCCCTGGAGCAGCTCGATCTGGTGCGTGGTGGCGGCCGGGTCGCCCGGGCCGTTCGAGTAGAAGAGCCCGTCGGGGCGAATCGCCTTGACCTCGTCGAGCGTCGCGGTCGCCGGGAGCACGTGCACCTCGATGCCGCGCTGGGCCATCTGGTGGGGCGTCATCGTCTTGATGCCCAGGTCGAGGGCAGCCACCGTGAACCGCTTCTCGCCGATGGCGGGGACCACGTAGGTCTCCCCCGTCGACACCTCGCTGGACAGCTCGGCGCCCGACATCTCCGCCGACGACCGGACCCGCTCGAGCAGCGCGCCCGGGTCGGTCTCGGTCGAGGAGATGCCGACCCGCATCGCGCCCCGCTCGCGCAGGTGCCGGGTGAGCGCGCGGGTGTCGATGCCGGAGATGCCGACGACCCCCTGGGCGCGGAGCTCGTCGTCGAGGCTGCGCCGCGAGCGCCAGTTGGACGCCCGGCGGGCGGGGTCGCGCACGACGTAGCCGGCGACCCAGATCCTCGAGGACTCGAGGTCCTCGTCGTTGACGCCGGTGTTGCCGATGTGGGGAGCGGTCATCACCACCACCTGACGGTGGTAGGACGGGTCGGTGAGCGTCTCCTGGTAGCCGGTCATACCGGTGTTGAAGACGGCCTCGCCGAACGTCTCGCCCTCGGCGCCGTACGTCTCTCCGGTGAAGGTGCGCCCGTCCTCGAGCACCAGGATCGCGGCGCCCATCAGGCGAGCTTCCCGTCGAGGACGGTGGCCTTGCCGCGCAGGAACGTCGCCACGACCCGCCCGGGCAGCTCCCGGCCGGCGTACGGCGTGTTGCGGCTCAGCGACGCCGACTCGGACGCCTCGATGGTGCGCCGGGCGGCGGGGTCGTAGAGCACGACGTTGGCGGGCTCGCCCTGCTCGATCGGGCGGCCGTGCTCGGCGACCCGGCCGATCCGTGCCGGGGCGTAGGACATCCGCTCGGCGACGCCGGCCCAGTCGAGCAGGCCGGTGTCGACCATCGTCTGCTGGACGATCGACAGCGCGGTCTCGAGGCCCAGCATGCCGTTGGCGGCAGCCGCCCACTCGCAGTCCTTGTCCTCGTGCGGGTGCGGCGCGTGGTCGGTGGCGACGATGTCGATGGTGCCGTCGGCGAGCCCCGCGCGGAGCGCGTCGACGTCGGTCTGCGAGCGCAGCGGCGGGTTGACCTTGTAGATCGGGTCGTAGGTCGCGGCCAGCTCGTCGGTCAGCAGCAGGTGGTGGGGGCAGGCCTCGGCGGTGACGTTCCAGCCCTTGCGCTTCGCGTCGCGGACGATGTCGACGGAGCCGGCGGTGGAGACGTGGCAGACGTGCAGGCGCGAGCCCACGTGGGCCGTGAGCAGGCAGTCGCGGGCGATGATCGCCTCCTCCGCGACCGCGGGCCAGCCGGTCAGGCCGAGCCGCCCGGAGAGCTCGCCCTCGTTCATCTGGGCGCCCTCGGTGAGCCGCGGCTCCTGGGCGTGCTGGGCGATCACGCCGTCGAACGCCTTGACGTACTCCAGCGCCCGGCGCATCAGCACCGCGTCGCTGACGCACTGGCCGTCGTCGGAGAAGACCCGGACCCGGGCGGCCGAGTCGGCCATCGCGCCGAGCTCCGCGAGCCGCTCGCCGGCCAGGCCGACGGTCACCGCGCCGACCGGGTAGACGTCGCAGTGGCCCGCCTCGCGGCCGAGCCGCCAGACCTGCTCGACGACGCCGGCCGTGTCGGCCACCGGCTCCGTGTTGGCCATCGCGTGCACGGCCGTGAAGCCGCCCAGCGCGGCCGCCCGGGTGCCGGACTCGACGGTCTCGGCGTCCTCACGCCCCGGCTCGCGCAGGTGGGTGTGCAGGTCGACCAGGCCGGGCAGCGCGACCAGGCCGCTCGCGTCGATCTCGACGCGCTCGCCGGCGCTCGCTCCTCGATCACCGGCCTCGGGGCCGATGTCGGCGATGACGCCGTCCTGCAGCAGCAGGTCCGTCGGCGCACCGCCGAGGACCGCGACGTTCTTGATCAGGTAGGTGGTGCTCACTCTTCTCCCTCAACCATCGAGCCGGCCGGCTCGTTGCCACTCAGCAGCAGGTACAGAACGGCCATCCGCACGGCGACGCCGTTGGTGACCTGCTCGACGATCACGGACCGGTCGGAGTCGGCCACGTCGGCCGTGATCTCCATGCCGCGGACCATCGGGCCGGGGTGCATCACGATCGTGTGGTCCTGGAGCGTCGCCATCCGCTTGCCGTCCAGGCCGTAGCGGCGGGAGTACTCGCGCGCGGTCGGGAAGAATCCGCCGTGCATCCGCTCCCGCTGGACCCGCAGCATCATCACGGCGTCGGCCTTGGGCAGCACGCTGTCGAGGTCGTACGACGTCTCGACCGGCCAGCCCTCGATCCCCACCGGGAGCAGCGTCGGCGGCGCGACCAGCGTGACCTCCGCGCCGAGCGTGCGCAGCAGGAGCGCGTTGGAGCGGGCGACCCGGCTGTGCAGGACGTCGCCGACGATCGCGATCTTGCGACCCTCGAGGCCGCCGGGCCTGGAGCCGCCGAGGTGCTTCCACATCGTGAACGCGTCGAGCAGCGCCTGGGTCGGGTGCTCGTGGGTGCCGTCGCCGGCGTTGACGACGCTGGACCGGACCCAGCCCGAGTGGGCGAGCCGGTGCGGGGCGCCGCTGGAGCCGTGGCGCACGACGACCGCGTCCGCGCCCATCGCCTCGAGGGTCAGCGCGGTGTCCTTGAGGCTCTCGCCCTTGGAGAGGCTCGACCCTTTGGCCGCGAAGTTGATGACGTCCGCGCTGAGCCGCTTGGCGGCGGCCTCGAAGGAGATTCGGGTGCGGGTGGAGTCCTCGAAGAAGAGGTTGACCACGGTGCGGCCGCGCAGCGCGGGCAGCTTCTTGATCGGCCGGTCCGCGAGCGAGCGCATCTCGTCGGCGGTCGCGAGGACCAGCTCGGCGTCGTCGCGGGTCAGGTCGGCCGCGCTCAGCAGGTGCCGCTTCACGCCTCCCCCTCCCCGTCGGTGTTCGCCAGCGTGCCCTGGATGGTCACCGCGTCGACGTCGTCGACCCCGGCGAGGGTGACCTTGACCCGCTCGACCAGCGAGGTCGGGAGGTTCTTGCCCACGAAGTCGGCGCGGATCGGCAGCTCGCGGTGCCCGCGGTCGACCAGGACCGCGAGGCGCACCGCCTTGGGGCGGCCGATGTCGTTGAGCGCGTCGAGCGCGGCCCGGATGGTGCGACCGGAGAAGAGCACGTCGTCGACCAGGACGACGACCTTGCCGTCGATGCCCCCCGCGGGGATCTGCGTGTGCAGCAGCGCCCGGGCCGGCTTCATCCGCAGGTCGTCGCGGTACATGGTCACGTCGATCGAGCCGACGGGGACGTCGTACCCCTCCACCGCGGCCATCCGCGCGGCGATCCGCTGCGCGAGGGGGACGCCCCGGCTGGGGATCCCGAGGAGGACGAGGTCGCCCGCGCCCTTGTTGCGTTCGAGGATCTCGTGGGAGATCCGGGTCAGAGCCCGGGTGATGTCGAGGTCGTCCAGAACGACGCGCCCAACGTCTGTGGTTGCGGTGTCGCGCGATGGCATCAGACCGCAGACCTCCTTCTCCGCCTCACGGGACGGCTCGTTAAAGGATGTCGATCGAGTCCGACCCTACCTCCGCTGCGTCCCGGTCGGCCAACCGGCACACCTACTTCTCAGCGGCTGGACCGGTCGTCGTGGTGTCGTCGTGCAGCTCGTCCACCCAGGCCCCGTGCTCGGCCCGCGCCCACCGGGTCGAGACCCGGCCCTCGCGCATGCCCCGGCGGGCTTCGGGGTCCTTGAGGGCGTAGACGATGTGGCCGATCACGAGCAGGCCGAGGCCCACCGCGAACCAGTCGTGCACGAAGGTCGCGCCCGACCGCCACGAGAGCCGCACCAGGCCGGTCCAGTACATGACGACACCGGTGCCGAGCAGGACCAGGGTCGACCCGGCGACGAGCTGCGCGTTCAGCTTCTGGCCGGCGTTGAACTTGCCGACCGGGAGGGTGCCGTCGCGCCGATGGAGACTGCGCAGCCAGCGCCAGTCCGACGGCGTGAACCGGTTGAGCCGGCGCACGTCGGTCCGGTACGCCGCCGTCAGCGCGCCGGCCAGCATCGGCACCGGCAGCGCGAGGCCGCACCAGACGTGGATCAGCTCCACGAGGTGTCGGTGGCCGATCGCGAGCATGATCGAGCCGTTGTAGAGGATGGCGGCGGTGACCAGGCACACGCCCATCAGCACCGCCACCGAGCGGTGCACGAACCGCTCGGCCGGGGTGAAGCGGGCGACGCTCACGAGGTCACTCACTCGCCGATGATCCCGTCCAGCGGGTAGCCGCGGTCCTCCCAGTAGCCCGGCAGGTTGTTCGTGGTCACCTCGATCTCGTCGAGCCACTTCGTGCTCTTGTAGCCGTACATCGAGCCCGAGTAGATCCGCACCGGTCCCCCGTGGTCGTGGGTGACCGGCTCGCCGTACATCGAGAGCGCGACGATCACGTCGTCCGCGCGCGCCTGCTCGAGCGTCATGTTGACCGCGTAGGTGCCGTCGAAGGACCGGAAGCGCACGCCGACGGCGTCGGCGGTCGGCCCGGCGAGGTCGAGCAGGTCGGCCATCCGCACCCCGGACCAGGGGACGTCGGGCACGTGCCAGCCGGTCACGCACTGGAACGTGTCGGTGAACGACGTCTGTGGCAGCGCCGCCAGGTCGGCGTACGAGTACGTCGCCGACGTCGCGACGTCGCCGGACACCGTCAGCCGGTACGCCGAGGGGGCCCGGGGCGCGACCGCACCCGTGACCGAGTAGTAGCGCCACGTGTTGCCGAGCGGCACCAGCGACGTCAGCCCGGTCGGGTCGCGGAGCTGGGCCGGGGCAAGCAGGTGGCTCAGCTCCTCCTGGACGGACCTGCCGGCGACCACGCCGACCGCACCGAGCCCCAGCAGGCCGAGCACGACACGACGGCCGACGGGCGCACCGTCCAGCTCGCCCCTCGGCCCCCCGCCCATCGACTCAGGGCCGTCGTCCGCGGATGCCGACCGAGAGGAGGCCGACGCCGACCAGGAGGATCACCGGCCCGAGGATCGACCAGGTCGTGGTGTTGCTCATCGAGCTGTCCTCGATCACGCCCACGCCCTGCAGCGTGAAGAGCAGTCCGAGCAGCGCGAGCACGACACCGGCGACGACCCACAGCGGTTTGGCCATGCCTCTACTGAACCACGCGGGCGGTCATCGCACGTCTCGATCGACGTCGATCAGCACCTTGCCGACCGCGCCGCCCTCGACGGCGTCCTGGGCCGCGGCGGTCGACTCCAGCGGGAAGTGGTGCAGGGCGATGCCGGCGTCCTCGCCGACCCGCAACGCCCCGGCGGCGACCGCGGCGTTGACATCCTCGACCGCCGCCTGCACCAGGTGCTCGTGCAGGGTGTAGAGGATGAGGAACTGGAAGCGCAGGTTCTTCCCGAACGCCGCGCGCAGCGGCATGGTCATCTCGTCGCCGCCGTTGTTGGCGTAGATCGAGACCAGTCCGTGCACGCGCACGACCTCGAGGTCGATCCCGATGTTCTGGGCCGGTGCGACCTCCACCGCGATGTCGACGCCGTCGGGGGCGATGGCGAGGATCTGCCGGGCGGTGTCGCCGTCGCGGTAGTTCACCGTGTGGTGGGCGCCGGCGGCCGTCGCGAGCGCGGCCTTGTCGTCGCTGCTCACCGTCGTGATGACGGTGGCGCCGGCCCAGCGGGCCAGCTGGATCGCGGCGTTGCCGACCGCGCCTGCTCCCCCGGCCACCAGCACGACCTTGCCGTCGAGCGCGCCGGGCGCCAGTCGGTCGGGTCCGTCCTGGGCCGCGGTCAGCGCCCGGTGCGCGGTGACCGCCGGGACACCCAGGCTGGCGCCGAGGTCGTACGACGCCCCCTCGGGCAGCGGGGCGACACGCTCGACCGGCTGGACGGTGTAGTCGGCGGCGGTGCCGTAGGGCCGTCCGTGCTGGGCGAGCACGGTCCAGACCCGGTCGCCGACGGCGTACCGGTCGACGCCCGGCCCGACCGCGTCGATCACGCCGGCGCCGTCCTGGCCGGGCACCACCTCGTCGTGGCCGGCCATGTTGCCCGTCCGGAACTTCCAGTCGGTCGGGTTCACCCCCGACCGGACCACCCGCACCCGCACCTCACCCGGCCCGGGCTCGGGGAGGTCGCGCTCGACAACCTCCAGCACCGACGACGGACCGGTCTCGCGATAGATGACTGCTCGCACGGTTGAACCTCTCCTCGAAGGACCTAGCCTTCAGTAAACCCGCCATCAGGAGGATCCATGCCCGAGCTGCCGTTCCCCGACGACGTCCGTGACCTGCTGGCCAAGCCGAACCCGGCTGTGGTCGCGACCCTGCGCTCCGACGGACAGCCGGTGTCGGTGGCGACCTGGTACCTGCTCGACGGCGACCGCGTCATGCTCAACATGGACGACACCCGGGTGCGGGTGAAGCACCTGCGCCGCGACCCCCGGGTCACCCTCACGGTCCTGGACGAGCAGAGCTGGTACACCCACGTGTCGCTCATCGGGCGGGTCGAGGAGCTAGTGGCGGACACCGACCTCGCCGACATCGACCGGCTCAGCCGGCACTACAACGGCCGCCCCTACCCCGATCGCGAGAGCCCGCGCACGACCGGGTGGATGACGATCGAGACCTGGCACGGCTGGGGCGCCGCCAAGAGCTGAGTCCAGGGCCGGCCTGGCGCCACCGGTCGGGTCGAGCGACCGGGGCGTCAGGCCGGCGATGGTTCAGAGACCCTCGGCCATGCCGGCGCACGCCTTGAGCCACTGCCTCCGGGTGTTCTCGGAGAGCTGGGAGTACGGCACCACCGAGCCGGCGACCAGCGCCGGGTCGTACGGCACCCGGTAGACCCCGCGGGTGCGCTGCTGGTAGACGTCGACCAGGTCGGCGGCCAGCTTCGCGTCGACGGTGGGCGACGGGTCCGAGAGGATCGTCACGGTCTTGTACTTGAGGTTCTGGTAGCCGGCGTCCTGCAGGGCGTCGAGCATCCAGAGCCCGCTGTAGCCGGTGTCCTCGCGGACCGTGCTGGTGACGACCAGCAGGTCGGCGGCACCGGCGGCGGCGAGCCAGTTCTCGGCGCGCATGTTGTTGCCGGTGTCGATCAGGATGATGCGGTAGAACCGCTCGAGCAGCTTGTGGACCGCGTCGAAGTCCTGGGCCCGGATGGTGCCGGTGACGTCGGGCCGCTCGTCGGAGGCGAGCACGTCGAAGTGGGCGTCGCCCTGGGAGCGCACGAACGCGCCGAGGTCGCCGATGCGCGACTGGTAGACGTCGGTGAAGCGCTCGAGGTCCTCGAGCAGCTCGCGGGTCGTGTTGCGGTGGGTGCTGCGGGTGCCCCGGATGCCGAGCGTGCCGCGGGTCTCGTTGTTGTCCCATGCGACCACGCCGCCGCCGCGCACGGTGCCGAACGTGTAGCCCGCCGCGAGGACGCCGGTCGTCTTGGCGGCCCCTCCCTTGGGGTTGATGAAAGCGATGGTGCGCGGGCCGTCGAAGTCCTTCTGGATGGTCTGCCGGTCCAGCTCGTGGGCCAGCTCGTCGGGACCCATGCGTGGGGTGATCATGCCGCCGCTCCACCTGCGCACCTTGCCGCGCCAGCCCCAGGTCGCGGGGCCGTGCTCCTGGTCGGCGTCGCGGCGGTCGAGGAAGTCGGTGGCCGACATGAAGCGCCGGACGTCGCCCTCCGCCTCGGGGTCCTCGGCGACCGGCGGCGCGCTGGGCGGCGGCGACGTGGGCGGCAGCGTCGGCGGTGCCACCTGGACCGGCGGCTCGGCCGGGACGGCCGGGACGGCCGGGACGACCGGCACGACCGGCACGACCTCGACCGGCGGCTGGTACGACGGGGGCGGCGAGCTCGGCGGCGGGCTGGTCGGCATCCCCACGGGTGCGACGTACGGCGCCGGGTCGGCGGGCTGCCCGGCGATCGGGTCGGCGTTCGGGTCGGCGATCGGGTCGGTGAGCGGGTCGGTCAGCGGGTCGCCGTAGCCGGCCGGGCCCCGCGAGCCGGCGCCGCCGGCGGCGCGGGCGTCGCGCCGGGCGGCGTACTCGGCCAGGTCCTCAGGCGTGTACATCCGGTCGCTGGTGTCGTCGTGGTCGTCTCGCGAGCCGGCCGAGCTCCATGCGTCCTGCGACATCGGTGTCCTCCCTCAAAGACAGGTGCGTCCTGCTGTGCTGGGTCCTTCCCCGATTTCACGGGGGTCACACGCGTCCCGCGACAGAAGTCTCGGGTGGGGTGGCTAGGAGACGTCCAGGTCGCCCAGCGCCGCCGCGACCGCGCGGTGGAAGGTCGGGTAGGCGAAGTGCATGCCGCGCAGGGTGGCGATCGGGATCTCGGCGTGCACCGCGGCGGTCAGCAGTCCGAGCACCTCCCCGCCGTACGGCGCCACGACGGTCGCCCCCACCAGGATCCCGCGGTCGGCGTCGGCGACCACCTTCACGATCCCGTCGGCCCCGTGGATCCAGCCGCGGCTCGATCGCGCGATCTGGGCGTTCCCGACCGCGACCCGCAGGCCGGCCGCGCGGGCCTGCTCCTCGCTCATCCCGACCGCCCCGATCTCGGGGTCCGTGAAAGTGACCCGGCTGACCGCGCGGTAGTCGGCCCACGGCCCGTCCGCACCGAGCAGGTCGCGCACGGCGACCTGGGCCTGGTAGATCGCGATGTGGGTGAAGGCGCCGCGGCCGGTGATGTCGCCGACGGCCCACAGCCGGTCGGCGGCGCGCATCCGCTCATCGGTGTCGACCCGGTCCGCGTCGGGGTCGAGACCGACGGTCTCCAGGCCGATGTCGGTCAGGTTGGGACGGCGCCCCGCGGCGACGAGCAGCCGGTCGGCGCTGAGCGTCTCGCCGTCGACGTCGACCTCGAAGCCACCGACGCCGTGCCGCACCGCGTCGATCTGCACCCCGACCCGCAGCTCCACGCCCTCGGCGCGCAGCACGGCCGAGATCACCTCGCACGCCTCGACCTCCTCCGGGCAGAGCCGGTCCTGCGCCTCGAGCACCGTCACCCGGGTCCCGAAGCGGGCGAACGCCTGCGCCAGCTCCGTCCCGATCGCGCCGGCCCCGACGACCAGCAACGACTCCGGCTGCACGGTCTGCTGCATGACCTCGCGGTTGGTCCAGTACGGCGTGCCCGCGAGGCCCGGGATGGGTGGCACCGCGGGGTCGGTGCCGGTGTTGAGCACGACCCCGAGGCGGGCGTCGTACGTCGTGCCGTCGACCTCGACGACGCCGGGTCCCGTGAGGCGGCCGTGGCCGCGCACGATCCGCACGCCCGCCTGCTCCAGCGGTCCCGCGTGCTGGCCGTCGGTCCAGTCGTGGTTGGCCTCGCGGATCCGCGCGGCGGGCCGGCCCCAGTCGGGGTGCACCTCGGCGTGCCCGGCCAGCCCGTCGACGCGGCGGGCCTCGGCGAGCACGTCGGCGGAGCGGATCAGCAGCTTCGACGGCGTGCAGCCCCAGAACGGGCACTCCCCGCCGACCAGCTCGCGCTCGACGCCGACGACGACGAGCCCGGCCTCGGCCAGCTTGCGCGCGGCGTACTCCCCACCCGCCCCGAGGCCCAGGACGACGACGTCGACGGGTGTCACCGGGAGAGGTGCCGAGCCTGCGCGAACGTGAAGAGCCCGAAGCAGGCCAGACCGACGCCGACGACGCAGAGCAGGAACGGGCCGAAGGGCTGGTCCAGGATCTCGAAGAGCGCCTGGTCGAGGCCACCGGACTTGCTCGACTCGTGGGTGACCGCGGCGTAGCAGAACAGGCCGCCGACGACGGCGAACGCGATGCCGCGCGCCGTGTAGCCCGCTTTGCCGAACGCGATGTACGCGGTGCCCGTCTTGCCGCTGCGGCCCTGGCCGTCGAGCTTGTCGGCGAAGCCCTCGGTCCAGGCGCGGTAGAGCTGGAACACCCCGAACCCGATGATCGCCAGCCCGACGATCGCGACCAGGACCTGGCCGGCCGGGAGGTTCATCAGCTTCGCGGTGAAGGTCTCCTCGCCGCCCTTGCCCGACGAGCCGCTGCCGACCGCGACCTTGACGCCGCTGACGCCGATCACGATGTAGACGATCGCCTTTCCGGCAGATCCGAGCCGCTTGAGGACCTGCTTCTTGCCCTCCTCGTCGCGGTGGCCGAAGCCGGCTTCGAGGAGCTGCCAGAGCGCGAGCAGGAACATGCCGAGCGAGACGACCCAGATCAGCACGCCGCCGAACGGCTGCTGGGCGAGCTCCTTCAGAGCGCCCGAGCTGGACGGGCTGCCCGAGCGGTCGCCGAGGGCGAGCTGCACGGCGAGCCAGCCGATGAGGACGTAGACGACGCCGTACGCGACGAGCCCCGCACGGGCGACCCACTCGATCCAGGTGCTGTCCTGCGCCTGGCGGGCCTGATCCGTCGCGGTCACGACAGGTCGGCGATCGCGGACTCGATGGCCCGGTGGAAGGTGGGGTAGGCGTAGATCATGGTCCTGAGGGTGTCGACGGGGACCTCCGCGTGGACCGCGACGGCCAGGAAGCCGAGGATCTCGCCACCCGCGGGCCCCATCGCTGTCGCACCGACCAGGACGCCGCGGTCGGCATCCTCGACGACCTTGACCAGCCCGTGCCCGCCCGGGCCGTGGGTGAAACCCCGGGACGACGAGGCGAGGTCGGTCGAGCCGGTGCGCACGGTCAGCCCCGCGTCGCGGGCACGCTGCTCGGTCATCCCGACGCCGCCGACCTCGGGGTCGGTGAACGTGGCGTGCGGGACCGCGTGGTAGCGAGCGGGGGCGCCACCCTCGCCGGTGATGTCGCGGAGCGCGACGGCGTTCTGGTACATCGACACGTGGGTGAACGCGCCCTTGCCGGTGACGTCGCCGATCGCCCAGAGCTTCTCGCCCGCCCGCAGCCACTCGTCGACCTCGATGGTCCGGGCGGTGGGATCGAGCCCGACGGTCTCGAGGCCGAGGTCGTCGAGGTTCGGGGTGCGCCCGGCGGCGACCAGGAGCTTGTCGGCGGTCAGGTTCTCCCCCGTGTCGAGGCGCAGCGTGAACGCGCCGTCCGCGTACGCCGCCTGGGTGACCTCGATCCCGGTCAACACTCGGATGCCCTCCTCGACGAACACCTGCTCCAGCAGCGCGGAGGCCTCCGGCTCGTCGGCGGGGAGCAGCCGCGGCCCGTGCTGGACCACGGTGACGCGCACGCCGAAGCGGGCGAACACCTGGGCCATCTCGCAGCCGATCGGCCCGCCCCCGACGATGACCAGCGACCCGGGGAGCTCCGTGAGCCGCACCGCGTCGCGGTTGGTCCAGTACGGCGTGCCCGCGAGGCCGTCGATCGGCGGCGCTGCGGGCCGGGTGCCCGGGTTGAGGACCACGCCGCGCCGGGCGACGTACGTGATGGCCTCGCCGCCGGCCTCCTCGACCCGCACGCGGCCGGTCCCGTCCAGGCGGCCGACCCCGTGGTGGACCGTCGCTCCGGCGTCGCGGAGCCGGTCGACGGCGATGGTGTCGTCCCAGCCGGTGGTGGCCTCCTCGTCGATGCGCCGGGCCACCGGCGCCCAGGAGGCGGTCACCGAGACGTCGCCGGCCAACGTGGCCGCGCGGCGGCTCTCGGCCAGCGCGTCGCCCGCCCGCACCATCATCTTGGTGGGGATGCAGCCGTAGTAGGGGCACTCGCCGCCGACCAGGTGCTTGTCGACGGCGACCACCTCGAGCCCCGCCTCGGCGGCTCCGGTGGCCAGGGCTTCACCCCCCGGACCGGTGCCGATGACGACCAGGTCGACCTCACGCTCCTCGCTCATGCCCCCCAGCATCGCGGGGCAGTCAAGGACCGACGGCTCAGGCCAGCGATGCCTTGTTGCGGGCGAGGTTGCCGAGGATGCCGTTGACGAACTGCGGCGACTCGTCGGTCGACAGGTCGCTCACCAGGGCCATCGCCTCGGTGACCGCGACGGCGTCCGGGATGTCGTCGGCGTACAACAGCTCCCAGAGTCCGAGCCGCAGCACGTTGCGGTCGACGGCGGGCATCCGGTCGAGGGTCCAGCCCTCGGAGTACGACGAGAGCAGCTCGTCGAGGCGCTCGCGGTGCTCGACGACGCCCCGCACCAACACCGCGGTGTAGTCGTTCGTGGGGCCCTCGCCGTCGGCGATCGCCGCGTCCAGGGCCTCGGTCGCCGACTCGCCGCGCACGTCGGCGGCGAACAGGATGTCGAGCGCGCGCTTGCGGGCCTTGGAACGGGCGGCCATCAGACCATGCCTCCTCTCGCTCGGCCGTCGCGAGCGTCGTCCAGCGCGTGCGCTGGCAAGGCGGAGGAGGGAGACGGGACGGAGTCCCGGCGACTGACGACAACGCAGCCAGCGTGCGTGATGGGCGGCGCGCAGCAGGCCATGGCGAGAGGAGTCATGGTCTAAGACTTCACACGCCCCATGTAGGACGAGTCGCGGGTGTCGACCTTGATCTTCTCGCCCTGGTTGATGAAGAGCGGCACCTGGATCTCGTGGCCGGTCTCCAGGGTCGCCGGCTTGGTGCGGCCGGTGGCGGAGTCGCCGGCCAGGCCGGGCTCGGTGAAGGAGACCAGGAGCTCGACCGAGGCGGGGAGCTCGATGAACAGCACGCGGCCCTCGTTGGTGGCGACCACGGCCTCCTGGTTCTCCAGCAGGAAGTTCGCGGCGTTGCCGACGATCTCGGGGCTGATCTCGAGCTGCTCGTAGCTGGAGGTGTCCATGAAGACGTAGGACGTGCCGTCGTTGTAGAGGTACGACATCGAGCGGCGGTCGACCGTGGCGGTCTCGACCTTCGTGCCGGCGTTGAACGTCTTGTCGACGGTCTTGTTCGACTCGACGTTCTTGAGCTTGGTGCGCACGAAGGCGGGGCCCTTGCCCGGCTTGACGTGCTGGAACTCGATCACGGCCCAGAGCTGGCCGTCGATGTTGAGAACCATGCCGTTCTTCAGGTCATTGGTCGATGCCATGCGCGCGTGTCAGCCTTCTGCGTCGAGAGTTCGGAGTGGCACCCGGAGCGAGCCCGGGCAACAGCGACCGAGTCTATCGGCAGTGTCGCGCTCCGCCGAACTGCCGCTACGCGAAGCTCCAGACGATCTGCACGGTCACCGACGTCTCCTGCTTGCCCGCCCGGACCGGCAGCTTCGCCAGGTCCATGGCACCGACGAGTGCGTTCGTCCGGTGCAGGTACGCCGTCGGCGCGGTGGGCAGCGGCTTCGCGCGCACCTCCCGGAGGGTCATCACCTCGCCGAGCTCCTGACCCGAGGACTCGGCGTACTGCGTGGCCTTGGCGGTCGCCTCGGCCACGGCGGCGTCCCGCGCCTCGTCCATCATCGCGTCCGGGTCGCCCACCAGCAGCCAGATGTCGCTGACCCGGACGTCGTTGCCCCCGGCCGCCACCGCTGCGCTCACCGCGGCGCCGCCCTCCTTCAGCTCCTCGACCAGCACCCGCGCCCGCTCCGAGACGCGGTAGCCGGTGATCGTCGGCGGGCTGTACTGGTGGTACTCGTACACCGGGCTCATCGACAGCCCGGTCGTCTGGACGTCGGCCTTCGCGACGCCGTGGTCCTCGAGCGCGTCGAGCACCCGCGCCATCGACGCGTTCGCCGCGCCGAGCGCGGCGTCGAGGTCGGGGCGGGTCAGGTTCACCCCGACGGCGAACGAGAGCTGGTCGGGGACGGCCGTCGCCTCGCCGGTGCCGGTCATCGTGAGCACCCGACGCTCCGCCGGTGGCGTGGCGGTGGCGCCGTCGGCGGCCTGGGCGGGCGTCCCGCCGCCACCGGAGCCGCCGAGGAGGTAGGCCACGAGCAGGGCGAGGAGCACCAGGGCGGCGACGAGGAGGCTGCGGAGGCTGACTGTGACGTTCCCGGTCCCGTGCATGCAGGCTCGGACGGACGCGGGACCGCACCGGTTCCGCGTGACCCGGCGGCACTGGTCCAGACCGGCCACTTCGGGCCATACCGCCGGGCCGACCCCGCTCCTAGCGTCGCCAGATGGACACGCTCAAGCGTCAGTGGATCGGGATCTCGATCGGCCTGCTCGCCCTCTTCGTGGCTCTCGGCGGCCCCGCCGTCGCCCAGGAGTCGGCCAGGGCCGCGGTCAAGCAGATCACCGGCAAGCAGATCAAGGACGGCACGGTCCAGGCCAAGGACCTGAGCAAGGCGGCCCGCACCAGCCTTCAGGGACAGACCGGCCCGGCCGGCCCGGCCGGCCCGCGGGGCGAGGCGGGTGCGCAGGGCGACACCGGTCCGGCCGGCCCCGAGGGACCGCCGGGCCCCGCGGGCACCGTCGACGGCTCCGTGGCGGGCGGTGACCTCGCCGGCACCTACCCGAACCCCCAGATCGGACCGGCCACGGTCGGCATCCCGGAGCTCGCGGTGATCCCGGCCGTGCGGATCACGGGGTCGGCGGCGGACATCCCGGACTCCACCGTCACGACGGTCAACTGGGGCAGCGGTCAGCAGTACGAGACCGTCGCGTCGATGTTCGACCCCGCCGAGGGCACCAAGCTGGTCGCCCCGGTCAGCGGTCTCTACCTCGCGCACGCCTCCCTCGGCTTCGACCCCAGCGCCACCGGGGTGCGCACCGTGGCGATCGCGACCAACGGCAGCAACAGCAACCCGGCCTGCTTCGACCGGCGAGCCTCGGCGAGCTCGACCCTCGCGACGTTCGTGAACGCCACCTGCGTGGTCCGGCTCAACGCCGGCGAGTTCGTCACCGCCACGGTCACCCAGACCTCCGGCGCCGCTCTCGGCTTCAACGGGTTCGAGTCGGCGTCGCTGACCTGGTTGGGCAGCCTGGTCTAGGACATGTCGGTGGTCGAGGAGGTTGCGCAGCAACCGGCTCGAAACCCCCGCAGCCCACCCGCCGACGTCGGGTACCGGGGTTTCGAGACAGGACTTCGCCCTTCCTCAACCACCGGCAGAACCGCGAGCCACGACCTCGAGCGCCATCCGGTACCCGTCGATCCCGTGCCCGGCGATCACCTCGGTGGCGTGCGGCGTGACGACCGACGTGTGCCGGAACTCCTCGGGGCGCTGGTGCGGGTCCGAGATGTGCACCTCCACCAACGGGGCGACCAGCTGTGCGCAGGCGTCGAAGATCGCGTAGGAGTAGTGGGTCCAGGCCGCGGCGTTGAGGACGACCGGGTTGCCGTCGTCCGCGGCGGCGTTGAGCCAGTCGAGCAGCTGGCCCTCGTGGTTGGTCTGGCGGACCTCGACGTCCAGACCGAGGTCGCGACCCCAGGCGACGCACCGGTCGGCGAGCTCGGCGTGGGTGGTGCTCCCGTAGATCTCGGGCTGGCGCCGACCGAGGCGACCCAGGTTCGGCCCGTTGAGGACCAGGACCGTCGCGCTCACCCGCGCCCGCCGATCGCGGCGTAGGCGTCGCGCAGGTCGACCTCGGACGGCCCGGCGAGCACGGTCGGGACGGCGAGGTCGGAGAGCACGACGAAGCGCAGCTGCGAGCCGCGGGACTTCTTGTCGACCTTCATCAGGCGGTGCAGGTCGTCGAAGGACGCCTTGGCGTACGACGTCGGCAGGCCCGCCCGGGCGAACGTGTCGTGGTGGCGCCGGACGATGTCGGCCGAGAGGGTGCCGGCGCGGGCGGCGAGCTCGGCGACGTAGACGCAGCCGATCGCCACGGCCTCGCCGTGCCGGATCCGGTAGTTCTCGGTGCGCTCGATGGCGTGCGCCATGGTGTGCCCGTAGTTGAGGACCTCGCGGCCCGGGTGGCCGTCGGCGCCGCCGGTCTCCTTGAGGTCGGCGGTGACGACGTCGACCTTGACCCGGACGGCACGCTCGACCAGCTCGCGCAGCACCGACGAGTCGGCGTTGAGCTGGGACGGGTCGTTGGCCTCGACGAGCGAGAGGATCGCCGGGTCGGCGATGAAGCCGCACTTGACGACCTCACCGAGCCCGGAGACGAGCTCGTTGCGGGGCAGGCTCCGCAGGGTGGACAGGTCGCACAGCACCCCGGCGGGCTCGTGGAACGCGCCGACGAGGTTCTTGCCCCGCCGGGTGTTGATGCCGGTCTTGCCGCCGACCGCGGCGTCGACCATGCCGAGCAGCGTCGTCGGGACGTGCACGACCTTGACGCCGCGCAGCCACGTCGCCGCGACGAAGCCGCCGACGTCGGTCGTCGCGCCGCCGCCGAAGGTCACGACCGCGTCGGAGCGGGTGAACCCGGCCTCGCCCAGCGCCTCCCAGCACGAGACGGCGACTGCGGCCTTCTTGGCCCGCTCCCCGTCGGGGATGGGCAGCACCATGACGTCGTACGCCGCGGCCAGCGAGTCGAGCACGGGCCGGACCAGCTCGGCGAGCTCGTCGGAGAAGACGACCGCGACCCGTTGGACGGCGACTCCCAGCATCTGCGGCAGCCGCTCGGCGAGGTCGTGGCCGACCACGACGTCGTACGGCGACGCGCCGGCGACGCGCATCACGGTGTCCCGCATGCTGACCGCCCCCTCACGACCCAGCCCGGCTGGCCAGGCTTGCGATGATCTCCTGGGCGACATCCTCGGGGGTGCGGCCGTCGGTGTCCACGACGAGGGTCGCGACCGACTCGTAGACCGGCGTGCGCTCGTCGAGCAGCGTCTTGATCCGGCCGCGCACGTTGCCGAGCAGGAGCGGCCGGCCGCTGCCGAGGCCGACCCGCTTCACCGCGTCGGCGAGGCCGACCCGCAGGAAGACGACCGCATGTCCGGCGAGCTCCTCGCGCGTCGACGGGTCCAGGACCGCGCCGCCGCCCAGGGCGAGCACGCCGTCGTGGGTGGCGAGCGCCTCGGCGACCGCGGCCCGCTCCAGCGCGCGGAAGGCCTCCTCGCCGGAGTCGACGAAGATGTCGGCGATCTCGCGACCCTCGGCGGCCACGACGTCCTGGTCGGTGTCGCGCATGGTCGTGCCCCAGGCGTCGGCCAGCAGGCGCGCGACGGTCGTCTTGCCGGCGCCCATGGGGCCGACCAGCACGACCATCGGGCTCACGTGAACCTCAGCGTGTCCAGGTAGCTCTCGGCGTTGCGCCGCGTCTCCTGCACCGAGTCGCCGCCGAACTTCTCGAGCACCGCCTCGGCGAGCACGAGCGCGACCATCGCCTCCGCCACGATGCCGGCGGCGGGGACGGCGCACACGTCGGAGCGCTGGTGGTGGGCGACGGTTGCCTCACCGGTGCTCACATCGACGGTGCGCAGGGCGCGGGGCACGGTGGCGATCGGCTTCATCGCGGCGCGCACCCGCAGGATCTCGCCGGTCGTCATGCCGCCCTCGGTGCCGCCCGAGCGGCCGCTGAGCCGGCGGATGCCCTCGGCCGTCGGCACGATCTCGTCGTGGGCCAGCGAGCCCGGCGTGGCGGCGAGCTCGAAGCCGTCGCCGACCTCGACACCCTTGATCGCCTGGATGCCCATCAGCGCGCCGGCGAGCCGCGAGTCGAGGCGCCGGTCCCAGTGGACGTGCGAGCCCAGGCCCGGGGGCAGACCATGCACCACGACCTCGACCACGCCACCGAGCGTGTCGCCGTCCTTGTGGGCCTGGTCGATCGCCTCGACCATCAGCTTCTCGGCATCGGCGTCGAGGCACCGGACCGGGCTCTCGTCGAGCCGGGCGACGTCGTCGGGCACGGGCCACAGACCGGCCGGGGCGCGGACGCCGCCGAGCTCGATCACGTGGGACACGACCCGGGCACCGATCGTCTGCTCGAGGAAGTTGGTGGCGACCCGGCCGAGTGCGACCCGGGCGGCGGTCTCCCGGGCGGACGCCCGCTCGAGGATCGGGCGGGCCTCGTCGAAGTCGTACTTCTGCATGCCCGCGAGGTCGGCGTGGCCGGGGCGCGGACGGGTCAGGGCGGCGTTGCGCGCCAGGGCGTCGAGCTCGACCGGGTCGACCGGGTCGGCCGACATGACCTTCTCCCACTTCGGCCACTCCGAGTTGCCGATCTGGATCGCGACCGGACCGCCCATGGTCTCGCCGTGGCGGATGCCGCCGACCAGCGTGACCTCGTCCTGCTCGAACTTCATCCGGGCGCCCCGGCCGTAGCCGAGCCGCCGGCGGGCCAGCGCCTCGGCGATGTCGGTCGAGGTCACCCGGACATGGGCCGGCAGCCCCTCGAGGATCGCGACCAGGGACGGGCCGTGGGACTCGCCCGCAGTGAGCCAACGCAGCATGGGTCCAGTCTTTCACGAGGGTCGGGGCGGCCAGATGGGGTCACCCTGCGACGAGACCGCTCCACAGCGGGCCGCCGAGCACGAGGCCGGCGAGGGCACCGACCAGCAGGAACGGCCCGAAGGGGAACGCGACCCGGAGCAGCTCCCGGTCCCGGCGGACGACGGCCACCGCCAGCCCGGGCACCGAGAACACCAGGAAGCCGCCGTAGATGCCGAGCACGAGCTCGGGCCAGCCGAGGTAGCCCAGCGCGAAGCCCAGCACCGCCGAGAGCCGGACGTCGCCGAAACCCATGCCGGCCGGGTGCACCCACCACAGCGCGTAGAAGAAGACGAAGACCGCGACCATCCCGAGCAGCGCCCGGACGAACGCCTCCGGGTCGCCGCCGGCCAGCGCCGCCACCGCCGCGAGCCCGACCACGCCCGCGAGCGTCGGCCAGACCACCACGGTCGGCAGCAGGTGGGTGTGCCAGTCGACGACGGCGAGCGCCACGCCGATCGGCACCAGCGGGAGCAGGTAGAGCAGCGGCCAGTCGAGCCCGACGGTCGCGCTGACCAGGCAGCCCGCCAGCGCGGAGGCGAGCCCGCAGCGCCGGGCGAGTCCGGGGCGAGCGGCCACCTCGGCGTACGTCGGCCGCGGTGGCAGGTCGGGGTCGAGCTCGGGCTGCGGGATCCGGGCGACCAGGGTCGGCACCTGCCGGCCGGCGAGGCCGCAGAGGACCACGGCCACGATCAGCCAGATCGGGGTCCCGATCATCCAGTCGCCCGGCGTGCGGCCAGGGCCTCCTCGCCCGCCGCGCGCATGGCGTCGAGCGGACCGGGGAGCCCGGTGAAGAGCTCGAACTGGAGCACCGCCTGGTGCACGAGCAGGTCGAGGCCGCTCACGAGCACCCGCCCGGCGGCCCCCGACGCCAACGGCGTGGGCCAGGGGTCGTAGATCACCTCGAACACCACCGGCACCGCCGCGCACCGGGCGACGAGGTCGGCGTCCTGGGCCTCGGCCGGCACGGTCGACACGACCACGTCCCCGCTCACCGCGCCGTCCACCAGCGAGCCGACCTCCACCGCGGGACCCGAGGGGTGTGCGGCGATCGCGGCCGCCGCCTCGGCCGCCCGGTCGGGGGTGCGCACCAGCAGCCGGACCGACGTCGCGCCCAGCTCGACCATCGCCAACCCGGTCGAGGCGGCGGTCGCTCCCCCGCCCAGCACCGTCGCGGCGCGCACCGGACCGTCGTACCGCTCCCGGACCGCCGCCGCGGCACCCGGCAGGTCGGTGTTGTCCGCCACCACCACCACCCCGTCCTCGAGCACGAGGGTGTTGGCGGCGCCCGTCAGGGCGGCGCGGGCCGTCACGGACCCGCCCAGCTCCAGGGCCTTCCGCTTCAGCGGCATCGTCAGCGACAGGCCCCGCCAGCCCGCGTCGAGTCCCTGGACGAACCCGATGAACTCCGCCTCGGGGACGCGCACGGCGTCGTACGCCCAGTCCAGACCGGTCGCGGCGTAGCCCGCCCGGTGCAGGACCGGTGACAGGGAGTGGGCTATCGGGTCCCCCAGGACGGCGCAGCGCATCGCGGTCAGCAGCGGTCGGACTGGGTCGCGCAGTACTCGTCGAGCTCGCGCCTGAAGCCCAGGAACTCGTCGTACGACGCGGTGAACTTCGTGAGGCCGGTCTTGAGGTTGACCGTCACGTAGAACAGCCAGTCGCCGTCGGCGGGGTGCGACGCCGCGGCGATCGCGTCGTCGCCGGGTGCCTCGATCGGCGTCGGCGGCAGGCCCGGCTGCGTGTAGGTGTTGTACGGCGAGTCCGCGACCGAGTCGATCTCGTCCTGCGTGAGCCGCGCGATCGTCGAGCGGTTGAGCGCGTAGTTGACCGTCGCGTCGATCTGCAGCAGCCCGTTGGTGACCCCGTTGTCGGGGTTCTCGAGGCGGTTGTAGATGACCCGGGCGATCTTGGGCATGTCTGCGCCGCGACCCTCCGACTGGACCAGGCTCGCGACCGTCATCAGCTCGGCCGGGGTGTAGCCGAGGTCGGCCGCGGCGTTCTCGAGGTCCGCGTCGTCGGCGGCCTGCTGCCACCGGGTGACCATCGCCGTGAGCATGTCCTTCGGGGTGGCGCCCGGAGGGAAGTCGTAGGTCGCGGGGAAGAGGTAGCCCTCGGGGTTGCCGTCCGCGAAGTCGGGAAGCCCGAGCTGGTCGGGGTCGTCGAGGACCTTCTCGAAGGCCCTCTTCGAGAAGTCCGTCTCGGCGGCGAGGATCGCCACGATCTCGACCACCCGCAGGCCCTCGGGGATGGTCACCGTGTCCTTCACGATGTTGTCGGGGTCGACGAGGATGTCGACAACGTCGGCGGCGGCCATCTCCTTCTTCAGCGCGAAGAAGCCGGCCTGGATCTTCGATGAGTCCGGGTTGGCGCTCGCGGCCGAGATGAACGCGTCGACCGACGCGACGACGCCGGCCGCCTTCAGGTTGCGGCCCATGATCGCGGCGGTGTCGCCGCGGTGGACCTCGAACGTCACCTTGCCGGACCCGGGGCCCGGGTAGTCCTCGGCCGAGTCGAACTGGTCCTTGATGGCGTCGATGCCCTTCGTGACCCCGAAGTAGAGGCCGCCGACGACGACGGCGAGCGCGACGAGGACGGCCAGGCAGCCGGGCACGCTGCTGCGTCGCCGGGCCCGACGGCGGCCGCCGGGCTCGTAGCTCGGCTCGGCCGCAGGATCGTCGGAGCCCAGCACCGGGTGGTCGGCGTCGTCGTACTCGTCGCTCATCTACGTCTCCTCGACGATCTCACCCGGCGCGGCACCCGTCGCGCGTTCGGTGTCCAGTGCGTGCTGCAGGATGAGGACGGCTGCTGCCTGGTCGACCACGGCACGCCGCTTGCCCCCCTTGCGGCCTCGGTCGCGAAGCATAGCCTCGGCCGAAACCGTGGTCATCCGCTCATCGACCAGCCGCACCGGCACCGGGGCCACCCGACGGGCCAGGCCGGCGGCGAAGTCACGCACCTTCACCGCCGCGGGGCCCTCCCCTCCGGAGAGCGACCGGGGCAGCCCGACGACCACCTCCACGACCGTCGCCTCGGCCGCCTCCGCCGCCAGGATCGCGGCGATCCGAGCCAGGTCGCCCTTGCCGCGGCGTACCGTCTCGACGGGCGTCGCCAGGAAGCCCGACGGGTCGCTGCGCGCGACGCCGATGCGGGCGTCCCCGGGGTCGATGCCGAGACGTACGCCGGGCCTCAACGGCCTCAGGCCCCCGCCACCCGGCCGACCTCGGCGATGACCAGGGCCACCGCCTCGTCGATCCGCGAGGTGTCGGTGCCGCCACCCTGGGCGACGTCGTCCTTGCCGCCACCCTTGCCGCCGACCAGCGGACCCACGGCCCGGACCAGGTCGTTGGCGCTGAGACCGCGGGCCCGCGCCTCGTCGTTGACGGCCGCGACGACCGCGACCTTGCCGTCCGCGGCGCCGAGCACGACCACCACGCCCGGCTCGCCCTGCGGCAGCCGGCCACGGACGTCGAGCGCGAGCGTGCGGACGTCGCCGCCTCCCGCGCCGTCGGCGCGGTGCGCGACCACGTTGACCGGGCCGACCTTCGTCGCACCGGACGCGAGCTGGCCGGCCGCGGCCAGGACCTGGCCGACCCGGGCCTTCTCGATCTCCTTCTCCGCCGCACGAAGCCGCTCGACCAGGTCACCCACCCGCCCGACGAGGTCGTCGGGCTGGGTCTTCAGGAGGCCGGTCAGCTGCGCGACGACGTCCCGCTCGTGGGCCAGGTAGGCGAAGCCCTCCACGCCCGTGAAGGCCTCGATCCGCCGGTTGCCGGAGCCGACCGACGCCTCGCCGGTCACCACGATCGTGCCGATCTGGGAGGAGTGGTCGACGTGGGTGCCGCCGCAGAGCTCGCGCGACCAGGGGCCGCCGATCTCGACGACGCGCACCTTCTGGTCGTCGTACGTCTCGCCGAACAGCGCGATCGCGCCCCAGTCCCGCGCCTCGGGGAGCGTCATGTACTGCCAGCCGACGGGCAGGTCGGCCCGCAGCGCCTGGTTGGAGACCTGCTCGATGTCGCGCACCTGCTCCGGCGACAGGCCGGTGGTCCAGCCGAAGTCGAGACGCAGGTAGCCCGGGCGGTTGTAGGAGCCGGACTGCAGGGCGGAGGGGCCGAGCACCTCGCGCAGCGCGGCGTGCACGACGTGGGTGCCGGAGTGGGCCTGGCGGGCGCCGGTGCGCCAGTCGGGGTCGACCCGCGCGTGCAGCACGCGACCGGGGGTGAACTCGCCGTCGACGACCCGGACCTGGTGGACGACGAGGCCGCGCACCGGGCGCTGGACGTCGAGCACCTCGAGCCGGCCGCCGTCGAACTCGATGGTGCCCGCGTCGGCCGCCTGGCCGCCGGACTCGGCGTAGAACGGGGTCCGGTCGAGGATCAGCTCGCCGACCTCGCCGTCGGCGAGCGATGCCACCGGCGCTCCCCCGACGAGCAGCGCGAGCGCGTTCGACTCGGTCTCGAGAGTCTCGTAGGCGCGCCAGTCGGTCGGGCCGTGCTCGTCGAGGACGGCCCGGTAGACACCGGTGTCGGCGTGCTGGCCGCGCTTGCTTCGCGCGTCCGCCTTGGCCCGCTCGCGCTGCTCGGACATCAACGCCCGGAAGCCCGCCTCGTCGACCGCCAGGCCCGCCTCGGACGCCATCTCCAGCGTCAGGTCGAACGGGAAGCCGTAGGTGTCGTGGAGGGAGAACGCCTGGTCGCCCGACAGCGTGGTGCTGCCGGACTTCTTCACGTCCTGCGCCGCGAGGTCGAAGATCTGGGTGCCCGCCTGGAGCGTCTTGCGGAACGCCTCCTCCTCGGCGTACGCGACCCGCGAGATCCGGTCCCAGTCGGTGTGCAGGTCGGTGTAGGTCTCGCCCATCTTGTCGCGGCTGATCGGGAGCAGCTCGGGCAGCGCCGGGTTGTCGTAGCCGAGCAGCCGCATCGAGCGGACCGCCCGCCGCAGCAGCCGGCGCAGCACGTAGCCGCGCGCCTCGTTGCCGGGGGTCACGCCGTCCGCGATCAGCATCATCGAGCTGCGGACGTGGTCGGTGACCACCCGGAACCGCACGTCGTCCTGGTGGTCGGCACCGTAGCGGCGACCGGTGAGCTCCTCGGCCCGGGTGATGACAGGGTAGAGGACGTCGATCTCGTAGTTGTTCTCCTTGCCCTGCAGGAGGAACGCCACCCGCTCGAGGCCCATGCCGGTGTCGATGTTCTTCTTCGGCAGCGAGCCGGAGATGTCGAAGTCGGCCTTGGACCGGACCGCGCTCAGCTCGTCCTGCATGAAGACGAGGTTCCAGATCTCCAGGAGCCGGTCCTCGAGCTCGACGGGCATGTCCGGGCCGAGCTTCGTCGGGTCGAAGTCCGGGCCGTACGCCGGGCCCCGGTCGTAGAGGATCTCCGAGCACGGACCACCCGGGCCGGGCACGCCCATCGACCAGTAGTTCTCCTTCTTGCCCAGCCGCAGGATGCGCTCGTCGGGCAGGCCGGTGACCTTCTTCCAGAGCTCCACCGCCTCGGCGTCCTCGTCGTACACACTCGGGTAGAGCCTGCTCTCCTCGAGGCCCCAGCCGCCGTCGGCCTGGGGCCTGGTGACGAGCTCCCAGGCGAGCTCGATCGCGTGCTCCTTGAAGTAGTCGCCGAAGGAGAAGTTGCCGCACATCTCGAAGAACGTGTTGTGCCGCGTGGTCTTGCCGACGTCCTCGATGTCGGCCGTGCGCACGCACTTCTGCACGCTGGTGGCGCGGTCGTACGGCGGGGTCTCCTGGCCGAGGAAGTACGGCTTGAACGGCACCATGCCGGCGTTGACGAACAGCAGGTTCGGATCGTCGAGCAGCAGTGATGCCGAGGGCACCGGGGTGTGGCCGTCGCGCTCGAAGTGCGCGAGGAACCGCCGGCGAATCTCCGCGGTGTCCATCAGGTGCTGCCTTCCTCGTCGTGTTCCTGGGGTGTGGGCGGGTCGACGGCCTTGTGCCGTCCGCCCTCGAGCTCTGGTCTGCCATGAGGCACGAGTCCGAGCCTCTCGCGCAACTGCGATTCCTTCTCGCTCCGGCCCTGCGCGACCTCGTCACGGAACATCCGCGCGCCGACGCCGAGCGCACCGGCACGGTCCCTGAGGCCGTCGACGGTGAGCGCCTCGGCGGCGCGGCGCCCGCGGACCATCGCGTAGATTCCGGCCCCCGCCCCGGCCACGAACCAGAGGCCCCGCCTCATGCGGCGGTGCCTTCCTCGCCCAGGGTGGGGTCGAGGGCGGAGCGCCGGCGGGCCTCCCACTCGCGCCGCGCCCGCCGGGTCTCGGCGCGCCGCTGCTTGCGGGCGCGCTTGACCTCACGCTTCATCTCGAAGCGGATCCGGTTGCGCGTCTCGGGGTCGAGGGCGCGACGTACGCCGTGGGCGAGCGCGGCGGCCTTGACCACCGTCTCGCGGAGCAGGAGGTCGGCGAACAGCGCCGAGCCGACCTCGGGCGCCGGTCGCTCCAGCTCCTCGGCCTCGTCGGTGCCGAGGTGGGTGATCACGAACTCGGCGTCGACCGGGGTCCGCGGAGCCGCCGGGCGGCTCAGCCGCAGCTCCAGCGCGTCGAGCTGGGCGCGCAGGTCGGCCGTCTCGGCCCGGGCCTCGCGCACCGCGCGGTCGGTGCGGGACCGGGCCCCGAGCAGGGCGATGCCGAGGGCGAGCGCCACGAGCGCCAGCACCCCCGCAGCCACGGGCACGATCCAGTCCTGCACAGTGACCGACCCTATCGCGGGGGCTTTGGTGGTTGAGGTGCGAGGGCCGCCAGGCCCGGGCCTCGAAACCACCACCGACACCAGGGCGTGTCGGTGGTTGAGGTGCGAGGGCCGCCGGGCCCGCGCCTCGAAACCACCCGCACCGCGGCGTGTCGGTGGTTGAGGTGCGAGGGCCGCCAGGCCCGAGCCTCGAAACCACCACCGACACCGCGGCGTGTCGGTGGTTGAGGTGCGAGGGCCGCCAGGCCCGAGCCTCGAAACCACCACCGACACCGCGGCGTGTCGGTGGTTGAGGTGTGAGGGCCGCCAGGCCCGAGCCTCGAAACCACCACCGACACCGCGGCGTGTCGGTGGTTCGACCACCCGTGGCGGGTCCGCTACCCGCCCCCGCCGCGGATCAGCCGGCGTACCCGCTCCCACCGCTCCTTGATCGCGGCCTCGGCCCCGAGCGCGGTCGGCTGGTAGTACTCGGCGTCCACGACGACGTCGGGGGCGTACTGCTGCTCAGCGATGCCGAAGGGCTCGTCGTGGCTGTACTTGTAGCGCTGCCCGTGGCCGAGCTTCTTGGCGCCGGCGTAGTGGGCGTCGCGCAGATGGGGCGGCACCGGGCCGATCTTGCCCGCCTTCACGTCTGCCGACGCGGCCGCGAGCGCGGTGGTGACCGCGTTGGACTTCGGCGCGACGGCGAGGGCGATCGTGGCGTGCGCCAGGTTGAGACCCGCCTCGGGCATCCCGATCAGCTGGACCGCCTGCGCGACGGCGACGGCCGTCGTCAGCGCCGTGGGGTCGGCGAGGCCGATGTCCTCGCTGGCGAGGATCACCAGCCGCCGGGCGATGAAGCGCGGGTCCTCCCCGGCCTCGATCATCCGGGCGAGGTAGTGCATGGCCGCGTCGGCGTCGGAGCCGCGGATCGACTTGATGAAGGCGCTGGTGACGTCGTAGTGCTGGTCGCCCTGACGGTCGTAGCGGACCGCGGCCTGGTCCACCGCGGTCTCGGCGGTGACGAGGTCGACCGTGTCGCTGCCCTGCGACGTCGCCGCGGCGGCCGCCGCCTCCAGGTAGGTCAGCGAACGGCGCGCGTCGCCGCCGGCCAGCCGGACCAGGTGGTCGAGCGCGTCGTCGTCGACCGAGACCCGGCCGCCGAGCCCACGCTCGTCGGCGAGCGCATGCGCCAGCACGCCGCGGATGTCGTCGTCGGTGAGCGACTGCAGCCGGAGCAGCAGGCTGCGCGACAGCAGCGGCGAGATCACGCTGAAGAACGGGTTCTCGGTGGTCGCCGCGATCAGGGTCACCCACCGGTTCTCGACCCCGGGCAGCAGCGCGTCCTGCTGCGCCTTGGAGAAGCGGTGCACCTCGTCGACGAAGAGGACGGTCTCCTTGCCGCTGCCGACCAGCTCGGCGCGGGCCGCGTCGATCGCCGCCCGCACCTCCTTGACGCCGGCCGACACGGCCGACACCTCGACGAACCGGCGATCGGTCTGCTGGCTCACGATCGCGGCGATCGTGGTCTTCCCGGTGCCGGGCGGGCCCCACAGGAGCAGCGACATCGGCTGGTCGCCCTCGACCAGCCGACGCAGCGGCGAGCCGGGCGCGCGCAGCTGCTCCTGGCCGACCAGCTCCTCGAGCGTCCGCGGGCGCATCCGGACCGCGAGCGGCGCCGACGCGTGCGTGTTGCCCGTCAGCGCCCCACCACCGGTCCGGGCGCGGGCGCCGGGGGTCTCGAACAGTCCGTCTTCCATGCCAACCTTCGTCGCTCGAGAGGTCTCGATACGCCGCCTCGTTCCTCGGCGGCTACTCGACCAACGACTACCACGTGATCGGTGGTCGAGTAGCGAGCGCTAGCGAGCGTATCGAGACCCGTCGCTCGCGCGGCTACTCGACCTGGCTGCTGGATCCCGGTCCTCGCACGCTCGGACCGGGGCAGCTCAGGCCTTGGCCATGGTCTTGCGCTCGAGGTCGAACCACGTGTCGGAGTAGCCGGGCTCGTTGCCGAGGTCGGTCGCCGGGCTGGCGCCGGGGTCCGGCGTCCCGGTGTCGTCGACGCCCAGCAGCGACGCCGTGATCGGCCTGTCCGGGTGGTGGCCGAGCTCGCCCGCGAAGTGGCAGGCGACCTTGTGCCGCTTGCCGATCTGCAGCAGCGGCGGCTCCACACGGGCGCAGATCTCCTGGGCCAGCGAGCACCGCGTGCGGAACCGGCAGCCGGACGGCGGGTTGATCGGGCTGGGGACGTCGCCCTCCAGCTGGATCCGCTCCCGGCGGCCACCGATCGCGGCCTGCTTCACGTTGGGCACCGCCGACAGCAGGGCCTGCGTGTACGGGTGGTTGGGCCGGTTGTAGAGAGTCTCGCGGTCGGCGATCTCCACGATCTTGCCGAGGTACATCACCGCGACCTCGGGGCAGAAGTGGCGCACGACCGCGAGGTCGTGGGCGATGAAGAGGAACGCGATCCCGAACTCGCGCTGGAGGTCCTGGAGCAGGTTGATGACCTGGGCCTGGATCGACACGTCGAGCGCCGAGACCGGCTCGTCGGCGACCAGGAGCTTCGGCTGGAGGGTCAGCGCCCGGGCAATGCCGATGCGCTGGCGCTGGCCGCCGGAGAACTCGTGCGGGTAGCGGTTGTAGTGCTCCGGGTTGAGGCCGACGATCTCCAGCAGCTCCTGGACCCGGGGCAGGATCTTGTCCTTCGGGACCACCTGGTGGATCGCCAACGGCGCCCCGATGATCGAGCCGACGGAGTGGCGCGGGTTCAGCGAGGTGTACGGGTCCTGGAAGATCATCTGGATCTCGCGGCGCAGCGGCTTGAGCGAGCGCGCCGAGATCGTCGTGATGTCGCGGCCGTCGAACTCGATCGACCCGCCGGTCGGCTCGTAGAGCCGGGTGACCAGGCGACCGGTCGTGGACTTGCCGCAGCCCGACTCGCCGACCAGGCCGAGGGAGCCACCGGCCGGCACCTGGAACGACACCCCGTCGACGGCCTGGACGTGACCGATGGTCCTGCGGATCACTCCGGACGACTTCACCGGGAAGTACATCTTGAGGTCACGGACGTCGAGGATCGGCTTCGCGCCCCAGTCGGCGACCGACGCCGCGTGCCCCATCTCCGGCTCCTGGAACTCGGTGACCTCGTCCGTGGCGTCCTCGCCCACGGGCTCCTCGCTCGGCATGCCGGCGTCGCCCGGCCAGAAGTTGCTCATCGTTCCTCCACCAGCTCCGGCAGGATCTCCGGCAGGATTTCTTGTTCGTAGATGGCGTCGGGGTTGGCCAGGTGGCACCGCTTGAGGTGCGTCTCCGAGCGGACCCCCGGGACGAGGTCGGGCAGCACGGTCGTGCACAGGTCGCCCGGCACCTTGTCCTTGTGCGTGCAGCGCGGGTTGAAGGCGCAGCCGGGAGGCGGGGTGAGGAGGCTGGGCGGGTTGCCCGGGATCGGGATGAGCTTGGCGCTCGTGTCACCGGCCACGTCGGGCACGCTCGAGAGCAGGCCCCAGGTGTAGGGCATCTCCGGATGCGTCAGGATCTCCTTGCCGGCGCCGTACTCGACGGCGCGGCCGGCGTACATCACCAGGACGTCGTCGGCCATCTCGGCGATGACGCCGAGGTCGTGGGTGATCATGATGACGGCGGCGTCGAAGTCGCGCTGCAGGTCCTGGAGCAGGTCGAGGATCTGTGCCTGGACGGTGACGTCGAGCGCCGTCGTCGGCTCGTCCGCGATGAGCAGGCTCGGGTTGTTGATCAGTGCCATGGCGATCATGGCGCGCTGCCGCATACCGCCCGAGAACTGGTGCGGGTAGTCGTCGACCCGGTGGTCGGGCTGAGGGATGCCGACCCGGTCGAGCATCTCGACCGCGCGCGCCTTCGCCTTCTTCCTCGAGACGTCGTGGTGCACCCGGTAGGCCTCAGCGATCTGGCTGCCGACGGTGTAGTAGGGGTGCATCGCCGAGAGCGGGTCCTGGAAGATCATCGCGACGTCGGCGCCGCGCTTGCGGCGCATGTCCTCGTCGCTGATCTTCAGCAGGTCGACGCCGTCGAGCAGGATCTCGCCGCTCACGATTGCGTTGGTGTGCCGGTGCAGGCCGAGGATGGCCGAGCTCGACACGGACTTGCCGGAGCCGGACTCGCCGACGATCCCGATCGTCTTGCCCTTCTCGAGCGTGAAGGACAACCCGTCGGTCGCCTTCACGATGCCGTCGGGTGTCGGGAAGTGGACCTTCAGGTCCCGGACAGAGAGGAACGGTGTGGTCATCAGGGGCTTCCTAGTCCGCTCAGTCCAGCCGGACGCGTGGGTCGATGTAGGCGTAGAGCACATCCACGACGATGTTGGCCAGGATCACGAACGCGCCGGCCAGGAGCAGCAGGCCGATCAGCACGGGCAGGTCGTACGAGACGTTAGCGCGCAGCGCCAACGCACCCAGGCCGTGGTAGCTGAAGACCGTCTCGGTGATGATCGCTCCACCGAGCAGGCTCGCGAGGTCGAGACCGATCATCGTGACCAGCGGGGTGAGGGCGGCGCGCAGCGCATGCTTGAAGAGCACCTTGCGTGGCGCCAGGCCCTTGGCCGTAGCGGTCCGGATGTAGTCCTCCGAGAGTGACTCGAGCACGAAGGCTCGCGTGATCCGGACGTAGCCGGCCAGGTAGAAGAGGGCGAGCGTCGTCGCGGGGAGGAGCAGGTTGACGAACCACTCCCCCACGCCGCCGTCGGCGATCGTGACGTACTGCGGGAACGGCAGCAGCTGCCACTTGATGGCGACGTACTTGAGCAGGAAGATCCCGATGAAGAACGTGGGGAACGCATAGACGACCAGGGTGGCACCGACGATGCCGCGGTCGATCCAGGTCCCCTTCCTCACCGCGGCTATCAGCCCGAACAAGACTCCGAAGAGGACCCAGAGGAACACCGCCACCATCGCCAGCGAGATCGAGACGGGCGCCGCCTCGGCGATCAGGGAGTTGACGGTCTTGGCGTTGACCTGCGAGAAGCCGAAGCAGGGCGCCGGGCAGTGCGTGACGATCTCGGGCGACTCCCGCTGCAGCTCCGGGTCGTCCGGGTAGTCGCGGCCGACCACGACACCCTGGAGGAAGTCGGTCCACTGGACGACGGTCGGCTTGTCGTAACCGAGCGCCTTCTCGGTGGTGGCGCGCTTCTCGGGCGTGCAGTTCTTGCCGCACGCGAACCGGGTGACGTCGACGCCGGAGGAGAAGAAGAGGACGAACGTCAGGAGACTCAGAGCGAGCAGCAGGATGATGCCGATGATCGCTCGGCGCACGAGATAGGCAAGCAAGGCCGGTTCTGCCTTCTGGTCGGGGGTTTGGGCGCGAGGCCCGGTGGAGGGGTGGGAGCCCGGCGAACCGGACTCCCACCCCTGCTAGGTCTGGTGAACCAGGTCTAGCAGTTGATCACTGAGTGACGCCGATCGGACCGAGGTCCGGGTACGACGACGAGGCGGCATCGGTCATGAAGTTGGTGATGCCCGAGCCGTAGAGCCAGTAGAACGTGCTGGTGTCCAGCGGGATGTACGCGACGTCGTTCGCGAGCACCGTGTCGGCCTGGGTGAGCAGGTCGTTCTGGGTGTCGATGTCGGGCGCCGTGGCGGCCTGGTCGACGAGGCTCTCGAATTCATCGCTCTGGTAGTAGCCGTAGTCCTGGCCCAGGTTCGTCACGTTGCCGTTGGCGTCGGTGGCGAAGTTCTGGCGGCTGTCGAACAGCGGCGGCAGGACCGTCATCGCCGACGGCCAGTCAGCACCCCAGCCGGCCCAGACGACATCGCTGTCCTTGTCGGGCTGGTTGATGACGTCGTAGTACGTGTCGGCCAGCGGGTCCAGGGTGACCTGGAAACCGGCCTTCTCCCAGCCTTCCTTGAGGATGGCCGCGGTCTTGTCCTGGGTCTCGGACTGACCGTAGGTGTACTTGATCGGGTACGGCAGGTCGACGCCGGCCTCCTCGAGGAGCGCCTTCGCGGCGTCGGGGTCACCCTCGTTCGAGCCGGAGAACATCTCCTGCTCGGTGTAGCCCGGCAGGCCCGGGTTGATGATCGACTCGGCAGGGACGCCGGCCTTCTCGCCACCCTCGGCCTTGATGTAGCCGTCCACGTTGGTCGCGATGGCCAGAGCCTGGCGGACCTTCGGGTCCGTCAGCGTCTTCTGGTTCGGCACCAGGTAGTTGGTGTACGGCGACTCGACGGTCGCGGTGCGGTCCGCGACCGGGCCCTCGATCTGGCTGAAGTACGCCGGGGGGATCCGAGCGGCGGTCACGGCGTTCTTGTCGTCGCCGGCGTCGGCCACGAGGCGGTCCAGGATCGGCTCCGGCGCCGTGTAGAGCTCGTAGTTGATCTGGTCCGGGTTGGCCTGGCGGAGCAGGTCCGGGCTGTCGGTCGCGGGGTCGTAGTTCTCGTTGCGAACGAACGTCGCGCCCTTGTTGACGTCCCAGGTGCCGCCGTCGACCTTGTACGGGCCGTTGGACATGACGACCCACTTGGAGCGGTCACCCTTGTCGATCGACTCCTTGTAGGGGTCGGTCGCCATCAGCGACGCCACCGAGAGCGGGAAGTCCGGCCACGGCTTGTTGAAGTTGTAGGTGATGGTCTTGCCATCACACGTGACCGCCTTGTCGAACAGCTCCTGGCCGTCGCCGCGGTACGGGCCCTTGTACATCGAGCCGCCCTTGGGGTCGGCCGGGATGTCGAGGTAGCCCTTGATGTAGAAGCCGGCGCCGCCGGTCAGGACGTCGTCGGCGAACGCACGCGAAGCGCCGTACTTGAAGTCCTCACACGTGATGTCGGAGCCGTCCTCCCACTTGATCCCGTCCTTCAGCGTGAAGGACCAGACCTTGCCGCCCTCGGTCGAGGTGCCGGTGTCGGTGGCGAGGTCGGGGACCGGGGTGTTCGCCACGTCGGGGTCGTTGTCGAAGGGGAACGCCACGAGCGAGCGGTACAGCGTCCGGCGGAAGTTCGCCAGCTCGACGCCGTAGTAGATCCGCTGGGGGTCGGTGCTCTCGAACGGGAAGTGCTGCAGGTACTGGAGAGTGCCGCCCTTGGCGCTGGCCTCGCCATCGCCGGTGCTACCGCCACTGGGGGGGTTGTCAGATCCGCCGCCGCACGCCGCGAGGACAGCAGCCGTCATGGCTGCGACCGCACTGAGGGCGACCATCCGCTTTCGCATCTTGGCCATTCGTTACTTCTCCTTGAATGTGTGTCGCGCCGAATCGGCGGCACTTTCGGCGACGAGGTTGCCGCCGAAGACTGGTTGGTTAGCGATCACCCTTGGGGTCGAGGGCGTCACGCAGGCCGTCACCGAGCAGGTTGAACGAGACGACGATGAGGGCGATCATGAACGCCGGCGCGAAGAAGTACAGGAAGTCTCCGCTGGCGTACTGGATCGAGTCCTTCAGGACATTGCCGAGGGTCGGTGTCGGCGGCCGGACGCTGACGCCCAGGTAGGCCAGCGCGGCCTCCGCCGAGATGAAGGCCGGCATGTAGAGCGTGAAGGTGACGAGCACCGGGGCCCACAGGTTGGGGAGCAGCTCCTTGAACCAGATCCGGCGTCGGCTGGCGCCGAAGAGCCGCGCCGCGTCGACGAACTCCCGCTCGCGCAGGGACAGGACCTGACCGCGGATCAGGCGAGCGGTGCCGGTCCAGCCGAACAGGCCGAGGACGAGGACGACGAACATGCCCTGGGCGAGCGCTCCGTCGGGCACGTGGAGCTGCTCGGTGAGAATCGCCAGGCCCACCGGCGCGGCGGCGAGCAGGAGCAGCGTCTGCGGGAAGGCGAGGACCAGGTCGATGACGCGGCCGATGATCGCGTCGGTCCAGCCACCGGCGAAGCCGGCGATGATGCCGAGCGCGACACCGACGAAGACCGCGATGAACGCGGCAGCGAGCGAGACGGCCAGCGAGTAGGTGATGCCGAGCCAGATCCGGCTCAGCACGTCGCGGCCGACGCCGGGCTCGACACCCAGGGGGTGCGTCCAGCTGATCCCCCAGAAGTCTCCGGCAGGGAGCGTGTTGGCGTTGAGCAGGTCCTGGTTGGCGGTCTGCGGATCGAGGACGCCGAACATCACCAGGAACGGGGCCGCGATGCCGGCCGAGATGTAGACGACCACGACGACGAGTGCCACCCACGACTTCTTGTCCTTGCGGAACCGCGCGAACGCCAGGGCCGTCGGGGAGTTGCTCGTGATCGCGGTGGGTCCCGCACCCTTCGGGTCGGGAGTCCGTTCCTCGAGCTGGTTCGCCGGAGTGACGGTCATGGCACCTCTGTCTGGTCGGATCTGTGCCGCATCGCTACCTCACACGGGTCGCCGGAATGCGGTGGTCGGCAACCGCAGTGACTCTATGTGACGCCGGCACAACAACGGGTCTTCGACTTGTAACGATCTGATCTCGACGCCGAAGCGTTACATCCGTCGGATCAGGCATCCGGCGGGACGGTCTTCGGCGCCGGTGCATCCACACCGGCTTCCTTGCGCTGCTCGGGGGTGATCGGCGCAGGAGCTGCGGTGAGCGGATCGAAACCACCTCCCGACTTCGGGAACGCGATGACCTCCCGGATCGAGTCGGTGCCGGCCAGCAGCGCGACGATCCGGTCCCAGCCGAAGGCGATGCCGCCGTGGGGTGGTGCGCCGTACTTGAACGCGTCCAGGAGGAAGCCGAACTTCTCCTGTGCCTCGTCCTCGGCGATGCCCATGACGGCGAACACCCGCTTCTGGATGTCCTCGCGGTGGATACGGATCGACCCACCGCCGATCTCGTTGCCGTTGCAGACGATGTCGTAGGCCCAGGCCAGGGCGTTGCCCGGGTCCTGGTCGAAGGTGTCGAGGTCCTTCGGGCTCGTGAACGCGTGGTGCACGGCCGTCCAGGCGCTGGAGCCGAGGGCGACGTCGCCCGAGGCGGTGGCCTCGGCCGCCGGCTCGAACAAGGGAGCGTCCACGATCCACAGGAAGCTCCACGCGCTCTCGTCGATCAGGCCACCACGGCGGCCGATCTCGAGGCGGGCGGCGCCGAGCAGGGCGCGGCTGGACTTCACCGGGCCTGCCGCGAAGAAGATGCAGTCACCCGGCTGGGCACCGACGTGGGCGGCCAGGCCGGCCTTCTCCTCCTCGGTGAGGTTCTTGGCGACCGGTCCGCCGAGCTCGCCGTCCTCCTGGACCAGCACGTAGGCCAGGCCCTTGGCGCCGCGCTGCTTGGCCCACTCCTGCCAGGCGTCCAGCTGCTTGCGGGGCTGGCTCGCTCCCCCGGGCATGACCACGGCACCGACGTACGGCGCCTGGAATACCCGGAAGGGGGTGTCCTTGAAGTAGTCGGTGCACTCGACGAGCTCGAGGCCCATCCGCAGGTCCGGCTTGTCGGAGCCGTAGCGGGCCATCGACTCGGCGTAGGTCATCCGCGGGAGCGGCGTGGGCACGTCGTACCCGACGAGCTTCCACAGCGCGACCAGGATCTCCTCGGCCACCGCCAGGACGTCCTCCTGCTCGACGAAGCTCATCTCGATGTCGAGCTGGGTGAACTCGGGCTGGCGGTCGGCGCGGAAGTCCTCGTCGCGGTAGCAGCGCGCGATCTGGAAGTAGCGCTCCATGCCGGCGACCATCAGCAGCTGCTTGAAGAGCTGCGGGCTCTGCGGCAGGGCGTACCAGCTGCCCGGCCGGAGCCGCGCGGGCACCAGGAAGTCGCGGGCGCCCTCAGGGGTGGAGCGCGTCAGCGTCGGCGTCTCGATCTCGACGAAGTCGTGGCTGTCGAGGACGTCGCGCGCGGCCTTGTTGACCTTGCTGCGCAGGCGCAGGGCGTGGTTGGGACCGGTCCGGCGCAGGTCGAGGTAGCGGTGCTTGAGCCGCGCCTCCTCCCCCACGTCGATGTGGTCACTGATCGGGAACGGCAGCGGCGCGGACGCGCTGAGCACCTCGACGTCGCTGGCGACGACCTCGATCGCACCGGTCTCGAGGTTCGGGTTCTCGTTGCCCTCCTTGCGCGCGGTCACCACTCCGGTGACCTTGAGGCAGTACTCGGCGCGCAGTGCGTGCGCCACCTCCTCGTCGCGGATCACGACCTGGACGACTCCACTGGCCTCCCGGAGGTCGATGAACGCCACGCCGCCGTGGTCGCGCCGGTTGGCAACCCAACCGGCGAGGGTGACGGTCTGGCCGACGTGCTCGGCGCGCAGTGCGCCGGCGTCCTGGGTGCGGATCACGGTGTTGTCTCCTGGTTGCTGATCACCTGCGGTCGCAGGTCGTGCTCGGGCGGGGTCCACGCGGCCGGGTCTGCAGCCACCTGGTCCCCCGATCGGATGTCCTTGATCTCGTGCCCCCCGTCGGCGTTGGTGAACCACACGTAGGGGATGCCCCGCCGCTCGGCGTAGCGGATCTGCTTGCCGAACTTCTGCGCGTTGGCCACGACCTCGCAGGGGATGTCGCGCGCACGCAGCGCGCTGGCGATCGTGTTGCTCTCGGCGCGCGACTCCTCGTCGACGACGGCCACGAGCACGACGCTCGGGACTTTGCGCGACGCGGTCAGGCCGGTGCGGGCGAGCAGCGGTACGACGACCCTGCTCACGCCGAGCGAGATCCCGACGCCCGGGTACGTCGTCCTGCCGTCGGTCGCCAGGGCGTCGTAGCGACCGCCCGAGCAGATCGACCCCATCGACTCGTAGCCGTCGAGCCGGGTCTCGAAGACGGTGCCGGTGTAGTAGTCGAGACCGCGCGCGATGGAGAGGTCGGCCTCGACCCGCACCCGCTCGGTGACCAGGTCGGCGCAGGCGCTGACCAGCTCGGCCAGCTCGGTCAGGCCCTCGTCGAGCAGCTCGTGCTCGACGCCGAGGGCTCGCACCTCCTCGACGAAGGAGTCGTCGGCCGCGCGGATCGTGGCGAGGGACAGCACCTGGTCGGCGGTCTTCTCCTCGAGGCCCGCCTCCGCGACGAGCAGGTCGCGAACCTTGTCGACGGGGAGCTTGTCGAGCTTGTCCACGACCCGCATCACCTCGTCGGTGTCGTCGACCCCCAGGCCGGCGTAGAAGCCCTGGATCAGCTTGCGGTTGTTGACCTGGACCCGGAAGCCCGGCAGGAAGTCGAGGCGGGTCAGCGCGTCGACCATGACGCGGGTGACCTCGACGTCGTGGTGGAACGGCAGCTCGTCGCGCCCGATGATGTCGATGTCGGCCTGGGTGAACTCGCGGAAACGGCCCTCCTGCGGCCGCTCACCCCGCCAGGCCTTCTGGATCTGGTAGCGCCGGAACGGGAACTCCAGCTTGCCGGCGTTCTCCAGCACGTAGCGCGCGAAGGGCACGGTGAGGTCGAAGTGCAGCCCGATGCCGGCGTGGCCCTCGGCCGACTCCTCGTGCAGGCGGCGCAGGAGGTAGACCTCCTTGGACGTGTCGCCCTTGCGGAGCAGCTGGTCGAGCGGTTCGACGGCGCGGGTCTCGACCCCGGCGAAGCCGTGCAGCTCGAAGGTGTGACGCAGCGTGTCGATCACCTGCTGCTCGACGAAGCGTTGCTCGGGCAGCAGCTCGGGGAACCCGCTCAGCGGGGTCGGCTTGGCCATGTCACAGATCCTGGAGGTAGGGATTGGTGGCGCGCTCGCGGCCGATGGACGTCTGCTCCCCGTGTCCGGGGAGCACGACGATGTCGTCGGGCAGCGGCAGCACCTTGTCGGCGAGGCTGCGCAGCATCGTCGGATGGTCGCCACCGGGGAGGTCGGTGCGCCCGATCGAGCCCGCGAAGAGCAGGTCGCCCGAGAACATCACCTCGGAGATGTCGTCGCGAGCGTACGGCGAGCGGAAGGTCACCGAGCCCTGGGTGTGGCCGGGCGTGTGGTCGACCACGAACCGCAGGCCGGCGAGCTCGAGCTCCTGGAGGTCCGCGAGCTCCTGGACGTCGTCCGGCTCGGCGAACTGGTAGTCGCCGCCGAGCAGCATCTGGCTCGTCTCCCGCGACATGCCGGCCATCGGGTCGGCCAGCAGGTGCCGGTCGCTCGGGTGGATCCACGCGGTGGCGTCGTAGGTCCCGGCGACCGGGGCCACGCACCACATGTGGTCGATGTGGCCGTGGGTCACGAGCACGGCGACCGGCTTCAGCCGGTGCTCGCGGACGACCTCGGCGACGCCGTCGGCGGCGTCCTTGCCGGGGTCGATGACGACACACTCGCTGCCGGGGCCCGTTGCGGCCACGTAGCAGTTCGTGCCCCACGGGCCCGCGGGGAAACCGGCTATCAACACCCCGGCAGACTATCGAGCCGACCGGGCGGCGGTCTCATCGGTGCTGGCCCGCGCGCGCAGCGGAGTCCCTCGACTTGACTAGCATGGTGGCCTGCGTCCCGACGGGGACCGGGTGAGGTCGAGGCCGATGATCGAGCGGAGTGCACCAGTGACGAGTCATCAGTGGGGTCGAGTCGACGACGACGGGACCGTCTACGTGAAGACCGCCGACGGCGAACGTCCCGTGGGCCAGTACCCGGAGGGCACGCCCGAGGAGGCGCTGACGTTCTTCACCGAGCGGTACGCCGCGCTCGCGTTCGAGGTCGAGCTGCTGGAGCAGCGGATCAAGTCCGGCGTGCTGTCCCCGGAGGAGGCGACCGCCTCCGTCCGCACCGTCCTGACGCAGGTGGCCGAGGCCAACGCCGTCGGCGACCTGGCCTCGCTCACCGCCCGGCTGGAGGCGCTCGGTCCGGTCGTCGAGACCCAGCGCGAGGCGCGCAAGGCCGAGCGGGCGCTGCGCACGGCGGAGTCCAAGGCCAGCAAGGAGAAGATCGTCGGCGAGGCCGAGAAGCTCGCCGAGGGCTCCGACTGGCGCAACGGCGCCAACCGGATGCGCGAACTGCTCGACGAGTGGAAGGCGCTCCCCCGCATCGACCGCGCCTCGGACGACGCCCTCTGGCGCCGGTTCTCGACGGCGCGCACGGCCTACACCCGGCGCCGCAAGTCGCACTTCTCCGAGCAGCACGAGAAGCGGGACGCCGCCCGCGCCGTCAAGGAGCGGCTGGCCACCGAGGCCGAGGAGCTCGCCGGGTCCACCGACTGGGGCCCGACCGCGGGCCGCTACCGCGACCTGATGCGCGACTGGAAGGCCGCCGGCCCGGCGCCGCGCGAGGTCGACGAGGCGCTCTGGAAGCGCTTCCGCGGGGCCCAGGACGCGTTCTTCGGCGCCCGGGACGCGGCGGCGGCCGAGCAGGACCAGGAGTTCGCCGCCAACGCCCAGGTCAAGGAGGGGATCCTGGCCGAGGCCGAGGCGCTGCTGCCCGTCACCGACCTCGAGGCCGCGAAGAGGGCCTTCCGCGACATCGCCGACCGCTGGGACGCCGCCGGCAAGGTCCCCCGCGACCGGATGAAGGAGCTCGAGGGCCGGATCCGCAAGGTCGAGCAGGAGATCCGCGGCGTCGAGGAGGACCAGTGGAAGCGGTCCGACCCCGAGAAGTCCGCCCGCGCCGACGACATGGTCTCCAAGCTCGAGGCGGCCATCGCCGACGTCCAGGCCGACCTGGAGAAGGCCCGGGCCGCGGGGAACGAGAAGAAGGTGAAGGAGCTCGAGGAGAACCTCGCCTCCCGCCAGTCGTTCCTCGAGATGGCGAAGCGGGCCAGCGCGGACTTCTCCGGCTGACCCGCACCGCTCCGGGTTCAGCAGCTCAGCAGCGGTGGGCCGCCAGCTTCTGCATCGTGCGGCTGAACGACGTGTTCGCGCCCCGGCAGGGTGGGATCGTCGGGAAGCCGGGGTCGGCGATCACCGCGCCGCCCATCCGGTAGACCTCGACCCGGGCGAGGGCGAGCGGCTCGCAGTCCGTGTCGCAGGGGGTGGCGACGTCACTCGCGTAGAACACCGGCAGCTCGAGGTCGTCGCCCGCCTCCACGGAGACCGACAGCGTGGTCGAGCAGAGCGGCGCGTACGTCGCGACGCACGCCTTCAGGACTGCGTCCGGGTTGAAGGCGTCGGAGTCGCCGGGGTCGCCGGGGTCGCCGACGAACAGGATCGGGAACGGGCCGCTCGTGTCGAGGAAGAGCGCCTGGGTGCTGATGAGGTAGTTGCCCGGACCGCTCAGCGTCAGCGTGTCCCCGCTGGCGCTCGACAGCTCGCTGAGGCCCTCGCCGTTGGCCGCCGAGTAGCCGTCGGCGCCGTAGTACTCGCGGGCGATCAGGCTGCCTTCGCCGGCCGGGCCGGCGGGGCCTCGCGAGCCCCGCTCGCCCGCCGGTCCCGCCGGACCGGTGGCACCCTGCTCGCCGGCCGGACCTGCCGGTCCCGCGGGGCCCGGGGTGACGAGGTCCTCGATCTGCGCCTTGGTCGCAGCGCTCAGGGACTTGTCCCAGTCGACCGCGCCGGGCGCGATCTTGGCGTGGGTGACGCTGTCGTCACGCAGGTCCTTGGCCCTGATGGTGCCGTCCTTGATGTCGTGCGACGTGATCAGCTTGCCGGCCACGGCGCCGGAGGTCGCGCCGACCACGAGGGTCAGGGCGAGGGCGCCGGCGACGAGGACGGCCTTGGCCGAGGGCCGCGAGAAAGGATGCATTCTCGCAACGTAGGCCCGATGCGGAGGGCCATCGGTCGGTTCGGGCCAACCGCCGCTGCGGTCCAGACCGCTACTGCGTGACCCGGTAGGCGTCGAACACGCCGGGCACCGAGCGGACCGCCTTGAGGACCGTGTCGAGGTGCTTGGCCTCGGCCATCTCGAAGGTGAACCGGCTCTTGGCGACGCGGTCCCGCGACGTCGAGAGGTTGGCGCTGAGGATGTCGACGTGCGCGTCCGAGAGCGCCATCGTGATGTCGGAGAGCAGTCGCGCCCGGTCGAGGGCCTCGACCTGGATGTTGACCAGGAAGCTGGACTGGCCGGTCGGCGCCCACTCGACCTCGAGCACCCGTTCGGGCTGGGCCTGCAGGCTGGCGGCGTTGGTGCAGGTCTGCCGGTGCACCGACACGCCCCCACCCTTGGTGACGAACCCGAGGATCGGGTCGGGAGGGACGGGCGTGCAGCACTTCGCCAGCTTCACCCAGACGTCCGGCGCCCCCTTGACGATGACGCCGGAGTCGCCGCCCGGCTGGACGTTCCGGCCCCGGCGCCCGGTGATCGTGACGCCTTCGGCGAGGTCCTCGGCCGCGCCGTCGTCGCCACCGTGCAGGTCGATGACGTGCCGGACGACGGCCTGGGCGCTGAGGTTGTTCTCGCCCACCGCGGCATAGAGGGCGGAGACGTCGGGCAGCTTGAAGTAGACCGCGGCGAGCATCAGTGACTCGTGGGACATCAGCCGCTTGAGCGGCAGCCCCTCCTTGCGCATCAGCTTGGCGATCTGCTCCTTGCCGCGGTCGATCGCCTCCTCGCGCCGCTCCTTGGTGAACCACTGGCGGATCTTAGAGCGGGCCCGGGGCGACTTCACGAACCCGAGCCAGTCGCGCGAGGGTCCGGCGTTCGGGGCCTTCGAGGTGAACACCTCGACGACGTCGCCGTTCTCGAGCTCCGACTCGAGCGGCACCAGGCGGCCGTTCACGCGGGCGCCGATCGTGTGGTGGCCGACCTCCGTGTGCACGGCGTAGGCGAAGTCGACCGGCGTCGCGCCGGTCGGCAGCGCGATCACGTCGCCCCGCGGGGTGAAGACGTAGACCTCGGCCCGGTTGATCTCGAAGCGCAGCGACTCCAGGAACTCACCCGGGTCCTCGACCTCGTTCTGCCAGTCGAGGAGCTGGCGCACCCATGTCATGTCGTCGAGGTCGCCCGCGCGCTCGGTGTCGACGCCGGTGCGGCTGTTCTCCTTGTACTTCCAGTGCGCGGCGACGCCGTACTCGGCGCGGCGGTGCATGGCGAAGGTGCGGATCTGGAGCTCGACCGGCTTGCCCTGCGGGCCCATGACCGTGGTGTGCAGCGACTGGTACATGTTGAACTTCGGCATCGCGACGTAGTCCTTGAACCGCCCGAGCACCGGGTTCCACCGCGAGTGCAGGACACCGAGGACGCTGTAGCAGTCGCGGTCGTCCTCGACGAGGATCCGGATGCCGACCAGGTCGTAGATGTCGGAGAACTCGCGGCCGCCGACGATCATCTTCTGGTAGATCGAGTAGTAGTGCTTCGGCCGCCCGGTGACCGTCGCCTTGACCTTCGCCTCGCGCAGGTCGGCCTCGACCTGGGTGATCACCTCGGCGAGGAACTGGTCGCGCGACGGCGCGCGCTCGGCGACCATCCGCACGATCTCGTCGTAGATCTTGGGGTGCAGGGTCGCGAAGGCGAGGTCCTCCAGCTCCCACTTGATCGTGTTCATGCCGAGCCGGTGGGCCAGCGGGGCGTAGATGTCGAGCGTCTCGCGGGCGACCCGCTCCTGGGTCTCCTGGCGGACGTAGCGCAGGGTCCGCATGTTGTGCAGCCGGTCGGCGAGCTTGATGACGAGCACCCGGATGTCGCGCGACATCGCGACGATCATCTTGCGGATGGTCTCGGCCTGCGCCGAGTCGCCGTACTTGACCTTGTCGAGCTTCGTCACGCCGTCGACGAGCTGGGCGACCTCGTCGCCGAAGTCCTGGCGCACCTGCTCGAGCGTGTACGGCGTGTCCTCGACCGTGTCGTGGAGCAGCGACGCCGCCAGCGTCGACTCGGTCATGCCGATGTCGGCGAGGATCGTGGTGACGGCGAGCGGGTGGGTGATGTAGGGGTCACCGCTCTTGCGCATCTGGCTGCCGTGCATCTTCTCGGCGGTCAGGTAGGCACGCTCGAGGAGCGCCAGGTCCGCCTTCGGGTGGTTGGCCCGGACGGAGCGGAAGAGCGGCTCGAGGACCGGGTTCGCCGTCTGGTTGCGGGTGCCCATCCGGGCCAGCCGGGCCCGCATGCTGCGCGTCGAGGAGGTCGTGACGGGTTCGGAGGCTCGCTGCTCCGGCTCAGCCGGTGCGGTGCGTTCCTCGGTCACTTCGTCAGTCTAGGCGCGCAGGGGAACCGGTGAGGTCAGACCGTCATCAGAGTGGTGAGCGGCACGTCGCCGATGGTCTCGCGGCCGGGCAGGACGGCGAGCTCCATCAGCACCGCGACGCCGTGCACCACGCCCCCGGACTTCTCCACGAGGTCGATCGTGGCCTTGGCGGTGCCGCCGGTGGCCAGCACGTCGTCGATCAGCAGCACCCGGTCGCCGGGGGCGATCGCGTCCTGGTGGATCTCGAGCGTCGCCTCACCGTACTCGAGGGCGTAGGAGATGGCGTACGTCGCGCGCGGCAGCTTGCCGGCCTTGCGGACGGGCACGAACCCCACGTCGAGGGCCAGCGCCACCGGCGCACCGAGGATGAAGCCGCGCGACTCCATCCCGAGCACCTTGTCGATGACCGGGCGTCCGGCCTCGTCGCGACCCGGCGCGGCGAGCGCGGCGATGACCGCCGTGAACGCCGTGTGGTCGGCGAGGAGCGGGGTGATGTCCTTGAAGAGGATCCCGGGTTCGGGGAAGTCGGGCACGTCCGCGATCAGGGCGATCGCGTCCGCCACCCCCGGCCCGGGGTCCGTCACTTCTTGTCCCGCTTCGACTTCGGCTGGCGGGTCGGCTGGACCCGGCCGGCGGCGTTGCTCTGCTTCACCGGCCCCCGGGCCGCCGGGGCGATCCGGCCGCGGTTGGACGCCGCGGGCGGTCGGGGCTCGCGGGGCGGGCTCGACACCGGGCCGTCGTCGAACTCGTCGTCCGGGTCGTCCGGGTCGTTCTGGACCGGCAGGTCGTCGGTGAACGCCGGGACCATCGCGTAGCGGTCGGCCTCGTGACGGACCCGGGTCCGCGCCCGCTTGTCGGCGTTCTTGACCTCCGTCTCGGTCGACTTGAGGTGGACCAGCACGCGCGGGGCGATGTAGACCGACGAGAACACGCCGGCCGCCATGCCGACGAACTGCGCGAGCGCCAGGTCCTTGAGCGAGCTCGCGCCCAGCTGGACGGCGCTGACGTAGAGGATCGCGCCGATCGGGATGAGCGCCACGATCGAGGTGTTGATCGAGCGGACCAGGGTCTGGTTGACGGCCAGGTTCGCGGCCTGGGCGTAGGTCTGCCGGCCGCTCTTGAGCTCGTGCGTGTTCTCCCGGATCTTGTCGAACACCACGACGGTGTCGTACATGGAGAAGCCGAGGATGGCGAGCAGGCCGGTCACGGCCGCCGGGGTGACCGGGAAGCCGGACAGGGCGTAGACACCGATCGTCAACGCGATGTCGTGGATCAGCGCGACCAGCGCGGCCACCGACATCTTCCACTCACGGAAGTAGGCCCAGATGAAGAGCATGACCAGGATCAGGAAGACACCGACGCCGATGATGGCGCGCTTGGCCACCTCCTGGCCCCAGCTGGCGCCGATCTTGTCCTGGGAGATGTCCTCGTTGGAGGCGCCGGTGACGTCGATGATGATCGACCGGATCTCCTTGTCGCCGGCGGTGTCGAGGTCCTCGGTCTGCACGATGATCGAGCTCTCGCCGGAGGTCGTCACGTTCGGCGCTGCCTCGCTGCCCACGCTCGAGTCGCCGATCGCGTCGCGGAGCTCGTCGGCGGTCGACTGGCTGGCTTCGGACGACGAGAGGTTGTCGACGCGGTACTGCGTGCCGCCCGTGAACTCGATGCCGAAGTTCAGGCCCTTGATCAGGATGATCGCGATCGCGACGGCGACCAGGGAGCCCGAGATGGCGTACCAGAGCGCTCGGTGGCCGACGAAGTCGAAGGACTTCCGGCCTTGGTAGAGCTCGTTGCCGAGCCTCGAGAACTTGCCCATCAGGCCTTACCTCCCTGGGAGACCGGCTGGGCCACGGGCTCGATGCCCAGCGTCCCGCGGCTGAGCCCGGAGAGCTCGCCGCCGCCGTTGAAGAACTTCAGCCTGGCCAGGCACGAGACCAGGGGCTTGGTGAACCAGAACAGGATCGCCAGGTCGATGAGCGTCGAGAGCCCGAGCGCGAAACCGAAGCCCTTCACGACGCCGGTGGCGAACAGGTAGAGGACCGAGGCCGACAGGAGCGAGACCACGTTGGCGGCCAGTCGGGTCTTGCGGGCCCGCTTCCAGCCGCTCTCGACGGCAGCCCGCATGGACCTGCCCTCGCGCATCTCGTCTCGGATGCGTTCGAAGAAGATGATGAAGGAGTCGGCGGTGACACCGACGCCGATGATCAGTCCGGCGATGCCGGGCAGGGTCAGCGTGAAGCCGGCTGTCTTGCCGAGCAGAAGGACCATCGCGTAGGTGATCGCCGCAGCCACCACGAGGGACGCGAGCACGACCAGGCCCAGGCCGCGGTAGTAGATGAGGCAGTAGATCATCACGAGGAGCAGACCCAGGATGCCGGCGGTGATGCCGGCCTGGAGCTGGTTGCCGGCGAGCGAGGGACCGATGTCCTCGGAGCTGACGTCCTTCTCGAACGAGATCGGCAGCGCGCCGAACTTGAGGCTGGTGGCCAGCGACTTCGCCGTCGTCTCCGTGAACGTGCCGCTGATCTGCGCGTTGCCGTCGGAGATGACTCCGTCGAACCCCGGGCTGGAGATCACCTGGCCGTCCAGGACGACGGCGAACTGCGCGCCTGCGGTCGGGGTGCCGCTGCCGTCGATCATGGCGCGCGAGAGGTCGGCGAAGACCTTCTTGCCCTCGCCGCCGAGGGACAGCTGGACGATCCACTGGACCTGCTGGGCCGGCACGACGGCGTCGGCCGACTTCAGGTCGGTGCCCTCGATGGCGGCCGGCGAGAGCAGGAACTTGGTCCCGGCCGTGCCCTCCTCCTCGGTGCCACAGGTCACCAGCGGCTTGTCCGGGTTGTCCACGATCGGCTTGGTCGAGGGGCAGGTGAAGGCGTTGAACTCGTCGATCGCGGCCTGGCCGGGGTTGGTGATGAAGTCGAGTGCCTGCTGGGCCGGGTCGTCGGAGTCCGCAGGCTCGTCGACGGGCGCCTCGGTCGGGGAGGCGGTGTCCGTGGGCGACGCGGTCTCGGACGGCGAGGCGGTGTCCGACGGAGTCGCAGAGTCCGTGGCGCTCGGGGACTTCGACGGCTTCGCCGTGGCGTTCTTCTTGTCCTTCTCGCCGAGCACGAACGGTGCCCGGTTCTTCGGGCTGGCGCTGGCCTTGTCGTCCGGCTTGCCCGATGCCTTGTCCGACGGGTTCGCCGACGGCTCGGTCGACGCGCTGGCGGAGGGCGCGAGCGAGGGGTTCGGATCCGTCGGCACGGTCGGGGTGGCAGCCGTCGCGCAGGGGCCGCTGGCTCCGCTTCCGCTGTCGACACAGGCGACGGTGCGGAACCGCAGCTGTGCCTGGCGCTCGACGACCTCGACGAGGTCGCGCCGGTTCTCACCGGGGATCTCGACGACGATGAACCGGCTGCCCTGGGTGGTGACCTCGGCCTCGGTGACACCGCGCGCGTTGACGCGCTGGTCGATGATGCCGCGGGCCTCTTCGAGACTCTCGGAGGACGGGTCGCCCTGGGCGATCAGCGTGATCCGGGTGCCGCCCTGGAGGTCGAGCCCCAGAGCCGGCTTCCAGACGCCGGCGATGGCGACGAGGCCGTAGAGGATCGCGACGCCGACGAGGAACACCGAAAGGGTGCGTCCCGGGCGGTTGGGCCGACGTGCCATGTCAGTTCTCCTGCGAGCCGCCGGCGATGCTGCCGGGCTCGTCGTCCTGAGGGTTCTCGTCGACCGTCCGGTCGACCTTGCTCGAAACGCTCCCGACCGCGCCGCGGGCGACCTTGATGCTGACGCCGGGAGCGACCTCGACGAGCACGTGGTCGTCCGCGATCCGACCCACGGTCCCGAAGACACCGGAGGTCAGCACGATCTCGTCTCCTACGGACAACGACGACTGCATGCGGCCGAGTTCCTTCTGCCGCCGCGAGGCCGGCCGAATGATGAACAGCCAGAAGAGCAGGGCGATGCCGACAAGCGGCAGCAACTCCAGCACGAAACAACCTCTCGAGCGTGGTCAGGGAACGTCGGGGCCTCACCGGGCCCGACCGACGGGCAAGTCTAACCGTGGGGGTGTCGTAGGCCACGAATCCGGGTGCGCGAGGCGCCCCGACGGCTGTCAGTCCTCGAAGAGGGTCGCCTCGCGCTCGGCGGGTGGCGGGGTCAGCCCGAGGTGCCGCCAGGCGGCGGGGGTCGCCACCCGGCCGCGCGGGGTGCGTGCCAGGAAGCCGTTGCGGACCAGGAAGGGCTCGGCCACCTCCTCGACGGTCTCCCGCTCCTCCCCCACGGCCACCGCGAGGGTCGAGATGCCGACCGGTCCGCCACCGAAGCGCCGGCAGAGCGCGTCGAGCACGGCGCGGTCCAGGCGGTCGAGGCCGAGCTGGTCGACCTCGTAGAGGTCGAGCGCCGACTGCGCCACCGGGAGGGTGACGACGCCCTCGGCGCGCACCTGCGCGAAGTCACGGACCCGGCGCAGCAACCGGTTGGCGATCCGGGGGGTGCCGCGGGACCGGGACGCGATCTCGGCGGTGCCGTGGTCGTGCACCTCGACGTCGAGCAGCCGCGCGGAGCGCTGGATGATCAGGTCGAGCTCGTGTGCCTCGTAGAACTCGAGGTGGGCGGTGAAGCCGAAGCGGTCGCGGAGCGGGCCCGGCAGGAGACCGGCCCGGGTGGTCGCGCCGACGAGCGTGAACGGCGGGATCTCCAGCGGGATCGCCGTCGCGCCCGGGCCCTTCCCGATGATGACGTCGACTCGGAAGTCCTCCATCGCCATGTAGAGCATCTCCTCGGCGGGGCGCGACATCCGGTGGATCTCGTCGACGAAGAGCACGTCCCCCTCGTTCATCCCCGACAGGATCGCCGCGAGGTCGCCGGCGTGGGTGATGGCGGGTCCGCTGGTGAGCCGCAGCGGCGCCGTCATCTCGCTGGCGATGATCATGGCCAGGGTGGTCTTGCCGAGCCCCGGAGGGCCGGAGAGCAGCACGTGGTCGGGGGCGCGACCGCGCCGACGGGCTGCCTCGAGCACCAGCCCGAGCTGGTCGCGCACCCGCACCTGCCCGACGACCTCGTCGAGGGTGCGCGGTCGCAGTGCGGCCTCGACGGCGCGCTCGTCGCCCTCGGCCTCGGCCGCGGTCAGCGATCGGAAGTGGGTGGTCTCGGCCTCGTCGAGGTCGTCCTCGTGGAACGGCATCGCCTCAGGTCCTGCTCAAGGTGCGCAGGGCCGCGCGCAGCAGCGCCGCCACGTCGGGGACGTCGCCGGCCTGCGGCACCACGGCGTCGACGGCCTTCTCGGCGTCACGGACCGGCCAGCCCAGGCCGACCAGGCCCTGGTGCACCTGGTCGCGCCACGGCGCCTCGCCGACGGGAGCGCCGGGGCTGCGGACCCCGGTGGGGGCGCCGATCCGGTCCTTGAGCTCGAGGATGATCCGCTGGGCACCCTTCTGGCCGATGCCGGGCACGCGGGTCAGCGTCTTCACGTCGTCGGAGGCGATCGCGCGGCGCAGGTCGTCGGGCGAGAGCACGGCGACCATCGCCTGGGCGACCTTCGGCCCGACCCCGGAGGCCGTCTGCACGAGCTCGAAGGTCTGCTTCTCGTCGTCGTCGAGGAAGCCGAAGAGCGTCAGCGAGTCCTCGCGCACCACCATGCTGGTGGGCAGCACGGCGGACTCGCCGGTGCGCAGCGTGGCGAGGGTGCCGGGCGTGCACATGAGCTCGAGGCCCACGCCGCCGACCTCGAGGACGGCGCTGGACAGGGTCACTGCGGCCACCCGGCCGCGTACGAACGCGATCATCGTCTGCTCCTTGCCACGGCCGCCTCGATGCGGGCCTGGGCGCCACCGCGCCAGATGTGGGTGATGGCCAGCGCGAGCGCATCGGCGGCGTCGGCGGGCTTGGGCGGCGCGTCGAGCCGCAGGATCCGGGTCACCATCGCGCCGACCTGGGCCTTGTCGGCGCGCCCGTTGCCGGACACCGCGGCCTTGACCTCGCTCGGGGTGTGCAGAGCGACCGGCAGTCCGCGCCGTGCGGCGCAGACCATGGCGATGCCGCTGGCCTGGGCGGTGCCCATCACGGTGCTGACGTCGGAGCGGGCGAAGACCCGCTCGATCGCCACGGCGTCGGGCCGGTACTCGTCGAGCCAGGCGTCGACGCCCTTCTCGATGGTCACCAGCCGCTCCGGCACCGGGAGGTCGGACGACGTGCGCAGCACGTTGACGTCGAGGAGCGTGAGCGGACGGCCGACCGTGCCCTCGACCACGCCCATGCCACAGCGGGTCAGGCCGGGGTCGATGCCGAGCACGCGCATGTGGTCAGTGCCTTTCGTCCGAACAGGTGTTCGGAGGCAACGCTAACCGCATGTCTTCTGCGCCGGTCGGACGACACGCCCGGATGGAGGCGGTCTGTCGTCGCACCGGGTCTCGACACGGCGGTCGCGACCTCGTCCCTCGGTCGCGCGCCTTGCTCGACCCCGGCCTGACGCGGCCCGCAGCTTCGCTGCGTTACGCGTCGATCTCGGCCATGATCTCGTCGGAGACGTCGAAGTTCGCGAAGATGTTCTGCACGTCGTCGAGGTCCTCGAGCACGTCGACCAGGCGGAACATCTTGCCCGCCGCCTCCTTGTCGAGCTCGACCTGCATGTCGGGGACGAACGACGCGTCGGCGGAGTCGTAGTCGATGCCGGCGGCCTGGAGCGCGGTGCGCACGGCGACCAGGTCGCTCGCCTCGGAGATGACCTCGAACGAGTCGCCCAGGTCGTTGACCGCGTCGGCGCCGGCCTCGAGCGTCGCCTCGAGGACGTCGTCCTCGGTGACGGTCTTGCCCTCCTGCTCGGCGGGGACGAGCACCACGCCCTTGCGGTTGAAGAGGAACGACACCGAGCCGGGGTCGGCCAGCGAGCCGCCGTTGCGGCTCATGGCGGTGCGGACCTCCATCGCGGCGCGGTTCTTGTTGTCGGTGAGGCACTCGATGAGCATCGCGACACCGGCCGGGCCGTAGCCCTCGTACATGATCGTCTGGTAGTCGGCGCCACCCGTCTCCGCGCCGGAGCCGCGCTTGACCGCACGGTCGATGTTGTCGTTGGGGACCGACGACTTCTTGGCCTTCTGGATGGCGTCGTAGAGGGTGGGGTTGCCGGTCGGGTCACCGCCGCCCATCCGGGCCGCGACCTCGATGTTCTTGATCAGCTTGGCGAACATCTTGCCGCGCTTGGCGTCGACGATCGCCTTCTTGTGCTTCGTGGTCGCCCACTTGGAGTGGCCAGACATCAGTCCCTCTTCTACTCGCTCAGCTCTGCTTCACCAGGTCCACGAACAGGCCGTGGATCCGGGCGTCGCCACCCACCTCGGGGTGGAACGACGTCGCCATCAGCGGACCCTGTCGGACCGCGACGATCCTACCTGCGGCCTCCCCCTGCTCCACGCGGGCGAGCACGTCGACGCCCGGGCCGACGGACTCGACCCAGGGCGCGCGGATGAAGACCGCGTGCACCGGGGCGTCCAGGCCGGCGAAGTCGATGTCGCCCTCGAAGGAGTCGACCTGGCGGCCGAAGGCGTTGCGCCGGACGGTGATGTCGAGCCCCCCGAGGGTCTCCTGGTCACGCGTGCCGTCCTCGATGTGGTCGGCGAGCATGATCATCCCGGCGCAGGTGCCGAACGCCGGCATCCCGTCCTTGATCCGCTGCCGGATCGGCTCGAACAGGTCGAACGTGCGGGCCAGCTTGGCCATCGTCGTCGACTCGCCGCCCGGGACCACCAGCCCGTCGCAGGCGTCGAGCTCGGAGACCCGGCGTACGGCGAGCGTGTCGACGCCCAGGTCACCGAGCACCCGCAGGTGCTCGCGGACGTCGCCCTGGAGGGCGAAGACGCCGATGGTGGAGGTCACGGTCCGGAATCCTATGGCTCCCTCGCGACGGGGCCGTCAACGACCGGACCGGCCGCGGTGGTTTGGCTGGTATCCGCCACCGGGCACCACGACCACCGCGCCTACCGCAACTGCGAGTTCGGAAGCAGCAGGATCGGCGGCAGCGTGGTCGACGGCAGCTCGGTCTGGTGGGACTTCCCGCTCGGATCGGCCGCAGGCCGCATCGGCGGCGTGAACTTCCAGCTCGCCGACCGGTTGGCCGACCACAAGTGCACGGTGTTCAAGATCCGCTACATCTCCGGTCCGAGCGGCGACCACGGCGAGCGCAAGATCTTCAAGCAGTGCCGCGGCACGACCGGAAAGCCGATCAATGTCGACCTCAACCAGGGCAGCGCCGACACCTCCGGGGGCACCGGTGGGGCGGACTCCGGCGGGCCGTTCTCGGTCCACCAGGACGGCACCTACGCGCTCTACCACTGCATCGGCAACGGACGCACGCAGTGCATCATGCTCTGGTCGCAGAACGTGGCCGCGAGCAAGCCCTGACCCGCCGGCCAGGCGCCACGGCCGCGGGCTAGGAGCGTCGGTCGTAGCCGGCCTCGACGAGGTCCAGCCGAGGGCTCCACGGATCGACCTCGACCATCCGCGGACCGTCACCGGTGAGCTCCATCAACCGCCCAGGCCCGGTCGAGGTCCAGGTCGGCGCGCCGTCGTGGTTGGGGTCCCCGGTGGCGGCGAAGGCGACCCAGTACCCGCTGATCGTGGCCGCCAGGCCGGCGGCGTCGTCGACCATGAACCGCTGACCGGAGGTCGCGTCGAAGACGTAGGGGATCTCCATGGCGTGCGGCGCACCACCGACCGTCGCCGCCAGCTCGGGAGCCACGGCGGAGAACCGGTAGAGGTAGGTCGGCGCCCGGGTCGCGTGCAGGACGGCCAGGTGGCGCGCCGGTTCGGTGAAGACGACGTCGGACACCAGGTGGCGGTCGAGCTCGTCCTCGGTGCCGTACGCCTCGACGGCCGCCTCCCTGTCGGCGCCGAGGATCCGGTCGCGGACGCCGTCGGCACGGTCCGCGCCCCCGGCCAGGAACGCGTCCGGGAACTCCAGGTCGTTGCTGCCGACGAGGTACGGCACGTCCGCCTCTTCCCCTGCCTCGAACGTGTCGGACACGGACGACGGGAGGACGTCGTCCAGGACCGGTGCCCCGCCGCCGAGGAGGTCGACCGGCAGGGCGGCGACCTGGTCGGCGGGCAGCGCACGGAGCGCGGCGGCATCCGGGTCGACGAGCCCCAGCGACGCGACCTGGCGCTGACCCTCGGCCTGCGCCTGCTCGAACGTCTGGGACGGCTCACGGCCGAGGCCGGACTCCGACACCGCCCGCTGGAAGAGCCCGTCAGCGCGCGGAGAGGCCATCAGCGCGTTCACCGACATGCCGCCGGCGGACTCCCCGAAGATCGTCACGTCCCCGGGTCGCCGCCGAAGGCCGCGATGTTCCTGGACCCACCGCAGCGCCTGCACCTGGTCGAGCAGGCCGAAGTTGGCGAGCCGCTCCCCCGACCCGTCATCGAGCGCCGGGTGGGCGAAGAACCCGAGCCGCCCGAGCCGGTAGTTCAAGGTCACCAGCACGACGCCGTGTCGCACCAGGCCGGGCGAGTTGTACACCGACAGGCTGCTCGTCCCGCCGGTGAAGCCACCGCCGTGGATCCAGACCATCACCGGCAACCCCGTGGCGTCACCGGTGGGTCGCGAGACGTTGAGGTAGAGGCAGTCCTCGGAGACGTCGTCGATCGGTCCGATCAGCGCCCGGACGAATCCCGACGACCGACCCTGCAGGCAGGAGTGGCCGTACGCCGAGGCGTCACGGACGCCGTCCCACGGTGCGGGCGCCTCGGGCGGCCGCCACCGCAGCCCACCGACGGGCGGCACGGCGTACGGGATGCCCCGCCAGACCATGGCGCCGTCGTCGGTCAGCCCGTGGAGGGCGCCGTACTCCGTCTCGACGACGAACGGGTTCGCGACCGGTCGAGCGTCGTCCTGGCAGGAGGAGAGCACCAGCACCAATCCGAGGACCGGTGGTGCCCACCGCGCCAGGACGCGCGTCACCAGCCGCGTTCGGCCAGCCGGTGCGGCTGCGGGATGTCCTCGACGTTGATGCCGACCATCGCCTCGCCGAGACCGCGCGAGACCTTCGCGACCACGTCGGGGTCGTCGTGGAACGTCGTGGCCTTGACGATCGCCTCGGCCCGCTGGACCGGGTTGCCGGACTTGAAGATGCCCGAGCCCACGAACACGCCCTCGGCGCCGAGCTGCATCATCATCGCCGCGTCGGCCGGGGTCGCGATGCCACCCGCGGTGAAGAGCACCACGGGGAGCTTGCCCTTCTCGGCGACCTCCTTGACCAGCTCGTAGGGCGCCTGCAGCTTCTTCGCCGCCACGAACAGCTCGTCACCCTCCAGCGACGCGAGCCGGCGGATCTGCCTGCGGATGGTGCGCATGTGGGTGACCGCGTTGGACACGTCACCGGTGCCGGCCTCGCCCTTGGAGCGGATCATCGCCGCGCCCTCGGTGATCCGGCGCAGCGCCTCGCCCAGGTTGGTGGCACCGCACACGAACGGCACCGTGAACGCCCACTTGTCGATGTGGTTCTCGTAGTCGGCCGGGGTCAGCACCTCGGACTCGTCGATGTAGTCGACACCCAGCGACTGCAGGACCTGCGCCTCGGCGAAGTGGCCGATGCGGGCCTTGGCCATCACCGGGATCGACACCTGCTCGATGATCGAGTCGATCATGTCGGGGTCGCTCATCCGGGAGACCCCGCCCTGGGCGCGGATGTCGGCGGGCACGCGCTCGAGGGCCATCACGGCCACCGCGCCGGCGTCCTCCGCGATCTTCGCCTGCTCGGCGGTGACCACGTCCATGATCACCCCGCCCTTGAGCATCTCGGCCATGCCGCGCTTGACTCGGGTGGTGCCGGTGCTGGTGTCGCTGGGGGTGCTGTCAGTCATGGGGAAAGAGTAGTGCGGCCTCGGCCAACGCCTGCTTCCGGACCACCCACACCCGCTGCACCACCGTGACCGTCGAGGCGATCGCAAGCGCCCAGAGCGCGATGTACATGAGGATCGGGAGGTCGAAGATCGCCCCGAGGCCGGTCATCACCAAGATCGCCACCAGCCGGTCGGCGCGCTCGGCGATGCCGACCTTGGCCTGGTAGCCCATCCCCTCGGCCTTGGCCCGGGCGTACGACGTCACCGCGCCCATCACGAGGCAGATCAGGCAGAGCACCAGGTAGAGGCGGCTGTCGCCCGACCAGGCGAAGTAGAGCGCGAGCCCGCTGAAGATCGCGGCGTCGCCGATCCGGTCGAGCGTGGAGTCGAGGAAGGCGCCGAACTTGCTCGTCTTGCCCGTGGTCCGGGCCATGTAGCCGTCGAGCAGGTCGCTGAAGACGAAGGCGGTGATCACCAGCACCCCGGTGAGCAGCTTGCCCTGCGGGAAGAACACGAGGGCGCCCGCGCTCACCCCGACCGTGCCGACGAGGGTCACGACGTCGGCGCTGACACCCATCCGGATGAGGAGGTGGGCTACGGGCGAGATGACCTTCGTCCAGAAGGCTCGGAAACGTTCCATCATGGCGGCAGCAGGCTACCGGTGATCCCGCCTCAGACCGCCTGCGGCACCATCTGCGGGTGCTCGAGGACGGGCGCGAACGCGAGCTCGGCCGCCCCGATGAGCGGCGAGTCGTCCTCGAGGCGGGCCGAGCGGATCTCGACGTCGTTGCGCGGCGAGATCAGCGTGCTGCGGCTCAGCGCCTCGTCGACGCGGTCCGACGCGGCGCTCCACACCTGCGACAGCACTCCCCCGAGCACGACGATCTCGGGGTTGAAGAGGTTGACGATGGCGCGGATGCCGACGCCACACCACTCCGCCACCTCGTCGACGGCGGCGGCCGCGCGGGCCTCGCCGTCCCGGGCCGAGGCGATCACCTCGGCGATCGCCGGCGGGCCGCCGCCCGGGAGCCGCCCGGCGCGGCGCAGCAGGACGTTCTCGCCCACCTTCATCTCCCAGCAGCCGACCGACCCGCAGCGGCACTCCGGGCCGAGGCTGTCGACCTGCATGTGACCGACCTCGCCGGCGTACCCGCGCGCGCCGGTCAACGGGACCCCGCCGACCAGGAAGCCGCCACCGATGCCGACGCTGGCACTCAGGTACGCCACGTCGGAGTAACCGACCGCGACGCCGCGGATGTGCTCGGCGAGCACGCCGAGGTTGGCGTCGTTGCCGGTCGAGACCGGACGCCCGAGGCGGTTCGCCAGCAGCTCGGTGAACGGCTCCTCGACCCAGCCCAGGTTGGGCGCGAAGCGCACCAGGCCGTCGCCGGTGCGCACCGCGCCGGGCACCGCCACGCCGATGCCGAGGCACCGCTTGGACGGCACGGCAGCGAGGCAGTCCTCGATCATCTGGGCCACGGACTCGACCACGTGCGCGACGTCGTGCTCGCCGCGCTGGTGGCCCCGGTCGCGACGGTCCAGGACGTCGCCCCCGAGGCCGACCAGCGCCACGGCGACCCGGTCGACCCCCACGTCGACGGCCACCACGACGTTGTCGGGGCACGGCACCACCAGGTGGGACGGGCGCCCGGAGCGCCCACCCACCGCCGATGTCTGCTCCGTCACCAGGCCCAGGCTCTGCAGCTCGAACGTCAGCGCACCGATGGTGCTCCGGTTGAGCCCCAGCTCGCGGGTCAGGACGGCCCGGGTCGTGGGACCTCGGGTGTGCACCGTCTGGAGGATCGCGCGCAGGTTCGCGCGCCGAAGCTCCTCGGTGCCGACGCCGGTGGGGGTGGGCACGTGCTCCTCCGTCAGACTCGTCCGGTGGCTGCGGCTCGGCGACGGCTGATCGCGTCGACGCTGGCCGCCACCAGCAGCACCAGACCGGTGACGATGTACTTCCGGCTGTCGGGCTGGTTCATCAGGCCCATGCCGTTGGCGATCGTCGCGACGACGGTGCCACCGATGATGGCGTCGACGATACGGCCCTTGCCTCCGAAGAGGCTGGTGCCACCGATGACCGCCGCACCGACGGCGTAGAGCAGCGTCTGGTTGCCGCCGGTGACGTTGTTCACGCCACCGCTGTAGCTCGCCAGCATCAGGCCGCCGACCGCCGCGACCGTGGAGCAGACCATGAAGCAGCTCAGCCGGACCAGCTTGACGTTGATGCCCGCACGGCGCGCCGCCTCGGCGTTGCCACCGACGGCGTAGACGTGACTGCCCCACCGGGTCCGGCTCAACACCACGGTGAGCACGATCGCGAGGCCGATGATGATGACGAGGGAGATCGGGACGCCCGTGATCGACTTGATGTTCGGCTTCGGGCTGCGCTCGATCGACAGGTAGTAGACGACCAAGAAGGTCAGCACGGCGAGACCGCCCGACTTGAGTGCCCACAGGAGGTTCGGCTCGCTCGTCAGGCCGTGGCGGCGGCGGCGCCTGTTGCTCACGAACGTGAGCGCGGCGTACGTCGCCACGAGCGCCACCGCGACGACCCATCCCAGCCAGACCGGGAGGTTGTCGCTGTTGAGCTTCGCGATGAACTCACCGGAGTCGATCGACCCCTTCTCGCCGATGATCGTCAGCATCACGCCCTGCAGGGCGAGGAACAGCGCGAGCGTGACGACGAACGACGGGATGCCGAGCCTGGCGACCATGTTTCCGATGAAGAAGCCGATCACCGTGCCGGTCAGCAGCCCGACCAGGATCGCCGCAGCGACCGGCCAGTCGTGGGAGGTGAGGAGGACCGAGGTCACGGCCGCGGCCGTGCCGGCGGTGTAGCCCGCCGACAGGTCGATCTCGCCGAGGAGCAGGACGAAGACGAGTCCCATCGCGATGATCGTGACGCCGGCCGACTGCTGGATCAGGTTGCCGAAGTTGAACGCCTTGGTGAACGTCTCCGGCCGCAGGACCGAGAAGGCGATGACGAGCACGACCAGTCCGAGGACGGCCGGCATCGAGCCGACATCGCCCCCGCGGAGCTTGGCGACGTAGTCGCGCGCGAGGCTGCCGAGCGTGTCCCTGCCGTGCGCGTCCTGGGTCTCTTCGGTGACGGCGCTCATGCCGCATCTCCCTCGTTCAGCTTGCCGGTCGTGATCGCCGTGATGATCTGCTCCCGGCTGGTGTCGACGGCGTCGACCTGGGCGACCATCTGACCGAGGTAGAGGACCGCGATGTCGTCGGCGACCTCGAAGACGTCGTTCAGGTTGTGGCTGATCAGCACGACCCCGAGGCCGCGCTCGGCGAGCCGGCGCACCAGCAGAAGGACCTGCTCGGTCTGCGCGACCCCCAGGGCCGCCGTCGGCTCGTCGAGGATGACGACCTTGGAGTTCCACAGCACGGCGCGCGCGATGGCGACCGTCTGGCGCTGGCCACCCGACAGGGCGGCGACGTGGGTGCGCACCGACTTCAGCGTGCGGACCGAGAGGCCGTCGAGCGTCTCGCGGGCACGGGCCTCCATGGAGTCCTCGTCCACCATGCCGCGCTTGGTGACCTCACGGCCGAGGAACATGTTGTGGACGACGTCGAGGTTGTCGCACAGCGCGAGGTCCTGGTAGACGACCTCGATGCCCAGCGCGTTCGAGTCCCGCGGGCTCTTCACGTGGACGGCGTTGCCCTCGAACGTGTAGTCGCCCTCGTCGAACGGGTAGATGCCGGCGACTCCCTTGATCAACGTGCTCTTGCCGGCGCCGTTGTCGCCGACCAGCGCCGTCACGCGGCCCGGTCGGACCGTCAGGTCGACGCCGCGCAGGACCTCGACGGCGCCGAAGGACTTCTGAACACCGCGTAGCTGCAGCAGCGGCTCTTCACTCGACATTGCTTTGCCCTTCCGGGGGAGCTGATGGTGAAACGGGGGCCCGCCCAGATGGGCGGGCCCCCGCATTTCAAGCTGTCACGCGACCTCTGCGGTCAGCTGACTCCGTACTTCGAGCACAGGTCCTCGATGCCCTTGCAGATGTCCGCAGCGTCCGCCTGGCCGGCAGCGACGACGTCCTTGACGGTGTCGGCGGTGATCCAGACCGGGGTGGCGAGCACCGACGGGACGTCGACGCCGAGCTCCGTGTCGCTGACCGAGCCGGTCGCGATCGACGAGGGGTCGTCGCCGTTGATGATCGCGATCGCCAGGTCCGAGGCAGCCTTCGCCTCGAGCGAGGTGTCCTTGAACACGGTGCCGAACTGGTAGCCCTGCAGGACGTTGGCGAGGCCCTCCGCGGTCGCGTCCTGGCCGGTCACCGGGATCGTGCCCTCGACGCCGGCGGCCTTCTCACGGGCGATCACGCCGCCCGCCATGCCGTCGTTCGCGGTGATGAGACCGACGAGGTCCGGGTGGGCAGCGTAGAACTGGTCGAAGACCTTGCCTGCGGTGTCCGGGTCCCAGTCGCCGGTCTGGTCGCCGACGACGGTGTAGCTGCCGTCGTCCTTGATGACCTGCTCGTAGCCCTGCTTGAAGAGCGTCGCGTTGTTGTCGGTCGCGGCGCCGTTGATGAAGGCGATGTTCCCCGACTTGGTGCCGGCGGCCTGGAGGCCGTCGATGAGGCCCTGGCCCTGGAGCTCGCCGACCTTCACGTTGTCGAAGGACACGTAGTAGTCCGCGCCGCCGCCCAGGGTGAGCCGGTCGTAGTCGATGACGGCGATGCCGGCGTTCTTCGCCTTGTCGATGCACGCCTTGCCCGAGTCCGGGTCGAGGTCGGTCTCGATGAGGACGTCGACGCCCTCGGTGATCATCTGGTCGCAGAGCTGACCGAACGCGTCGGGCGAACCCTCGGCGTTCTGGATGATCGACTCCAGGCCCGCGGCCTTGAACGCGGCCTCCAGGTTCGGGCGGTCCTGCGTCTCCCAACGCACCGACGACTTCGAGTCGGGGAGGATCACCCCGACCTTGCCCGAGGCCCCCCCACTGCTGCTGTCTGTCCCACCGGTGGCACTGCCCCCGTCGCTGTCACTGCTCCCGCACGCGGCGAGTGCTCCGAACGCGAGCACTCCCACTGCGGCGAGGGACGCGAGACGCGCACCCTTGTTCCTGACCATTTCCTCGACCTCCATGGCTTGGACACCGTGATGTGACGACCATCACGGGGTATGTTGTGCGGCACAACATACTCACGGTTGCCCGAGCCCGGCAAGAGCATCTGAGAGCGCGTTTTGTTGCACGTTCAAACCAAGTGTGTTCACGCGTGAGCGTGACCGAATTGTGATGGAGACGAGGACCTGATGAGCCAGAGCAACACCGATCCGGCAGCCTTCACCCCGACCCGCGAGGACCAGTTCTCGTTCGGCCTGTGGACCGTGGGCTGGCAGGGCGTCGACGTCTTCGGTGGCGCAGTGCGCCCCGTACTCGACCCGGCAGAGGCGATCCACCGACTGAGCGACCTGGGCGCCTACGGGATCACGTTCCACGACAACGACGTGTTCCCGTTCGACGCCGATGCGGCGAGCAAGGAGAGGCACCTCGCACCGTTCCGCAAGGCACTCGAGGAGACGGGCCTGGTGGTGCCGATGGTGACGACCAACCTCTTCTCCCACCCGGTCTTCCGGGACGGCGGTTTCACCAACAACGACCGCGACGTACGCCGGTTCGCGATCCGCAAGGCGGCCGACCAGATCGACCTGGCTGCCGAGCTGGGCGCCAAGCTCTTCGTGGCCTGGGGTGGCCGTGAGGGCGCCGAGTCCGGTGCCGCCAAGGACGTCAAGAGCGCCCTCGACCGCTATGCCGAGGCCTTCAACACCCTGGGCGCCTACGTGCTCGAGCAGGGCTACGACATCCGCTTCGCGATCGAGCCCAAGCCCAACGAGCCGCGCGGCGACATCCTGCTCCCGACCATCGGCCACGCCCTCGCGTTCATCAACGAGCTCGACCACCCCGAGCTGGTGGGCCTCAACCCCGAGGTCGGCCACGAGGAGATGGCGTCGCTCAACTACGCGCACGGTCTCGCCCAGGCGCTGTGGCACGGCAAGCTCTTCCACATCGACCTCAACGGCCAGCACGGTCCCCGCTACGACCAGGACCTGCGCTTCGGCGCCGGCAACGCCCGCGGCGCCTTCTGGACCGTCGACATCGTGGAGAACGGCGGCTACGAAGGCCCCCGCCACTTCGACTACAAGCCGCCGCGGACCGAGGACATGGACGGCGTCTGGGTCTCGGCGGAGGCGTGCATGCGCAACTACCTGATCCTGCGGGAGAAGGTCCGCGCGTTCCGCGCCGACCCCGAGGTGCAGCAGGCGCTCGAGGAGGCCCGGGTCGACCAGCTCGGCGTGGCCACGCTGGCCGCGGGCGAGTCGCTCGCCGACCTGCGCGCCGAGGCGTTCGACCCCGAGGCCGCCGCCCAGCGGGGCATGGGCTTCGAGAAGCTCGACCAGCTGGCGCTCGAGCACCTGTACGGCGTCCGGGGCTGACCAGACCGTCCCCGTGCGGCGACCGACGTCGCCGCACGGGGGCGTACTGTCGGGATACGGAGCCGTTCAGGCTTCCTCTCAGAGAGATCCCCCATGAGCGACAAGTCGCCGCGGCAGGCCATGACCAAGAAGACCGGCAAGTCCATCAAGGAGAAGCGCGCGGAGAAGCGCGACAAGGGATCGGCGGACACCTTCTCGGACAAGATCCACCCGACGAAGAAGAAGTGACGCTCCTGGAGCTCGGTGTCGTGGGGACCTCCGCCAAGGAGAACGAGCACCGGCTCCCGATCCACCCGGAGCACATCGCGGGCCTGGCGGCCGACCTGCGTGCCCGGATCACGCTCGAGCACGGCTACGGCGAGCGCTTCGGCGCCTCCGACGACTCGCTGGCGCCGTACGTCGCCGGGTTCGCCGCGCGCGAGGAGATCCTGGCGGACTCCGCCGTGGTGCTGCTCCCCAAGCCCCAGCACTCCGACATCGCCGCGCTCGGGCCCGGTCAGGTGCTCTGGGGCTGGCCGCACTGCGTCCAGGACACCGAGCTCACCCAGATGGCGATCGACCAGGAGCTGACCCTGATCGCCTTCGAGGCGATGAACCACTGGACCCACGACGGCGCCGTCGGGCTGCACGTCTTCCACAAGAACAACGAGATCGCCGGCTACTGCTCGGTGCTGCACGCCATGGAGCTGGCGGGGATCACCGGTGACTACGGCCGCCGGCTGACGGCGATCGTGATCGGCTTCGGCGCCACGGCCCGCGGGGCCGTCACGGCCCTCAACGCGCACGGGGTGCACGAGGTCGCGGTGCTCACCAACCGGGGCGTGACCGCCGTCGGCTCTCCGATCCACTCGGTGCGGATCCGCCAGTTCGACCACGAGCCCGACGGCGAGCACCAGAGCCACGTCATCACCGAGCGGGGTCGCGAGCCGTTGGCCGCCTACCTCGCCGAGAACGACATCATCGTCAACTGCACGCTCCAGGACACCGCCAAGCCGCTCACCTACCTGCGGACCGAGGACCTCGCGGCGTTCCGGCCCGGCAGCCTGATCGTCGACGTGTCCTGCGACCTCGACATGGGCTTCAGCTGGGCGCGACCGACGACGTTCGACGACCCGACGTTCGAGGTCGGCAACCACGTCCTCTACTACGCGGTCGACCACAGCCCGTCGTACCTCTGGAACTCCGCGACCTGGGACAACAGCAACGCGTTGATCCCGTTCATCCGTCCGGTGCTCGACGGCCCGGACTCGTGGGACGCCGACGAGACCCTCACGCACGCCATCGAGATCCGCGACGGCCGCGTCGTCAACCCGCGCATCCTCGCCTTCCAGGGAAGGTCGGCCGAGCCGCCCTACGCGCTGCTCTGACCGACGAGCGCCGCGCAGACCTCGGCGACGGCGGTCGGCGCGCCCGCGACGTACCAGTCCTTGCCCGCAGCCTCGACGTGCCGCGTCACGCCCCCGGCCCCGTGGATGATCGCGGCACCGGGCAGCTCGTCCCAGGGCGGCACGGTGTGCTGGAACAGCACGTGCAGCCGGCCCTCGGCGACGGCCACGGCGTCCATCGACCCGGAGCCGAGTGTCCGCAGCGTCGCTGCTCCCCCGATCGCCCGGACGAAGGCGGCCCCGACCTCGCCCGCGTAGAAGGGCGGGTGGAGGTAGGTCGCCACGCACGACTCGCCCAGCGGCCGGTCGACGACCGGGGGCAGCCGCCGGCCGTCGACCGTCGAGGGCACTGCGGGCCCGCCCACGAAGGTCCGGCCGGTCGCCGGGTGGTGGACCGCGCCGAGCACCAGCTCGTCGCCGTCGGTGAGCGCGATGGCGGAGCACCACCAGTCCAGGCCGGCGACGAAGTTGTAGGTGCCGTCGACCGGGTCGATCACCCAGGTGCGGCCGCTCGCCCCGGCCCGGCTCGCACCCTCCTCGCCGAGGATGCCGTCGTCGGGACGCTCGGCGGCGAGCAGGTCGGCGACCAGCTGCTCGGCGGCGTGGTCGGCGGCCGTCACGACGTCGGAGATCGAGGTCTTCGTACCGACGTCGAGGTCACCGTCGCGCATCCTGCGGGCGAGGGTCCCGGCCTCGCGCACGAGGCGGGCGGCGAGCTCGGCGTCGCTCACGCCGTCGGCCACGCGGCGGCCAGCAGCGCGCGGGTGTCGGACAGGAGCTGCGGCAGGGTCTTGGTGCCGCCGAGGACGGTGATGAAGTTCGCGTCGCCGGACCAGCGCGGCACGACGTGCTGGTGCAGGTGCTGCGACAGCGAGCCGCCCGCCACTCCCCCGAGGTTGAGGCCGACGTTGAAGGCGTGCGGGCCGCTGACCGCCCGGAGCACCCGCACCGCCTGCTGCGTGGTCGTCATCAGCTCGGTGGCCTCCTCGTCGGTGAGGTCCTCGAGCTCGGCGACGTGCCGGTGCGGGAGCACCATCAGGTGGCCGGGGTTGTAGGGGTGGAGGTTGAGCACGGCGAAGCAGGTGGCGCCGCGGTGGACCACCAGGCTCTGCTCGACCTGCAGGTCCGCCATCGCACAGAAGGGACAGTCGTCGTCTGCCTCGGGAAGGCTCGGCGCGACGTACGCCATCCGGTGCGGGGTCCAGAGCCGGTCGAAGCCCTCGAAACCGTCACGCACCTGCCCGGCCGGATCACTCATGGGAGCAACCCTAGGGTGAGCTGGTGACCGATCCGACCCTGCGTCCCGCGACCGCGGAGGACATGGCCCGCGTCGCCGACATCTGGCACGCCGCCTGGCACACCTCGCACCCGGGCCACGTCCCCAACGGACTCACCGCGGCCCGCACGCTCGAGTCCTTCCACGAGCGCACCCCGGCCCGCGTCGACGACACGACGGTGGCCGTGCTGGGCGACGAGGTGGTCGGCTTCATCATGGTCGACCGCGACGAGGTCGAGCAGGTCTTCGTCGACCCGTCCCGACACGGCCGGGGTGTCGCGTCGTTGCTGCTCGACGAGGCCGAGCGGCAGGTCGCGGCCGCCGGGTACGACGTGGCCTGGCTGGCGGTCGCGATCGGCAACGCCCGGGCCCGGGCGTTCTACGAGAAGCGCGGCTGGCGCAACGACGACGACCTGCCCTACGAGGTGACCGCGGACGGCACGACGTACGTCTCGCCGTGCCGCAGGTACGTCAAGGCCGTCGGCTGATCAGTACTGGAAGAACCAGCGTCCCAGGTGTGCCTCGACGCCGGGGCAGGTGACGTTCTGGTCCCGCCCCTGCTCCACCCATTGCCCGAGGATCGCCCGACCTCCCTGGATCACCCAGTCGGACCCGCACCGAGCGAGTGCCTCCGTGCGCGACGTCTGGCCGGCCGCGCGCCACTCCGGGAGGCCGAGGGCGAGGTCGCCGACGGTCTCCGACCAGAGGTACGGCGTGGAGTAGATGCCCACCCGGTAGCCGGCGTCGGCGTACGCCCGTGCAGCGCCTTCCACCACGGCGCCGTTCGCCACCAGGTCGCTGCTCCACGCGAAGTCGGGGACCGGCTCGACGTCCACCCAGATGATCGGACTGCCGAGACCCGCGGCCCGCATCGCGCCGACGTTGGCCAGCGCCTGCTGGTAGCCCGTGTTGGCCAGCGCGCCGAGATCGTTGCGACCGTCGTAGGGCCCGACACCACCGTGCTCGGCGACGGCTGCGGCGTCGGGATAGCTGACGACGGCGTACGCCGCGGCCAAGAGGCGCCGCTCGCGGACCCACGCCACCTGATCGGTCAGGCACGGGTTCGTGGTGAAGCCCGGGCCGTTGGTCAGGCCGATCACGACGTACTCCGCGGCGGGCAGCGGGAGCGGGCTGCCCAGGGTCCGGCGCTCGGGGATCCCGAGACCCTTCGGGCACTGGGGCCAGCTGATGTCGGCGCCGAGGACCGCACCGGCCGGGCGCGGCGCAGCCGGTCGCGGCCGGGGGATCCGGGCGGCCGCCTGCTCGGCCAGCTGTGCGAGCGCCTGGAGGCGCGCGGTCTCCGGATCAGCTGTCGGCGCGACGACCGACGTCGGCCGCGGCGAGGTCGGGAGGGTCGCCGTCGGCGCCCCTCCCTCACTGCTCGGCGAGGAGCAGCCGCTCAGCACCCCGGCCGAGAGGACGAGGACCAGCAGCGCGGCTGCTGGTCCCCGCACCGCTCGAACGCTCAGACCTGCTCGCGCGACGCCACCGCGTCACGCACCCGCTGGATCGCCTCGTCGATCGGCACGCCGTTGTCCTGGCGGCCGTCGCGGTAGCGGAAGGACACCGCGCCCGCCTCGACGTCGTCGTTGCCGGCGATCATCATGAACGGCACCTTCTGCAGCTGCGCGTTGCGGATCTTCTTCTGCATCCGGTCGTCGGAGTCGTCGACCTCGACCCGCAGGCCCTGGATGCGCATCTTCTTCGCCACCTCGTGGAGGTAGTCGGAGAACGCGTCCGCGACCGGGATCGCCTGCACCTGCACGGGCGCGAGCCAGGGCGGGAAGGCGCCGGCGTAGTGCTCGACGAGCACCCCGAAGAACCGCTCGAGGGACCCGAACTTGGCGGAGTGGATCATCACGGGCTGCTGACGGCTGCCGTCGGCGGCCTGGTAGGCGAGCTCGAAGCCCTTGGGCTGGTTGAAGTCGTACTGGATCGTCGACATCTGCCAGGTGCGGCCGATCGCGTCGCGCGCCTGGACGGAGATCTTCGGGCCGTAGAACGCTGCGCCGCCCGGGTCGGGCACCAGGTCGAGCCCGGAGGCGATCGCGACGTCCTCGAGGACCTTGGTCGCGGTCGCCCAGTCGTCCTCGGTGCCGACGAACTTGTCGGGCTTCGAGTCGTCGCGGGTGGACAGCTCCAGATAGAAGTCGTCGATGCCGAAGTCGCGCAGCAGGCCGAGCACGAAGTCGAGCAGGTGCTGGACCTCAGCGGGCGCCTGCTCCGGGGTGACGTAGGAGTGGGAGTCGTCCTGGGTCAGGCCCCGCACGCGGGTGAGGCCGTGCACGACGCCGGACTTCTCGTAGCGGTAGACCGACCCGAACTCGAAGAGCCGCAGCGGGAGCTCACGGTAGGAGCGCCCGCGCGACTTGAAGATCAGGTTGTGCATCGGGCAGTTCATGGCCTTGAGGTAGTAGTTCGCGCCCTCGAACTCCATCGGCGGGAACATCGTGTCGGCGTAGTACGGCAGGTGCCCGGAGGTGTGGAACAGCCCCTCCTTGCTGATGTGGGGGGTCCCGACGTACTGGAAGCCCTCCTCGATGTGCCGCTGGCGGACGTAGTCCTCCATCTCGCGCTTGATCACGCCACCCTTGGGGTGGAAGACCGCGAGGCCGGAGCCGATCTCGTCGGGGAAGCTGAAGAGGTCGAGGTCGCGGCCGAGCTTGCGGTGGTCGCGGCGCTCGGCCTCCTCGATCCGGTGCAGGTGCTCCTCGAGCGCCTCCTTGGACTCCCAGGCGGTGCCGTAGATGCGCTGGAGCTGCTTGTTCTTCTCGTCGCCGCGCCAGTACGCCGCGGCGCTGCGCATCAGCTTGAACGCCGGGATCCGCTTGGTGGTCGGCAGGTGCGGACCGCGGCACAGGTCGCTCCACGCGACGTCGCCGTTGCGGCGGACGTTGTCGTAGATCGTGAGCTCGCCGGCGCCGACCTCGACGTTCGCGCCCTCGGCGGCGTCGTCGGACTTGCCGGCGCCCTTGAGCCCGATCAGCTCGATCTTGTACGGCTCGTCCTTCAGCTCGGCGATCGCGTCGTGGTCGGAGGTGACCCGGCGCTCGAAGCGCTGGCCCTCCTTGATGATCTTGCGCATCGCGGTCTCGATCTTGGCGAGGTCCTCGGGCACGAACGGGGTCTCGACGTCGAAGTCGTAGTAGAAGCCGTTCTCCACCGGCGGCCCGATGCCGAGCTTCGCCTCCGGGAAGAGCTGCTGCACCGCCTGCGCCATCACGTGTGCGGTCGAGTGCCGCAGGATGTCGTGGCCGTCCTTGCTGTCGATCGCCACTCCCCCGACCTCGTCGCCGTCGGCGAGCTCGTAGGCCAGGTCCTTCAAGTCGCCGTTCACGCGCGCCGCGATCACGGCGGTGTCGTCGGCGAAGAGCTCCCAGGCCTTGGTGCCCGTCGTGACCGTCCGGTCCTCACGCGCGTCGGCGTGGACGAGGACGATCTTGAGGTCGGACACAGGAGCTCCTAGGACAGAAAGGAAAGGACCCACCGATCGTATCGGTGGGTCCGGGCGTGCCGCGCTCCGGTTTCCCGGACTCGAAGAATCCTTCCCGGGCTCGGAGAATCTTTCCCGGGCTCGGAGAATCTCGGTGGGCGATACTGGGTTCGAACCAGTGACCTCTTCGGTGTGAACGAAGCGCGCTACCACTGCGCCAATCGCCCGAGACGTGCTCCGTCCCGTGAGGGGCGGTGCGGTCGGAGACTCTAGCCTACCGACGCGGGCCGATCACATTCGGCGGTTTCAGGTCCGGATCGCGTCACGAATCCGCCGTCCGTCCGTCTCCCCACCGTGACCCAGCAGCCCATGTCGCGCGCCCTCTCACAGGAGGTCGTCCTCCAGTGCCTCGACGCGTACGGGCGCAGCCTCGACCTCCCTGCGTCCTTCGGCTACGACCCGTCCGACCCGTGGGCCGTCTGGATCACCTTCCGGGGCCCGCGGGACGAGGTGCGCTGGGCCGTGGGCCGCGACCTGCTCCTCCAGGGCATGACCGACCCGGCCGGCGAGGGCGACATCCAGCTCTGGCCGAGCATCGACGAGAACGGCCGCGCCGCGGTCGTGATGGAGCTCTGCTCCCCCGACGGCCGCCTGGTCACGCAGCTGCTCACCAACGAGCTCTACCGCTTCCTCACCCGGACGCTCGCGGTCGTCCCGCTCGGCACCGAGCGGATCGACCTCGACCAGATGGTCGCGGCGATCACGGGCGACTCACAGACCCAGTAGCTCCGGCTCCCGCGCGCGCCACAGTTCGCGCACCTCGGTCGTGACCGGGCCCGGCGCAGGGAGCTCGAGGTCGTTCCACCGGGACACGGCCTGCGCGTCGCGGGTCGTGGAGGCCAAGAACACCTCGCTCGCCTGCTCGACGACCTCGACCGGCTCGTCGACCTCGCGACCTCCGTACCACTCCAGGATCAGCGCGCGGGTGACCCCGGCCAGGCAGCCGCTCGCCACGGTGGGCGTGCGCAGCTCGCCGTCTACCACGTAGAAGACGTTGGAGCCGGTGCCCTCGCAGAGGTGGCCGGCGAGGTTGGCGAAGATCGCCTCGCTCGCGCCGCGCTCCCGGACGGCGGCCAGGGCGATGACGTTCTCGGCGTACGACGTGGTCTTGAGGCCGGCCAGCGCGCCGCGCTCGTTGCGCGGCCAGGGCACGGTCGCGACCGCCGTGGCGGCCGGCCATGCCTGCATCGCGTCGGCCACCACGATCAGGGTCGGCGGGGCATCGCCGCGGCCCGACCCCAGGGGCGCCGGGCCTCCGGTGTAGGTGATGCGGATCCGGCCGAGCGGGAGGTCCGCACCCGCGAGCACGGCCGCCACCCCGCGCCGTACGGCGTCCTCGTCGACCTCCGGCAGCGCCAACCCGCGCGCCGACCTGTGGAGCCGCTCGAGGTGCCGCGTGAAGGCGAACGGCTGCCCGTCGACGACCTTGATCGCCTCGAAGACACCGTCGCCCACGGTCAGCCCGTGGTCGGTCACGGAGACCGCCGCAGCGGTCGCATCGGACAGGAGTTCCCCGTTGACCCAGGCACGCATGCGGCCACTCTAGGAGGGCTCGGCGAGGGCCCGCCGACCGGCAACGCGCGACGCCGGGGCGGATTTTGCATGGTCTGGGGCATCGGCTACTGTTCTCACGCAGCCGACCGGGAGACCGGTCGGAGCGCAGGCGGACATAGCTCAGTTGGTAGAGCGCAACCTTGCCAAGGTTGAGGTCGCGAGTTCGAGTCTCGTTGTCCGCTCGGAGAGGTCTCTCTCACGGTTTGGCCTCCAATGGTGGAGTGGCCGAGAGGCGAGGCAACGGACTGCAAATCCGTCTACACGGGTTCAAATCCCGTCTCCACCTCGATCGCCCGGCATATAGTGCGGGCGGCACGGGCGATTGGCGCAGTGGTAGCGCGCTTCCTTGACACGGAAGAGGTCACTGGTTCAAACCCAGTATCGCCCACCAGATAACCGCAGGTCAGAGGCCCTTTCGAGGGTCTCTCTCCAATTCGGGGAACATTCGGGGAACAACGAACCGGCCTTTCTGACCGCGTCTGATCGCTCCCCGGTGGTTGAGGTGCGAGCGAAGCGAGCCTCCAAACCACTCATCCCGCGCGCCTCCAGCCGCCGACCGGCCGCGCATCGATGAACCTGTCGATCGAGTCGAGCTTGATCCGCAGCGTCTTGCGCCCGAGACGCACGGCCTCGAGATGCCCGTCGGCGATGTAGCGACGGACGGTCTTCGTCGAGACGGCGAGGACGTCGGCCGCATCGGTGAGGGACACGAGCTTGCGAGTGATGGTGGCAGCCATGGGGACTCCTGGGTCGGTGGCGGCCCGTCTGGCCGCCCTCGTTCCCCAAGGCCGACGCGCGGCAGCGAGTGGCCATCAGCGTGTGCAACATGACCACTTGTGTCGGTGGCAACAGCCATCCTGCAGGGCTCTGCCTGGAGATCCCGGGCGGCAGGAGGTGGCCAATGTCCCGGTCTGAACGCCGTGCGCTCACTAGAGTTGCGCCAGTGATCACGGGTGAGCTGAAGAGCAAGATCGACCGCGTCTGGGACGCCTTCTGGTCTGGCGGCATCAGCAACCCCCTGGAGGTCATCGAGCAGATCACCTACCTGCTGTTCATCCGCCGCCTCGATGACATCCAAACGCTGGCCGAGACGAAGGCCCGCGTCACGAAGACCGAGGTCGAGAGCCCAGTGTTCCTGCCTGGTCAGGCACACCTTCGGTGGGGCCAGTTCAAGAACACGTCGCCCGAGGTGATGCACAAGACCATCGCTGAAGAGGTGTTCCCGTTGCTTCGCGCCCTGGGTGACGGCACCACCTACAGCGAGCACATGAAGGACGCCCGCTTCACCATCCCGACCCCGGCGCTGCTGTCGAAGGTCGTCGACATGCTCGATGACATCCCGATGGCGGACCGCGACACCAATGGCGACCTGTACGAGTACCTGCTCTCCAAGATCGCGTCCGCCGGCGTCAACGGTCAGTTCCGCACGCCGCGCCACATCATCGAGCTCATGGTCAAGATGACCGCGCCACAGCCGTCCGACGAGATCTGCGACCCGGCGTGCGGCACGGGCGGCTTCCTCGTCGCCGCGAGCGAGTACGTCCGTGAGACCCACGCCGAAGCTCTGCTCGACTCATTGCAGCGCAAGCACTTCCACCAGTCGATGTTCCACGGCTACGACTTCGACTCCACCATGCTGCGCATCGGCAGCATGAACATGCTGCTGCACGGCATCGAGTCCCCTGACATCCGCTATCGCGACTCCCTCTCCGAGGGAGCCGCCGGCGACGCGGACAAGTACACCCTCATCCTCGCCAACCCGCCGTTCGCGGGATCGCTGGACTACGAGGCCACCGCCAAGGACCTCCAGCGGATCGTGAAGACGAAGAAGACCGAGTTGCTCTTCCTCGCGCTGTTCCTGAAGATCCTTAAGCCCGGCGGCCGCGCAGCGGTGATCGTCCCTGATGGCGTGCTGTTCGGTTCGAGTACGGCGCACAAGGCGCTTCGCAAGACTCTGGTGGAGGACCAGAAGCTTGACGCCGTCGTGAAGCTGCCGTCCGGTGTCTTCCGTCCGTACGCCGGCGTCTCGACCGCGATCCTGTTCTTCACCAAGACGAACTCGGGCGGGACCGACGACGTCTGGTTCTACGATGTCCGCGCCGACGGCTTCTCGCTCGACGACAAGCGCAACCCGGTCGAGGCCAACGACCTCCCCGATGTGCTCACTCGCTGGCAGCACCGCGACGGGGAGAAAAACCGAGCCCGCACCGAGCAGTCCTTCCTCGTGTCCAAGAGCGACATCGTCATCCAGGGCTACGACCTCTCGCTGAACCGCTACAAAGAGATCGTTCACGACGAGATCGAGCACCGAGCCCCGCTGGAGATCGTTGCCGACATCGAGGCTCTGGAAGAGGAGATCGCCAAAGGCCTCGCCGAGCTGAAGGCGATGCTCTCGTGACCACGCTCGGCGATGTCTGCACTGTTCGGTCATCGCTTGTTGATCCAACTCGTCCGGAGTTCGCCCACCTGCCCCATATCGCGCCCGACTCCATCGAGAAGGGCTCCGGACGTCTACTTGGATATCGGACCGCTCGCGAGGACGGCGTAACCAGCGGCAAGTATCGATTCGAGGCAGGCGACGTCTTGTACTCGAAGATTCGTCCCAACCTGAACAAGGTAGCCCTCGTCGACCTCGCGGGGGTTTGTAGTGCGGACATGTACGCGCTCGATGTCGACCGCAATCTCGCCACCCCCGAGTACGTCGCTTACGTACTCCGCAGCCAAGACTTCCTCGACTACGCGACGTCCTTGTCGAACCGCGCAAACATTCCGAAGCTCAACCGCGAGCAACTCCTCCGATACGACCTACATCTGCCCCCAGTCTCCGAGCAGCGCCGCATCGCCGCGATTCTCGACCACGCCGACGCCCTCCGCACCAAGCGCCGCCAAGTTCTCACGCACCTAGATGCCCTCACCCAGTCGGTCTTCCACGACATGTTCGGCAGCTTGCGCGAAGGCCGCTGGGAAATGGTCCCGTTCGGAGAACTCGTGCCGAAGGTCGACAACGGCACGAGCCCGAACTGCCATGCGCGGCCTGCGGAACCCGACGAGTGGGGGGTGCTGAAGCTCGGTGCCGTCACCTATGGGCGCTTTCAGGCCGGAGAGAACAAGGCGTACTCCGGCCACGTGGGCGGCATGGCCTCAACCGAGGTTCACAGTGGTGATGTCCTGATGACTCGCAAGAACACGCGCGAGTTGGTCGGAGCAGTTGCACTTGTCGACGCGGTGCGTCCCCGCCTCCTCCTGCCTGATCTCATCTTCCGACTGCACCTCGACGCGGATCGACTCGACAGGCGCTATTTCCAGGCATTGATGATGAACCCGCAGAAGCGCCCGGCCGTTCGTGACCTTTCGAGTGGCTCGGCGTCGAGCATGCCGAACATCTCGAAAGCGCGGCTGGCGAAGCTTCCCCTGGAGGTTCCACCACTGTCGCTGCAGCGCAAGTTCGCCACGCGAATCGAACTCATACAGGACCAGCGGGCACGGGTTGAATACGCGGCATCCGAGGATGCACACCTGTTCGCCTCCCTCCAGTCCCGCGCATTCCGAGGGGAGCTGTGACCGATGCCGGTTGAAATGAGGATGTGGCGCATCGACGGCGATGAGCCGAAGCCGCTGACGGCGTCCGTACTCCCCGCAGAGAAGGACCTGCACGAGTTCCTGAAACGCGACCCGTCACTGCTCGGCGAGCGCTTGCTGGTCATCGGCAGCGAGGTGATCACGCCGTACGGTCCACGTCTCGACCTGCTGGCGATCGACGCCGACGGAAACCTGCACCTGTTGGAGCTCAAGCGCGACAAGACTCCACGAGAGGTCGTCGCCCAGGTGCTCGACTACGGCTCCTGGGCCTCGACACTGTCGCGCGACGACATCATCGACATCGCAACCAAGCACCTCGACCAGCCATTCGAGGCCGCGTTCGAGGACGTCTTCGGAAGCGCGCCGCCCGACGAGCTCAACGGTGACCTCAGCCTCACCATCGTGGCTGCCGAGCTCGACGCCAGCTCGGAGCGGATCGTCAACTACCTTCGCGACTTCGGTGTCCCGGTCAACGCGGTCTTCTTCTCCTATCTCGAGGACGACGGGCGTCGCTACCTCGCCCGCTCCTGGCTTACGGCGTCGGACGACGAGACACCGACCGCGACCACGGGAGGCAAGAAGAGCAAGCGCGCCGCCTGGAACGGACTTGACTGGTACGTCAACTTCGCCACCCACGGCCGCGACTGGCAAGACGGATTGGAGCTCGGATTCGTGTCCGCTGGAGGATCAGCGCGCTCGTCAGGGACGTTGCGCACGATCCCCGTCGGCCACCGGGTCAATGTCTACGTGCCGGGGAGTGGCTATGTGGGAGTTGGGGTGACTCTCGCGGATGCCAAGCGATTCGATGCCGCACTCGTCCTGCATGAGGGCGAGTGGACACCCCTGGCCCAGGAGAAACTCCGGGGCAACTACCAGCACATCGAGCCCGGCCAGACGGAGACAGACGACATCTCCGAATGGGTACTCCCCGTCAGATGGCTGGCTGCCGTCCCCCTGGCCGAGGCCTACAGTGAGCCGGGCTTGTTCTACAACCCCAACACCTCGTGCAAGCTCCGTCAGGAATTCACCCTGGAGCGGCTTGCGAACCGCTTCGACATCGACGACGACGGCGAGTAGTCGTCAGACATGGGGAAGTCCTCTGTCCGCCAGGCGCTGCCGTTTCTACACGGCGACAACGCCCGGGCCGAGTCGTACCTCTCGCCTCATCCTCGCTCACGCCCTTGCCGAGGCCCGGTACGGCGAGTGGACTTACACACCCTGGATTCCTTCAAGTCGGCGCAGACAGCAGGAGTCATGGATGGCCACTGACTTCAAGCAGGTGATCGACGAACTTTGGGATGCCTTCGAGGAGGTCGGGACTGAGGACGGTTACGACATCGTCGCCCAAGCGACCTTGCTCCTGGCAGTTCGACGACTCGACGTCATCCACACCGCCGCCGAGAAGAAGGCCAACGTCATCGGTAGGCCGATCGAGAACCCAATCTTCGACGCGGAGACCGAGGAACTCCGCTGGTCGAGGCTGAAGAACCTTGAGGCGAGCAGGATGTTCGGGCTGTTCGAGACCACGGTCATTCACTTCCTCCGCGAGCGCGGCGGGACCTTCACCGACGTCGTGTTCACGATTCCTTCGCCAAGTGCACTCAGCCGGATGGTCGATCTCATCGACAAGGTGCCGTACTCGTCTCCGGCGGCCAATGGAGCCGTCTACGAGTACCTGATCTCGAAGATCACCACCAAGAACAGCAGCGGGGGCTTCCCCACGCCACGGCACCTGGTCGACCTGATGGTCAGGCTGGTCGATCCGCAACCCGGCGATCTGATCGCCGACCCCGCGAGTGGGTCAGGTGGTTTCCTCGTGTACGCCGCCAACTACCTCCGCGAGACGAACCCGGAGCTTCTCCTGGACGACACAACTCGCAAGCACTTCCAGCACGGCTTGTTGCACGGGTTCGACAACGACCCGGCCTTCGCGCGCATGTCCACCATGAACCTGCTTCTCCACGGCATCGACACCCCCGACGTTCGCCGCCGCGACTCGCTGGCGGCCATGCCGGATGATGATGTTGGTCGGTACTCGCTTGTGCTGACCAACCCCCCGTTCAATGGGTCGGTCGAGAAGTCGGCCCTCGACAAGGACCTGCACAGGGACGTGAAATCGACGACAAAGGCGCCTTTGTTCGTCGGCCGAGTGCTCAGCCTTCTGCAACTCGGTGGCCGAGCCACAGTGATCGTTCCCGAAGGGGTGCTGTTCGGAACTCACAAGGCCCAACTGGCCCTGCGTAAGGCCCTCGTCGACGACCACAAACTCGATGCCGTCATCAAGGTGCCGCCCGCCGCCTACGAACCATTCTCGGCGACCCAGACCGCGATCCTGGTCTTCACCAAGACAGGGGTCGGCGGTACCGACCGCGTGTGGTTCTACGACCTTCGCGCCGACGGTCGGTCTCTCGACAAGAAGCGCACGCCCGTGGCTGCGAATGACCTCCATGACGTCCTCGCTCGCTGGAAGACCCGGGAGGATCCGGCCAGCCCTGAGTTGTCGCGGAAGCGCTCCGACCAGAGCTTCTTTGTGCCGCGCGACGAGATCGCCGCCAACGACTATCTGCTCACGCCGAGCCGGTATCAAGAGACCCCCGAGGACACCGGGTCCACGCGCCCACCCAGAGAAATCCTTGCAGACATCAAGGCCCTCAATGCCGAGATCGAAAGGGGCGTCACTGAACTGGAGGACCTGCTCGGGTGAAGGCTTTCCAACACGCGCCTACTCCGATTCGGCAGGATGCACTCCGTGGGTAACTTCGACTTCGTCCGCCAGACGCTGCCGTCACTGCACGACGACTGCGCCCGGGCTGAGTCGTACCTCGCGTCGGACCCTCGCTCCGCGTGCTTCTACAGCCGCCGGGTGGTCGAGGAGCTCGTCGGCTATCTCTACGACGTCCTCTCGCTGCCCATCCCCTACCGCGACGACCTCGCGGCGAAGATCAACGACGCTGCGTTCAAGGCCAAGGTGCCGCAGGGCATCACGCAGAAGCTGACCGCGATCCGTCGCATCGCCAATACGGCCGTCCACGAGAACCGGCAGATCCGTCCCGATGTGTCGCTCGCGGTGCTGCGCGAGCTGTTCAACGTCGTCGTGTGGACGTCGTACCATCACTCCCCTGCGCCGAAGGTGGTGCCGCTACAGGCCCAGTTCGACCCGGCCCACGCAGCCAAAGCCGCGCCGCTGTCGCGCGAGGAGGTTGCCCGCCTCGCTGCGAAGTTCAAGGAGCAGGACGAGGCCCACGCCCGCGAGCTCGCCGAGAAGGACGAGCGACTGGCCGCCCACGAGGCGGAGATCGCCGAGCTGAAGACTCAGATCGCAGCCGCCCAGGCAGCTGCCGCGCCCGACACGCGCGACTACGACGAAGCCGCCGCCCGCGATCTGTTCATCGACGTCCTGCTGCACGAGGCCGGGTGGACGCTGGATGAAGAGCGCGACCGCGAGTACCCCGTCAACGGCATGCCCAACGCCGAGGGCAAGGGATTCGTCGACTACGTCCTGTGGGGCGCCGATGCTCTGCCACTGGCGGTGGTCGAGGCCAAGCGCACCTCCAAGTCACCCGAGGTCGGCCAGCAGCAAGCCAAGCTCTACGCCGACTGCCTGGAGAAGCAGTTCGGCCGACGACCAGTGATCTTCTACACCAACGGCTACGAACACCGGATCTGGGACGACGCCGGCGGCTATCCGCCGCGGCAGACCCAGGGGTTCTACACCCGCGACGAGCTGGAGCTGCTGATCCAGCGCCGCCAGACCAAGCTCGCGTTGTCGTCTGCGCAGGTGAACACCGACATCGCCGGCCGGCCCTACCAAGTGCGAGCAATCAAGGCCGTGGGCGATGCGTTCGACCGCAAGCAGCGCGAGGCCCTCCTTGTTATGGCCACCGGGTCAGGCAAGACCCGCACCACCATCGCTCTGGTCGACCTGCTCCAGAAGGCGAACTGGGTCAAGCGTGTGCTGTTCCTCGCTGACCGCACAGCCTTGGTGCGCCAGGCGGCGAACGCATTCAAGGAGCACCTGCCCGGCTCGACGACCGTGAACCTCGTGACCGAGAAGGCCATCGAGGGTCGCGTCTACGTCTCGACGTACCCGACGATGATGAACCTCATCAATGAGGTCGACGGCGGCCTCCGTCGATTCGGGCCGGGCTACTTCGATCTCATCGTCATCGACGAGGCCCACCGCTCCGTCTACGCCAAGTACGGCGCGATCTTCGACTACTTCGACGCGCTGCTCGTCGGCCTGACGGCGACGCCGAAGGACGAGGTCGACCACAACACCTACCGACTGTTCCATCTCGAAGACGGCGTGCCCACTGACAACTACTCCCTCGACGAGGCCGTCGAGTCCAGCTACCTCGTGCCACCGAAGGGCATCAGCGTCGGCACCCAGTTCCTGCGGTCGGGCATCAAGTACGACGACCTCACCGAGGAAGAGAAGGACCAGTGGGACGCCCTCGACTGGGGCGAGGACGGTCCGCCCGAAGAGGTCGACGCCGAGGACCTCAACCGGTTCCTCTTCAACGAGGACACGGTCGACAAGGTCCTCGAATCGCTGATGATCCAGGGCTACAAGGTGGCCGGCGCCGACCGACTGGGCAAGACGATCGTCTTCGCCAAGAGCCAGAAGCACGCCGAGTTCATCGAGAAACGCTTCAATCTCGCCTATCCCGAGCTAGCCGGCCACTTCGCCCGCGTGATCACCCATGGCACGCCGTACGCGCAGTCACTGATCGACGACTTCTCGATCAAGGACAAGGCGCCGCACATCGCGATCAGCGTCGACATGCTCGACACCGGCATCGACGTCCCCGAAGTCGTCAACCTCGTCTTCTTCAAGATGGTCCGCTCGAAGTCGAAGTTCTGGCAGATGATCGGCCGCGGCACTCGCCTGTGCCCAGATCTGTTCGGCCCCGACGAGGACAAGGAGGACTTCCTCGTCTTCGACTTCTGCGGCAATCTCGAGTACTTCAGCCAGGATCTCCCCGGCTCGCAGGGTCAGATCCAGAAGTCGCTGTCTCAGCGTCTCTTCGAGGCGCGCCTCGGGTTGGTGATCGGGCTGGGTGACACCGAGCCCGACCTGCGGACCTCGACCGCCTCGACGTTGCACGAAGTCGTTGCCGGGATGAACCTCGACAACTTCGTTGTCCGCCCGCACCGCAAGGCAGTCGAGAAGTACGCCGACACCGGCGCCTGGGGGTCGATCGCGGCGGAGGATACCGAGCCACTGCTCGCGCTCGCCGGACTTCCGTCGTCGGTTCATGACGAGGATGAGGACGCCAAGCGCTTCGACCTGCTCATCCTGCGTCGCCAGCTCGCCCAGCTCGACGGCGACGCTGTCCTCGCCGAACGACTGCGTGAGACCGTGCAGCGCATCGCCTCCGCGCTGCTCGGCAAGACAACTATCCCAAGTGTCGCCGAGCAGGCGGTGCTGCTGGAGTCGGTCGCCGGCGACGAATGGTGGATCGACGTCACCCTGTCCATGCTCGAGGAAGCGCGCCGCAAGCTGCGCGGCCTTGCCCGCTTCATCGAGAAGACGTCGCGCAACCCCGTCTACACCGACTTTGAGGACATCCTCGGCGAGGGCATCGAAGTCGTCCTACCCAGAGTCACGCCCGGCACGAACTTCGAGCGCTTCCGCGCCAAGGCAGAGGCCTACCTGCGCGAACACCTCGACAACCTCGCCCTTCAGCGCCTTCGCCGCAACAAGCAGCTCACGGCGGACGACCTCACCGAGCTGGAGCAGATGCTCGTCGCCTCCGGCGGCCAGCACGTCGACATCGCTTGGGCCACCGAGCAGGGCGGCGGCCTCGGCATCTTCGTCCGCAGCCTCGTCGGCCTCGATCGGTCCGCGGCACTCGAGGCCTTCGAGAACTACCTCGACAGCACCAAGTTCTCCGCCGACCAGGTGCGCTTCGTGAACCTCATCATCGACGAGCTCACCAAGAACGGGGTCATGGAGCCGGCCCGCCTCTTCGAATCCCCCTACACAGACCACGCGCCCACCGGCCCCGACTACTTCTTCCCCGATGCTGATGTCGAGGTCATCGTCGACACGCTCCAGCGAATCAAACGCACCGCCGTTCCCGAGGAAGTCGCGTGAGGCGGCGAAGCAATCACGGATCGAATTCGCGGTGGCTACTTGAGCAAGTTCGATGGGAGATAGCGCGGCACTCGCCGAAGACTGGACGCATCAGGACGGCCATCGACGTTGGGCGCGACTCTTGGGATCGACGACCGTTCGCATGGAGCAGCCTCGTGCAAGCGGCTGCGTTTGCGCTCGCCTGGACGACTGGTGCCGTAACCTTGTTCCCGCACGCTAATGCCTTCAAAGTTGAAGACCCCTCGGCAGTCATCAGCACGGCCTGGCAGGTCTTGGCTGGATTCGCTTCCATCGCCTTCGCCGGCCTCGCGGTCCTCATGCAGCTGACGTCGGAGCCTGTCGTCACGTCGCGCGGGGTGCGCCAAGTCTTGTTTCAGGAGAGCCAGTTTCGACCTGTCCTGGCCTTCTCGATTGTCGGCGCCATCCAGGTCGGAGCTGCATCGCTCTTCCTTGATCAACCGGAGTCTGCCGTTGTCGAGGTGGCGGTCGTCGCTCTGACAATCCTCTGGATCGGTTGGTCCTATGCACGCGTCGGCAAGGTCTACGCCAATCCAGGTGAGGCCCTTCGCCTTGGCGAGAAGGCACTCGTCGACGACCTCAAGAAGAGCATGCGCGAAGCCCACACGCGCGCGGCGGCAGAGGCCCGACTCCACGCTGTTGCTCCCCGTGAGTGGCGCTGGAGCAGCACCGCGACCGTTGACGGAACTGTCCTCGTCGCAGCGGATCGAGCGGGCACACTGGTGGACGTCGACATTGACCTCCTGACCGACATCGTCAAGGACATCGCCGACGAAGATGCCAGCGCCTTCACCGCCGCCGCAGCCACCAACGCGCCTGGAGAACCTTCGACAGGGACCCCGCCAGAACTACGCATCATGGCCTCGATCGGGTCCTCCATCGATGCGGGACACGAGATATTCGTCCTGAAGAATGCCGAGTCGTATTCGGGCGACCTCGCCAAGTTGCGGAGCCGTCTCACCAAGGCGCTTCGCTGGGAGGGGCAGCCATGACGCGCTCTGCCTTCGAGTCCTCTCTGGCAGCCCTCAGAGACAACGTCGTCATGGCGATCGAGCGCCGCGAGATGGGCGTCGTTCAAGATGGACTCGACGTCTACCAAAACCTGATCGAAACCATCCTCGATGAACAACTCGGTCTTCAGACAGCCACAGCGACCGGTGCCGGCCCAAACCTCCCACTGGGCCGCGAGTGGGAACAGATCGTCCGCGACTTGCATGGAGTTGTCGACAGCGTCAGCGCAAGTACGTCTCGCCTTCTCTGGGTCGACGTTCTCTCGTGGGTGCGGCGGGTGGCAGTCGCCTGCGCTGAGCGAGGAGTGCTCAATGCGCTTGGCATGATCCTCACGTTGTTCGAGTCAGCGTGGAGCCAGGAGCTGGCCGCGCCAAGCCCAGACACCACAGCGCGTCAAGATGCCCTCCTGCTCCGACTGTCCGAGTTCGGGAGCTTCTACCTCCACCTTGGCCGCCTCGACCAGGAAGTCGTTCGCGGGGCCGACGTCATCTACACCCGGACATTCTTGCGAGTAGTAAAGAGTGCCATCGAATCGGGTGACCCCGAGGCCGCGCGAGTCGCAATCAAGTACTTCCTGCACGGCAGTACCTCACCCGGCTCGAGCCTCGGCCCCGTCACGGGGGCAGGACTCCTCGCTCTTTATGCATGGGTCCTCTATCGCTTCGATCACGGCAACCAAGATGAGTCGTTCAAGACCGTTTGCTCTCAGATCGCGAACGCGTTCGAACACGACGAAGCGTTCGTCCTGATGCTCCGTGCGTCCGACGAATTGGAGAACGAGCTCGGCATCCATTGGTGGGAGTTGAATGAACGCGGACCGATGAGCGGCGGCGTGATTCAGATCGGGACCTACATGGCTTTGGCACTGATGCTCGTTGCTGGCCCTCGCCTGACATGGCAACCGATCGATCCATCCAGCGACGAAGAGGTCGATGCTGCGCGGCGCCTCATGACCGTCATTGACTCGTGGGAAAAGGGGGGCTTCGCCGGCGCGCGCGCCACCCTCGGCGTCCCTGAGAACCACTTCGATCGCCTGAAGGAGCATCTCAGCGACGTCGTGGATCAAGGCGACGCGCTCCTAGAGGAGAGTTACGCGCGTCTCCCCGTCGATCCGGATCGCGTCGCGGCATTCAGAACCGCGGTACACGAGAAGCTTGCCGCGGCGCGGAAGGAGTCGCTCACCAAAGCGCTTCTGACCGCGCCCGATTCAGCTGCCGAACCAGTCCAGACGAACTTCGGCCTCGACACCCTCATACCACGCTGGTACTTCGCCGAGACTCGGGTGGTAGCTGAGCCGGAACGCCTCGCCGACGATCTTGTTCGCGGGATCGTCCGCGGCGAGGAGGACCGGATCCTCGACCTGGTTGTAGCCGACCTAGCGGGTTCCTCCGAAACGACGTTTGACTCCTTGGCTGCTGACTTGGAGGCGGCCATTGCCGGTGGCTCAGTCTCCGACCCGGTCGTGGTGACCAACAGCTACCAGGCTCATTCGATCCTGACCGGCCGACCGATGGGCATCAACGACACGTCGTCCGAACCCTTTACGGCTGGCCCAGTCCTGCGCGTGTATGACGACCGTTCGCCGTACGTCGCACTACTGTCGCCCGCCGGTGTCCCAACGGTGCGACTCCTCCCGCCAGCCACGCGCGTCGACGGCGACGAGGCGGACGAAGAGCTCGCTGTCATCGTCGGGGTCAGCGAGCTTCCACCGGAAGAGATGAACGACATCGTCGGCCGGGAGGAGCGGTCGAGAATCGACGAAGCGCGCCTTCGCGGAAGCCTTCGCATCCGCCTCCTGGAGCATCTCGAGATCACCATGGATCCTGACCGACCCGCATCGATCTGGACCCTCCCCGAGTCCGCCTGGTGATGGGCGACTCTCTCAATCCGCCCTTCCTGCCCTTCCTGCCCATCCTGCCCTTCCTGCCCTTCCGCGGCCCTCGTGGCTCTTCTTACCCTGCCTCCGATTCCTGACGTTCCTCCGCCTCTCGATTCCCGCCCTTCTCGGCCCACACACCTCTTTCATTGGTCCGCCCGTCCTGGCCACTCGCGGCGCGCCCGCGGCCTTGGGGATCGTGATGACCCTGCACAAACTGTCGACTGGATCGGGCTACGAGTACCTCACGGACCAAGTCGCTGCGCTCGACTCGACGGAGAAGGGCGCCACTCCCCTGGCCGACTACTACGCGGCAAAGGGCGAGGTGCCCGGCCGCTGGGTCGGCTCCGGGCTGGTCGGGGTCGACGGGCTCGAGGCCGGAGACGTGGTCACCACCGAACAGATGAAGCACCTGTTCGGCTCCGCGTCACATCCGTTGACGGGCGAGTCGCTCGGATGGCCGTACAAGGTCTACGGGACCGAGGGCGTCGACGGGTTCAACGCCGAGGTGCAGCGGCGGGTCGACGAGGTTTCGACAGGCTTAACCACCGCGGAGCGCGCAACCTCCGACGGAGGTCGTCCGCCCAGCGAGGTGATCGCCCGGATGAAGTCGGAGGTCGCGCGGGAGTGGTTCGTCCGGGAGCACGATCGGGAACCTGCCTCGGAGCGGGAGCTGTCGGCTGCGCTGGCTCGCTACTCACGGCCACGGCAGACCGCGGTCGCAGGGTACGACCTGACGTTCAGCCCGGTGAAGTCGGTCTCGACGCTCTGGGCGGTCGCCCCGCCCGAGGTCGCCAAGCTGATCGAGCAGGCTCACGGCGCTGGGGTCGCCGACGCGCTCGCCTACCTCGAGCGCGAGGTGATCTTCACCCGCGAGGGCGCGAACGGCGCTCGGCAGGTCGAGACCCGCGGGCTGATCGCGACCGCCTTCACCCACCGCGACTCCCGCGCAGGCGACCCCGACCTGCACACCCACGTCGCCGTCGCCAACAAGGTGCAGACCCGCGAGGGCAAGTGGCTCTCGATCTATGGCCGGGTGCTGCACCAGCACGTCGTAGCCGCCTCGGAGACCTACAACACCGCGCTGGAGCACCACCTGCACGCGCTCCTCGGCGTCCGCTTCGAGGCTCGACCGGTGCTGCCGGGCGGCAAGCGGCCGGTGCGCGAGATCGTCGGGGTCGACCCGAGCCTGTGTCGGCTCTGGTCGACACGTCGAGCCGACATCACCAAGCGCCAGCGCGAGCTGGCCCGCGACTTCACCCGCGCGCAGGGGCGGCCACCGACGCCGGTCGAGGCCGTCGCGCTGGCGCAACAGGCGAACCTGGAGACTCGCCGGGCCAAGCACGAGCCGCGGTCGGAGTCCGAGCAGCGCGACGCGTGGCTTCGGCAGGCCACGGACCTCCTTGGCCCGGCGAGGCTCGGCGCAATGATTCGCGCCGGGCTGCACCCGAGCGGTCCCGAGCCGCAGGAGGTGTCGGCGGACTGGGTGAACACGACGGCGCAGCGCGTGCTGAGCGAGCTCGAGTCGCATCAGGCAACGTGGCAGTCCTGGCACGTGTACGCCGAGGCGCAGCGCCAGGTGCGCGACGTCGCCGTACCTCCCGAGCGGGTCAGCGAAGTCGTGCAGTGGGTCGTCGACGCCGCCGAGGCACGCTTCGTCAACCTGACCCCCGACCGCGATCCGATCGCCGAGCCCGATGCGCTGCGGCGCTCGGACGGCACCAGCGTCTACCGCCACACCGGCCGCGACCACTTCACCAGCGCCCGCATCCTCGAAGCCGAGGAGCGCCTGGTCGCGGCGGCCGGAATGAACGGTGCGTTCTCGTTCGATCCCGAGGAGGTCGAGATCACCATCCGCGCGGCCGCGGTCGAGGGCGACCGGCTCAACCACGGCCAGCGCGACCTGGTGCTGGCGATGGCCAGCAGCGACCGCCGCGTCCGGCTCGCGCTCGCACCCGCCGGGTCGGGCAAGACCACCGCGATGAAGGTGCTCGCGCAGGTGTGGATCGACCGCGGGTACGACGCGATCGGGCTCACGCCCTCGGCTGCCGCGGCCGCGGTTCTCTCCGACGCGGCAGAGATCTTCAGCGAGACCCTGGCCAAGCTCGACCACCAGATCACCACGGGTCGGTTCGAGGGCTGGGCCGCCGGCATCGGGCCGCAGACCCTGATCGTCATCGACGAGGCCGGGATGGCCGACACCCTCACCCTCGACCGGGTCGTCGGCTACTGCCTGGACCGCGGCGCCACCGTCCGGCTGATCGGCGACGACCAGCAGCTCGCCGCGATCGGCGCCGGCGGCGTGCTCCGCGACATCGCCCACCACCACGGCGCTGACCGGCTCGACGAGGTCGTCCGGTTCGCCGACCCCGCCGAGGCAGCCGCCTCCCTCGACTTGCGTGAGGGCGACCCCGCCGCCTTCGGGTACTACCTCGACCACGACCGCGTCCACGTCGGCGACACCGAGACCTGCGTCGAGGCCGTCTTCGACTCCTGGATCCGTGAGACTGCCGGCGGTCGTGACTGCCTCATGCTTGCCCCCACCCGCGACCTCGTCGCCGAGCTCAACGCCCGCGCCCGCGCCGTACGCCTGACCGGGATGAAGCCGCGCACAGAGGTGCCGCTGCGCGACGGCAACCAGGCGTCGGTCGGCGACACGATCATCACCCGCCACAACGACCGCCGCCTCGGCGTCAGCGGCACCGACTGGGTCAAGAACGGCGACCGCTGGACCGTCACCGGCATCCGTGACGGCAGCCTGTCCGTGCGGCATACCACCTCGGGCCTGACGACGATGCTGCCCGCGGAGTACGTCGCCGCGCACGTCGACCTCGGCTACGCCAGCACCGTGCACACCGCCCAGGGCCTCACCGCGGACGCGATGCACGGCATCGTCACCGGCGAGGAGTCCCGGCAGCTGCTCTACACGATGCTCACCCGCGGCCGCCGCGAGAACCACGCCCACGTCGTGCTCGCCGCCCCCACCGACCCGCACCAGCTCGCCCTGCCCGGCCACGGCGACCAGCTCACCGCCACCGAGATGCTCGAAGGCATCCTCGCCCGCGACGGCGCCGCCGTCTCCGCCACCTCCACCGCCGCCACTGCCGCGCGGGTCGAGGCGCAGCTGCACGACGCCGTCGTCCGGTACGCCGACGCCGTGGCCCTCGGCGCCCAGCGGGTGCTCGGCTCGGGCTGGGAAGACGCGCTGGACGCCGCCGACGCCGGTCCACTCCCCTGGCTCCCCGGAATCCCGGCCGACGTCGCGTGGCACGAGACCTGGGGCCCGTACCTCGAGGCCCGTGCCCAGCGGGTGAGCACCCTGGCCGACGGCGTCCGCGCGCAGCCGCGGGACACCCTGCCGACGTGGGCCCAGAGGTACGCCGACGTCCTCGACGGCGCGCTCTACGACGAGGTCGCTCTGTGGAGGGCGGCCCAGGGCGTCCCTGACGACGACCGCCGACTCGCCGGCCCGCCACCGGACGCCGATGCGCCTGCGGCGTACCACCGCAACCTCACTAACCAGATCAACCAGCGCTACACCGACATCGTCCGCGCCTGGGAGGCGAAGATCGTCGGGTACGTCGGCCGCAGCGACGACCAGACCCTGCAGCTGGCGCGCGAGCTCGACCGCCTGCAGCGGACCGGGCACGACGCCGAGCGGCTGCTTTCCCGTGCCGCCGCTCGCAAGCCGCTGCCCGACGACCACCCGACCGCCGCACTGGCCTACCGGATCCGCAACCAGCTCAAGCCGAGGCGCGCAGCACCAGCGGAACCCCGTCCGTCCCGATCGGCTCCCAGTCAGGGCCCTCGCCTCGGCTTGTGAGGTACTCGTCGTAGACCCGCTCGGTCTCGATCTGCTCCCTCTCGGTGGGCAGCCGGTGCGGGTGGTCGATGCGCCACTGCGCGAGCCGGGCGTCGTCCTGCCAGGAGTCGACGTACGCCGCGAGCTGGTCCACCGCGCTGCCAAGCCAGCGCCGCAGCGTGCGGGCCGCCTCTGGACGCCGACGAGCGATCTCGTCGACCAAAGCGGGCGACGTCAGTCCGCACCGCCCGCGGCGCATCGGCGCGCCCGCGGCGTGGGCGGCGACCGCCAGCTCGTGCAGGAGCCAGATGTCGATGCCCCCGACTGCGTTGTCGCGCAGCGCCGCGTCGAGTACCTCGACCAGCTCGTCGTACGGGTCGACGCCCTCGGGCTCGGCCTGCACCGCCTGCTCCTCGAACCGGTCCAGCAGGACCCTCTGGCTCCACGCCCGGTCGCGCTGCCTCCCGTGGCTGCCGACTCCCAGCTCGGCCAGCACCGCACGCCGAGTGCTGTTGAGGACCGCCTTCGCCAGCCCGTACGGCGAGTGCAGGTGGCTGCGGGAAACCTCGATCCAGAGCTGGCCGGCGACGAGACCGTCGATGTCCGCGGTCAAGTCGCGCAACCCGTCGGCCAGGTTGATCGCGCCCGGTAGCAGCAGCCAGACCAGCGCAGCCCGCGCCGCATCCTCGGTCTGCGCAACCTCGGCCAGGCGACCGAAAACGCGACCCTTCGCCTCGCGCTCCGCCCGCCAGGTCCAGGCCCGGAGGTCGGTCAGGTCGTCGACGACCGCGAGGTCGGGGTCCTCGCCGCACCACCGGACCCACCCGGCCCGCGCTTCGGTCATCAGTGCGGACTCGGGGTCGTCGAGTCCGAAGTAGTCAGCCACGCTCATCTCGCACTCCTTCAGATCAGTGGGTGCCTTTGGAGGACAGGTGTGCAGGCCATCGTCGCCCTATGGGCGCGCCAGATCCTTTTGGATATGTTCTGGTTGTGGACCGCCGCTCGCTGCTGGAGGTCGCCCGCGTCGCCCGCGAGCTGACCCAGGAAGCCGTCGCGCGCCGCTCCGGGACGTCCCAGCCCACGCTCTCGGCGTACGAGCGGGGCACCAAGTCACCGACGCTCGCCGTGGCCGAGCGCATCCTCCACTCCCTCGGCTTCGACCTCGGCCTCCAGCCGCGGGTGACTTTCCGCGAGGTCCACGGCGAACGCGGCGGCACATATCTGGTGCCGGACCAGCTCTGGCGCGTCGACCCACCCGCCTGCTTCGCCCCGATCGATGTCCGCGGTGCCGACCGAACTCTCCTCACGTCCGACGTGCTGAACCGCAAGGGCCGCGTCGAGGCTTACGCGTGGCTGCTGACCCACGGCGACGAAGAGCAGCTCTTCAACCACCTCGACGGCGCCCTCCTGGTCGACGCTTGGGTTGACCTTGCACCGCGCCTGCCGGCGGAGCTGCGCACCGAGTGGCAGCCACTCGTGCTCGACGCCGGCATGGGCTGGCTCGCTGAGGAACGCGCGAGATGGCAGGAACGCCATGGGAAGCCGGTCAGCCGAGGTGCCCGAGAACGCCTGATCCGCGGACTGGCTAGCCGCGGGCTCACCGCTGACGAGATCCGGCGGCTGCTCTGAGTGGCCTTCGCCGGGTCCCCCGCACAGCCTTCTACTGAGCGCTCCGAATACGAATTGCCTCCTCGACCCAATCAGCCAGGTTCGACTTGATGTGGTCGTACACGGAGGTGCTTGCCGAGAAGGGCGGGTCATACGCCTTCACGACCGAGGACAACTTCTTCGTGCCCCCGCCGAGCGTGAACGAGTCGAAGGATTGGCGCCCTTGGTCGTCTGCGTCTTGCTCGAATCCAGAAGGCGATGTACGTAGACGCCTACTACCCCTTTACCGTCGTTCCACGCCTTCTCGATCTCGTAATTGATCCACTTGCGGCCGGCAGTGCCCGACCCGATGAGTACGACGCCGCAGCTGCGCCCCGACATCTGACCATCGATCCACTTCTTGATAGCGGCGTCGCCGCCCTTCGTCACCGACTCCCAGTCGTTGTCCGAGCACGGCCGGTTCCCCTCGAGAACCCCCGCATTGCGGACCTGCGACGCCCTCCAGTTGTCGGGCTTGTAGTGAAAGCTGTAGAAGACGTTCCGAGCCATCGTTCGTTCTCCTGTCCGCGGGTTTCTGCTGCTAAGCCAGCCGACCAACGAGGTCGTCGAGAATTCGCCGAGCCACCGCTGGATAGATGTCGCCATCTGCCAGTTCTTCACGTAGCTCTTCCGGTGACGACCCAACTAGGGTCCTTGCGGCGCCGCCCGGGTGCCCAAGTGCGTAGGTCGGAGCACTCTCACGAAGGTCTTCAAAAAGCTGGTGCTCATCGGGTATGCCAGCCATGCCGCCGACGAAGACTGCAGCGATAGGAGCTTCATCGGTCAGCATCTGACGTCGCATCAGTGCAAGGCTCTGCGGCGCACGTGTCGGGTCCGGCGGCTCGTCTCCGACCGCAGCAGTGCGAATGACCGAGCCGACGCCGTCGGCCTCAAACCGCAGGGTCGCTTCCGGCAGGATCGGGTCGAATACTGCGGATTGGTAGATCACCACACGAGCCACATTCGCCGTCGCCTGCTCAGCTGCGACATAGAGGAGCAGAGGCGCAATAGTCGGGTGGGCAGCTGTAACCAGTCGCCCACCTTGCTCCAGAACGGCGCGAGCCACGGCGACGACGGCATCGGTGATCTCAAGTGCATCGAAGTCGCCATCCCACCGGTTGGGGTCCGGAATGCTCGCAGAGACGAAGACCGACCTGCCTTCCAACGGACCCTGCTCTGCCTGCTGGATCACCACTCACCCCCGATCGCATTCTCTGGAAGCAACTCCAGTCTGCGCTCTCCCTTAACCCACTCAAGGTGCCGCCGTCTGGGTTCGTCAAGACGTCGAGCAGCGTGCACCAAGACCGCATCCGCGTACGGGTCGATTCGATCTCGAGTGTCATCGAGCCGGTGCAAGTCCTCAGACTCAGGCAGGCGCGGCGATACCGCGACGATCGCCCGCCCCCGAGGACCGCTGATCTCCAAAGTCCAGTCCTTGAGCGCGGTACAAGTCGCACCGCGACCCTCGGCTGCCTCCTGGACACTCCGCAGGAGCATGCGGCGCCGCCTAACGATTCCGTGGGCGTGGGCCGCCTCGACCTCGCGAATGATCCGATCCACGGCATCTGGCGTGAGAACGTCATAGTTGTGCGCGTTGCTCTGAATATCGGTGGGGTCTAGCTTCAGCCGCGGGATTCCGACGCTCCCGGGTATCGGAGTCGGCTCTCCGGGCCACTGGAGGATCAGGAGACCCATCGCATGAGCGAGAGCGTAGTCAACTTCGTCGAACACCCAGTCCGAGAGGTGGGCCTCGGGCGTCTCGAGCAGGAGCAGGAACGCAAATCGCTCGAGCGCGTCAGCAATGCGGCCTTGGACGTCTCCACCCGGTGGTACTCCGAAGCGGTCAATGAATGGGCTGAAGCGAACATGCGTGAGCTCATCGTGGAGCTGCTCAGCGGCAGCCAGACCATCGCTTCTCTTGTGGCTGATGAACACGCGCCGGTCGCGCTCCTCGATGTCGAGCTGCTCAAGCACGACGCGCGCGAGCCTGCGCTCGGGTTCCTGGCCGGACCACTCGAAACCATTGAATTGGGACAGTGACTCAGGCACCTGCGCATGGAACGTTGCCAAGTCGTCGACGACCGGAAGGATTACAAGCCCATCCTCACGCGCTCTTCGAACTCCGCTGGCCAGAACGCCGCTGTCCTTCGCTGTTGGCCCGACGAGTACTACGGCCACGGCCGGCGCGTCGCCAGGCAGCAGGTCTTCAGTGACGTTCACCGAGAGCGACTTGTGCACGCCGAGATCGCTGAGCTCGACAGCAACCGCTTGGCGAAGTTCGGCGAGCCAGTTCGGGCGATCGACGTGCAACACCTGAACCTGGTAAGTCACCGTCACTTGCGCTCCCAACGTCTGCCAGCATCCCGAGCCGATAGGCTCACGAGCAGGTGGAGTTCGCCTTCTTGAGTGCCCGACTGTTGTCGACGAGGTCACCCTTCGAGGTCCGATCGTTGAAACAGCTCTCGATGCTCGACCGAACGACCGACGCAGACGTGGGGTAGGTCAAGTAGCGCGCATACGAAGCCGCTACATCATCCTTCACCCAGTTGTCCTTTACCCGATCGGGAAGCGTCGCCGAGTTGTTCATCGACGGAAGCGGATAGACAAGCAGGCCGCTGCGCTTGTTGGCCGTGTCGTTTCGCAGGGAGGAGGAAATCTCCCAGTCGACGAACTTCCTCGACCAGGTGCACTTTCCGAGGAGGACGATGGTCACGGTGGAGTCCGTCAGATACTCCTCGCGGATGCGGCGCTTGATGTAGTCCTCGTCATCACTGTCGACGAAATCGTCCTCAACCGTCACGCCCACCGACCGCGCGATGAACTCTGAACCGAAGTCGTCGATGAACGTCTCGACCTCGGACATGTCATCGACGTGATACGACACAAAGCACTTGTGCCTTGTGGCGTCGACTTTTCGGGCCGCCGCCGACTCCGCAACCTTCTGGAGCCGGAGCATGTCTTGCTTCGTCGTCACCGAGTCCGCTCCCGTCTGCTGGCGGCGCCAATGCCGACAACTGCTACCAGCAATCTAGCGGCGCCAACCCCCGGGCGGGACGGTATAGCGCGGTCCGAGCCTCCGAACCCGCGTCCTACGCCACCTGTGAAGATGTCAGCATGGTCGACCCTCGCCGCCCCTCCCCCGAGCCGCCGTGGAGCGGTCCCGAGATCGTGCACACGCCCGGCATGGCAGACGACCTGATGCGCGAGTTCGCCCCGATCCTCGCCGCGGACGGCATTGATCTCGACGCTCCGGACAGCATCCCGGACATGGAGACTCTGCAGGCGGCCCTCGACCGAGCCGTCGAGCGTCGCAACATGGAGCTGTTCACGCCCGTCGGAGAAGCACGATCGCTCGCGCTCACAACGCTGCGGCTGTTCGTCGAGGCGATCGCCGACGACCAGTCCGACCTCGCCGGAGCCATCCTCGCGACCGCCGTACCCGAGTCGCCCGACGGGTCGCAGGCCACCGTCGCCGGCACCATCGGCGTTGCCCTCGACCTGCTCGACACCATCCTGACCGGCAATCATCCCGACGCCCCAGCAGGCATCGGCGCGAAGGCCCGGCTCCCCCAGGGCCACTGGTACGGCGAGCGCGCGGCCCGCGACATCCTCGACCTCGCCCGGCGCGGACGAGCCCACAGCGCACTGGAGGCGCTCATCACCAAGCAGGGCAGCCACGCCGTCCAGTCAGGCGCAGCGATCGCACTCTCGGGCACGATGCAGGCCTGGGCAGACCTCGTCGGCGAGCCAGTCGACAAGGTGACGCCGTCGGCCTTCCAGTGAACTGACAGCTACCTATCGCTCGCATGCCGCGAGAAGCAGCTCGGCGACCAGGTCGAGGTCGTCCATCGTGACGTCCTGATCGCCGGTGCCTCGGATCCAGCGCAGAGCTTGGTCCTTCCTGCGGACCAGCCAGAGGTCGACGTGGATCGCGATGTCACGCGCGAGGGCACCGTCAACTGTGCCGATCTGGCTCATCGCGGCCGGGCGAGATTCAGGGTCGAGCGCGAGCCGCACGATGTCGCGCAGGTCCGTGCCCTGCTTGTCGACCGAGCGGTTCATCACCGCCTGGATCTTCATAGCGATCAGAGGACCGGGCTCGGCAACCTTCGTGGTCACCTCGACGGGATCGCCGTTGAGACGCACAACCTCGATCATGACGTCCGTGGCGATGTCGTTCGCCCACGCGTGTGCCGACGCATGCAGACGATCGCCGGGATCGTCACTTGGCTCGTCCAGTTCGATCTGCCGGACTTCGAGAACGTCGATCTTGACGTCACCGAAGGGCGTCGGCAACAGCACGGCTGCTGGTTCGACCGGCGTGGCCCCTGCCGCAGCACGAAGGATCTGCAACTGCGGCGCCGGCGACGACGTCGAGGTCCGTGGTCGCCCGGTACGGCGTAGAGAGCCGACACATCACCGCGACACCGCCGACGACGACCGGAGGTGCGCCGATCAGCGTGTGAACCTCGTCGATCGCTTGGACCACAGCCGTCATGGCATCACCGACGAACGAGACTCGCCTACCAGACACGAGTGCCCTCCGTCGGCGTCCAGGCGTCGAGGATCTCGCGTCCACGCCCCTGGTCCTGCGCCAGATCAAGCGCCACGAACAGCGGGTGAGCCACTGGCCACTTGATTCCCCGCACCTTCGGCGTCTCGCGATGCGATAGGACGGCGGGGACCGGCGCCACGCGAATCGATGCCTTTGCCGACGCAGCTGTGGGGGCGGCGCCGAGGAGCGTCACCGCCCGACGAACAGTCGCCGCGTCGGGGACGTAGAACTCGACCACCTGGTCCTCCCGCGCCACCACGGGCGCGCCGTACACGGATGCCGGCACCGACCCGACCGTCGACCAGCCGACCTCGTCGTCCAGGCCCAGACCCAACGCCTTCGCGCTCGGGTCGCGAGGGTCAGGCAGTTGCGCGACGTAGGTCTGAGGTGTCGACCATCGATCCGCAACTTGCCAGAAGAGGTCGGTTCCGATGACTCGGTTGCTCTCGTCGACAAGTCCTTGCCGACGCAGCGCCTTCAACACCTCGGAGACCGTGCTGGCTGACCGGCCGAGCGCTCGGGCGAGCTCCCGAACCGATGCACCCTTCTCGGGCTCCAGGAGCAACGCCACCGCGACTTCCAGGCCAGCCTTGCCGCTGAGGGCATCGACTCGCTCGGCGCGCTCCTTGATCGGTTCGACTTCGGCGTCAATGAGGATGTGTCCCGTGCGCAACGCTAGGCGGCCACGGAGATCGAGGTAGCCAGCGTGGTGAGAAGTCAGCAGATTGCGGGCCGACTCAGTCACCCGGTCCGCCACGACCAACAGTGTGCCGCCGTCAACCTCTTCGAGGAGCTGGCTCACGGTCGCGTCGGTGACGAGAGACCGACGCTTCAGCGCCAACTGCGCGTTGAAGCCCGTCAGGCCCAGCGCGAGATCCCCGCCCGCGGGCGCGCCGACGAGCAGTCGGGCTTCAATCCCCAACTGCCGGAAAGCGTCGATGACGAGCTCCTCGGTATCCACGGGTCCAGAGTGTCAGGCATTCGGTGTTCGGTCAATACCGAACACCGAACATACCGGAGGGCGAGGCCCGCTACTGCGCCAACCGCGCTTCAGCGCGCTGGACAATCCGGAGGAGAAGGTCGGCCAACTGGATGACCTCAGCAGCCTCAGTCGGGTCGTCGAAGTTGACCGTGCGATGGCTCGCCGGGTTCTTATAGGCGCCGATCGCCCCGGCAAACAGGTCAGCCGTAGCCTGCTGCTCACCACCCTCCGCCTCGGGATCGCGGAGAATGCCGTCCTTGGGGCTAAACGCCTTCCTCATGAGGGGGACACCTAGCAACTCGTTCGGCAACTTCGCCACGCGGCGCACCTCGACTTCGACGGACTTCATCGCAGCGAACGACGCCGTCTCGTAGTCACCCAAGGCGAAGTTGGAGCGGGCTGAGGACAACGCGGGGTGTAGGTCGCCGGCGAGGCGCTCCGCTGCCCACACCTTCTCGACGGCGTTCGGATCATCGACGACCTCCTGGCCCATCGCCGTAATACGCCGCCAGTCCCCGGTCGGGTTCTGCGCCGACGGTCCGATCAGCCCGTGTGCCTGGAGCCAGGCCCACGCGTCCGCGAGCCGTGCCAATAGCCCGTCCAGGTCCCCAGGCTGCGGCGAGCCGTACCCGCCTCGCTGCTTGAAGCCTTGAATCAGGTTGTTGAAGTTGGCCTGCTCGCGGCTGAGCGAACCCAAGAGGCGCAGAGCGAGGTCAGGCAACGGCAGGTGGCGGATATCGTCGTCTGAAACCGTCGTCATGTCTGAAGAGTACGAAGACGCACCGACACTCATGTCTTCGATCTGGCGAGTTCAGAGAGCCTCTTGGCGATCTCGGCGTCACGATCCGCAGCCGCGTGCTGGTAGCGCATGGCCGCCCCTGGCGTCGAGTGACCGAGCCGACCCATCAGCTCAGCGAGCGTCGCGCCGGTCTGCGCGGCCAGCACAGCGCCGGTGTGGCGGAGGTCGTGCCAGCGGAGGTCCTCGCGGCGGGCGGCCTTCCGAGCCGGGTAGTAGACCTTGTAGAGCGTCGAGGGCGCCATGTGCAGGTTCTCGTCCGCAGACGCAGGGAAGAGCAACGCGTCCCTGCCGGGAGCCGTGAACTTCTTCAGATGGTCCTTGACCAGGGGCACCAGGTGCGGCGGGATCGCCACGTCGCGGCTCCCCGCGTCACTCTTCGGCGGCCCGACGATGAACTCACCGTCGACCCGCACCACTCCTCGGCGGATCTTCACGCGGCTGGTCCGCAGGTCGATGTCGCCGCGGCGCAGCTCGGCCAGCTCGCCGAACCGCATCGCGCACCAAGCCGCCAGCAGCGCCATCAGCTTGTAGCGGTCAGGAAGCGCCTCGACGATGATCCGCAGCTCGTCCAGACTCGCCGGCTGCACCTGGTGGGCGCGTTTGGTGCTCCCGGCACCGCGGATATGCGCCGGGTTGTAGGGGATCCACGGGTGCGGCCGCTCCGAGGCCGCGCTGGCGAAGATGGTGCGCAGCAGGCTGTAGGACTGGGCTCGGATGGTCTCGCGGCCGGGCGCGAGGGCGTCGTACCAAGCGTTGACGTCCGCATTCGAGATCCGGTCGATCCGCTCGTCGCCGAAGGTCGGCAGGATGAACTTGTCCAGAAGCATCCGGTACTGCCGGCGGGTCGTCGGTCTCAGCTCGCGGCCCTTGGTCTTGCGAGTCTCCAGCCACAGATCGGCGTAGGCGCGAAACGTCGGCACCTCCCGCCGCCGAGCGCCCCGCGCGGCGACCTCCGGAGCCCAGACCTCCATCTGGATCTCGGCCCGCCGGGCAGACAGCCAGGCGACCGCGTCGTCCTTCGCGTCGAAGGTCACCGGTGCTCGATAGAGGCGCCCGTCGGGACCCGTGTAGGCCGCCCGGTAGCGGCCGTTGTCACGCCTCTCGATGCGCCCGAAACCTCGCCGGGTGCGCACCTTCGCCCGAGACATCTTGTGTCCTCCCAGTATCGCCTTTCGGGGAACAAGAGGGGGATCTCGGGGAATATAGACGTCCAAATACGACCTCGTCTGACCACGTCTGTCAGACCTCGAAAACCGCCTCTGACCTGCGAGTTTACGCTAGATCAGGCGTCAGGAGCGAGAGCCGCGAAGACCCGTCTCTCAACAATTCAAACCCAGTATCGCCCACCAGCAAGACATGGCCCCTGACCTGCGGAATCGCAGATCAGGGGCCTTCTGCATTCAGGGCGCGTGTCCAATATGTGTCCAATGGACGGCGGAGGCTCCGGGACCGGGAGACCCCGTATGAGCACCGCACATTCGCCTGAGCGACACACACGAACGTCGTCCGCCAGGCTCGTGCCAGGAGGTCCGAGCATGAGCACCACCACTGCCCCGCTCGCGATCGCCTGCCCGAGTGGTGCCGACTGGCAGAGGCCGACGGCGGGCACGACATCGATCACCAGCAGACCCCTGTCGCCGTTCATCACTGGCGCAGGGAGACGGTCGGAGACATGTCCGTGATCCTGAGTGTGTCGACCGAACCCGACGGGACGCCCCTCGACGCCACCAGGGCGGCACCAGGGCGGCACCAACGCTCAGCATCGAGCCTCATCTGGGAGGCGAGTTCAGCCTTTGGGAGGCCATGGAGTTGGGCTTCCACTGCACTCGTTGGCCTATCGATGCGCCTGGCACGTGGCCGACGTCGAGGACGAAGCACCCTCTGAGGTCGAACGGCGGATCCAGGCCGTTGCCCACGAGAACCACGGTCATCACCTGAGCCGACGTGAGGCTGCTGCGGAGTTCCTCCGCACCGTCGCACCAGAGGAGCCGAACCATTGATCGACAACGAAGTCCCGTTGAACCCCGGCCGCTCCCCACCGTGCAGCCCGCCGATCCAAGGCGGGCTGACTTGGTCAACACCGCGGCAAGGAAGTACGGGGGCCCACCTCACCGCGGCGTCTACTGAAAGATGCCCCAGCCCAGAGAGAGCAACCCGTGAAAGAAGTTAAATCTCGAACGAGACCTGCGCCGACCGTGGAGATCGTTGAGGTCTCCCCTGAGCTCGCTGAGTCTTGGCTGTCGAAAAACCCGAACAACCGAAACCTGCGCCGCTCTGTGGTCGACGGGTACACCCGGGACATGTCAGCCGAGCGCTGGGCTCTCAATGGGGAGACGGTGAAGTTCTCGGCCGACGGTCACCTGTTCGACGGTCAGCACCGCTTGAAAGCGATCATCATGTCCGGCGCCACGGTGCCGATGGTCGTGGTTCGCGGCCTCTCCCCTGACGTCATGCCGACCGTGGATGCCGGCGCGAAGAGGTAGTACTCCGACGCGCTCAAGCTCCAAGGTGAGGACAACACCAGCATCCTGGCCGCGGTCGCCCGGCGTGCGGTGATGTGGGAACGCGGGATGCGCACCAACACTGGCGCCATACGACCGACCCCGCTCGAGATGAACGCCTTCCTCGAGCAGAACCCCGAGATCCGCCCGTCCGCGGACCTGGCGTCCCGGCTGGCGTCGCGGGAGTCGTTGCCGGCGTCGGTCTACGGGCTGTGCCACTTCCTGTTCGCGAAGCTCGACGCCGAAGACGCGAGCTGGTTCCTCATGCGCGTGTCGGACGGCGACGGCATCGCGAGCAGCGACCCGATCGCACAGCTCCGAGGCCGGATCACCCGGCTACGCGTGCGCGGGGGCCGGATCAACGAGACCGAGGGCCTTGCTATGACGATCCGGGCATGGAACGCGCACCGGGCCGGCGAGACGCGGACCATACTTCAGATGCCGAAAGGCGGGCTGACGAACGAGAACTCTCCGGAGCCAAGGTGATCGCTTCGAAGCGTCACAACATCGGCTCGATGATCTCGGCCACCTCATCCATGCCGTAGCGATCGGCCAGCGTCTTCAACAGCTCGTGAGGTGTTCTGGGCGGCCTCAGGTGCCGGTCGGAAAGCGTCCGGAGGGTCGCGGCTGCGCGAGCCGGGTCAACGTCGGCAGTGTTCGCGGCGAACTCCGCAGCCCCGAGTACCTGGATGTCCAATGGGACCTTTCCTGAGGGAAAGTCCTTCAGGTTTGTCGTGACTATTGCGCCCGCCCCTCCGACCACCGCAGCCGCCACCACGTGCTCGTCATCAGGGTCTGGCAGGCCGTATGAGCCAACTAGGCCTTCCCACCCATGTACAAGCGCATCATCAAAGTTAGTACGCATCAGTTCGATGAGGTTCGCTGCTCGGGCGGTCGCTTCATCCTGGCTCGTCCCGCGATCCATTAACTTAATAGCCTCGTGTCGCTGAAGTTCCTCCAGAATTGCATCGCTCCAAAGCGGCCTATAGAGGCCCTCAACCGCCATCGACAGCAGGAAATCGCGCTGAAGGTTCGGCCAGAGCACGCTCGTATCGAGGATGGCGGCAAACACGCCGCCATCCTCGCAGACCTAAATGTGATCCTGAGTCCGCTCGGCGGCGACTTCTGCGCGCACGCGCCGAAGACGTTCTGTCATGACGGCCGGATCTTCGTCGGGCTCGTCATAGTCGACCGCCGTTTCCAGGATTGCCCGATACTGGTCCTCGCGCCGCTTGGCTCGATATTCGAGCAAGTCGTCAAGCTTGATCATCCGACGACGCTTGCCAGGCGTATCCGCCGGCAAGATCCTTTCGTCGATGAGCTTGACCACCGTCGGGCGGCTGACCCCGAGAATGTCGGCCGCCTGCTGTGTAGTCAGTAGTTGATTCTGGGGCGCAATCGTGACCGCTTTCCCAGCTTCCATCGCTGCCACTACCTGCCGCAATATCGCGTGGATTCCAGCCGGGATCTCGATGCTGTCGTGCTCGTCCGCACCCGCAAGCAGGTAGCGCGGGGACGGCTTAGCTCCACGAGCAGCCTCATGAGCATCAAGGAAGCTCAACACCTCAGCCGCCCTGTCCTCGGGCAAGTACGTGTGCTGTTCCAACGCCTTGGCAACCATCCAGCCTCCTCCTTAGATACGAAAGTATTGTAATGCCTTTCGTTCTGTTCGTATATACCTCTTGCCGGCAAATCGTTCGAACGCATGTTCTAACCTGGCCGATGGGAGCCTCCGACTGGATCGCACGGACGTGCCCGCTCCCCGACCAGTATGGGTCGACGTGACCGGCGGATGCGTCAGGGCGACGTCAGGCCGACGTATCCAGTCGAGATCTCCCACGGCAGCTCACCGTCACCGTGCGCCCGGATCACCAGCGGCCCCATGCTCGAGTGGAAGCGGGTCGTCTTCGACACCAGAGTGGGAAGAGCGGCGGAGGGGACTTGTTGCTGTTGTGACTGGCGTCACACGGGTCTAGCGTGCTCCGCCAAGGAGGCGATCCCAATGCCCAACTACTGCGTGAACAAGAACGCCCAGTCAAACGGAGACCACGAGGTCCACGACCTCGCTTCAACCAAGGGCTGCTTGCCCACCTCAACGAATCGCCAGGACCTCGGCTACCACGCGAACTGCCAACCAGCAGTCCAAGCTGCGAGGGGCTACTACACGGACGTCGACGGCTGCGCTCATTGCGTGCCGGCGTGCCACACGAGCTAGCCCGCCATGGCACTCCGACTGGTCATGCTCCACGTGCTTGAGGACCGCCTCCCCCAAGGTGGCGGCCAGCGTGACGTCGCATTCTCGCCAATCTTTGAGCAAGAACTACGGCACGCGAAGGTGGTCAACCAATCGATCGCCCTTCAGGGTGACGGGAGCGCCGTCATCCTCCTGCAACTGGAGGAATGACCCTTAGTCTTCCTCGTCCTGGTCTATGAGCTCGGCGAGATAGTCATCGTGCGTCGCCTCGAGCATCTGGTCGGCTCGCATCGCAGCGAGCCTCTCCTCAACCTCTGCCGGCAACTGGGCGTCAGGATCGGGCAGCGGCGGGTGCGGTGTCGTCACCTTCTTCTCGGCCCAGTAGTCGAACATCTCGCCGTGGATCGCCAGCCACTCGGATACGACTTGGCCTCGCTGGTCGGCGTCAACGATCCGGCCGGCGTCGACCTTGTAGCTGAAGCCATCGCCACGGACCGAGCGCTGGACCTTCTCTCGATCGTCAACCGTCAGGATGATCGAACGCAGAGGTCCACCACGCACGCCCGCATCGACGAGCCAGTCCGTCCACGCCTTGTCGTTCTCCATCAGGATCTGAGCACGGTGCAGGGCGGCCTTGTGATCCGATGTCAGGCGGTCTGAAAGAAACGCGACGCTGGCAGGCACTTCAACCTCCTCGAGGGGCTAGAGACATCTCTTCATTCCCGGCGGACAGCCGCCGGCCCAATCCTTATAGCGCGTTGCCTTCATCGCCTCGAGTTGCCGCGCCTTATACCAACCTTTGCTGAGGCGAGGCGAGCTGGACACGGACGTCCGGCATCGCCGAGGAGTGCATCGGCCAACGCATCAACGAGTTCACGTCCGACCGCAACGCCTTGAAATGGGTGGGCTGAGCGGCGTCGAGGAGTTCTTCCGACTTCGGGATGCGCGCGAACCGCGTGGACATGAGAGCGCCGCGCCGTGGTGACAGATCACCCCGACGCGACGGCTGACAGCGCAGTAGCCAGGAACGGGGCGGAGCACGCATGCCCGAAGGTAAAGACGCAGGTAACCTGATCGCTCCCGGCGTCTATCTCTCGGAGCTCGATACCTTGCTGTCCCTCACCTACGTCAGCTCAGCCAGCGAACACCTCGACGTCCATCGCCTGGGCGAGATGCTCGCGACGATCCGGCCGAAGAACGAGGCACTCGGTCTGACCGGGATGCTCCTCTACAGCGGGGGCAACATCATCCAGACCCTCGAGGGGCCCGACGAGGCCGTCGACAGCACCTTCGCGTCGATCGTCCGCGACCCGCGACACCGCGGGGTGTTCACGCTGCTGCGAGAGCGCATCGACGCGCGGGCCTTCCCCGACTGGACGATGGGGTTCCGCCACGCCAGCCACGAAGAGATCCGCGAGATTGACGGCTTCACCTCGTTCCTCCAGCAGCCGTCCGGACGTGACCTCGGAGACGCAGCCGGCTCGGCGTACCAGTTGCTGCGGCTCTTCAAGGAGAACATGCGGTGACGGCGGGTCTCACCCTCGTGCCGAGCGCACGGAAATGAAGTGACCCCGCTGGCGTCTCGGGTCACCAGCGGGGTCGAGATGAATCTAGGACGCCGGGCGGCCTGCTGACCGGATTTCGCCGCAGGTTTCGCGAAACTGGAGGTACTGGACCAAACCACCTGGGCCCGGAGCGTGTGCCGCGTGGGGTCGCGGGTACCGCCCACCCGTGGGGATCCAGTTCTTCAGGTACCAGCTCGACGACTGTCCGTCGTGCGGTGAGACCTCGCTGCTGGTGACCTACCGCGGCTCCGGGCCACCGGGCGCGCAGACGGCGACGGACTGGCGGGCCGAGTCGGGCGAGTGCCGGCAGGGCTGCGGAGTCGACGTGTCGCGGCTCCCCGCCGCGCCGAAGCCTCGGGTCGGACGGTTCCTGCTCCACTGGAGCGCCGAGGCGTAGGGCTCAGGCGGACGCGGAGGTCGCCTGCCCCGCCGCGGCCGCGTCCATCGCGGCCTGCGCGGCCACCGGTTCGGTGTCGCCCTGCACGACGAGCAGTCGCAGGCGGCGCCCCGAAGCCAGCTGCAGCACCATCATCGTGGTGTCGTCGCCCGGGAAGGAGCCCGGCTCGGCAGGTGATTGCCTCCAACCTACTCGTCCGGGCCCGAGGGATTGGTCCAGTTGGACACCTGGACGGGTTACGGTGGTCGGAACCCGCCCGGGCCGCGCCCACTCGGACACGGCGTGTGACGGTCTCCGAAGGCGTGACCCGTGGCTCACCCCGCTCCAGCCGACCAACCGTCCCAGCAGCACCTCGACGGGTTGCTGCGGCACGTGCACGAGGCCCGGTCACGCCTGGATCTCCAACGGGCGGCCCCGATGAAGCGGCACACCTCGACGATCGACGCCCGGCGCGACCTGCTGGCCGCGCTCGAGACGTACGCCGCGGCGCTGGCCTCGGCCGGTCGACCGGTGCCGTACCGGATCCGCGACGAGCTGCACCTCTACCGCGGGCTCGATCTCTCCCGCTGAGGGCTCCCCGACCTGGATGGACAGGAAGTTGGCCCGGGGGCAGCGACGACCTCGGGCCAGCTCCCTTGTCCACGACGACTGTAGGCAGGTCGGCTGCGAGAAGGTGCAGGCTTGAGAGAATCTGGAGGTTCAGGTCGTCCGGCGTACGGTCGGGGCATGGTCGACGCGGTGCGGATCCGGCGCCCTCCGGGCGGCGGACACTTCCTGCTCGGCCTGACCGCCGCACAGACCCTCGTCGTCGTCATCGGGGTCGTCGTCGTCGCGATCCTCGTCTACCAGCACAAACGCCGCTGAAACCACGGCCGAGCGCTCCCGTGAGGACTGACCCGATCGGGTGTACCGGCGGCCCGACTTCGGACGTACCGTCGAAGCAACGTGGAATTCACCTTGAACACCTCAGTCCGTCCCCCGACCATCACGCTCACCGCGCACGGTGAGCTGGACATCTTCTCCGCCCGGACCATGTCGCGCGAGCTCCGAGCGATCCGCGACAGCGGTTGTCCTCGCGTCGTGGTCGACGTCGGCGCCGTGTCCTTCGTGGACGCCTCGGCCCTCGGCGTCCTGGCCCGTACGGTGGCCGCGCTCGAGGCAGACAGTGCGACGATGGGATTCATCGAGACGAGCCGGCAGTTCCGGTGGCTGTGCTCGATGACCGGCCTGGACGTCCTCTTCGACCTCGGACCGGAGCGGGTCGCCGTCCTGTGACCGTCAGTCGGTGTACGACGGGAGCGTGAACTCGAAGACCGAGCCCTGACCGGCGGGATTCGCGCGGGCCATGATCGTGCCGTCGTGCCGGGTGATGATCCGTCGCACGATCGAGAGCCCGAGGCCGCTGCCTTCGTAGTCGCGGTAGTGGGCGCGGTGGAACTCTTCGAAGATCTTCTCCCGCTCTCCTGCGGGGATCCCGATGCCGTTGTCGGCGATCTGGATGGTCACGAGGTTCGGCAGGGTCTGGCACCCGTGCACGGTGACCTTGGGCTCCACCCCGGGCGCGACATACTTGAGCGCGTTGCCGATCAGGTTGTCGAGGACCTGGCGCACGAGCACGCCGTCAGCCGACACCAGAGGGATCGGCGAGCAGCTGACGAAGCCCTCGGCGTGCCGCGCGGCCGCGATCTCCTCGACCAGCTGGGTGACGTCCACCCGACTCAGCTCCAAGTCGCGCTGACTGCTGGTGGCGTGGGCGAGCAGGTCCTTGATCAGCTCGCGCATCCGCCGCGACGACGATCGCACCCGGGACACGAACTCCTGGGCGAGCTGGGCGTCCAGCGCCCCGGCGTCCAGCTCGTCGGCGATCATCTCCGTCCAGCCGTCGATGGCCGCGAGCGGGTTGCGGAGGTCGTGGGCGACGACGCCGGCGAACGCCGCGAGCTCCTCGCGGTGGGCGAGCTCGGTGGTGACGTCGCGGAAGAGCACCAGCGCCCGAGCCCGGCCCCGGACCACGTCACGCGGCAGCGGGATCGCGGACACGTTCAGCACCCGGTCGCCCACGTCGGCGACCTGGACGACCACCTCGGCGTCATGGACCGCCTCGCCCCGGAGGGCGCGGACGGTCGGCTTGTCCTCGTCGCCCATCTGGAAGCCGTCGGCCCACCACGTGGTCAGCACGAGGCGCGACTCCGTGGTCAGTGGCCCCTCCGCCGCGCCCAGCATGCGGGCGGCGGCGTCGTTGTGGACCAGCAGCTCGCCCGACTCGTCGACGACGAGCAGACCCTCGTTGATCGACCCGATCACGGCGTCGCGGATGCTCGCCTGGTAGACCGCGTCCTCCTCCGTACGGCGCAGCTCGGCCGCGAGCGCGTGTCGCTCGTCGCGCCCGGTCGAGAGGCCGAGGCCGGTGATCACGATCGTGGCGACGTAGAACTCGGCCAGGAGATAGCCCAGGTCGAGTCGCTCGACGGCGGCGAACGGGCCGATGTCCATGACGGTCAGGGTCATCGTGACGACACCGACCAGGAACGAGTGGGCGCCGCTCAGCACCGTGGAGAACCGCAGCCCGAACCACACCGTGGCGGCCAGGAGCGGGAAGGCCAGCGGCAGGTCGTCGAAGGAGAAGGCCACGGCGTACATCCCGACGGTGAACGCCGTCGCCGCGACCAGCTCGACGACGCCCGCGTCACCGAGCAGGCGCGGCCGGGGTCGGGGTGCGGACGCCCGCTGGCCGAGCAGAAGACCGAGGGTGACGACGATCAGCGCGCTGCAGAGGTTGCGCCCGAACCAGAGCAGGCCGGCCAGGGACGTCGAGTGGGCCTCGACCGCGACCACACCGGTCATGGCCACAGCCGAACCGACCGCCGTGGCCAGCACCAGCGCGGCGCCGTACCTGGCCAGCACCCGCGGCCGGTCCAGGGGCTCCGCTCCCCCACAGCCCCACATCTGCGGGCACCAGCGCCGCAGCAGCAGCACGGCGAGCACGGTCTGGAGGATGTTCGCGACCGCGAACGTCCCAGCGACGTCGGGGTCCGAGCCGGCCAGCAGGTTGCTGCCAAAGAGGACCACAGCCAGCACAGCCGTGTCGACGCTGACGACGCGGGCGCCGCGCACGAGCAGCCACAGGATCGGGAGGCCGCCGGCCGGGTAGACGTCGACGTAGCCCGGGGCCTCACCCGCCGGAAGGGACGAGAGCACCGCGAGCACGACGATGACCCCGGCCAGCCCAACGGCTGTCCCAGGGTTCACCAGCGCATGCTGCTGCTTCCGGTCGCCCGGCATCTCCACCCCCACTAGGCCCCCACCTGTGTGATCTGCAGGCTAGCCGTATCGAGGGCCGTGTGGGTGGCGACTCACCAGTCGCGAGATCAGTCGTCGGTGGCGAAGTCCTCGTCGTGCGTGCCCGGCCGCGGTGCCCACGGCAGCTCCTTGGCAGGACGTACGACGATCAGCCGGTCGCCGCGGGCGAGCTGGGTGACCACCGGGTCGAAGTAGCGGTAGACCTTCTCGTCCCGCACGACCGAGATGACCTGGTCGGGCAGCGACTGCGGCTGCTTGCCGACCTCGGAGACCATCAGGTCGCGCTCGGCGACCTCGAGGCCCTCGCCGTACGTCAGGAGGTCCTCCATCACCGACCCCAGCGTGGGCGACAGCGACGAGAGCCCGAGCAGCCGCCCGACCGCGTCGGAGGAGGTGATCACGGAGTTGGCGCCCGACTGGCGCATCAGCGCGACGTTCTCCTGCTCCCGCACCGCGGCGACGATCCAGACGTCGGGGTTGAGCTGCCGGGTGGTCAGCGTCGCGAGGATGTTGGAGTCGTCGCGGTTGGTCGTGATGATGACCTGGCTCGCCTCCTTGACGCCGGCCCGACGCAGCACGTCGCGGCGGGTCGCGTCTCCGGTGACGACCGCGAGGCCGTCGGCGTGCGCCTCCTGCAGGGCCTCGGCACCCGGGTCGACGACCACGATCGACTCGCGGTCCTGGCCGTTGTTCACGAGGGTGTCGACGGCGGCCCGGCCTTTCGTGCCGTAGCCGACCACGACGACGTGGGCTCCCATGCGCTTCCTCCAACGGGCGATGCGGAACATCTCGCGGCCCTGCGAGGCGAGCACCTCGAGGGTGGTCCCGATCAACAGCACCAGGAAGGCGATGCGGAGCGGGGTGACGACGAACGCGTTGATCAGCCGGGCGTGCGGGGCGACCGGCGCGATGTCGCCGTACCCGGTCGTGCTGAGCGTGACGGTCGTGTAGTAGATCGAGTCGATGAACCCGACCTTGCCGGACGGGTCGTTGTTGTCGGCGTAGCTGCCGCGGTCGAGGTAGACGAGGGCGACGGTGCCGGCCAGGATCGCGATCGCCAGCAGCAGGCGGCGTCCGAGCGCCCACCACGGAGACACGATCCGGTCGGGGAGCGAGACATTGCCGCGGCTGCGGCCCTGGGTGATGTCGCTGGAGTCGTCCGGCACGCTGGCAATCTAGTCCGTCGGCTCCCGGGAACCGATGCGGCGCAGCCGTTGCATGAGCTCGAGTCTCGCCAGCATCGTCGTCTTCTGCGGGAAGACGGTGTCGAAGGCGGCGTTCACGGCGGCCCCGATCAGCACCGCGATGGAGACCAGGTAGAGCCACAGCAGCACCGCGATCGGTGCGGCCAGCGGGCCGTAGATGGAGCGGGAGTCGGTGGCGGTGATGGTGAGGAACCAGCGCAGCAGGTAGGACCCGAGCACCCAGCAGGCCAGCGAGAACGTCGCGCCGGGCAGGTTGAAGCTCCAGTTCGTCCGCACCGGCACCGACACGTGATAGAGCGTCGCGAGGAAGCAGATGCAGATCACGATCACGGCCGGCCAGTAGAAGTGCATGAGGAAGTCGGCGCGCTCCGGCAGCCAGTCCCCGACCAGCGCCGGGCCTGCGACCACGAGCGGGATCGAGACGACGCCTGTGACCATCGCCAGCACGTAGAGGAGGAACGACAGCGCCCGGGTCTTGACGATCCCGCGGTGGCCGCCGAGCCCGTGCATGATCGTGATGGTGTCGACGAAGACGTTGAGGGCGCGCGACCCGGACCACAGGGCCAGCACGAAGCCGAGCGAGATGATGTCGAACCGGCCGCCCTTCAGGACATCGTCGATGGTCGGCACGATGATCCGGTTCACGGCGCCGTCGGTGAGTGCCCGCTGGGACAGGTCGATGACGGCGTTGCGCACGTCGTCCACCTGGGCGGCGGTGAACTGGTCGGACACGAAGCCGATCGCGCCCGCCATCGCGAAGATCAGGGGCGGCACCGACAGCACCGCGAAGAACGCGGCCTCGGCCGCCAGCCCGGTGACGCGGTACTTCAGGCAGGACGCCACGGTCGTGACGATCACCCTCCAGAGCTCGGCGCGGGCGTGGCGCAGCCAGAGCACGACCGGGGGGGCCGCGGAGGGCCCTTCCCGGCTCTCCGCACTCTCCGCCTCGGCCATAGCAACTACCGTAACCACATGCGTTCCGACATCCGGGTAGCCACGAACCAAGCCCCCCTCCTGGCAGGTCACAACGTCGTCACGGCGGATCTCGCGCTCGTCGAGGGCGTGACCCGCCACGCGTCGGCCGAGGTCGTCGACGACCTGCTCGCGCTGGGCGCCGAGGCCGGCACCGCGGAGGCCCGCGAGCACGGGATGCTCGCCAACGAGCACCACCCGCACCTCACGCCGTACGACCGCTACGGCAACCGGATCGACGAGGTCGAGTTCCACCCGTCGTGGCACTGGCTGATGGAGCGAGCGGTCGGCCACGGGCTGGCCGCGACGCCGTGGGAGCAGGACTCCCCCCACGCGCACGTACGCCGGGCCGCGGGCTTCATGGCCTGGTCCCACACGGAGCCGGGGCACGGCTGCCCGATCTCGATGACCTACGCCTCCATCCCCGCGCTGCGGGTCGACGACGCGATCGCCAAGGAGTGGACGCCGCTGCTGGCCTCCACGACGTACGACCCGGGCCTGCGGACGCCCGCGTCCAAGCGGGGCGCGCTGGCCGGGATGGGCATGACCGAGAAGCAGGGCGGCTCCGACGTCCGCGCCAACGTGACCGAGGCCCGGCCGACGTCGAGCGACGGCGAGTACACCCTCCACGGCCACAAGTGGTTCACCTCCGCGCCGATGAACGACATGTTCCTGGTGCTCGCCCAGGCCGAAGGCGGGGTGACCTGCTTCGTGGTGCCGCGGGTGCTGCCCGACGGCACCCGCAACCAGCTCGACGTCGTACGACTCAAGGACAAGCTCGGCAACCGGTCGAACGCCTCGTCGGAGCTCGAGTTCGACGGCACCGTCGCCCAGCGTCTCGGCGACGAGGGCCGCGGCGTGCGCACGATCATCGAGATGGTCGCCGCCACCCGGCTCGACTGCGTGCTCGGCTCGACCGCGCTGATGCGGCGCGCCGTCTCCGAGGCGTCCTGGCACGCCGCCCATCGCTCGGCCTTCGGCGGGCTGCTCAGCGACAAGCCGTTGATGCAGAACGTGCTGGCCGACCTCGCGGTCGAGACCGAGGCCGCGACCGCGCTGGCGCTGCGGCTCGCCGCGGCGGTCGACGCGCGGCACGACCCGCACGAGGCCGCGCTGCGCCGGATCGCACTGCCGCTCGCGAAGTTCTGGGTCTGCAAGCGCACCCCGTTCATGGTCGCCGAGGCGCTCGAGTGCCTGGGCGGCAACGGGTACGTCGAGGAGTCCGGCCTGCCGCTGCTCTACCGCGAGGCGCCGCTGAACTCCGTCTGGGAGGGCTCGGGCAACGTCAACGCGCTCGACGTGCTGCGCGCCCTGGGCCGCGAACCCGAGGTGCTCGACGCCTGGATCACCGAGGTCGGCCGGGCCCGCGGCGGCGACGCCCGCCTCGACCGGGCGATCGAGGACACGCTGGCCCTGATCGGCTCGCTGATGGGCGACCCCGCAACGCTCGAGGTCAACGCCCGGCGGCTGGCCGGGCGGATGGCGGCCTGCCTCCAGGGTGCGCTGCTGGTGCGCTTCGCTCCCCCGGAGGTCGCCGACGTCTTCTGCGCCTCCCGGCTCGGCACGTCGTACGACGGGGTGTTCGGAGCCCTCGACGGCGGCGACCTGCGCGCGATCGTGGAGCGCACGACGCCGGTGGTGTGATGGCGACGGTCACGCGACCGTCTCGGGCGTCCGCTCCTCGGGGGCCGGCTCGTCGGCGTCGACCATGGTGCGCTCGTCGAACGGCAGCTCGCCGGCGAGCACCCGGTCGAGGCGCTCGCGGTTCACGCCATCGGTCCAGGTGCCGATCAGGACGGTGGCGACCGAGTTGCCGGCGAAGTTCGTCAGCGCCCGCGCCTCGGACATGAACCGGTCGATGCCCACGATCAGACCGACGCCGCCGACCAGGTCCGGGCGGTGGGACTGCAGGCCCCCGGCCAGCGTCGCCAGGCCGGCGCCGGTGACTCCGGCGGCACCCTTCGACGCGATCACCATGAACACCAGCAGCGAGATCTGCTCGCCGATGTGAAGCGGCTCGCCCATCGCCTCCGCGATGAAGAGCGTCGCCATCGTCAGGTAGATCGCGGTGCCGTCGAGGTTGAACGAGTAGCCGGTCGGGACCACGATGCCGACGGTCGTCTTGTCGACGCCGACGTGCTCCATCTTCGCGATCAGCCGCGGCAGGGCGGACTCGGAGGAGGACGTCGCGAGGATCAGCAGGAACTCGCGGGCGAGGTACTTGAAGAGCGCGAAGATGTTGACGCCGGTCGCGACCTTCAGCACGGTCCCGAGCACCCCGAACACGAACACCGCGCAGGTGATGTAGAAGGCGACCATCAGCAGCGCCAGGCTCTTGAGCGCGTCGAACCCGGTCTCGCCGACGACGGCGGACATCGCACCGAAGGCACCGATCGGCGCCGCCCACATGATCATCGCGAGCACCCGGAAGACCAGCTTCTGGGCGTACTCCACGACGGTCAGGATCGGCGCGGCGGTCGAGCCCATCTGCTGGAGCGCGAACCCGACCAGCAGCGCGACGAGCAGGGTCTGCAGGACGTCGCCCGAGGTCAGCGACGAGAAGAAGGAGTCCGGGATGATCCCGAGCAGGAAGTCCGTCGTGCTCCCGTGGCCGGCCTCAGCCTGCTCGGCTCCGGCGGCTGCGACGTCGTCGTTCAGGTCCAGGCCGGAGCCGGGCTTGATGATGTTCCCGACGACCAGCCCGATGGTGAGCGCGAACGTCGACATCACGATGAAGTAGCCCAACGCCAGGGCGCCGACCTTGCCGACCTTGGCCGCACTGGCCACGGAGCCGACGCCCAGGATGATCGTGCAGAAGATCACCGGCTGGATCATCATCGTGATCAACCCGACGAACCCGTCACCGAGCGGCTTGAGCTTCACCGCGAAGTCCGGGAACACCAGCCCGACCAGGATGCCGAGGACCACCGCCGCGATCACCGCCAGGTAGAGCCAGTGGGTGCGGTTCTTGGGTGGCTGCTCGGCTGCGGGCGCGGTCGTCTCGGTCTGTGCCATGCGCCACGCCTACCCGAGTCGACCGGCGGCAAACCGCGGAGATGCTCAGGCCAGGTCGAAGGCCACGTGCGGGAGCTTCGCTACACGAGGCTCAGGCCTGGGTAGAGCGGGTGCTTGTCGAGCATCTCCGCCGATGCGTCCTTGACCTTGTCGGCGATGCCGTCCGCGAGCGTGTACGACGCCTTCGACGGCTCGCCCGCCTTCGTCGTGCCGGGCCGGGTGTTCTGGAGGACGTGCACCATCAGCTCGGCGACGTTGTCGAACTCGTCGTGCCCGAAGCCCCGGGTGGTCAGCGCGGGCGTGCCGAGCCGGATGCCGGAGGTGTACCAGGCGCCGTTCGGGTCCTGCGGCACCGAGTTGCGGTTGGTGACGATGCCGGCGTCGAGCAGGGCGGACTCGGCCTGGCGGCCGGTGAGGCCGAACCCCGAGACGTCGAGCAGCACAATGTGGTTGTCGGTGCCGCCGGTCACGAGCTTCGCACCGCGCGACAGGAACCCGTCGGCGAGCGACTTGGCGTTGTCGGCGATGGCCTGCGCGTAGGTCTGGAACGCCGGCTGACGGGCCTCGGCGAGTGCCACGGCCTTGGCGGCCATCACGTGCGAGAGCGGGCCACCGAGCACCATCGGGCAGCCGCGGTCGACGTCGGCGGCGTACTCCTCCTGGGCCAGGACCAGGCCACCGCGGGGGCCACGGAGCGACTTGTGGGTCGTGGTGGTCGTGACGTGGGCGTAGGGCACCGGGTTCTCCTCGCCGGTGAAGACCTTGCCCGCGACCAGGCCCGCGAAGTGGGCCATGTCGACCATCAGGGTGGCGCCGACCTCGTCGGCGATCTCGCGCATCTTCGCGAAGTTCACCCGGCGGGGGTAGGCCGAGTAGCCCGCGACCAGGATCAGCGGCTTGAACTCCTTCGCCTTGGCACGCACGACGTCGTAGTCGAGCAGCCCGGTCTCGGGGTCGGTGCCGTACTGCTGCTGGTGGAACATCTTGCCGCTGATGTTGGGGCGGAAGCCGTGGGTGAGGTGGCCGCCGGCGTCGAGCGACATGCCGAGGAGGCGCTGGTTGCCGAGCTCGTGGCGCAGCGTCTCCCAGTCGGTGTCGGTCAGCTCGTTCACGTTCTTCGCGCCGAGCTTCGCCAGCGCCGGGGTCTCGACCCGGTGGGCGAGGATCGACCAGAACGCGACCAGGTTGGCGTCGATGCCGGAGTGCGGCTGGGCGTAGGCGTACGGCGCGCCGAACAGCTCGCGCGCGTGCTCGGCAGCCAGGGACTCGACGGTGTCGACGTTCTGGCAGCCGGCGTAGAAGCGGTGCCCGACCGTGCCCTCGGCGTACTTGTCGCTGAACCAGGTGCCCATCGTGAGGAGCACGGCGGGCGAGGCGTAGTTCTCGCTGGCGATCAGCTTGAGCGAGGCGCGCTGGTCGGCCAGCTCCTGACGGGTGGCGTCGGCGACCCGCGGCTCGACCGAGGCGATCACCTCGAGGGCCTGCTGGTAGGCGCTGCTGGTGAGGGAACTGAGGCGGGCGTCGGTCATGGCCGCCAGCGTAGTGGCGGGTCCGGACGCCCGCGAGCGGCTCCGCGCCGGGTCGGCCGGTGTGACGTGGGTCGCACGCCGGTCGATCTGACGCCGCAGACCCGGCCGAACGTCTCATATCGTGGATCGCCGTCCCACCACATGAGATTTCACCTTGTCGGATCGGCGTCCGCTCCCTGAGACTCCTTGACATGATCACTGCTGCGACGACCTACCTCGTGGTGCGACGCCACGTGGACTTCGGTCGTACCCGCAGCATGATGTGTCGGCCCTCCCTGACGTACTGAGCCTGACCAGCCGCCCATCGCGCCGCTGGCTCTCCGGCCCGGACCCCGACGACGTGGTCCTTGCCGGATGGAGCCCCGAGCGCCACCCCCGTCAAGGAAAAGCCTCTCCCATGACCGACCCGCGCTACACCGCCAAGGCACCGACCCGCACCGAGATCCCGCGCACCATGCGCGGTGAGGGCCAGTGGGCGCTCGGCTACTCCGAGCCGCTGAACAAGAACGAGCAGTCCAAGAAGGACGACAGCCCGCTCAACGTGCGCGACCGGATCCTCTACACCTACTCCAAGCGCGGCTTCGCCTCGATCGACCCGGCGGACCTGCGCGGCCGGTTCCGCTGGATGGGTCTCTACACCCAGCGCGCCCCGGGCTTCGACGGCGGCAAGACCGCGATGCTCGAGGAGGAGGAGCTCGACGACGAGTTCTTCATGATGCGGGTCCGCTCCGACGGCGCGCTGCTGTCGCACGACGCCGTCCGAGCGCTCGGCACGATCGGGGTCGACTTCGCCCGTGACACCGCCGACGTCACCGACCGGGAGAACATCCAGTACCACTGGATCCGGATCGAGGACGTGCCGGCGATCTGGGAGCGGCTCGAGGCGGCCGGGCTCGACACCATGGAGGCCTGCGGCGACTCGCCGCGCCCCTTCCTGGGCTCCCCCGTCGCCGGCGTGGCGAAGGACGAGATCATCGACGGCACCGCGGCGCTCGAGGAGATCAAGCGCCGCTACATCGGCAACCCCGACTTCGCGAACTTCCCGCGGAAGTTCAAGACCGCGCTCACCGGGCACCCGAGCCACGACGTCTCGCCCGAGACGAACGACGTCTCCTTCGTCGGCACCGTGCACCCCGTGCACGGCCCCGGGTTCGACCTCTGGGTCGGTGGCGGCCTGTCCACGAACCCGATGCTCGCCCAGAAGATGGGCGTCTGGATCCCGCTCGACGAGGTGGCCGACGCCTGGGAAGGCGTCGCGTCGATCTTCCGCGACTACGGCTACCGCCGGCTGCGCTCCCGCGCTCGCCTGAAGTTCCTGGTGGCCGACTGGGGCATCGAGAAGTTCCGCGAGGTGCTCGAGAACGAGTACCTCGACCGCGAGCTCGTCTCCTGCGACTCGCCCCCGTCGCCCGTGGGGCACCGCGACCACATCGGCGTGCACGAGCAGAAGGACGGCAAGCTCTACGTCGGCGTCGCGCCCACCGCCGGCCGGGTCTCGGGCACTCTCCTGGTGCAGCTCGCCGACCTGATCGAGGAGTTCGGTGTCGCCGGGGCCCGCCTCACGCCGTACCAGAAGATCGTCCTGGTCGGCGTCGAGCCCGCCGTCGTCGACGCGCTCGTCGACCGTCTCGACGAGCTGGGCCTGTCCGCCCGGCCGTCCAACTGGCGACGCAACACGATGGCCTGCACCGGCATCGAGTTCTGCAAGCTCGCGATCGTCGACACCAAGGAGCGCGCCCGCCTGCTGGTCGGCGAGCTCGAGAAGCGCTTCCCCGAGCTCGACACCCCGATCACGGTCAACGTGAACGGCTGCCCCAACGCCTGCGCCCGCACCCAAGTCGCCGACATCGGACTCAAGGGTCAGCTGGTCATGCACGAGGGCGAGCAGGTCGAGGGCTTCCAGGTGCACCTCGGGGGTGCCACCGGGCTGCAGGCCAACTTCGGCCGCAAGCTGCGCGCCCACAAGGTCACCAGCGCCGGCCTCGACGACTACATCACCAACGTCGTCAACGCCTACCTCGCCGACCGCCAGGCCGGCGAGAGCTTCGCAGCCTGGGTCGCCCGGGCCGACGAGGACCTGCTCCGTGGCGAGCGGGTCCTGGAGGGGGCGCCGGCATGAGCGAGCGCGGGATCCCCTTCCACTGCCCCTACTGCGGCGAGCAGGACCTCCGTCCCCACGAGGTCGTCTCCGAGTCCGGCGAGGTCACCTCGCCGCACGGGTCGTGGGAGTGCCGCGGCTGCCTGCGTGCCTTCTCCCTGAAGATGCTCGGCCTGGTCCGACCCTCGGTCGTCGACGGGGGAGCTGGTCGCCGATGAGCGCCGCCACCACCACCTCGGCCCGCAACTACCGAGGCACCGAGACCGCCGGCCGGTCCCCCGAGGAGCTGCGCGAGCTGGTGTCCCACTGGGGTGCCGAGCTGGAGCTCGCCCCCGCGGAGAGCATCATCGAGTGGGCGTCCGCGACGTTCGGCGAGCGCTTCTGCCTCACGTCCTCGATGGGCGACGCCGTGCTCTCGCACCTGGCGTCGAAGGTCGTGCCCGGCATCGATGTGGTGTTCCTCGACACCGGCTACCACTTCGCCGAGACGATCGGCACCCGTGACGCGGTCGCGGCGACGCTCGACGTGAACCTGATCTCGATCACCCCGGTGCAGTCCGTCGCCGAGCAGGACGCGGCGCACGGCAAGGACCTGTACAAGACCGACCCCGACCTGTGCTGCAAGCTGCGCAAGGTGCAGCCGCTGGCCGAGTCGCTGGACAACTACGACGCCTGGGCGACCGGCCTGCGCCGCGCCGAGACCCACAACCGGGTCATCGCGCCGGTGGTCGGCTGGGACGCCAAGAAGGGCAAGGTCAAGGTCTCGCCGATGGCGCGGTGGTCCGACGAGCAGGTCGAGCGCTACATCGCCGAGAACGGCATCCTCGTGAACCCGCTCGCCTACGACGGCTACCCGTCCATCGGCTGCTGGCCCTGCACCCGGCGCGTCGCGCCGGGCGAGGACCCGCGCAGCGGCCGCTGGGCCGGCACCTCCAAGACCGAGTGCGGGATCCACTCATGACCCGTACCCACACCGGCAGCGCCGCCGGCACTCGTGCTCGATCGAACGCTGGAACGAACACAGAACGGAGGGCACGCTGATGGCTGCTCCCGCACTGGTGGCCCTGGCTCACGGCAGTCGTGACCCGAGGTCCGCCGCGACGATCAAGGCCCTGGTCGACGAGGTTCGCGCGATGCGCCCGGACCTGCGTGTCGAGCAGGCCTTCCTCGAGCTGTCGAAGCCGTCCTTCTCGACGGTGGTCGACAAGCTGGTCCGGGCCGGGTTCGACGAGATCGTCGTCGTCCCGCTGCTCCTGACCGAGGCCTACCACGCCAAGGTGGACGTCCCGAGCGCCGTCGCCGAGGCCTCCGCGAAGCACCGCGGTCTCCAGATCCGCGCCACGTCGATCCTCGGCCTGGAGGCGCAGTTCCTCGAGGTGCTCGACGTGCGGCTGCGCGAGGCGCTCAAGGCCTCCCGCGTCCGTGAGCTCGACGCCCTCGTGCTCGCCGCCGCCGGCTCGACCGACCCGCTCGCCAACCAGGCCGTCGCCCGGCTGGCCCGGGTGTGGGGCTCGCGGCACAAGCTGCCCGTCTCCGCCGCCTTCGCGTCGGCGTCTCCCCCGGCCACGGGCGAGGCCGTCCGCGCCTTCCGTCGCGAGGGTCGACGGCACATCGCGGTCGCGTCGCTCTTCCTCGCGCCCGGCTTCCTGCCCGACCGGGCGGCCGAGCTGGCGATGGAGGCAGGCGCGGTCGCCGTCTCCGAGCCGTTGGGCGCCCACCCCGAGCTGGCGCGCACCGTGCTCGCCCGCTACGCCGTGGGCGCGGTCGAGCTCGTCCCGGTCTGAGAGCTAACCGACCAGCTTCTCCACGAGGTGCTCCAGCTGGCGCACCGGGTCATGGGTGACGCCACCGTGCACCGGGCCCGGCTGGAGCACGGTGCTCTTGGGCGCCTTGAGGAAGCCGAACCGCTGGCCGATCGGCTTGGTGGCCGCCGCTCCCCCGCGCTCGTCGCCGGCGCAGACGCCGTCGACGAAGTCGAGCGCGTCGCAGACCTGGTCGAGGTCGAGCGCGGGGTAGAGCGCGGCGACCCGGTCGCGGTCGACCTGCCACGAGACCGCCAGGTAGTCGGTCGCCTGGCAGTAGATCACCACGCCGACGTTGAGGAACTCCTCGCGGTCGACCCGCGGCACGCAGCGCAGGACGACGTACTGGTACGACAGCCGCGGCCGGCCGGCGGTCATCGGCCCACGACCTGCGGGAGCCACTGCCGGGTGCCGAGCCGGGCGGTCAGGTAGGCGACGTAGGCGGCGCGCACGTCGTCGGGGGTCTCCGCGCCCGGCACCGGCTCGAGCCACGCGTCGGGCACCTCGCCCAGGACGTCGCCGAGGACCGCCTCGTCGAGGAGCGGCGCGATCTCGGCGTCGGCCGCGGCCAGCCGGTCGGCGGACGCGAGGAAGACGTGGTCGTCGGGGCTCCACGGCTGGGCGGCGAACCGCTCGGCGGCCCCGTCCTTCTGCAGGGAGCCGCCGGACCACGCGTGGTGGAAGTAGAGCGCGGCGCCGTGGTCGATCACCCAGAGGTCGCCGTGCCAGAACAGCAGGTTGGGGTTGCGCCAGGTGCGGTCGACGTTGGCGGTGAACGCGTCGAGCCACAGCACCTTCGCCGCCAAGCCCTCGCCCGTCGGGAGGTCGCCGTCGAAGCCGAACGACCCGGGCAGGAAGTCCACCCCCAGGTTGAGCCCCGGGCTCGCGTTGAGCAGGTCCTGGACCTCCTGGTCGGCCTCGTAGCGGGCGATCTCCGGATCCAGGTCGAGCGCGACCAGCCGCGGGGTGAGCAGCCCGATCCGGCGCGCGATCTCGCTCACGATCACCTCGGCGACCAACACCCGGATCCCTTGGCCCGCGCCGCGGAACTTGCACACGTAGGTGCCGAGGTCGTCGCCCTCGACGATGCCCGGCAGGCTGCCGCCCTCGCGCAGGGGCGTGACGTAGCGCGTCACGGAGACGGTGGGGATCACCGGCACACCCTAGCGAGGGTCCGGGCCCCGGCCCGACCGGTTTCGCCGACGCCCTCCCTGGGTATCGGACGGCAAGCATCCGGAACAAAACGGGTGCCCCATCTCTGGACAAGGACTCCCCATGCACATTCGTCGCCGTCTCACGGCGTTGCTCGCCACCACCCTCGTCGCCGGAGCGGTCAGCCTCGTCGGCGCCGCCGCTCCGGCCTCCGCCGCGACCGCCACCAGGATCGTCGGCGGGACCGACGGGAAGGGCTGGATCTACGCCGGCAGCTACCAGACCCAGCCCGGTGTCCCGGTCTACGGCGACTCGCTGTCGCTGTCCATCAACGTCGAGACGGACGCCGGCGAGCAGGTCTACGACGGCACGCTCACCGTCCAGCGCCAGCTGCCGGGCAAGGACTGGACGACGGTCAGGACCGCCACCTCGGCCTATCTCTACGACAGCATCAAGGCGGTCGGGAACGCCAACTACCGGGTGCTCTACAGCGGCAGCGGCGACTACTCCCCCACGTCCGCGGGCGTGGCCTCCAAGGTGCAGCGCAAGCTGACGGTCAAGAACACCGGCACGCGTCGGGTCGTCCTCACCGGCAAGGTGACGCCGAAGTACCACGGCAAGGCGATCGTCTTCAAGAAGCACGGCAAGAAGTGGAAGAAGTTCAAGGCCGTCCGCACGAACAAGAAGAGCCGCTTCAGCACGCCGCTGCCGGCTCCGCGCAAGGGCCGGTTCTACTGGAGGGTCGAGCTGCCGTCGAGCAAGACCTTCGCCACCACCCGCACCGGGACGTTCTACACGTACTCGTACTGACCGACAGCACGTCCACGAACGGGTCAGGCGACCGGGTCAGCCTCGGTCAGCCTGACCCGTTCGGCGTCCACGTCGAAGGTCGGGGGCGGCCAGTCGAGGTCCATCCCCTCCAGGGTCTCGGCCAGGAGCTCGCCGATCGCCAGGTTGCGGAACCACTTCCGGTCGCTGGGCACGACGTGCCACGGAGCGTGCTCGGTGTTGGTGCGCTCGAGCGCGATCTCGTAGGCACGCTGGTAGTCGCTCCAGTGCGCGCGCTCGTCGACGTCGGCCGGGTTGTACTTCCAGTACTTCGAGGGCTTCGCCAGCCGCGCGAGCAGCCGGCGCCGCTGCTCCGTCGCGGAGATGTGCAGCATGCACTTGACGACCGTCGTGCCCGCATCGGTGATCTCGCGCTCGAAGTCGTTGATCGCGCCGTAGCGCTGCTCGATCTCCTCGAGCGGTGCGAGCTCGTGAACCCGCCCGATCAGCACGTCCTCGTAGTGGGAGCGGTCGAAGACGCCGATGAAGCCCCTCTCCGGCAGCGCCCGGCGGATGCGCCAGAGGAAGTCGTGGGCGCGCTCCTCCTCGGTAGGCGCCTTGAACGACGTGATCCGGACGCCCTGCGGGTCGACCAGGCCGACCGTGTGGCGCAGGATGCCGCCCTTGCCCGAGGTGTCCATGCCCTGGAGCACGAGCAGCACCCGCAGCGGCGAGCCGCTGCGCCCCTGGGCGAACAGGCGCTCCTGCAGGGCGGAGAGCTCGTCGCCGAGCGCGAAGAGCGCCTGCTTCCCCTTCTGCTTGCCGAGGTCGCTCCCCGGCGTGCCGTCGGTGGCGTAGGCCGTCAGGTCGACCGGGCCGGGTGGGACCTGCAGTGCGTGGGCGCTCACTCGATGACCCTACGCACATCGAGCGTGCAGCCGACGACGGTGTCGACCGTGCCGTCCTCCTGCGGCTCGTCGAACCACAGCCCCTCGACGAAGCCCGCCTTCGCGAGCATCCGCAGCGAGGCGGCGTTGCGGTGGTCGGGGGCGGCGAAGTAGGTGGTCGCACCAGGGAACCGGTGCCGGGTGCGCACCATCCAGGCCCACAGCACCCGCGCCCCCAGCCCGCGCCCGCTCCACTCCTCGCTGAGCGCGTAGTCGACACCGATCGCGTCGGGGTCGGGGCCGAGCACCACGTAGTCGGGGTAGTCGCCGATCCGGTAGTCCTGCACGAAGCCGACCGAGCGGCCGTTGACCTCGGCGACCCACATGCGGGTCGGGCTCATCCCGTCGATGCGCGGGCCGTATCTCGCCTCGACCGCCTCCGCTGTCGGCTCACCCTCGGATGCCCACCAGCGCCGGACGTGCTCGCTCTGCCGCCAGCGGGTGACGTCGCGGAGGTCGCCGCGGGTCATCGCCCGCACGGTCACCCGGTTGTCGTGGTCGACCAGGAACTGCTTGACCTCCCCCGACAGGTCGACCGGCACCGGGTCGCCGTGCACGCTCGCCGCGGTACGCCGGGCCGCGGCGGCCCAGGACTCGCCGTCGTGCACGACCCCGGCGAGGTCGCGGCCCCGGTCGTGGACGACGACGTGGAGCCGGTCGTCGTCGCTCATGGCCCGGGCCGGGACCGCCGGACCAGCGGCGGGGTCGACGACCACGGGAAGTCGATCCAGGACTCGGTGCGGCGCCACACGTAGTCGGGTCGGATGACCGTCCACGGCTTCTCGTAGATCACGGCCATCCGAGCCTCGGCCACGTGGTCGGCGCAGAAGTCGCGGACGATCTCGAGTGTCTTGCCGGTGTCGGCCACGTCGTCGGCGATCAGCACCTTCAGTCCGGCCAGGTCGACGGCGTCGGGCGTGGGCGGCAGCATGATCGGGACGTCGAGCCGCTCGTCGACGCCGGTGTAGAACTCCACGTTGATCGCGGACAGGTTCTTGACGTCGAGCGCGTAGCCGAGACCCATCCCGAGGCCCAGGCCGCCACGCGCGATGGAGAGCACCAGGTCGGGCTCGTAGCCGCTGTCGACCACCTGGCGCGCCAGGTCCTGCACCGCGGTGCCGAACAGCTCGTACGTCAGGACCTCGCGCTCAGTCGTCACACGCGGATTGTGCCAGTCCCCTACGTCGCGTCGTCGGCCATCACATCGAGCCCACTCGCGGCCAGCTCGTCGCGGACGACCGCGAACGCGACGCCCGAGCCGTAGCCCTTGCGGGCCAGCATCCCCACCAGGCGGCGGGTGGCCGTGGTGGCGTCGACCCGGCTCAGCGAGCGCAGCTTCTTGCGCACCAGCGCCCGGGCCGCGGCCTCCTCGTCCGCCGGGTCGATCTCGTCGAGCGCGGCACGGGCCACCTCGTCGTCGATCCCCTTGCGGCGCAGCTCCTGGGCCAGAGCCCGGCGAGCCAGACCCTTGCCCGGCTGGCGACTGGCGATCCAGGCCTTCGCGAACGCCTCGTCGTCGACCAGCCCGACCTCCTCGAACCGGTCGAGGAGCCGGGTCGCGAGCTCGGGCGGCACGTTCTTCTTCGCGAGCTTGTCGCTCAGCTCCCGGCGGCTGCGCGCCTGACCGGTGAGCTGGTCGAGCAGGATCTTGCGCGCGACCGACTCGGGGTCCGCTTCGGGGACACGATCCTCGGGTGGCGGTGGAGGGTCGGCCGGGGCGGCGCGCTGGGTCCACGCGTCCACCCCGGCCGACACGTCACCGATCCAGTCGGGGGCGGGTCGGTCGTCGTCGAGACCCTCAGAAGCTGTCGACACCGACCGGCTCGGGCAGGTCGACGCCGGCTTCCTGGTCGACCTGCGCGCCGATACCGAGCTTCTCGAGGATCTTCTTCTCGAGCTCGTTGGCGAGGTCGGGGTTGTCCTTGAGGAAGTTGCGGGAGTTCTCCTTGCCCTGGCCGAGCTGGTCGCCCTCGTAGGTGTACCAGGCACCCGCCTTGCGGACGAGGCCCGCCTCGACGCCGACGTCGATCAGGCCGCCCTCGCGGCTGATCCCCTTGCCGTACATGATGTCGAACTCGGCCTGCTTGAACGGCGGGGCGACCTTGTTCTTGACGACCTTGACGCGGGTCCGGTTGCCGACCATGTCGGTGCCGTCCTTGAGCGTCTCGATGCGGCGCACGTCGAGCCGGACCGAGGCGTAGAACTTCAGCGCCTTGCCACCCGTGGTGGTCTCGGGCGAGCCGAACATGACGCCGATCTTCTCGCGCAGCTGGTTGATGAAGATCATCGTGGTGCCGGAGTTGTTGAGCGCACCGGTCATCTTGCGCAGCGCCTGGCTCATCAGCCGGGCCTGGAGGCCCACGTGGCTGTCGCCCATCTCGCCCTCGATCTCGGCCCGAGGCACCAGCGCCGCGACGGAGTCGATGACGATCAGGTCGAGCGCGCCCGAGCGGATCAGCATGTCGGCGATCTCGAGCGCCTGCTCACCGGAGTCGGGCTGCGAGACCAGCAGGGCGTCGGTGTCGACGCCGAGGGCCTTCGCGTAGTCGGGGTCGAGCGCGTGCTCGGCGTCGATGAACGCCACGACGCCGCCGGCCGCCTGGGCGTTGGCCACGGCGTGCAGGGCGACGGTCGTCTTGCCGGACGACTCCGGCCCGTAGATCTCCACGACCCGGCCACGCGGGAAGCCGCCGAGGCCGAGGGCGATGTCGAGGGCGATCGACCCGCTCGGGATGATCTGGAGCGGTGCCCGGACCTCGTCACCGAGCCGCATGACCGAGCCCTTGCCGAACTGCTTCTCGATGTTGGCGAGGGCGGCGTCCAGGGCCTTCTCGCGGTCTCCTCCAGCCATCAGCTGCTTCCTTTTCTGTCGGGGTGTGTCAGGCACATCGGCGACGCTAGAGCGAGCCACCGACAGCGCCTGATCAGCGCCGCCACCTCTGTGGAGAACCTCGCTCCGCGTCGTGCCTGTGGACCCAACCTAGCCCGAACACCTGTTCGATCAGCGCAATGACCTGCGGCGTGTCGCGCGCCGGGATCTCCACACGGAGGCCACGATCACGGCCGCCACGGTGAGCAGCGCCAGCACCAGCCAGCCGGCCGGGTAGTCCCGGTCGAGCAGCGTGGCATTGTCGGGCCGCTCGCCGAACCGGCCGAGCACCGGCACGGCGAGGAGGGTCACCGACCCGAGCACGACGAAGCCGACGGCCGCAGGCGCCCGGGAGGCTCGTGGGAGGAGGCGCAGGGCGATCGCGGCGAGCAGCAGGGTGGCGCCGGCGAGCACGCCGTCGTGCAGCACGACTCCGACGACCAGCCAGGTAGCGGCGCTGGTCAGCTGGTCCAAGTCCTGGCGGGTCAGCAGGAACCACGCACCGAACAGGCCGACGACCACGCCGACCGCCCCGATGCCCGCCCTCGTCAGCTGAGCCCTCATGCCGACACCTCCAGCCGGGTGACCCACTTGGTCTGGAGGACGCCGGGCCGGTTGGGCGCGATGAGCCGGGCCGGGTAGCCGTGGTCGAGGGCGAGCGGCTCGCCCTCCAGGGCCAGGGCCAGCAGGGTGCGGTCGTCGTCGGCGAAGTTCCCCTGCAGGATCGTCTCCCGGTAGGGGCCGGACTCCTGCAGCGAGACCACCAGCACGTCGCTGCCCGACGGCACACCGACCAGGTCGAGGAGGTCGCGCACCCGGACGCCGGACCACGTCCCGCTCGCGCTCCACCCCTCGACGCACGCGATCGGCAAGGTCTCGGTCCGCTGCTCCATCGCGAGCAGCTCGTCGCGGCTGAAGGACCGCTCCTCCTCGCCGTACGCGACGCTGAACCGGTAGTCACCGCTCAGGGCCGCCGGGGCGACCTTCGCGGCGGCGGCCGACTTGTTGATCGGGATGCCGGCCGGGCCGTCCCCGGAGCGGACGCCGAAGACCGACACCTTCCGCAGGATCGGCACCGTGCTGCCGGCGGTCGCCAGCACCGCGACCCCGGCGGCCACCCAGGTCGTGCGGAGCAGGCCGCGGCGGGAGAGGACGCCGGGCCGGGTCGCGGTGGGCCGGTCGTACGTCGTGTCCTCGACGTCGGAGCTCAGCGCGCCGCGGATGATCGGCAGCTTGACCGCGATGTGCACGAGCAGCGCGCCGATGGTGATCCAGGCGACCGCGTAGTGGGTGGCGCGGAACGAGAACGCCCACGGGTACCACTGCGACGAGTTCGCGAGGCCCGAGGCGAGCAGGAACACGGCACCGGCCACCAGGACGGCGATCGACCCGCGCTCGAGGCCGGTGAGCAGCAGCCGGCGGGCGCCCTTCGGGGGGCGGACGAACAGCCGCGGGTAGACGGTCCAGAGCTTCACCAGCAACAGCGGGACCGACGCCGTGCCGGTGATGATGTGGAGCCCCTGGGTGACCCGGTAGCCCCACGACGGGCTGGTCGGGAACGGGATCGGCTGGGAGTGGTTCTGCGCGTAGTGGCTGATCAGCCCCGTGGCGAAGCAGATCGTGAAGCAGATGCCGAGCCACATCCCGACGCGGGCCGTGACCGCCGCGCTGCGCAACCGGGACGGGAAGTCCGCCTCGGTGGGGACCTTCACGGTCCGGCGAGCACGGCGCACCATCGCCCGCTCCGCTCCCGGAGGTCGCTCACGGTCATGCCGGCCTTGTCGGCGATCTCGTGGATCACGTCGGCTCCCACCGTGGACCAGCGGAAGGGACGACTCCTGGTCTGGTCACACTCCAGGGTGGCCCACACGGTGTGCAGTCCGGTGCCCGGCGCGCCGACCTCGACGACCACGCGGCCCCGCGGGTGGAGCAGCTCGCGCACCCGCCGCAGCAGTCCGACCGGGTCGCCGCTGATGCCGATGTTGCCGTCGGCGAGGAGCGCGGTCTCCCAGCGGCCCTCACCCGGCAGGGTGTCGTAGACGTCGCGGACGATGGCGGAGGCGCCGCGGTCACGGGTCTGCCGGACGGCCTCGTGGACGACGTCGATGCCGAGCACCGGGTGCCCGAGCTCGACGAGGCGGGCGCTGAGCCGGCCCGGCCCGCAGCCGATGTCGACGGTCGCGCCGACGCACTCGTCGAGGAGCAGGTGGTCGGACTCGTCGGCCTCCCGCGTCCAGCTGTCCATGGGGAGCGGCTGGGGCAGGTCGGCGATGCCGACGACCGAGCAGGGGTGGCCCCGGAGAGCTCGGGAGAAGACGGTGGAGAACGAGTCGAGGCGCAGCTCGGCGGTCATCGCGCACCCCAGGCCCGGGCGAAGTGGCTGCCGGGCACGGCGGCCGCGACCGCGTGGGCGTCCGCGACCGTGTCGACGTCGCGCAGCGTCCGCGCCGCCCCCACGTCGAGGCCCTCGCCGACGAGCGCGCGCCGGGTGTCGTCGTACGTCGTGGGCGTCGACATGGGTACGTCGTGCAGCGACCGGGCGGCGGTGGGGCGGCGGAGCGCGAGCACCCACCAGCCCCCGTCCTCGGCGGGGCCCAGCACGGCGTCGTGCTCGTCGGTCGCCGCGGCGACCTCGGTCAGCAGGGCCGGGGTGAGCTGCGGGGTGTCCATGCCGACCTGGACGACCGGTCCCCCGGGCGGGACGTCGAGGTGGGCGTTGGCGAGGCGCTCGGCGAAGGTGCTCCCCCGCTGGCGGGCGACCGACCAGCCCTCGGCGGCGCGGGCCAGCTCGTCGCCGCGCACGGAGTCGGCGAAGTCGCCGGACAGCGAGAGCAGGCAGGCGTCGGGGCCGAAGCCTGCACGGCAGGCGGCCATCGTGTCGAGGAGTGCGGCGGCCGCGAGGTCGGCGGCGGCGGCCATGCCGATCTCGGCGCCCAGCCGGGTCTTCACCCGACCGGCGACCGGCGCCTTGGCCACGACGAGCACGCGTGCCCCGGTCACGAGAGGACGCGCCAGAAGTCCCGGGCGGTGCGCAGCGTGCCGCGGACGGACCCCGAGACCTTGGAGCGGGTCCCGACCGCGCGAGGGCGGTAGGACACGTCTCGCTCGGCCAGCCGCCAGCCGGCGTGCGTCGCCTTCTGAAGAAGTTCCACGGGGTATCCGAACCTCCGGTCGAGTACGTCGAGAGCTAGGAGTTCGTCGCGACGGCTGATCCGGATGGGGGCGATGTCGTGGGCGTTCATGCCGATCCGGCGGCGCAGCCACCACACGATCAGGCTGTTGCCGAGGCGGGCGTGCCAGGGCCAGACCCCGCGCGAGACCGGCCGGCGCCGGCCGACGGCCAGGTCCGCTCGCCCGGAGCTCACGTCCTCGAGCATCGGCAGCAGCTCGGCGGGGTCGAAGGAGTCGTCGCCGTCCATGAAGGCGACGTAGTCACGCGTCGCGGCGAGCAGGCCCGCGTGCACGGCCGCGCCGTACCCCGGGGTCGACTCGCCGACCACCGTGGCGCCCAACCTGCGGGCCACCTCGGCGGTGTCGTCGGACGACCCGTTGTCGACCACGATGACCGCGAACTCCGCCGGGACGGCCGGGAGCAGTGCCGCGAGGGCCGGGGCCTCGTCGCGACACGGAAGGATGAGATCGCAAAGAGGCTCCATGACGGCTATTCGGAACAGTGCCCCTCTAAGGTCGGTTGCATGCCGACCAGCGTTCGTCCGCCCTGGATCGGTCTAGTTCTCTGCGTGGCACTGGTGGCCGCCGCGCTCGCGGTGCCGCCGATGTTCGGCTGGGAGGTGTGGGCGCGCGCGCCGCGCAGCCTGGCGGCCGGCGAGCTGCCGCCGCTGCACGGCTACTGGGAGCCGAAGCTCCTCGGCGCCGGCACGCTGCCCGCGCTCGTGATCGCCGTGCTCGGCTGGCGCTACGCCGTCGACGTCGCCGAGCGGCTCTCGTGGCAGCGCCTGCTCCTGGTGTCGTACGTCGTCGGGCTGGCCTGGCTGCTGGCGCTGGCCTTCGTCGACGGGACGTCCGGGATCTCGCGGGTGCTCGGTGACGACTACGAGTACCTGCGCTCGGCGCGCGCCGTCACGGACGTGCACCAGCTGCTGACGACGTACGTCGACCGGATCCCCTACTCGGCGCCCGACAACTGGCCGACCCATCCCGCCGGCCACCCGCCGGGGGCGCTGCTGTTCTTCGTGGGCCTGGTGAAGGTCGGGCTGGGCGGCGACCTCGCCGCCGGGCTGGTCGTCACGGTCATCGCCGCGACCACCGCCCTCGCGGTCCTGGTGACCCTGCGCGCGCTCGGTGCCGAGGTGATGGCTCGCCGGGCCGCGCCGTTCCTCGTCCTCACCCCGGCCGCGGTCTTCATGGCGGTGTCGGCGGACGCCGTGTTCGCGGCAGTGGCGGCGTGGGGGCTGGCGTGCCTGGCGCTCGGCGCCACGTCCCCTGCGCGGGGCCGATCGGTCGCGTGGTCGACGCTCGCCGGGCTGCTGCTCGGCTACGGCGTGCTGATGTCGTACGGCCTGCCCCTCGTGGGGCTGATCGCGGTCGCGGTCCTGGTGCTCGCCCGGTCCTGGCTGCCGCTGCCGGTCGCGGCGGCCACCGCGCTGGTGGTGGTGCTGGCCTTGGCCGCGGGCGGGTTCTCGTGGTGGGAGGCCTACCCGGTGCTCAACGACCGCTACTGGGACGGCATCGCCGCCGACCGGCCCGCGTCGTACTGGCTCTGGGGCAACCTGGCCGCGCTCGTCGTCTGCGCCGGGCCTCTCCTGGGCGCCGGCCTCGCCCAGGTGGTGGCGCTGCGCCGGAAGGCCGACCGGGTGGTGCTGCTGCTCGTGTCGGCCGCGGCCGCCGCGATCGTGGTCGCCGACCTGTCCCGGATGAGCAAGGCCGAGGTCGAGCGGATCTGGCTGCCGTTCGTGCCGTGGCTGCTGCTGTCGGCCGCGCTGCTGCCCGAGCGCTGGCGGCGGACCGGGGTGCTGGTGCAGGTCGTGAGTGCGCTGCTCGTGCAGCAGCTGCTCTACACGAGCTGGTGATCACGCCCGCAGCGGCGCCGTCGCGAACTCCCGGAGCCCGTCGGCGGGGCGGATCGAGGCGCTGAAGCCGAGCTCGGCCCGCGCCCGCTCGGGCGAGGCCACGATGTGCCGCACGTCGCCGAGGCGGTAGCCGCCGGTGACCTCGGGCGCGACGCCCGATGTGGTGCCCGCGCCGACCATCTCGGCCACCTGCAGGATCGGGATCGGCTCGCCGGACGCGACGTTGTAGGCGTCGTACCTCCCCGCGTCCGAGGCGACCACGGACTCCAGCGCGGCGACGTTGCAGCGGGCGACGTCGGCGACGTGGACGAAGTCGCGCATCTGCCCGCCGTCCTCGTAGACCTGCGGCGCCTCGCCCCGCTCCAGCGACGAGCGGAACATCGCCGCGACGCCGGAGTACGGCGTGTCGCGCGGCATGCCGGGCCCGTAGACGTTGTGGTACCTCAGCGCCACCGCCGACGAGTCGGCCTGACGGACCCAGGCGGAGGTGTAGTGCTCCTGGGCGACCTTGCTGGCGGCGTACGACGAGCGCGGGTCGAGGCGCGCGGTCTCGTCGACGAGCGCCCAGCCCAGCACGAGGCCGCAGACCGGGCAGTGGTTGTCGAAGTCGCCTCCGTCGAGGGCAGCGCGGGTGCGCGGCGGCGGGGACTGGTCGCCGTGCTCGGGGCAGGTGTAGCGGCCCTCGCCGTAGACCACCATCGACGACGCGAGCACCAGCCGGCGCACCCCCGCGTCGTGCATCGCGGCGAGTAGCACAGCGGTGCCGAGGTCGTTGTGGCCGGCGTAGGCGGGCAGGTCGCCGACCTTCACGCCCGCGCCGACGACCGCCGCCTGGTGGCAGACCGCGTCGACGCCGTCGAGCAGGTCGCCCCAGCCGTCCGCGTCGCGGACGTCGAGCCGGTGGGTGCCCGCCGGCGCATCCGAAGACCCGTGCGCCATCGGCAGCATCAGGTCGACGCGGACCACCTCGTGGCCGTCGCCCTCGAGCGCCGCGCCGATCGCCGTACCGATGAAGCCGGCGGAGCCGGTGAGCAGGACCTTCACGCGCCGGGCACCTCGTAGGTCAGGTCGATGCCGTCGGCCCAGGTGGAGCAGGAGCAGCCGTCGGGGTCGGGGATGGTCTCGATGGTGCGCGTCAGGATCCCGGTCAGCCGCTCGAGGTTGGCCTTGAAGAGCGCGAACACTTCTTCCTGGCCGACGCCCGCGCCGGTCTCGGCGCCGGCGTCCATGTCGGTGACGAGCGCGATCGCCGCGTAGCACTGCCGCATCTCCCGAGCCAGCGCCGCCTCGGGGTGGCCGGTCATGTTGATCAGCGACCAGCCCTCGCCGGCATAGCTGCGCGACTCCGCGCGGGTCGAGAAGCGCGGACCCTCGATGATCACCATCGCTCCCCCGGACTTGATCACCGGGTCGGCCGCGGCGACCGTCGCGGACAGCCGGTCGCAGTAGGGGTCGCCGAACGGCAGGTGCACGGCGCCGGTCTCGACGTACGACGGGATCCGGCGGTAGGTGCGGTCGACGAGCTGGTCGGGCACCACGATGTCACCGGGCGCGACCTCGGGCCGCAGGCCGCCGACCGCGCAGGGGGCGAGCACCTGGCGCACGCCGAGGGAGCGCAGCGCCCAGAGGTTGGCGCGGTACGGGATCGCGTGCGGCGGGAACTCGTGGTGCGGGCCGTGCCGCGGGAGGAACGCGACCGAGCGGCCCGCGACGGTGCCGACCGCGACCGGCGCCGACGGCGCGCCGTACGGCGTCTCGACGGTGTGCTCCACCGGGTCGTCGAGGAACGAGTAGAAACCGGTCCCCCCGATCACGGCGATGTCTGCGATGCTCATGCGGTCAGCCTGCCAGTCGCGTGGTGGCCCGCGCGCCGAGGCCGGCGATCGCGACGAGCACGACCAGGCCGACGGCGCAGACCGCGAGCTCGGTGTAGCCCCACGCATCGACCACGACGCCAGCCAGTCCCCCGGCCGAGGCAGCGGTCAGGCCCATCACGAGATCGGCCGCGCCCTGGACGTCGGTGCGCGCCTCGATCGGCGCGTGCTGGGCGATCAGCGTCGAGGCCGCGACGGTGGCGAAGGACCAGCCCAGGCCGAGCAGGAAGAGCCCGGCGAAGATCTGCCACGAGCTGCCCTCGGGTGCGAACGCGCAGAGCACCATCGCGGCGAGCAGCAGCGCGGCCCCCTCGACGAGCACGGCGGGCCGGCCGGTGCGGTCGGCGAGGAGACCGACCAGCGGGGAGAACGCGAACATCCCGAGGACGTGCAGGCTGATGACCAGGCCGATCACGCGCAGCTCGGCGTGACCGTGCTCCATGTGCAGCGGCGTCATGATCATGATGCCGACCATCGCGGCGTGGGCGCAGGCCATGGCGAGGACGGCGAAGGCGAGGACCGGCCGCTCCCGGCTGACCACCACCGCGCGCGACCAGGCCGTGCCCCGCGGCGGCTCGGCCGCGACGCCGGCCGCCTCCTGGGCGAGCAGCAGGGGGTCGGGCCGCAGCCCGACCGTGACGATGAGCGCCGCGAGCACCATGCCCAGGCTGCCGAGCGCGAAGGGGCCGGTCAGCTCCGGGATGCCGAGCCCGTTGGCGAGGGCGCCGGCCGGACCGGTGAGGTTGGGGCCGGCCACGGCGCCGATCGTGGTGGCCCAGACGACGGTCGACAGCGCACGGCCCTTGTGCTCGTCCGGAGCGAGGTCGGTGGCGGCGTAACGAGCGCTGTTGTTGGCCGCGCTGGTCGTCCCGAGCAGCAGCGCACCGACCAGCAGCAGGACCATCGAGTCGAGGACACCGGCGAGGACCGCGAGCACCGCGCCGGACGCACCGAGCAGGTAGCCGGTGGTCAGCCCGACCCGGCGGCCGCGACGGGCCATCAGCCGGGCGAGGAGGTAGGCGGCGACGGCGGTGCCGAGGACCTGGAAGGTCTGGGCCAGCCCGGCCTGGCTCTCCGACCCCGAGATGTCACGGGCCAGCAGCGACGCGGTCGCGATGCCGATGGTGATGCCGATCGCGCCCACGGCCTGGGACAGGACGAGGGTGCGGACCGTGTGGCGCTGGACCGCGACCAGGTCGGACAGCACCAGCCCGCCGGTCGTCACCGCTCGCTGGCCGGGAGCTCGAGGGCGCTCCACACCGCGCGCCAGACCTCCTTGGGCGGCACGCCCGCGGCCAGCGCCTGCGACGCCGTCCGGCCGCCGAGCTCGCCGATGACGAACAGGTCCGCCCACGAGCGGGAGTAGGCCGGGCCGAGTGCGTGGTCCATCCGCGCCCAGAACTCGGTGTGTCTCATGCGTGCCTCGTCGACCGCGTCGCCCACACGTCCAGCCACGGCTGGCCGGTCTCGGCGCCGTCGTCGTGGCGCACCTGGTCGATCTCCCAGCCGGACGCCTCGAGGGCGGCGCGCAGCGGATCCTCACGCCAGAACGTGACGTGCCGGGCGCCGGCCACGTGGCCGTGCGTCGACCAGGCCTCGCCGTCGCCCTCCTTGACCGTGAAGCGCAGCAGCCCGCCGGCGGTGGTGGCGTCGGCCAGGCGCCGGAGCACGGCCGGCAGGTCGGCGCGCGCCACGTGCAGCAGCGACGCGTTGGCCCAGACCGCGTCGTACGGCGTGCCCGGGCGCCGCGGGTCGTCGAGGTCGTCGGTCAGCGGGTCGAGCAGGTCGGCGTCGTGACCCTCGTCGCGCATCAGCTCGACGAAGCCGGGGGTGATGTCGGTGCGCCGGACACTCAGCCCGGCGTCCTCCAGCGCGCGGGCGTCGCGGCCCGGACCGCTGCCGATCTCGAGCACCCGTGCGCCGGCCGGGAGCGCGGCGACGAAGTCGTCGAGGGCCGCGCGGACGAGGGCCGGCATCGCGGCCGTGCCGTCGCGGTAGGCAGCAGCCGAGGCGTCGTACGCCTCGACCGTCGCGCGCGCCACCGCGCCGCGGACGTCGTAGAGGTGGTGGACCAGGTCGTGGAGGTGGTAGCGACCGATGCTCTCGACGGTGAACTCGCTGCCGTTGCTGCGGTGGCCGCGCCGGCTCCAGGCTCCTGGCGGCACCGAGTCGTAGCGCTCGGCGACCGCGGCCGCAGCGTCCATCAGCTCGACGGAGACGACGGCCGGGTCCTGCTCGCCGTACCGCTCGAGCACCGCGGTCTCGTCCTGGTCCCAGTTGGGGAAACGCGGCTCGTCCTGGTCGAGCATCAGGCCGACGCGGAGGTCGAAGATGCGGTGGACGTCGCGGACGTGGCAGGCGTACTCGAGCACCGACCAGGTGCCGGGCTCCGGGCGGACGGCGACGTCGGGCGCCTCCAGCACCGCCTCCCAGCTGGTCGCGTTGTCGCGGATGACCTCACCGATGCGGTCGACCGTCACCCGGTCGGCCTCGAAGCCGCACTCGGGGCACGGCTGGTCCAGCACCCACGTCCAGTCCTTGGTGTCCGGCGCGATGGCGCTCTCGCTGGTCATGGCCACATCCTCCCAGCCCGACTGCGCCGCCGGCGCGCGAGTTCCCGCCACCCTCCGAGAAGATGGCGCCATGACCTCGCCGGCAGCCGTGCGAGCTGCGGCTCAGGTGAGCAGGAGCTTGTCGAGCCGTCGCCGCACGACCAGCAGGCCGACGAGCCCCATCGCAACCAGGTAGACCACGGAGACGGCGCTCCCCCAGGACAGCGCCCCGGTGGTCAGCTCGCGGCAGAGCACCACCCCGCGGTAGAGCGGGGTGAGCTCGACGACCCAGCGCAGCACCACCGGGAAGGCGGTGACCGGGAAGAACGTCGCCGAGAAGAGGAACATCGGCAGCGTCGCCAGCGTGATGTACTCGAAGTCCTGCCAGGACCGCATGAACGTCGTCAGCGCCATGCAGACGCCGCCGAAGGCGAGCCCGATCAGCAGCGCCGCCGGGACGACGAGCAGCGCCCACCACGAGCCGACCAGTCCCATCGCGAGCATCACGACCAGGAAGCCGGCGGAGTAGAGGCCGCCGCGCAGCAGCGACCAGGTCAACTCGCCGCGGGCGATGTCCATCGTCGTCAGCGGCGTGGCCAGCATCTGGTCGAAGAGCTTGTTGTACTTCAGCTTGAAGAAGAAGTTGAACGTCGCGTCCATGATCGTGCCGTTCATCGCCGATGCGGCCAGCATGCCGGGCGCGACGAAGTCGGCGTACGGGATGGTCTCGCCGTTGAACTCGAACCCGGTCACCAGCTGGCCGACGCCGACGCCGATCGAGAACAGGTAGAGGACGGGCTCGAGGAAGCCGCTGACGAAGATGTACCAGGCCCGGCGGTAGGCGAGGAAGTTGCGGTAGAGCAGCAGGCCGGCGGCGTCGCCGGGCGAGAGCGGCGAGCGGGCGGAGCGGCCGACCGAGGTCGTGAGGATCGACATGGCCTAGCTCACCATCCGCTTCGTCAGCCGGCGCACGGCCCAGAACCAGCCGAGCAGCGCGAGGCCGCCGAGGTAGGCGACGTGGACGGCGACCATCGACCAGTCGACCTGGCCGAGGGTGAACATCCGGGTCAGGTCGACGCCGTGCCACAGCGGGGTCGCCTTGGCGAGCACCTCCATCCACCGGTCGAGGTTGGCGACGGGGAAGAAGGCGCCTGAGAAGAGGAACAGCGGGATCAGCCCCAGCCGGTAGACGAGCGCGAAGGGGCTCTCGTTCTTGAGCCCTGCCGAGAGCGCGTAGACCGGGGTCGCGAACGCCAGCCCGACCAGCAGCTGGACGAGGAACGCGACGAGCGCGCCGCCCACGGAGGCGAAGACCCCGAACGGCGCCATCACGACCACGAACACCGCGCACGAGAGCGCGACCCGGAACAGCACGAAGCCGAGGTGGGCCACGATCACGTCGGGGATGCCCAGCGAGGTCGCGGTCATCCCGAAGTAGGTGCGGTGCCACTTGACCATGCCCATGACCGGGTAGGTGACCTCGCCGAAGACGATCGTCATCGCCTGGGCGGCCAGCAGGCCGGGAGCGACGAAGTCGAGGTACGACGTGGCGCCCTCGAGCTCGCTGGGGTCGCCCTGGATGAAGCCCCCGAGCAGCACCCCCATCGCGAGCACGTAGAGCAGCGGGCTCACGAAGGACGTGATGACGCTGCCCTTCCAGGTGCGCCGGTAGAGGATCGCCCAGTAGTCGAACATCCGGGCGGCGCCCGCGATCGGGTTGGAGGGAGCGGTGCTCCGGACGTCGTCGGTGCGGTCGGGCATCAGTCGACCAGGGTCCGGCCGGTGAGGCGGAGGAAGACGTCCTCGAGCGTCGAGCGCCGTACGAGTGTGGCGACCGGCTCGAGACCGCGCTCGTGCACCTGGGCGATCGTCTCCTCTCCGTCGGCGGTGTAGAGGAGCAGCCGGTCGGGCAGCACCTCGACGCGCTCGGCGAGGTCCGCGACCTTGCCGGCGATCGCCTCGTGGCTGTTGCCGATCTCGGCGACGCCGAACCGCAGCTCGGCGACCTCGCGCGTGGAGTGCTCGGCGATCAGGCTCAACGGCGAGCCCTCGGCGACGATCAGGCCCTTGTCCATGACCACGAGCCGGTCGGTCAGCTGCTCGGCCTCGTCCATGTAGTGGGTGGTGAGCACCAGCGTCACCCCCTGCTGCTTGAGCCGGAACAGTCGGTCCCACACGACGTGGCGGGCCTGCGGGTCGAGCCCGGTGGTCGGCTCGTCGAGCAGCAGCACCTCGGGCCGGTTGACCAGGCTGCGGGCGATCGTGAGCCGGCGCTTCATGCCGCCGGACAGGTCCTCGACCATCGCCGACGCCTTCTCGGTGAGCTGGACGAACTCGAGCAGCTCGTCGACCCGCTGGCGGACCTCCTTGCGGGGCAGGCCGAAGTAGCGGCCGTAGACGTAGAGGTTGTCGCGCACGGTCAGCTCGGTGTCGAGGGTGTCCTCCTGGGGGCACACGCCGATCCGCGCGCGGATCTCGGGGCCGTCGGTCGCCGGGTCGAGGCCGAGGATCCGCAGCACGCCCGCGCTGACCGGCGAGACGGCGGCGATCATCCGCATGGTGGAGGACTTGCCGGCGCCGTTGGGGCCGAGGAAGCCGAACGCCTCGCCGCGGCGTACGTCGACGTCGATGCCCTTCACGGCCTCGAAGTCGCCGAACGACTTGCGCAGCCCCTGGGCGAGGATCATCGAGTCGGTGTCAGCCACGCTGCCCGACCCTAGACCGGCATGCCGACAGGTTCACCCCCATTCCTCCTAGGGTGTCGCCATGACGCGCACCTCCGCCCGCTCCGGTTCCCCCTTCGAGGCCTCGATCGGCTTCAGCCGCGCCGTCCGCGTGGGCTCGACGATCGCGGTGAGCGGGACGGCGCCGGTGTGGCCGGACGGCTCGGTCGACCCGGATCCCGCCGTCCAGGCCCGCCGCTGCTGGGAGATCTGCCTGACCGCGCTGGCGGAGCTGGGGGGTTCGGTGTCGGACGTGGTCCGCACGCGGCAGTACGTCGTCTCCGCCGCCGACGGCGACGCCATCGGGGCCGTGCACGGCGAGTTCTTCCGCGCGGTGCAGCCGGCGTCGACGATGGTCGTGGTGGCGGGGCTGCTCGACCCGCGGTGGAAGGTCGAGGTCGAGTTGGACGCCGTGCTCGATGGGTAACGTCACGAGATGACCATCCTCGCGACCGTCGACTGGCGCGGTCGCAGCCGAGACCCCGTGTTCTGGAACGGCGTCACCCAGCTCCTCAAGACCGGGCTCGCGGCCGTCCTCGCCTGGGTGCTGGCCACCGAGGTCTTCTCGCTGTCGCAGTCGTTCCTCGCACCCTGGGCCGCGCTGCTCGTCGTCCACGCGACCGTCTACCGGACGTTCTCCCGCGGGCTGCGCCAGGTCACCGCCGCGGTCGTCGGCGTCGTGCTCGCCTGGGGCGTCGGCAACGTGCTCGGCCTCGACACGCTGTCGGTCGCGGTGGTGCTCGTCCTCGGCCTCGCGGTGGGCGCGCTGCCGTGGTTCACCGACGAGGCGACCGCGGCCGCGGCGACCGCGCTGGTCGTGCTGACCACCGGCTTCGCGGGCGACGACTCGGCGCTGCTGGACCGCCTCGGCGACACCGCCATCGGCATCGGGGTGGGCCTGCTGGTCAACGCGGTCGTCTGGCCGCCGCTGCGTCGTCGTACGGCGATCGCCGCGATGAACCGCCTCGACGACCGGATCGGCGCGCTGCTCGTCGACATGAGCGACGGGCTGATCGCCCAGCGCACCGACGCCGAGGTCGACGACTGGGTCGACCGCACCCGGTCGCTCGACGGTCGCTCGACGCCGCCCTCGACGACGCCTGGGCGCTGGTGTGCCAGGCCCAGGAGAGCGGCCGGATGAACTCGCGCCGCTCGGCGCGCGAGCTGCGCGACCCCGACCGCTGGCGCGACCTGCTCCGCCGCCTCGAGCAGGCGGTCGCCGACACGCGCAGCATGGCGCGCACCCTCGGCTACCACTCGGCGAGCCAGGACCAGTGGGACCCCGGCTTCCGCGACCGGTGGCCGCGCCTGCTCGGGGACGCCGGCCGGGCCGTCGCCGCCGACCCCCGAGCCATCCGGTCAGCCCGGGAGCGCCTCACCACCCTGGTGGTCGATGTCGGCGACCTCGACCCGAAGCCGGGCCTGTGGCCGGTGTACGGCGCGCTGACGATCAACCTCCGCAACATCCTCGACGCCATGGACGAGGTCGCCGCGGCCAACCCGCTGGACCAGCCGCCGCTCCCCATGGCCCGGATGCGCGAGCGGGGACGATCGGCGCGACGACGACAGGGGTAGGCCCAGCCGGCGCGAGCGACCTGAACCGCACCGCAGACGAGGACCACCCGCGACACTGACGAGATGGTGCCGGACCCCGAGGACACCGTCGCGTTCCGGCTCTGGCCGCCGGTCGCGATCGGCACGCCCCTGCTCGTCGGTTGGCTGGTCACCCTGCAGTGGGGAGACCCGGTCGACCTCGGCGGGTGGCGGATGCCGCTCGGCTGGGCGTTGGTGCTGGTGTTCGCCGGGTGGAACGGCTGGTCGCTGTGGCTGTTCGGACGGCACGGGACGGGGCTGCTTCCCGGGCAGGCGACGCAGACGATCATCGAGGAGGGGCCGTACCGGCTCTCCCGCAACCCGCTGTACGTCGGCCTGCTCGCGCTCTACCTCGGGCTGGCGCTGCTCGCACCCACGCTCTGGGGCCGCGGTGCTGCTCGTCCTCTGGGGGGCCATCCGGCCCGAGGAGCGGTTCCTGCACGGGCGGTTCGGTGCGTCGTACGACGACTACGCGCGGCGGGTGCGTCGCTGGCTGTGAGTGGGGGTCTGAGCCCTACGCCACGAGTGTCCAGACGCCGTCGGCGACTTGTCGGTAGGCGCCGATGCGGGGTCGGAGGAGGGGTGGTGCGGCGGAGGGGTAGCTGTGTCCGGTGGGTGTGACCGTCTCGATGGTGTGGCCGGGTCCGGGTCTGGGTCGAGCGCGCCAGTCGGTGGCTTCCTTGGCGTAGTTGCAGCTTTCGCAGAGGCCTTGTCCGCCGGCGGCGCAGGTCCGGCCGCCGTCAGCGACGGCCACGGCGTGGTCGCCGTGCCGGATCGGGGCGTTGCACCACGGGGTGCGGCAGAACTGGTCGCGGAGCTGGACCACGGCGCGCAGCCCGCCACGGAAGAGGCGGGCCGACGAGTCCATCGCGACCAGCTCGCCCGTCGTGGGGCTGGCGTAGAGGCGGCGCAGCCAGGTCCGGGTGCCGGCGTCGAGGGTGTCGGCGACCAGCTCACGGGCCAGCCCGGCCGGGATCGGCCCGTGGCCGTCGAGGTGGGCGCTGTCGTGGGCGCCGGCCACCAGTGCCTGGTCGCTCATCACGAGGTTGATCGCCACCGGCACCACCGGCCGGCCGAGCTCGTCGACCGGTGCACCGGTGACCCGGGCGACCAGGGTGTCGGCCATGACCTGCCCGCGACCACGCGGGTCACCGGCCGCGGTCGCGGAGTCGGCGGCCGTCTTGAGGGCGGCGTAGGCCGCCACCGCCTGCGCCACCGGGAGCAGGACGGTCAGGTAGGCCATCGTGTCGGGAGCGGGGCGCACCGTCACACACCGCTCGGCCTCGGCACGGCGGCGGCGTTCGGCGACCCAGGCGGGGTCGAGGCGGCAGACCAGCTTGCGCAGCTCGCCGAGCAGGACCCGGTCGGAGTAGCCCGCAAGCGCTTCGGGGTCGCCCGCGATCGCCCGGTCCACCGTGCGCCGGTCCTCCAGGGACAGGCAGGCGGTCTCGCGGGCGATGGTCATGGCCCGCCACTCGGTGATCTCGCCCGAGGCGAACGCGAAGGCGGTGCACGCCATCTCGGTGTCGAGGACCTTCGCGAGCCCGAGATGGCGCTGCCCCCGGTGCGGCGACTCGCGGCGGGCCAGCGCGACCTGCTCGGCGATGCCGCGGCCCTGCTGCGCCGGCGGGGTGCCGCGCTCGGCCTGGATCGCCCGCTGCGACCGGTCGAACTCCGCGGCCAGCCGGGCCTGCCGCGACTGCGCGGCACAGACCAGCTCCTCGAGCGCCCGGATCTCGTCGATCCGCTCGCCGTCGTCAGGCGTCATCGCCGCGCTCGCGAGAGCCGACGTCCAGCCGCGGACGGCGGCGACGTCGACTTCTCGATGTTCGAACATGTGTTCGATTATACGCTTAGAACGGGAGAAGTCAACCCGCGGATGGCACCCGATCATCCGCGTCTGCCGGCTCTGCCGCAGTACGGACGCGGCTCATCTCAGTGGCTTGTCGATGGATTACCGTCGAGGGCGCTGGATGTATCCGGAGTTCGCCTGTTGTCCTGGGAGGACTGGCTATGAGCGTCGGGCCCGTGAAGCACGCTCAACGTGTCGCTGTCATCGGCGTGGGCATTCTCGGTGCCTGTGTCGGCTGGCACCTGCGGCAGCGCGGGGCCCAGGTGGTCTTCATCGATGGAGGCCAGCCGGGCGAAGGAGTCACCCACTGGTCCTTCTCGTGGGTCAACGCCAGCAACAAGACAGCGCGCAGGTCCTACTTCGACCTGAACGTCGCGGGCATGGCCGCCCACCGCGAGCTCGCCGACTCCCTCGGACCGGGCTCGTGGTGGCACCCCAGCGGTCATCTGCGCTGGGCCGACGATCCCGCAGCGGAGGCGAGGCTCCTGGAAACTGCCGACCTCCTGGCCAGCTGGGACTACCGGGTCGTGGTCTGCACGGGAGCCGAGGTGCGCCGTCATCTCGAACCCGCACTCACGGTGCCCGACAGGGCTCCAGTGCTGTTCTGCCCCGACGAAGCCTGGGTGCACGGGCGTCAGCTGGTCGGAAGCCCGGTTGGCCGAGCCGTCGAGTCGGGCGCCGAACCTCGGTTCGGAACCGAGGTCTGCGCCATCGGCGTCGGCGCCGACGGGAGCGTCCGGACAGTCACACTGTCGGATGGCGAGCGCCTCGTCGTCGACGCCGTCGTGAATGCAGCAGGACCCAGCGCCTCGAGAGTCGCCGGGCTCGTCGGCCGGCACCTACCAATGCGCCCCGAGCCCGGCGTCGTCGCCCGGCTCGGCTGTGCTCACGTTCCGATCCACCGGGCCATGCACACGCCCCACGTCGAGATCCGTCCTGACGGAGACGGGTCCGTGGTCCTGCACAGTCGCGACGTGGACGCACTCATCGAAACCAGTGCGGCTCCAGCCGAACTCGCGCGCCAGCTCCACCAGTCGGCGCTGCACGCCGTACCGGACCTCAGCAGGTCTCGGATCACGGAGACCCGGGTTGCGGAGCGGCCCATCCCGGTCGACGGGTTTCCCTCGGTCGGGGCGGTGCCGACGGTGCCTGGCTACTACGAAGCGGTCACCCACAGCGGCATCACCCTTGCGCCGGTGATCGGCCGGATGCTCGCTGAGGAGATCATCCATGGCGCGAGGGACGAGCTGCTCGCCGACTTCGGTGCGCAACGGTTCCCTGGGTAGCCAGGTGAGGGACGGGCTCCTGGACGACTACCGATGGCAGCCACGTCCCGCGCGCAAGGCCGGCACCGAAGGCGTTGTCGGTGCCGTGAGCAAAGATGGTCCGGTGGCAGACGACAGCGGTGGTCTCGAGCGGTTCAGCGAGCCGACCCGCACCTGGTTCGGTGCGGCGTTCGCCGAGCCGACGCCTGCCCAGCGGGGGGCGTGGGAGGCGATCGGCGCCGGGCGGCACGCGCTGGTGGTCGCGCCGACCGGATCGGGCAAGACGCTCAGCGCCTTCCTCTGGTCCATCGACCGGCTGCTGACCACCCCGCCGCCCGAGGACAAGCGGCACCGCTGCCGGGTGCTCTACATCTCGCCCCTGAAGGCGCTCGGCGTCGATGTCGAGCGCAACCTGCGCGCGCCGCTGACCGGCATCCGCCACACCGCCGACCGGCTCGGCGCAGCGGTGCCGGAGGTGACGGTCGGCGTCCGGTCCGGCGACACCCCCGCCGCCGACCGGCGCAAGCTCACGACCGCTCCCCCGGACATCCTCATCACCACGCCCGAGTCGCTGTTCCTGATGCTCACCAGCCAGGCGCGCGAGTCGCTGCGCGGGGTGGAGACGGTGATCGTCGACGAGGTGCACGCCGTGGCCGGCACCAAGCGCGGCGCCCATCTCGCGGTCAGCCTCGAGCGGCTCGACGCCCTCCTCGAGAGACCGGCCCAGCGGATCGGGCTGTCGGCGACCGTGCGCCCGCTCGAGGAGGTCGCGCGCTTCCTCGGCGGCGGCGCCCCGGTCGAGATCGTCGCGCCGCCCTCGGAGAAGGAGTGGGACCTCACGGTCGTCGTCCCGGTCGAGGACATGACGGCCCCGAGCGAGTACGACGAGGACTCCGACGAGCCCCAGCGTGCGCAAAGCATCTGGCCGCACGTCGAGGAGAGCGTCGTCGACCTGGTCGAGCAGCACCGCTCGACGATCGTCTTCGCCAACTCCCGGCGCCTGGCCGAGCGGCTGACCGCGCGACTCAACGAGATCGCGAGCGACCGGGCCGGTGTCGTGCTCGAGGCGGGTGGCGAGCCGCCCGCCCAGCTGATGGCCCAGTCCGGCCAGAGCCAGGGCGCCGAGAGCATCATCGCCAAGGCCCACCACGGCTCGGTGTCCAAGGAGCAGCGCGCGCTGATCGAGGACGACCTCAAGCGCGGCCGGCTGCCCTGCGTGGTCGCCACCAGCAGCCTCGAGCTCGGCATCGACATGGGCGCCGTCGACCTCGTCATCCAGATCGAGTCGCCACCGTCGGTGGCCAGCGCCCTCCAGCGGGTCGGCCGGGCCGGCCACCAGGTCGGCGAGATCTCGCGCGGCGTGCTCTTCCCCAAGCACCGCGGCGACCTCGCCCAGACCGCGGTCGCGGTCGAGCGGATGCGCAGCGGCGCGATCGAGTCGCTCCGGGTGCCGACCAACCCGCTCGACGTGCTCGCTCAGCAGGTCGTGGCCATGACGGCCCTCGATGCGTGGCAGGTCGACGAGCTCTTCGAGCTGGTGAAGCGCAGCGCGCCGTTCACCCAGCTCCCCCGCAGCGCCTACGACGCAACGCTCGACCTGCTCAGCGGGCGCTACCCGTCCGACGAGTTCGCCGAGCTCCGCCCGCGCATCGTGTGGGACCGGGTGACCGGCACCCTCACCGGCCGTCCGGGCGCGCAACGGCTGGCGGTCACCAGCGGCGGCACCATCCCCGACCGGGGCCTCTTCGCGGTGTTCCTCGTCGGCGGCGAGGGCCCGGGCAGGCGGGTCGGCGAGCTCGACGAGGAGATGGTCTACGAGTCGCGGGTCGGCGACATCTTCGCGCTCGGCGCGACGAGCTGGCGCATCGAGGACATCACCCACGACCGGGTGCTGGTGACGCCGGCGCCCGGCATCCCCGGCCGGCTCCCGTTCTGGAAGGGCGACACCCTGGGCCGCCCGGCCGAGCTGGGTGCGGCGATCGGCGCCTTCACCCGCGAGCTCGGCGCACTGCCGCGCGAGCGGGCCGAGGAGCGCGCCCGCGCCGACGGCCTCGACGCGTGGGCGGCCGGCAACCTGGTCACCTACCTCCACGAGCAGCTCGAGGCCACCAACCTCCTGCCGACCGACACGACCCTGGTCGTCGAGCGGTTCCGCGACGAGCTCGGCGACTGGCGGCTGGTCGTGCACTCGCCGTACGGCGTCCCCGTGCACGCGCCGTGGGCGCTCGCGATCAACGCCCGGCTGCGCGAGCGCTACGGCGTCGACGGACAGGCCGTGGCCTCCGACGACGGCATCGTGATCCGGATCCCCGACACCGACGCCGAGCCGCCCGGCGGCGACGTCATCGTGTTCGAGCCCGACGAGATCGAGGCCCTGGTGACCCAGGAGGTCGGCGGTTCGGCGCTCTTCGCCTCGCGCTTCCGCGAGTGTGCGGCCCGGGCGCTGCTGCTCCCCCGCCGCGACCCCGGCCGCCGCTCCCCGCTGTGGCAGCAACGCCAGCGGTCGGCGGCGCTGCTCGAGGTCGCGTCGCGCTACCCGTCGTTCCCGATCGTGCTCGAGGCCGTGCGCGAGTGCCTCCAGGACGTCTACGACCTGCCGAGCCTGGTGACCCTGATGCGCGGCGTCGAGCGCCGCGAGGTCCAGGTCGTCGACGTGTCGACGCACTCCCCGTCGCCGTTCGCGCGCAGCCTGCTGTTCGGCTACGTCGCGCAGTTCATGTACGAGGGCGACTCCCCCATCGCCGAGCGCCGCGCCGCCGCGCTGGCGCTCGACCAGGGCCTGCTCGCCGAGCTGCTCGGCCGGGCCGAGCTGCGCGAGCTGCTCGACCCCGAGGTGCTGGCCGAGGTCGAGGCCGAGCTCCAGCGGCTCGCCCCCGACCGCCGGGCCCGCGACGCCGAGGGCCTGGTCGACCTCATCCGGCTGATCGGACCGCTGAGCACCGACGAGGTCGTCGCCCGCTCGGTCGACGGCTCCGATGTCGTCGGCTGGCTGAAGGCGCTCGCCGACTCCCGTCGGGTCGTCGAGGTCCGCATGGCCGGCGCCGAGCGCTGGGCGGTCGTCGAGGACATCGGCCGGCTCCGCGACGGGCTCGGGGTGCCCGTCCCGCCCGGCACCCCCGACGCCTTCACCGACCCGGTCGAGGACCCGCTCGCCGACCTGGTCGCCCGTTACGCCCGCACCCACGGGCCCTTCACCACCGACGACGTAGCCGCCCGGCTCGGCCTGGGCGCCGCCGTCGTGCGCCACACCCTGCAGCGGCTGGCCGGGCAGGGCCGGGTGCTTGACGGCGAGTTCCGCCCGGCCGGCTCCGGCACCGAGTGGTGCGACGCCGAGGTGCTGCGCCGGCTGCGGCGGCGCTCACTGGCCCGGCTGCGTCAGGAGATCGAGCCGGTCGAGCCCGAGACCCTGGGCCGGTTCCTCACGGCGTGGCAGCACGTCGGCGGCCGGTTGCGCGGCGTCGACGGAGTCCTCAGCGTCGTCGACCAGCTCGCCGGCTGCGCGGTCCCGGCCTCGGCCCTCGAGCCGCTGGTGCTGGGAGCGCGGGTGCGCGACTACGAGCCGTCCTACCTCGACGAGCTCACCGCCTCCGGCGAGGTCGTGTGGGCCGGCCACGCCGCGCTGCCCGGCGCCGACGGCTGGGTCTCGCTGCACCTCGCCGACCAGGCGCCCCTCACCCTTCCCGACCATCAGCCCTTCGAACACAGCGAGCTCCACCAGGCCGTGCTCGAGGCGCTCTCGCCCGGCGGAGCGTGGTTCTTCCGCCAGCTGTCCGACGCGGTGCGCTCCACCGACGACGCTGCGCTGTCCGCTGCACTCTGGGAGCTCGTCTGGTCCGGCCGGGTCAGCAACGACACCCTCACCCCGCTGCGCGCGCTCACCCGCGGTGGCACGCCCGCCCACCGCAGCCGGCGCCCACCGCCACGCACGACCACGAGCCGGCCCGGCCGGCCCAGCCGCACCGGTCCGCCCGAGACCGCCGGCCGCTGGGCCCTGCTGCCCGACCTCGACACCGACCCCACCCGGCGCGCGCACGCCACCGCCGAGCGGCTGCTCGACCGGCACGGCGTCGTCATCCGCGGCACGGTGGTGAGCGAACGGGTGCCGGGCGGCTTCGCCGCGGTCTACAAGGTGCTCTCGGCCTTCGAGGACTCCGGCCGCTGCCGCCGCGGCTACTTCGTGGCGGGGCTCGGCGCGGCGCAGTTCGGCACCGCCGGCTCGGTCGACCGGCTGCGCACCTTCGCCGAGCTCCCCACCGACGCCAAGCCGACCGCTGTCGCGTTGGCGGCGACGGACCCGGCGAACCCGTACGGCGCCGCCCTTCCGTGGCCCGAGACCACGGGCCACCGACCGGGCCGCAAGGCCGGTGCGATCGTCGTCCTCGTCGACGGCGTGCTCACGCTCTACGTCGAGCGCGGCGGGCGCACGCTGCTCACCTGGACCGACGACCCCGACCTGCTCACCCCGGCCGCGGCGTCGCTCGGCGACGCCGTACGACGCGGCTCCCTCGGCCGGCTGACCGTCGAGAAGGCCGACGGCGAGCAGCTGCTCGGCGCCGGGTCGACCCCGCTGCGCCTGGCCCTGCAGGCGGCCGGCTTCGTGGCGACCCCGAAGGGACTGCGGCTGAGGTCGTCCGGTGCCTGAGGGCGACGCCGTCTGGCGCACCGGCGAGCGGCTCCGGCGCGCCCTGGACGGTCAACGGCTGGAGCGCACCGACTTCCGGGTCCCGCAGCACGCCACCGTCGACCTGTCGGGCGGCACCGTCGTCGAGACGGTGTCGCGCGGCAAGCACCTGCTCACCCGGATCGACCACGAACAGCCCTGGACCCTGCACACCCACCTGAAGATGGAGGGCTCCTGGCGCGTCTACCGACCGGGCGAGCGTTGGACCAAGCCGGCGCACCTGGCGCGGGTCGTGCTCGACGTGGGCGTGCGCAGCGCGGTCGGCTTCACGCTCGGCATCGTCGAGCTGGTGCCCCGCGACCGCGAGGTCGACGTGGTCGGCCACCTCGGCCCCGACCTGTTGGGTCCCGACTGGGACGACGAGGAGGCCGTCCGGCGACTCACCGCCGACCCCGACCGGCCGCTGGGCGAGGCGCTCCTCGACCAGCGCAACCTCGCCGGCATCGGCACGATCTACCGCACCGAGCTGTGCTTCCTCATCGGTTACGACCCACGAACGCCGGTCGGCGCGGTGACGGACCCGCTGCGCATGGTCCGGCTGGCCCGGTCGATGCTCGACCAGAACCGGCACCTCCCCCAGATCTGCACCACCGGCGACAAGCGCCGCGGCCGCAGCCTCTGGATCTACGGCCGCCCCGGCGAGCGCTGTCGCCGCTGCGGCACCCCCATCGAGCGCGCCGAGCTCGGCCGCCCGGGCGTCGAGCGCGTGGCGTACTGGTGCCCGTCCTGCCAGCCCCCTCGTTGACGGGAGGGGGTCAGAGGAGCCCGACGCGCTCGATGCGGACGGGCTTGCCGTCGAGGGTGGTGATCCTCAGCCTGCCGCTGGTCGGGCTCGCCAGCGTGATGACGGGCAGCAGCACCCGGGTGCGACGCTCGCCGGCCAGCGAGAAGGTGCGCAGCCGCTTGCCGTCGAGGGAGACCGCGACCCGGCCGAACCCGCGACCGGTGCCGACGACGAGCGCGAGCTTCGAGACGTCGACGGCCCCGCGGGTCAGCGTCGCGCCGCGTGACGCGGCCTTGACGAACCCGTCGCCGCGCTTCCAGTCACCCCGCGACGCCTTGAGCGTGGTGGCGGGGTACGGCGCAGCGAACCGGGTCGTCGCCGGGGTGGTGTCGAGGTTGCCGGCCCCGTCGCGGGCAGCGACCGTGAAGACATGGGTGCCCGGGGTGACCCCGGTGAGCACCAGCCCGTCGGACCCGCAGGCACGCGCCGCGCCGTCGAGGGTGCACTCGAAGGTCGAGCCCGCCTCGGTGGCGTCGTAGCGCAGGACCGCGCGGCCGAGCGTGAACGCCTGCGGTGCTCGCGTGATCGCGGTGTCCGGAGCCTGGGTGTCGGGTGCCGGCGGGTCGTCGGTGGCGATCGCGAAGTCGGCGTCGTTGACGTCGAAGAAGTAGTTGCCGACGGCCTCCACCTTGATCCGGGCGTGCGCGGTGTCGACGGCCGGGAGGGTGACCTCTGCGCTGCCGTCGTTGGGCGTCGACGCGGCGAGGACCGACGGGTAGGTCAGCCCGCCGTCGGTCGAGAGGCTGATCCGCACGGTCGGCGCGAGGCCCGCGGCGTCGGTGCCGTTGACCTCCCAGGTCACGGCCTCCGGGCCACCGCCGACGGCGGGCTGCGCCGCCGTGCGCCGGGAGGTCACGAGGAACGGTCCGGCGGAGCTGTCGAGGGTGAGCACGACGTCGTCGTACGACGTGCCGCCGCCCGCCGCGTAGCCGTCGCGGGCGGTGAGCCGGAAGTGCATCGGGCCGGCGTAGTCGGCGGTCGGCAGGAACTCCGAGTAGCAGTCGACGACCGCGGCCGGCATGTCGGCGTCGGTGTCGGCGGGTGCCGCGGGGCAGCTGCCGGTCTGGGCGTTGGTGTTGCCGGCCAGGACCTGGGTCAGGTCGGGGAAGGTCCGCGCCGTGCTGCCGTCGGCGAGGTTCTCGCCCGGCGAGGGCGACTGGTGGGACTCCGCGGACGAGACTGTGGCGGCGATCCCGAAGACCCGGAAGAGCGGCCCGTCGGTCTTGGTGTTGCTCACCAGGGCGGTGCCACCGGTGGGCAGCACGCTGCCCTCGTCGTTCTGCTCCCACAGGTAGGTCAGCGCGTCGCCGTCGGCGTCCGTCCCGGAGCCGCTGAGCGTGAACGGCGTCCGGATCGGCAGGGTCTTGTCGGCCGGCGCGGTCACCGTCGGCGCATGGTTGGCAGTGGCCGAGACCGTGCCCCCGTTGCCCTCCGGGCCGCCCTGCACCTGGACGCCGACGAACGCGGACACCCCGCCGGTCGTGGCCCCGACGCCCAGGCGCGGCACGTCCTGGCCGCCGGCGCCGCTGGCGGCGTTGAAGGTCAGCTGGAAGCCGTCGTCGGTCAGCGTCGCGCCGCCGTCGTAGCGCTGCACCCGTGGGGTGAACCCGGTCAGCCTGCGGATCGCGGCGGTGACGCCGACGACGGTGTAGTCGGTGCTGCCCCGGGTCAGGGTCACCGGGTCGTGACCGGGGAAGGTCAGGGTCACCGTGTCGCCGTCGGTGTCGAAGCCGCGCAACGTGACCGTCTGGATCTCGTTGAGTGCGCGGGGGTCGGTCGCGGTCGTGTCGGTGATCTCGTCGATGCTGCGCTGCGAGAAGTACGGGTCGGAGTGCGGCTGGAGGTCGTCCTGGCCGCAGATGCCGGCGTACGCCATGACCGACGAGCCGGACCCGGGCTCGACCGACGTCGCGCCGTTGCGGTTGGTCAGCGAGCAGTTGACCTGGGTCCCGTTGAAGGTGTGGTTGCCGCCGAACTGGTGGCCCATCTCGTGGGCCACGTAGTCGACGGCGTAGTAGTCGCCCTCGGGCGTCGGCACGCCGGTGCAGCCGCTGGACTTGTCCGCGCCGCCGACGACGCCGAGGCCAGCGATCCCGCCGCCGCTGACTCCCAGGCCGAGGTGGCCGAGGTCGAAGGAGTCGGCGCCGACGAGCTGGCCGAGCACCCATCCGTTGCGCGCGAGGGTCGCGCTGCTGCAGGTCTCGAGCTGGGAGGCCGAGAAGCACGCGCTCGCCCCGCAGGGCCCGTCGACGCCGGTCGCCTTCGCGGCGGTGTCGAGGTTGAGCGCGTCGGTGCCGTCGATGAGGACGAGCCGGATCGCGAGGTCGTCGTTGTAGACCTGGTCCACCCGGTTGATCAGGGTGACCTTCTCGCTCAGGACGTTGGCCGAGCCGAAGTACGCGGCGTACGACGGGTCTGTGAGGAACGCGAGCCGGTAGGTGCGCAGCTCCACCGGCGCACCAGGCGCCCGGGCCGTCGGTGCGGCCGCGAGGGCCGCCGCGGTGTCGGCGAGGTCGCGCTCGACGAAGGCGTCGGCCGCTGCGGGGACGGCGGCGCCGAAGTAGCTGAGGTGCACGACGGTGCCGCGCTCGTCGTACGCCGGGTCGACGTACCAGGCACGCGCACCGCCCGGGCCCCGCACGGAGGCGTGGAAGCCCATGGGGGTCACGTCGAGACGGATCGTGCGGGTCGGGTCGTCGACACCCCGACCGGCATAGGTGCGGATCTCGGGGTGCGCGGCGGCGAGGCCGGGTGCCATGACCTCGGTCGGTTCGACTGCGAACCGCTGCGAGCCGCCGTCGGGGTCGGGGACCGCGACCACTGCTGACGGGGCGCGGAGCTGGTCGGCGATGCGGTCGACGTCGAGCCGGTACGCCGTGTAGTCATCGGGGACGATGCGGGCCCGGTCGTGGTCGAGCGTGAAGCCGCTGAGCCGGCTGAACGTGGGGAGAGCCGCCGAGGACGGCGCGGCGAGGACGGCAGGAAGGAGCCCGACGCCGAGCGCCAGGACGACGACGAGGCCGAGCAGGCCCACCAGGCGACGGTTCATGGCCGCCCAACGAGGGCCGGGACCATCCGGTTACGCCGCGCTACGCGGCCGAGGCGACGACCGCGCCCGCACCGCGACGGACCGAGATCGGGGTCAGGCCGGCAGCGGCCTCTTCGAGGGCGACCGCGTCGGAGACGTCACGCAGCACGTCGGACAGCAGGACGTCGAGCGCGGAGCACAGCGAGGCGAGCAGCTCGGAGGACGCTTCCTTCTGGCCGCGCTCGATCTCCGAGATGTAGCCCAGGCTGACCCGGGCCTCGGCGGACACCTCGCGCAGGGTCATGCCGCGTTGCATCCGCTGGTCGCGGAGCACGTCGCCGAGCAGCCGACGAAACAGCACCATGCGCGTCTCCCTTTCGAGGTATGTCTGGCCAACGCTACCCGAGCGGGGTTTCTTCCCGTCGGAGGACCGCCTCGAGAGCCTGGAAAGCCTCGCGGGTGGTCCGTTCCTGGATCTGGCCGCGCGTGCCCGTCAGCTCGAGCGCGACCGCTTCCAGGATCCCGGGGCCGGCGATGCCGACGAACACCGTGCCGGGTGGCTTGCCCTCCTGCTCCCCCGGGCCGGCGACGCCGGTCGTCGCCAGGCCGTACGTCGCCCCCGTCACCGCGCGCACGCCCGAGGCCATCGCCTTCGCGCACTCGGGAGATACGACGCCGTGCTGCTCGACCAGCTCCTCGTCGACGCCGAGGAACGACTGCTTCAGCTCGGTCGCGTAGGCGACGACGCCCCCGAGGTACGACTCCGAGCCCCCGGGCACGTCGGTCAGCGCAACCGCCAGCCGGCCACCGGTCAGCGACTCGGCGGTCGCGATCGTGCTGCCTGCGGCTCGCAGGAGAAGGTGCACTCGGACGAGCAGATCGGTCACGGGGCCCAAGATAGCCACCCACCGACCAGTAGCCTCGCGGCATGGCCCTGCCCATCGAGGACTACGCGCTGATCGGCGACCGGCAGACCGGCGCCCTGGTCGGCACCAACGGCTCCATCGACTGGCTCTGCCTCCCGGGCTTCGGCTCCGCGGCGTGCTTCGCGGGACTGCTCGGCACCGACGACCACGGGCACTGGCAGCTGTGCCCGGCCGACGACTACACCGTGACCCGCCGCTACGTCGGCGTGTCCTCGGCGCTCGAGACCACGTTCACCACCGCCACCGGCGTCGTCACCCTGACCGACGTGATGCCGCGCAACGACGACCGCTCCGACGTGGTGCGCAAGCTGCGCGGCATCAGCGGGACCGTGCGGATGCTGCACGTGTGGATGGTGCGGCTCGACTACGGCGCGGTCACGCCGTGGGTGCGGCGCGAGACCGTCGGCGGCGAAGCCGTGATCGTGGCCATCGGCGGACCCGACCGCCTGATCCTGCGCGGCCCGCGGCTCCCCCGTGCCACCGACCACCGGCACAGCGACGAGTTCGACGTGGCGGAGGGCGAAGTCCTCACGTTCTCGACGACCTGGATGCCGTCGCACCTCGCGATCGGCGACCTCGGCGACCACGACGAGAAGATCGACGCGTCGATCACCGACGACGAGGACTGGGCCGGCCAGTGCCGCGACGACATGCCCCAGCCCGACGTCGTACGACGGTCCCTGCTCACGCTGCGGATGCTCACCGATGCCCACACGGGCGGCATCGTCGCGGCACCGACCACCTCGCTGCCGGAGGACCCGGGCGGCGAGCGCAACTGGGACTACCGCTTCTGCTGGCTGCGCGATGCGGCGCTGACGATCGGGGCGTTGATCCAGGCCGGCTACACCGAGGAGGCCGAGCTGTGGCGGGGCTGGCTGCTCCGGGCGGTCGCCGGCGACCCGCAGGACCTGCAGATCGTCTACGCCACCGACGGCAGCCGGCGGCTGACCGAGCTCACCCTGGACCACCTGCCCGGTTACGCCGACTCGCGTCCGGTGCGGATCGGCAACGGGGCGGCCCTCCAGCGCCAGCTCGACGTGGTGGGCGAGGTGATGATCGCGCTCGAGCAGACCCGTGAGGTCGCCGGCGCGGCGGACGCGAACGCCTGGGCGCTCCAGCGCTCGCTGGTCGACAACCTGGCGAAGACCTGGCAGCAGCCCGACCACGGGCTCTGGGAGATCCGCGGCCCCCAGCGCCGGTTCACCCACTCCCAGGTGATGGTGTGGGCGGCGTTCGACCGCGCCGTCCGGGCGGTCGAGGAGTTCGGCGTCGAGGGACCCGTCGACCGGTGGCGCGACCTGCGCGACACCGTGCACGCCGAGGTGCTCGAGCGCGGCTTCGACCCGTCGCGCAACACGTTCGTCCAGCACTACGAGACCACCGAGGTCGACGCCTCGCTGCTGGTGCTCTCCGAGACCGGCTTCATCGCCGGCGACGACCCGCGGATGCTCGGCACCATCGAGGCCGTGGAGCAGGACCTGATGCGCGACGGCCTGCTGCTGCGCTACCGCACCCAGAGCGGGGTCGACGGCCTCGGCGGGGACGAGCACCCGTTCCTGGCGTGCTCGTTCTGGCTCGTCTCGGCCTACGCCCTGGCCGGCCGGGTCGACGACGCGCACACGCTGTTCGACCGGCTCTGCGGACTGACCAACGACGTCGGCCTGCTCTCCGAGGAGTACGACGTCGGCAACGACCGGATGGTCGGCAACTTCCCGCAGGCGTTCAGCCACCTGGCGCTGGTGCGTGCCGCGTTCGACCTCGCCGAGGCGAGATCGAACGCGGCACGACCTGGCGCTAGAACAGCCTGATCACCCGGATGTCGACCGTCGTGGTGACCGGCGCGATCGTGTCGGTCCCGGGGTAGGTCACCTCGACGTGGTGGATGCCGGGGTCCTTGAACGTCCCGAGGTTGACCGCGGCGTACCCCTGGACCAGGCGCACCTCCTTGGTCCTGCCGTCCCAGGCGACCGTGACCTTGCCGGTCGGCTTCGTGCCCTCGGACCTGACCTGGATGATCAGGCCGACCGGGATCAGCTTGGCGATCGTGACCTGCGGGACCGCCACGACCGTCATCGTCGACGACGCCTGCGGCTCCGCGATCGCGGGGAGGTCGAGGCCGACCACCTCCGGGTCGTGGTCGGAGGCGCGGTAGGGGCCGGGCTCGTAGAAGTCGGTCGCGTTGTAGTTGAAACGGCTGTACTCGAACGCGATCGACTCCTCGGCGTTGATCTGCCAGACGTCGGTGCCGGTCACCATCGCCTCGGCGGCGGGGTTGGCGAGCACGTGGTCGAGCGACCCGGCGAGGCCGTCGAAGTTGTAGGTCGTCTCACCGCCGTTGAACTGCGTCTGCAGGTCCACGTAGCCGTCGTCGTACAGCACCTGGAGCGGGTCCTCCTGGGTGTAGGAGTTGAAGTCACCCGTGAGGAACACCTCGTCCGTCCCGAGATCGGAGGAGAAGCTCGTCGCGAAGTCGCTGAGCGCCTGCGCCTGGGCGACCCGGTCCGGGTTGGCGTTGCCCTGCCCGGTGCCGTCGTCGACGCCGGAGCCCTTGGACTTGAAGTGGTTGACGATCACCGCGAACGCGTCCGAGTCGGGTGCGCCGGTCGCCTTGAACCCCTGGGCCAGCGGCTCCCGGGCGTCGGCGAACGGAGCCGAGCCGGTCAGCACCACCGAGTCGCCCACCAGGGAGACGTCGGCCGGCTTGTAGATGAAGGCGGTCCGGATCACGTCCTGCTCGGCCGTCGGCGGCAGGTCGGCCGCCGCCGGCGAGGGCGCGTACGCCCAGGTGCCGGCACCGGCGGCCGCGTTGAGCGCGTCGACCAGGGTCGCGACGCCCGCATCGCGGTCCTGCCCGAACTTCACGGAGTTCTCGATCTCCTCCAGCGACACGATGCTGGCACCCAGGTCGTCGATCGCGGTCACGATCTTGGCCTGCTGACGCGCCAGGTTGGCGTCGTCCGCCGCACCGCGCGGGCCGGGGCTCGCGTCGGTGCCGCAGGTGTTGACCGTGATGTGGTTGCCCGCGCGGTCGTTGTAGTAGGTGCAGGTGCCGAGCCCGGAGGCGTCGTACTCGGCGCCCGTGGTCGGGAAGTAGTTGAGCACGTTGAACGTCGCGAGCCGGATGTCGCCGCCGACGTCCTCCGGGGCCGCGGTCCGGGTGTTGGTGAACGTCGCCACGTCGGCGCCGTCGTCGGTCACCGGGGTGGTGGGCTGGAAGTTCCACAGGCTGTTGCGGTACTCCAGGACGACCGGCTCGTGGAAGGTGACCGCCGAGCCGACCCGGACCGGGTTGGCCTTGGACAGCCACGGCAGCGGGGTCCCCTTGTTGGCGGCGCTGTTGAAGTTGACGCTCTGCCCGTCGTCCAGCGTGACCGACCGGGCCGCGTTGTCGGCGTTGATCGCGGCGATCGCAGCCGTGTCCTGGGCGTCGGCGACGTCGGTGGGCTGCACCAGCGGGTGGTCGCCCGAGGCGAGGGTGAACGACGCGTAGTAGTTCGTGTCGTAGTTGTCGGTCACCGTGAAGGCGCCCTGCGGCGAGACCAGCTCACCCTCGTGGGACTCCTTCTCGGCAGGCGTGTCCAGGTCGGCCCACGGGACGCTCAGCGGCGTCACCGTGCCGAGCGGGGTGTCGAGCACGACGACGTCGTCGGCCGCGACCCCGGTGAGCTCGGTGGTGCCCTGGTACTCGTCGACCTGGCCGGTGACCTCGACGCTGTCACCGATCTCGACGAGCGCGGTCGCGGCGGAACCGTAGACGAAGAGCCCGTCGGACGCTCCCGGGGTGTCCGGGGCGCCCGGGGTCTCGAGGTAGAAGCCGTTGAAGCCACCGCTCGGGTACGCCGCGGTCACGACACCCTGCGTGACGACCTCGTCGCCGTCGAGCGGCGACGCGTCCCCGGTGCCCTGGATCTCGGCGATCGTCGCCTCGGTCGGGTCCTCGTCCGGCGGCGGGGTGACCGGTCCGGCGTTGGCCGGGCTGGGCGCTCCGATCGCGAAGTCGGCGCTGTTGTTGTCGGTGTCGCCGGCGGTCCGGCCGGCCGAGGTGGCGTTGGCGGTGGCACCGGTCTTGGCGGTCTCGAAGGTGTTGCTGTTCACGCCGACCAGGTCGACGATCCCGGTGCGGACGGTGCTGCCGTCGGCGGCGGGCGCGAGCGCCGTCGTGCCGGTCGCCAGCCACACCGTGAAGGCGGTGCCGGACATCGCGATCGTGCCGGTCGCGTCCGGCGTGGGCAGGGCCTGGCTGCCGCCGGTGCCGGCCGCCTCCTGGATCAGGTAGTGACCGCCCGCCGGGACACTGCCGGTCAGCGCGGTGACGCCGGTCGCCGCGGCGCTCGCCGACGAGCTGCGGTACTGCACCGACATGCCGGCGACGCTGATCGCGGCCGAGGTCGGGTTGTAGAGCTCGATGAAGTCGTTGGTGAGGGTGGCGCCGGCGTTGCCGCCACCGCCGTAGACCTCGCTGATGACGAGGCCGGTGCTGACCGCGTTGGCGGGGGTGAGCGGGGCCAGGGTGAGGCCGGTGACCGCCGCAGCAAGACCGGCGACACTCGCCAGAACCCGCCGCGACGCCCGAGACGTCGTGAACATGGTGGACCTTCCGAGAGGTGGTGCTGTGAGGGGGAACCCTCGGGGCCCGCCGCGTGACGGGCCCCGAGGGGTGCTACTTCTTCTTGACGGCCTTGATGGTCACGATGTCGCCCGAGCGCTTGGCGGTGTCGCTGCCGAGGTACCGCACGGTGACCTCCTTCGTGCCGACCCGCTTGAAGCGCTTGAGCTCGACCGTCGCCGTGCCGTGCTTCAGCGTGGCGTGGTAGACCCTGCCGCCGGCCCGGACCCGGAGCTTGCCCGAAGCCGCGTCTCCGCCTGCGGTGACCGTGACCCGGACCGTCGCCCTGGTCTTCCTCACGACCGCCCGCTTCGGGGTGACCTGGGCGGTGGTCTTCGTCGTCGCCTTGGTGAACTCGGCGGCGCCGACCACGGTGCCGCTGTCGTGGGCGACCGCTCCCAGCTTCCAGGCGCCGTCCAGGCTCGCGGGCGCGGTGAACGCGACCGTGGCCGCGCCGGCGGTGACCGGGAAGTCACCGATCGCGACGGACCGGGTGCCCTGGGTCAGGTAGACCGACACCGAGGTGTTGGCCGGTGCACCCTGCGAGGTCAGGTCGAGGTTCGACAGCGTGAACGAGACCGCGTCCCCGGCCGACACGGAGCTCGGCATGCCGCTCTCCTGGACCTGCTGGCGGGCGTAGTCCGGCGCCAGGTCGTCGTGCTTCTGCAGGTACCTGATCCACAGGTCCCGGTCGACCAGGCCGGTGTCGTTGGGAGTCCCGGCGGTGAAGGCTCCGAAGTTGTCGCCGCCGGTGCCGAGGAAGCTGAACGTCGACACGGTGTAGGTCTTGTCCGGGTCCAGCGGCTGGCCGTCGATCAGCACCGAGGTGATCCGCGAGCCGCGGGCCTGGGTCGGGTCCTGGGTCACGCGGACGTTGTCGGACAGTCCGAGGGCGAGGAACGGCCGAGACGAGCCGTCGGGCTGCCACTGCTGCTCGAGCACCGCCTCGAGGTCGGAGCCCTTGAGCTTGACCAGCCAGACGTTGTTGACGAACGGCAGCACGCCGTTGGCCTCGGCGTAGGTCACGACGCCGTCGGTGTTGGCGGGGTTCGAGGTGGTGTCGCCGGCGAAGAGCAGCTCGGCGCGCAGGCCACCCGGGTTCGTGATGCCGAGGTCCGGGCTGCCCATGTCTGCGGGGATCCCGTCGCGCAGCGCGTTGCCGACCAGGTCGCCGAGCGTGGACTCGGAGGCGCGGTCGTCGCGGGTGCCGCCGGTGTAGTGGCCGTCGGTGTAGGTGCCGCCGGTGAAGGCGGTCGTGATGTCTCCGGTCACCGAGCCGACCGGCTGGTTGCCGACCTCGTTGGCGTGGGCGATGGCGTCGTCGACGATCTGCTTGACCTCGGCCACTCGCGGGTAGGTCGCGACCAGCTCGTCGTCGGACACGGTCGTCCGGGCGACGTTCTGCGACTCGTAGCTGATGACGTCGCCGGTCGCGGAGTCGACGGTCAGCGAGACCTGCCCGACGTTGGTGCCGTAGGAGCCGGTCTGCAGGATCGGGCGGGTCACGCCGGGCTCACCGGGGACCGGCGCGTCCCACGCGTAGGTCTGGTGCGTGTGGCCGTTGAAGATCACGTCGACCGCCGGGTCGAGGCTGGCCATGTCGGCGAACTCGCCGCCCTTGGCGACCTCGGCCTCGTACGTCGAACCGGCGCCGACCGCGGCACCGGAGTGGAAGCTGGCGATGATGACCTGCGCCTCGCCGTTGGAGTCGTCACCGTCGCTCAGCTCCCCGGCGACCCGGTTCACCGCCTCGACGGGGTCACCGAAGTCGATCTGGGTGATGCCGCCCGGGCTGACGAGGCTCTTCGTCTCCTCGGTCACCGCCCCGACGACCGCGACGTCGATGCCGTCGAGATCGAACTCGGCGTACTCGGGCAGCGCCGGCGTCGTGGTGCCCTTCTCGTAGACGTTGGCGCCCAGGTAGTCCCACTGCGCGTTGCGGTCGCCGTCAGGACCGATGACCCGGTCGGTCAGGTCGGCGAAGCCCTTGTCGAACTCGTGGTTGCCCACCGCGGAGGCGTCCAGGCCGAGTGCGTTGAACATGTCGATGGTCGGCTGGTCCTCGGCCACCGCCGAGGCGAACTCGGACGCACCGATGAGGTCACCCGCACCCACCAGGAGGGTGTCGGACTCGCCGCCGGCCGCGGTCAGCTGCTCGACGGTGCCGGCCCACTTCACGGTGGAGGAGTTGATGCGGCCGTGGAAGTCGTTGACGCCGAGCAGGTTGAGGGTGACGGGGTCCGCCGCATGGGCGGGCGCGGTGGTGGTGACGAAGACGAGCGAGCTCGCGACGAAGGCGAGTCCGGAGGTGGCGACAAGAGCACGCATGCCCCTGCGCGCCCGAGAACTGGGGGGCACTGTGAGATACCTTTCGGCGGACCTGAATGGGCCTGCACCATAACCCCGTGTCCCGGGCAGAAATCCAGCGTGGACGTGAACGCGACGTAACTCTTTCGGCAAAATCCTGACCCAGCCGGACGTCGACGCCCCCGGCGGGAAACCGCAACGGCAGAAGTCGACAAACTGTCCGTCAGTTGTTGCGCAGGCTTGCCCGCTGACGCCACACGTCGCGGAAGAACTCGTAGCCCGACCACAGGGTCAGGGCAACGGCCACGGCGAGGCACGCCTGGGAGGCGTAGAAGAGGACGTCGCCGGGGACGTCCATCCAGTCGGCGAGGTCCGGGTCGCGCAGCGGCAGGCAGAGCATGCCGAGCGCGATCGCCTGGAAGGTGGTCTTCAGCTTGCCGAGGTCGGCCGCCGCGATCACGACCTTCCGGAGCACCGAGAGGCGCAGCAGCGTCACGCTCCACTCGCGGAGCAGGACGACGATCGTGACCCACCACCAGACGTCGCCGACGACCGAGAGCCCGATGAAGGCCATCCCGGTGATCGCCTTGTCGGCGATCGGGTCGGCGATCTTGCCGAAGTTGGTGATCAGGTTGTGCTTGCGGGCCAGGTCGCCGTCGACCTTGTCGGTGATCATCGCGACGGTGAAGATCACGAACGCGACGCATCGCCAGGTGATCGACTCGCCGCCGTCGACGAGGAGCGCCCACCCGAAGAACGGCACCAGCACGATCCGCAGCGTGGTGAGCAGGTTGGGGACGTTCCAGTTGCTCGGCGGCGCCTGGACCTCGGTCATCCGAGGGCCTTCGCGTACAGGTCGGCGCCCTCGGCGTCGACGACGACCGCCCGGACGATGTCGCCCACGTGGGCGGTGCTGTCGACCAGGTACGTCGAGCCGTCGACCTCGGGGCCCTGGTGGGCCCCGCGCCCCTCGGTCTCGGCTCCGTCGATGCGCTCGACCAGGACGTCGACCTCTTCGCCGATGCGTTCGATCGCGCGCTGGGAGGTCAGCTCCTCGACGAGGTCGCTGACGTGCTCGACCCGGGCCCGGATCTCGTCCTCGCCGAGCTTGCCGTCGTACGTCTCGGCCTCGGTGCCGTCCTCGTCGGAGTAGCCGAACACCCCGGTGACGTCCATCCGGGCCGCGACCAGGAAGTCGCACAGCGTCTCGAGGTCGGCCTCGGTCTCGCCGGGGAAGCCGACGATCACGTTGCTGCGCACGCCCGCGGTCGGGGCCAGCGCGCGGACCTGCTCGAGCAGCCCGAGGAAGCTCTCGGGGTCACCGAAGCGGCGCATCCGGCGCAGCACCGTGGCGCTGGCGTGCTGGAAGGAGAGGTCGAAGTACGGCGTGACCCCGGGCGTGGACGCGATCGCCTCGATCAGACCGGGACGCGTCTCGGCGGGCTGCAGGTAGGAGACCCGCACCCGCTCGACGCCGTCGACCGCGACCAGCTCGGGCAGCAGCGTCTCGAGGAGCCGCAGGTCGCCGAGGTCCTTGCCGTACGACGTGGAGTTCTCGCTGACCAGGAAGAGCTCGCGCGCGCCCTGGGTGCCGAGCCACTGCGCCTCCTGCAGGACGTCGCTGGGGCGGCGGCTCACGAACGAGCCGCGGAAGGCCGGGATCGCGCAGAACGAGCAGCGTCGGTCGCAGCCGCTGGCCAGCTTGAGCGACGCGGTCGGGCCCTGGTCGAGGCGGCGGCGCAGCGAGGCCGGCCCGGAGGCGTGTCCGGGTACGGGGGCCGTGGACAGTGCGCGCTCGACGGGCGTGATCGGGAGCAGCAGGCGCCGGTCCTGCGGGGTGTGGGCCTCGTGGGTCTCCCCCGCCAGGATGGAGCGCAGGCGGGCGGCGATGTCGGGGTAGTCGTCGAAGCCGAGCACGGCGTCGGCCTCGGGCATCGACGCGGCGAGGTCCTTGCCGTACCGCTCCGCCATGCAGCCGACCGCCACCACGGCCTGCGGGCGACCGCTGGCCTTGAGGTCGGCGGCCTCGAGCAGGGTGTCGACGGAGTCCTTCTTGGCGGCCTCGACGAAGCCGCAGGTGTTGACCACCACGGTGTCGGCGTCGGCCGGGTCCTCGACGAGGAGGAAGCCGTCGGCCTCGAGCCGGCCCGCCAGCTCCTCGGAGTCGACCTCGTTGCGGGCGCAGCCCAGGGTCACCATCGCGACCGACAGGAGGTCTCGGGTGGGGGCAGGGCTGGTCTCGGTCGTCATCGCTTGTCGAGTATGTCAACCGACCCGCGGAAACGCCGAGTCGGCGCCGCGTCGAGGCCCATGACCCCGGACACAGCGCGGACTCGGCGATCGGGCTAGCGAGCGGCGGCGGCGAACGTGTTCTGCGCGGGCTGGCCGTCGGCACCCAGCGGGCCGCGGGCCTCGCCGTCGACGGTGAGCTCCAGCGCACCGTCGGACGACTGCACCCGCACCGGCGGAGACGCCTCCAGGGTCTTGGTCTCGCCGAAGGCCAGGTCGCCGTTGAAGACGACCTCGCCGGCGCCGTCGCGGACGACGACGTGGGCGCCGCCCGAGGCGGCCTCGAGCTCGACCGGGACCGCGGGACCGAGCTTGACCTGCGAGTTGGCGCCTCCCGAGCCGTTGAGGATCGGCGTCGTCGAGTGCAGCTCGACCGGGCTGTCCATGATCAGCCGGGCGATCGACCAGGCGAGCACGAGCGCCATCACGGCGGCGACCAGCACCGACCAGTTCGGGCCCCCACGGGTGCTGCGGATCGGGCCGTCGACCCCGGTCGCGAGCTCCGCCTCGAAGACCCGGCGGGCGTCGATCGGGGCGTCGGCGTACCGCTCGTCGTACGCCGCGAGCAGCGGCGCGGCGTCGACACCGAGCACCCGGGCCAATGTGCGCAGGTGGCCGCGGGCGTAGAAGTCGCCACCGCACGGCGCGAAGTCGTCGACCTCGATCGACTCGATGACGTGGGGGCGGATCCGGGTGCGCTCGGCGAGCTGGTCGACGGTCAGCGAGAGCCGGGTGCGGGCCGCGGCGAGCTCGGGTCCGACGACCGGGTCGTCGGCGGGCTCGACCGAGAAGTCGTCGATGACCAGGGCCGGGACGGCGTCGCCCTCGCGGGCGATCGGGCGGACCCGGTCGCTCCACACGACGGTGTCCTCGACCAGGTCGACGCTGCCGTGCCGGCGCAGCTCGCGCGCTTCCGGGAGCTCCGACGACGCCGTGTCGTCGGTCTCGTACGGGTCGGACTTGAGCGCCGCGGCGCCCTCGAAACGGACCTCGGCGCGCGCACCGCCGACCGGGTCGCGCAGCGGGATCGGCGCCGCGCTGGCGACCATCGGCAGGCTGGTCGTGGGCTCGGGGGTCGTCGACGGCTCGTCGGTGCCGATCGACGGCGTCAGCCGCAACCGGGTCGCGACGAAGCCGATGCCCCGGGCCAGCGCCGGCCGGGGGTCGTGGAGCAGGCGCCGGTGGTCGTCGTCCTCGGCGTCGTCGTGGAGCCCGGTGTCCTCGCGCTCCTCGAGCCCGGTCTCGCCGTCCTCGGCGTCCTCGGCGTCGACGACCTCGTCCCACTCCTCGAGCTCCTGCTCCGGCGCGACCTCGACCACCTGGTCGGGGTTGCCGGCCAGCCGCTCGAGGGCCGCGGTGAGGTCGTCGCCGGCGCCGGTGACGCGGGTCGTCAGCGCCAGCGGGATCGCCAACGGCGAGCCGTGCAGCCGGTCGGCGATCCGGGCCTGGCGGCGGGCCGGGGAGTCCAGGTCGCCGAACACCTCGACGGGATCGCGGGCGAAGAGCACGACGCGGCCGTCGCGGAACAGCCCCGCGCGCGGGCGGTGCTCGACGTACTCGACCTCGCTCCAGGGCACCCCGCGCCAGCTCCGGCCGAGCCGGATCCGGACGCCCAGGCCGTCGGCGACGAGCAGCGGGGTGCGGGCGTCGACGAACGCGCTCAGGTAGGTGGCGGCCAGGGCGCCCATCACCACGAACACCGCCCAGTCGACCCAGGAGCCGCTGCTGGTTGCCCGGGCCAGATAGGCGATGGCCACCGCGGACGCGACGCCGCCGACGGCGGCGGACACCCCGCCGTTGCGGCGCACCTCGACCTGCTCGGGCGTCGGGTGCTCCGGCTCGTGGGCGGCCGGGTCGTCGTAGGAGTGGTCGAGTGCTGCGTTCATGGTGCTCACATCTCCCCCTGGAGGGTCGCGATCACGGCATCGATCTCGTCGGGCTTGACCAGCACGTCGCGGGCCTTCGAGCCTTCGCTGGGCCCGACGACCCCGCGGCTCTCCATGATGTCCATCAGGCGGCCGGCCTTCGCGAAGCCGACCCGGAGCTTGCGCTGGAGCATCGAGGTGGATCCGAACTGCGTGGAGACCACGAGCTCGATCGCCTGGATGACCAGGTCCATGTCGTCGCCGATGTCGTCGTCGATCTCCCGCTTGCTCGCGGCCGGAGCCGTGACGTCCTCGCGGTAGGTCGGCTCGAGCTGGCTCTTGCAGTGCTTGACGACCTGGGCGATCTCGGCCTCGGTGACCCAGGAACCCTGGACCCGGACGGCCTTCGAGGAGCCCATCGGCAGGAACAGCCCGTCGCCCTGGCCGACCAGCTTCTCGGCGCCCGGCTGGTCGAGGATGACCCGGCTGTCGGTCACCGACGACGTCGCGAACGCGAGCCGCGACGGCACGTTGGCCTTGATCAGGCCGGTCACCACGTCGACGCTGGGCCGCTGGGTGGCGAGCACCAGGTGGATGCCCGCGGCCCGGGCCAGCTGGGTGATCCGGACGATCGCGTCCTCGACGTCGCGCGGGGCGACCATCATCAGGTCGGCGAGCTCGTCGACGATCACCAGCAGGTACGGGTACGGCGTCAGCTCGCGCTCGCTGCCCGGCGGCACCTGCACCTTGCCCGCGCGGACGGCCTTGTTGAAGTCGTCGATGTGGCGGAAGCCGAAGTTGGCCAGGTCGTCGTAGCGCATGTCCATCTCGCGCACGACCCAGGCCAGCGCCTCGGCGGCCTTCTTGGGGTTGGTGATGATCGGCGTGATCAGGTGCGGCACGCCCTCGTAGGCGTTCAGCTCGACCCGCTTGGGGTCGACCATGATCATCCGGACCTCGTCGGGCGTGGAGCGCATCAGGATCGAGGTGATCATCGAGTTGATGAAGCTCGACTTGCCCGAGCCCGTGGCGCCGGCGACGAGCAGGTGCGGCATCTTCGCCAGGTTGGCGACGACGAACCCGCCCTCGACGTCCTTGCCGAGCCCGACCACCATCGGGTGGTGGTCGGCGCGCGCGCTGCCGGACCGCAGGACGTCGCCGAGAGACACGACCTCCTTGTCGGTGTTCGGGATCTCGATGCCGATCGCGGACTTGCCGGGGATCGGGCTGAGGATGCGCACGTCGGCCGAGGCGACGGCGTAGGCGATGTTCTTCGACAGCGCGGTGACCTTCTCGACCTTGACCGCCGGGCCGACCTCGACCTCGTAGCGGGTGACCGTCGGCCCCCGGGTGTAGCCGGTGACCTGGGCGTCGATGGTGAACTCCTCCATCACCTGGGTCAGCCGCTCGACCACCGCGTCGCTCGCCTTCGAGCGGGCCTTGTGCACCGACCCGGGCTTGAGCACCTCGTTGGCGGGCAGCGAGTAGGTGATGTCGCCGGACAGTGCGAGCTGCTCGACGCGCGGCGGCAGCGGCGTGTGGGGCGGCGGCTCGAGGTCGGCCCTGGGCTCCTCGACCTCGGGCACGGAGCGCGGCTCGGGGGCGAAGATGTCGAGACCCTCGTCGGTCGTCTCCATCCGCTTCTTGCGCCGGCGCATCTCGCGCTCGGCGAGGACCGGGCTGTCGTAGGCCGGGTCGCCCATGTCGGGGTCGATCTCGCCGGTCTCGTCGAGGCGGCGCTTGCGCCCCTTGACCGCGGGCATCGCCTGGGTGGCGTCGGGGTCCTCCGCCGGAGCGGTCTCGCGGCCGAGCAGGCGGTCGCGGGTCTCGGCCAGCTTCGCGGGCACCTGGTAGAGCGGGGTCGCGGTGATGATCAGCCCGCCGAAGAAGGTGAGCAGGGCGAGCAGCGGCATCACGACGTACTCGGAGCGGAGCAGGTCGAGCAGCAGGCTCGCGACGACGTACCCGATCGCGCCGCCGGCGGTGCGGAGGTCGGACGTGTCGCCGAGCACGGGCTGCGGGTTGCCACCGGCGATCTGCACCATGCCGAGCAGGCCGAAGGACAGCGCGGCCCAGCCCACGACCTGGCGACCCACCGGGCCGTTGTGCTCGGGGTCGCGCATCGTGCGCCACCCCACGAAGATCAAGGCGAGCGGGACCAGGAAGCCGACCTTGCCGACCGAGCCCTCGACCACGGTGCGTGCGGCGTCCATGACCGACCCGGGCAGCTGCCACCAGACGGCGGCGGCCACGACCACGGCGATGCCGAGGAGGAAGAGCCCGACTCCGTCGCGCCGGTGCTCCGGCTCGAGGTCGCGGGCGGTGTGCCCGATGCCGCGGGCGACGGCGCCGACGCCGTGCGCCACGGCCAGCCAGACGGCGGAGACCCCCCGCCAGACGAGGCCGAAGAAGCGCGCGACCGGACCCGGTCCGGTGCGTACGGCGCGCGGCGCCGGTCGCCTCGGAGCAGGCTTGCGCTTGCTGGTGGTCTTCTTGGGGGCAGGCTTGCGCCTCGGGCTGGTACTCCGGGATCGGGTGCTCGAGCCACTTCGACCGGTGCTGCGCGAGGTGCTCGCAGCCTTGGATGAAGACGTGCTCTTGCTCCGCGACCCCGGCGGGGAAGACGTACGGGTCGCCATAGTCCCCACCCTACGCAGGCGCCACTCCAGTCACACGCATCACAGGAGTGCGTGTCGGGGACGCGTCAGCGGACCCGAAGCCGGTGGTCGAGCGAGCGGCGCGACTGAGGAACGACGTCGCGACCCGCGTGTCGAGACCCGGCGAGCCGACGGCGTACCGGCGCCACCTGCGGTGGCCAGCTGGCTCACCGGTGTCTCGACACGCCCCTTCGGCTGCCTCAGGCTTCGATGACGACCGGGATGATCATCGGCCGGCGGCGGTGGGTGTTGCTGACCCACCGGCCGACGACGCGGCGCACGGTCTGCTGCAGCTGGTAGGAGTCGGTGTTGCCCTCCGCCATGGCCCGGTCGAGCGCGTCGATGATCGGCTGCTTGAGATCCTCGAACGAGGTCCCGTCGAGCGCGTTGCCGCGCGCGTGGATCTCCGGGCCGGCGGCGACCTTGCCGCTGACCGAGTCCATCACCACGATCACCGAGATGAAGCCCTCCTCACCGAGGATCCGGCGGTCCTTGAGGTCGGACTCGGTGATGTCGCCGACCGACGAGCCGTCGACGAAGACGTAGCCGCAGTCGACCTTGCCGGCGACCTTGGCGACCCCGTCGATGAGGTCCACGACGACACCGTCCTCGGCGATCACGACGTTCTCGACCCCGACGGAGCGCGCCAGCTCGGCGTTCGCCAGCAGGTGCCGGATCTCGCCGTGCACCGGCATCACGTTGCGCGGCTTGACGATGTTGTAGCAGTAGAGGAGCTCGCCGGCGCTGGCGTGGCCGCTCACGTGCACCAGGGCGTTGCCCTTGTGGACGACGTGCGCGCCCCAGCGGGCCAGCCCGTTGATGACCCGGTAGACGGCGTTCTCGTTGCCGGGGATCAGGCTCGAGGCGAGCAGGACGGTGTCGCCCTCCTCGATGTGCACGAAGTTGTGGTTGCGCTGGGCGATCCGGCTGAGCGCGCTCATCGGCTCACCCTGCGACCCGGTGGAGACCAGCACCTGGCGCTCGGGCGGCAGGTCGGCGAGCTGCTTGGCGTCGACCATCACGCCGGGCGGCACGTGGAGGTAGCCGAGGTCCTGGGCGATGCCCATGTTGCGGACCATCGAGCGCCCGACGTACGCCACCTTGCGGTTGTGGGCGACGGCCGCGTTGAGGACCTGCTGGACCCGGTGCACGTGGGAGGCGAAACAGGCGACGATGATCCGCTGCTTCGACTCGCGGAAGACCTGGTCGATCACCGGGGTGATCGACTTCTCCGTCGGGGTGAAGCCCGGCGTCTCGGCGTTGGTCGAGTCGGTCAGGAAGAGGTCGACGCCCTCCTCCCCCAGCCGCCCGAAGGCGCGCAGGTCGGTGATCCGGCCGTCCAGCGGCAGCTGGTCCATCTTGAAGTCGCCGGTGTGGAGCACCAGGCCGGCGCCGGTGCGGATCGCGACCGCGAGCGCATCGGGGATGGAGTGGTTGACCGCGACGAACTCGAGCTCGAAGGGCCCGAACGTCATCCGGTCGCCCTCCTTCACGACGTGGTGGACGGTCTCGCGCAGGCGGTGCTCACGGAGCTTGCTGCCGAGCAGGGCCAGGGTCAGCTCGGAGCCGACGAGCGGGATGTCGCCGCGCTCGCGCAGGAGGTACGGCGTCGCGCCGATGTGGTCCTCGTGCCCGTGGGTGAGGACGAGCGCCTCGACCTTGTCGAGGCGGTCCCGGATGTTGTCGAAGTCCGGGAGGATCAGGTCGATGCCGGGCTGGTGGTCCTCGGGGAACAGCACGCCGCAGTCGACGATCAGCAGGCGACCGGCGTACTCGAAGACGGTCATGTTCCGACCGACCTCACCGAGGCCACCGAGCGGGGTGATCCGGAGACCGCCCTTGCGCAGCTTCGGCGGTGCGGAGAGCTCGGGGTGGGGGTGACTCAAGTCGTGGTCCTTGTCTAGAGGAGGCCGGAGGCTTCGAGGCCCGCTCGAAGTGCGGCCACCTCGTCGTCGTCCAACGGCACCAGGGGTGCGCGGACGTTCCGGTTGTCGAGGACGCCGAGGAGCTGGAGTGCTGCCTTGGCGGTGGTGGCTCCGTAGTTGGGGACGCCCATGACGGCGTCCGTCGCGGGGAGCATCCGCGTGAAGCTGGTGAGGGCCGCGGCGTGGTCGCCGGCCAGGAAGGCGTCGACCATGCCGCGGATCTGGTCGCCTGCGGCGTGGCCGACGACGGAGACGACGCCGCAGCCGCCGTGGGCGAGCCAGCCGAGCGTGCTCACGTCGTCGCCGGAGTAGAGGGCGTAGCCCATCTGCATGATCTTGACGCCGCGGGCGAAGTCGCCGACCGCGTCCTTGACCGCTACGACGGACTCGAGCCGGATGGCGGCCTCGTAGGTCTCGAGGGCGATCTGGGTGCCGGTGCGGGAGGGGACGTCGTACAACATGATGGGGACGTCGCTGGCCTCGGCGACAGCCGTGAAGTGGTGGAGGACGCCGGCCGGGCTGGGCTTGTTGTAGTACGGCGTGACGAGCAGCAGCGCGTCGGCGCCGATCTTGGCGGCCTGCTCGGCGAGCTCGACGGAGTGGGCCGTGGAGTTGGTGCCCACGCCGGCCACGACCGTGGCCCGGTCGCCGACGGCGTCCTTCACGGCGGCGAGGATCCGGCCGTCCTCGGCGGTGGTCGTCGTCGGCGACTCGCCGGTGGTGCCCGAGACGACGACACCGTCGTGACCGTGGTCGACCAGGTGGGTCGCGATCCGTGCGGTGCCCTCGAGGTCGACGGACCCGTCGTCGTGGAACGCGGTGGCCATGGCCGTGAGGACACGGCCGAACGGGGCCGATGAAGCGGACGTCATGGAGGACAGGCTATCGCTCACACGTGGGGCATCACGTCGCGCGCCACCAGAGCGAGGTGGTCGAGGTCGGCCAGGTCGAGCATCTGGAGGTAGAGGCGCTGCGCCCCGAGGTCGGCGTACCGCCCGATCTTGTCGAGCACCTCCTCCGGAGTGCCGGCCAGGCCGTTCTCGCGCAGGTCGGCCTTCTCGCGGCCGATCGCGGCGGCCCGGCGGTCGAGCTCGGCCTCGTCGGCGCCGACGCAGAGCACCAACGCGTTGGACCAGGTCATCGTCGCCGGGTCGCGGTCCTGGGCCTCGCAGGCCTCGCGGACCCGCGCGATCTGGGTCTCGGTGGTCGCCTCGTCGACGAACGGCAGGTTGAACTCGTCGGCGTAGCGGGCGGCCAGCTCGGGGGTGCGCTTCTTGCCGGTGCCGCCGATCAGGACCGGCGGACCGCCCCGGTGTCCCTGCGTCTGGGTCGGCTTCGGCAGCCCGGGCGAGTCGGTCACCGTGTAGTGCTCACCCTCGAACGTGAAGCCGCCCTCGGTGGCCCACAGCCCGGTGATGACCGCGAGCTGCTCCTCGAAGCGGTCGAAGCGCTCCCCGGTCGACGGGAAGGGGATGGCGTACTTCTGGTGCTCGGCCTCGAACCAGCCGGCCCCGAGGCCGAGCTCGACTCGACCCCCGCTCATCTGGTCGACGTTCGCGACCGAGATCGCCAGCGGCCCGGGCAGCCGGAAGGTCGCGCTCGTCATCATCGTCCCGAGCCGGATCGTGCTCGTCTCGCGGGCGATGCCGGCCAGCGTGATCCACGCGTCGCTCGGCCCGGGCAGCCCGTCGCCACCCATCGCGAGGTAGTGGTCGGACCGGAAGAACGCCCCGAAGCCGAGTCGTTCGGCCTCCTGCGCCACCCGGATCAGGTCGTCGTACGTCGCCCCCTGCTGGGGTTCGGTGAACACTCGAAGCTCCATGGCCTCACCCTGCCATCAGTCGCAAGACCGGCCCCACCCGACCCGCGTCAGGAAGACCCGCTCGTACCCGTCGAACACCTCACGCGAGGCCTCGACCCACTCCCCCGCGTCGTAGGCCGGATAGAACGCATCGCCCTCGGGCGCGAGGTCCACCTCGGACAGGACCTGCTCGTCGGCCACGGGGAGCGCGGCGGCGTACACCTCGCCGCCCCCGGCGACCATCACGTCACCGTCGACGGTGTCGGCGAGGGCGAGAGCCGCGGGGAGGTCGTGGGCGACGAGGACCCCGTCCGCCGACCAGGCCGGCGACCGCGTGAGCACGATCGTGGTGCGGCCGGGCAGCGGCCGGCCGATGGACTCGTAGGTGGCCCGCCCCATGAGCAGGACGTGGCCCAGGGTGAGCTCCTTGAAGAGCCGCTGCTCGCCCGGCAGCTTCCAGGGGATGTCGGGCCCGTTGCCGATCACGCCGTTGCGGGCGACGGCGGCGACCATCACGACCCGCTTGCCACCGGGGGTCATACGGCGATGGGGGCCTTGATCCCGGGGTGCGGGTCGTAGCCCTCGATCGCGATGTGCTCGAGGTCGAACGCGTCGAGCTGCGTGACCGAGGTGTCGAGCACCAGCGTCGGCAGCGGCCGCGGCTCGCGGGTGAGCTGGAGCCGCGCCTGGTCGAGGTGGTTGGAGTAGAGGTGCGCGTCGCCCAGGGTGTGCACGAAGTCGCCGACCTCGAGGCCGGTGACCTGGGCGACCATGTGGGTGAGCAGCGCATAGGACGCGATGTTGAACGGCACGCCGAGGAAGACGTCGGCCGACCGCTGGTAGAGCTGGCAGCTCAGCCGCCCCGGGCCCGAGTCGGACGGGGCGACGTAGAACTGGAACATCGTGTGGCACGGCGCCAGCGCCATGTCGGGGATGTCGGCGACGTTCCACGCCGAGACGATGTGGCGCCGCGAGTCGGGGTTGCCCTTGATCTGGTCGACGACCTGGGCGATCTGGTCGACGTGGCGGCCGTCGGGGGTCGGCCACGAGCGCCACTGGTAGCCGTAGACCGGCCCGAGGTCGCCGTTGTCGTCGGCCCACTCGTCCCAGATGGTGATGCCGCGGTCCTGCAGCCACTTCACGTTGGTGTCGCCGCGGAGGAACCACAGCAGCTCGCCGAAGACCGAGCGCGTGTGGATCTTCTTCGTCGTGACGAGCGGGAAGCCGGCCGCGAGGTCGAAGCGCATCTGGTGGCCGAAGACGGACCGGGTGCCGGTGCCGGTCCGGTCGCTCTTCTCCACGCCCTCGTCGAGGACCCGCTGGAGGAGGTCGAGATAGATCTGCACACTCGAACCCTAGTCGTCAGAGGTCGACGGATCCGGTGACCGTGGTGCGGGTGTCGCCCCCCACCCACACCGTCCCTCCCTCCAGCCCCACGTGCACCCGACCGGCCCGCTGCAGGGCGGCGCCCTGGCTCGCGACGTACGACGCGGGCAGCCGGCCGCCGGCCAGCCACTGGCCGATGCCGGCGTTGAGCGAGCCGGTGACCGGGTCCTCGGGCATCCCGTAGCCGGGGCAGAAGGCGCGCACCTCCACCGCGAGCGGGCCGTCGGCGTACGGCCCGACGACGCCGACCTTGAGCTCGCCGAACGCGGCCCAGTCCGGCTCGAGCGCGAGCACCGCGGCGGCGTCCTCCAGGAGCACGCCGACCCAGCCCGGGCCGTTGTCGATCCACGTGGTCTCGACGATCGCGGACTCCGAGATCCGCAGCGCCCGGCAGATGCCGGCGACGTCGTCGGCGTCGACGGGACCCGAGCGGGTCAGCGGCGGGGCCGCGAAGGCCAGCCGGTCCCCGCTGCGCCGGATCGTCACCAGGCCCGCGCCGCACTCCTGCACGAGGTCGTTGCCGGCGGGCACTCCCCCGGCCTCGAGCCACGCGTGCGCGCTGCCGAGCGTGGGGTGCCCGGCGAAGGGCAGCTCGCCCCCGGGCGTCCAGATCCGCAGCCGGTAGTCGGCGCCGGGCCGGGTCGGCGTGAGCAAGAACGTGGTCTCGGACAGGTTGGTCCAGCGCGCGAAGGCCGCCATCTCCGCGTCGGTGACGTCGTCGGCGTCGTGCACCACGGCGACCGGGTTGCCGAGCAGCGGCTCGCGGGAGAAGACGTCCACCTGGCTGAAGCGCATGTCGCCACGCTAGTGGGCGAGCAGCGGCCGCTCACCTGCCTGCGGCAGCAGCGCCTCGTCGTGGCAGTCGGCGGTGCCGATCTGGCAGCTGCGCAGCCTCATCTGGAGATCCTCGGAGCCGCCCGCGGCGACGTCGAGGTCGGCGGCCCGGCCGACGATGTAGATCACGTCGTGCTCCTCCCCGAACGACGCGTCGAGGACCAGCTCGTCGGGGGCCACCCCCGACACGAGGCGGTCGCCGGAGCGGGCGTCGTAGAGGAGCGGGCGGAACGGCGCGCCGGGGGTCCACGCGCCCGGCGCACGGGTCAGCACGTAGTTGCCGCCCGCGGACAGCATCGCGCCCTCGCCGCGGCGGACGAAGTGGACGCTGAAGAACGACTGGACCATGTCGACCTGCCCGGACGCCCCGTAGACACGGGTGGCCGAGGACGAGTCGAGCAGGCCCTGGCGGTCGAGGCGCGCGGGCTCCTCGTCGTGCGGCGTCCAGGCGAAGTCGCCCTCGTGCGTGACGTAGAAGACGTGGTTCTGGTCGATCGCCACCGGGTGGCTGTCCGGGTCCGACGAGGGCAGCTCGAGGCGGTCGAGGACCTTGCCGCCGACCACGTCGTAGACGACCAGCGCGGGGGTCTCGCCGCGCGGGTCGACCCAGGCCGCCCAGCCGCTCACGTCGGAGCCGACCAACGGCTCCGCGGCAGCCTTCTCCCCGATCACCGTGCGGGTGCCGTCGGCAGCGATGTAGGCGACCGCCCCCTCCCGATCGCCGTAGACCGCACCCCCGTAGACCTCCACGAGGTCGGTCAGCGGCGGCAGCTCGACGGCGATGTGCTCGAGGTGGAGCTCCCCGCCGGCGTACCAGGCGATCGCGGTCGGGTTGGGCGACGAGATGACGTTCGCCGGGCTCGGCTCCGGTGGCCGCACGTCGTCCGGCCGGGTGGTCGCCCAGGTCGCACCCGCGACCACGACGACCGCGGCCGCGACCGCGCCGGCGACGACCCGGCGCCGCTTGCGGCGCATCCCGCGGGCCTGCCCGATCGCACCCTCGACGGGCGGCGACAGCACGTCGATCGACTCGCTGGCCGTGCGGAAGACCTCCTGGGCGAGCTGCTCGGTCATCACCCGGCCACCTCTCTCACCGCGGCCAGGTCGATCTGGGCCAGGGCCCGCGACACCCGGCTCTTGACGGTGCCGACGGGGACGTCGAGCACCTCGGCCACCTGCGGCTCGGTCAGGTCCGCGACGAAGCGGAGCACGAGCACCTCACGGTGCTCCGGGGACAGCCGGGCCAGCTGGGCCTCGAGGGCCTGGCGGAGCAGGACCTGGTCGGTCGGGTCCTCGGTCGTCGGCGCCTCGGGCAGCACCTCGGTCGGCACCTCGCCCCACCACCGGCGTTTGCGGCTCTTGTGCCAGCAGTTGAGCACGGTCCGGTAGACGTAGGCATCCACGTCGTCGGCCCTGCGCACCCGGTCCCAGGACGCGTAGCAGCGGGCCAGCCCGGTCTGGACGACGTCCTCCGCCTCGTGGCGCGGGCAGCCGATCAGGACGAGCGAGCGCACGAGGAACGGCCAGCGCGCTGCCATGTAGGCAGCGAAGTCGGCGTCGTTCCGCATGACTGCATCCTTCTCGCACGGACCCCCACCGACCAGACCCCCGAGAAGACGAGAAAGGTTCCCCTCAGCCGTGGATCAGGGGTGGAGCGACATCGGCCCGTAGACCCGACGGTCGTCCTCGAACAGCGTGACCGCGTCGACGCCCTCCGCAGCCAGGTCGGACCAGGTCTCGCCGACCCACGACTCGGCGTCGGCCTGGCTCGCGAACCGCTGGCCGGCCAGGTCGTCGTCGGGGGGCGTCACCTCGTCGCCGGCGGCGTTCTCGAGGCGCCACCACCACGGCCGTTCGGCCGGGCCGGGTTGACGAAAGGTCGGCGGCTGGTCGGGAAGGTTCACGGTCACGACTCTCGCACGGAGGGGTCCACGAACGGCGGCTTCACCAGCTGGAAGATCTCTCGTCGGCCGCGGATGTCGACGCCCACCTCGGCGTCGGGGTCGACGAACGACGGCAGCAGCGCCAGCCCGATGCCCTTGCGCAGCGTCGGCGAGAAGGTGCCGGACGTGATCTCGCCGAGGAGCACGTCGGCGGTGAGGCTGACGCTCATGTGGGGGCGCGGGATGCCGCGGCCGGTCGCGACCAGACCGCGCAGGATCCGCTTCGGACCCTCGGCGCGCTCGGCGGTCAGCACGTCGCGGCCCCAGAACGCGTCCTTCGTCCAGCCGACCGCCCAGCCGAGCCGGGCCTCGTTGGGCGTCACGTCCGGCGAGATGTCCTGGCCGTGCAGGGGGTAGCCCATCTCGGTGCGCAGGGTGTCGCGGGCGCCGAGCCCGCAGGCGAGCATGCCGAACTCCTCGCCGGCCGCCATCAGCGCGTCCCACAGCGGTACGGCGACGGCGTTCGGTGCGACCAGCTCGTAGCCGCGCTCGCCGGTGTAGCCGGTGCGGCAGACGACGACGGTCTCGCCCTCGAAGGGTGCCTCGACGAACGACATGTAGTCGTGCCCGGCCGGCAGGCCGACCGTGGCCAGCACCTCGTCGGACTTCGTGCCCTGGACGGCGAGGACGGCGAGGTCGCGGTGGCGGTTGGCGACCGTGATCCCCTCGGGCGCCTCGGCGTCGAGCCGGCGGACCACCTCGGCGGTGTTGGCGGCGTTGGGGACCAGCAGCACCCGCTCCTCGTCGTGCAGGTAGGCGATCAGGTCGTCGACCACGCCGCCCGAGGCGTCGTCGCAGCACAGCGTGTACTGCGCCTGGCCCGGCCCGATCCGGCCGAGGTCGTTGGTCAGCGTCCGGTTCACGAAGCCGGCGGCGCCGGGCCCGGTCACCTCCGCCTTGCCGAGGTGGCTCACGTCGAAGATGCCGACCGACTCGCGCACCGCCGTGTGCTCCTTGACGACGCCGGACGGGTACTCGAGCGGCATCGACCAGCCGCCGAAGGCCGCGAACTTCGCGCCGAGCGCCTCGTGCCGGTCGTGAAGCGGGGAGCGGAGCAGGTCGGACATGGCGCGAACTTACCCGACTATCCTTCCCCGGTGACGACCTACACCCTGCGCAGCGCCAGCCCCGCCAAGACCCGCTCCGACGCCGTGGTCATCGGCGTCGTCCAGACACCCGGGGGCCCGGAGCTCGCCGCGGGCGGTGAGGACGTCGGCAAGGCGTACGGGCGCAAGCTGCGCCCGCTGCTCGCCACGCTCGGGGTGACCGGCAAGGCGGGCGAGGTGGTGAAGGTGCCGACGACGGGCACCGTCTCCTCGAGCCTGCTGGTGCTCGTCGGCCTCGGGAAGACGCCGACTCCGAACGCCGTACGCCGGGCAGCGGGCGCCGCCGCCCGGGCCGTCACCAACGCGGCGTCGGTCGCGATCGCGCTGCCCGCCGACTCGGTCGAGCTGGTGCGCGCGGTCGCGGAGGGCTACGAGCTCGGCGCCTACACGTATACGACGTACAAGAAGGAAGCCGCGGCGGGCACGCCCGGTGAGGTCGTGGTGCTCAGCCCGATCTCCCGCCGCAAGGATGCCGTCGCGGCCTTCGCGGACGCGCACGTCGTGGCCCGCGCCGTCGCGACCACCCGCGACTGGGTCAACACGCCGCCGGGCGACTTCACCCCGCCGGCGTTCGCCGACGCGGTCGTCGCGGCGACCAGCGAGCTGACCAAGGGCCGAGGCGCCCCGAAGGTCTCCATCCGGGTGCTGGACGAGAAGGAGCTCGCCGAGCTCGGCTGCGGCGGCATCCTTGGCGTCGGCATGGGGTCGGACGCTCCCCCGCGGCTCGTCGAGCTCACCTACGCCCCGAAGGGCGCCAAGCACCACCTCGCGCTGGTCGGCAAGGGCATCACCTTCGACTCCGGCGGCCTGACCATCAAGCCCGCCCAGAGCATGAGCGAGATGAAGTCCGACATGGCCGGCGCCGCCGCGGTCGCCCAGGCGACCTTCGCGATCGCGGCCCTCGGCCTGCCGGTGAAGGTCAGCGCGTTCCTGCCGATGGCCGAGAACATGGTCTCCGGGTCGTCGGTCCGGCCCGGTGACGTCCTCTCGATGTACGGCGGCACCACCGTCGAGGTGCTCAACACCGACGCCGAGGGCCGCCTGATCCTCGCCGACGCCCTGGTCCGGGCGACCGAGCAGAAGCCCGACGTGATCCTCGACGTCGCGACCCTGACCGGCCACATGGTCGTCGCGCTCGGCGACCGCGTCGCCGGCGTGCTCGGGTCCGAGGACGTCGTCGCCGACGTGCTCGCCGCCGCCACCACCGCCGGCGAGGAGATGTGGCCGATGCCCATCCCCGACTCGATGGAGGAGCGGATCAAGGGCAGCAAGATCGCCGACCTCGCCCAGCACGACTGGATCCGCTGGGGCGGCGGGCTGTACGCCGCGGCCTTCCTGCGCGAGTTCACCGCCGGGGTGCCGTGGGCGCACCTCGACATCGCCGGCCCGTCGTTCAACTCGGGCGGCGCCTGGGGCCACATGACCTCCGGCGGCACCGGTGTCGGCGTCGCGACCCTGGTCGACTACGCGCGGACGCTGGCCCAGAAGAAGTAGGGCCGTGCGGGCTACAGCGGCCCCTGCTCCTTGCGACGCCGGTTGTAGTCCCGCATCCGCTGCGGGATGCCGACCACCGCGGCGTCGTACGACGGCACCTGGTGGGCGTTGCAGAAGGCGTGCGCCCACTTGACCGACGGCACCCGGCGCCGGGTCCACTCACCGTCGTGGGCGACCAACAGCAGCGTCACGTCACTCACCGCCGTGCGGGGCTCGACGAAGCCCTCCACCCCGCGCCTCTCGGCGACCCAGGCATTCAGGTGCTCCTGGTCGACGGCGTCGGACGCACGCACACGGGTCGAGCCGGTCCGGAACCCGTCGCGCGCCGGGCCCGTCATCTTCGTCTTCGACCCGCGTCGGAAGCGGTCCATCCATGACATGGGGACCAGTGTGCCAAGTGACCGTTCAGTACGCCGGAGGTCGGTGTGGACACGATGAGGAGAAGTGCAAAGATGGGGCACGTGGCAGACCCCGACTTCGACGTCCTCATCCTCGGTGCGGGGTCCGGGGGCTACGCCTGCGCCCTGCGCGCCGCGCAGCTGGGCCTGTCCGTCGGACTGGTCGAGAAGGGCAACCTCGGCGGCACCTGCCTCCACATCGGCTGCATCCCGACCAAGGCGCTGCTGCACGCCGCCGAGATCGCCGACCAGGCCCGCGAGTCCGAGACGTTCGGCGTGAAGGCGACCTTCGAGGGCATCGACATGGCCGGCGTCAACGCCTACAAGGACGGCGTCGTCGCGCGCCTGTTCAAGGGCCTGACCGGACTGATCAAGGGTCGCGGCATCACCGTGATCGAGGGCGCCGGCCGGCTGACCGGCCCGAAGCAGGTGACCGTCGGCGACACGACGTACACCGGCAGGCACGTCGTCCTCGCCTCCGGCTCCTACCCGCGCACGCTGCCCGGTCTCGAGATCGACGGCGAGCGAGTCATCACCTCCGACCACGCGCTCGGGCTCGACCGGGTGCCGGGGTCCGTGGTCGTGCTGGGCGGCGGCGTGATCGGCTGTGAGTTCGCCAGCGTGTGGCGCAGCTTCGGCGCCGAGGTGACGATCGTCGAGGCACTCCCCCGGCTGATGGCGGCCGAGGACGAGGCGTCGTCGAAGGTCCTCGAGCGGGCCTTCCGCAAGCGCAAGATCGACTTCCGTACCGGCACGCCGTTCCAGAGCGTGAAGGTCACCGACGACGGCGTGGCGGTCACCCTCGAGGGGGGTGACGTGATCGAGGCCGAGCTGCTGCTGGTCGCGGTCGGTCGCGGTCCGACGACCGACGGGCTCGGCTACGACGAGCAGGGCGTCTCGATGGACCGCGGCTTCGTGCTCACCGACGGGCGCTGCCGCACCAACCTCGACGGCGTCTACGCCGTCGGCGACATCGTGCCCGGCCTCCAGCTGGCCCACCGCGGCTTCCAGCAGGGCATCTTCGTCGCCGAGGACATCGCCGGACTCGCGCCGCAACCGATCGACGAGGCCGGCATCCCCCGGGTCACCTACTCCCACCCCGAGCTCGCCTCGGTCGGCCTCGACGAGGCGGCCGCGACGGCGGCGTACGGCGCCGACGGCATCGAGTCGCTCACCTACGACCTGGGTGGCAACGGCAAGAGCCAGATCCTCAAGACCCAGGGCTTCGTGAAGCTGATCCGCCGCAAGGACGGACCGGTCATCGGTGTCCACATGGTCGGCGACCGCGTCGGTGAGCTCATCGGCGAGGCACAGTTGATCTACAACTGGGAGGGGTACCCCGAGGACGTGGCACCCCTCGTCCACGCGCACCCCACCCAGAACGAAGCACTCGGCGAAGCGCACCTCGCGCTGGCCGGCAAGCCGCTGCACGCCCACTCCTGATTTCAAGATCCAGACACGACGCGAAGGAAGTCCATGGCCACCGAAGTCAACCTCCCGGCACTCGGAGAGTCCGTCACCGAAGGAACCGTCACCCGCTGGCTGAAGCAGGTCGGCGACGCGGTGGCCGTGGACGAGCCGTTGCTGGAGGTCTCCACGGACAAGGTCGACACCGAGATCCCCTCGCCGGTCGCCGGCACGCTGCTCGAGATCAAGGCAGCCGAGGACGACACCGTCGAGGTGGGCGCGATCCTCGCGGTCATCGGTGACGAGGGCGAGTCCTCGGGCGACGCGGGTTCCGCCGAGTCCGAGCCGGAGCCCGAGCCCGAGGAGGACCAGGCCGAGGAGAAGAAGGCCGAGGAGCCCGCCGCCGCCGAGGAGCCCGCTCCTGCCGGTGAGGAGGCCGAGAAGCCGGTTGCCGAGACGAAGCCGTCGGGCGGGTCCGGTACGTCGGTCACGCTGCCGGCGCTGGGCGAGTCCGTCACCGAGGGCACGGTCACCCGCTGGCTGAAGGCCGTCGGCGACGACGTCGCCGTCGACGAGCCGCTGCTCGAGGTCTCCACCGACAAGGTCGACACCGAGATCCCCTCCCCGGTCGCGGGCACGCTGCTCGAGATCAAGGTCGAGGAGGACGAGACCGTCGAGGTCGGCGCCGAGCTGGCCGTGATCGGGTCCGGCGACCCCGCTCCCGCGAAGTCGGAGGACAAGGAGCCCGAGCCCGAGCCCGAGCCGGAGCCCGAGCCCGAGCCGGAGCCGGAGCCCGAGCCCGAGCCGGAGCCCGCCAAGGAAGAGCCGAAGAAGGAAGCGCCCGCCCCGGCAGCCGAGAAGGCACCCGAGCCCGCGCCGGCCCCGGAGGAGTCCGCGCCGGTCGGCGGTGGCGACGGTCCCGGCTACGTGACCCCGCTGGTGCGCAAGATGGCGCAGCAGCAGGGCGTCGACCTGGCGAGCGTCACCGGCACCGGCGTCGGCGGCCGGATCCGCAAGCAGGACGTCCTCGACGCCGCCAAGGCCAAGGAGCAGCCCGCCGCGGCCGCGCCCGCCGCCTCGAGTGCGCCGGCCGCCGCCCAGGCACCGGCGGCCCCGTCGCCGCTGCGCGGCAAGACCGAGAAGCTGTCGCGGCTGCGCAAGATCATCGCCTCGCGCATGGTCGAATCGCTGCAGACCTCGGCCCAGCTGACCCAGGTGATGGAGGTCGACGTCACCAACATCGCGCGGCTGCGCGAGAGCGTGAAGGCCGACTTCCTGGCCCGCGAGGGCGTGAAGCTGACGTACCTGCCGTTCTTCGCCAAGGCGGCCATCGACGCGCTCAAGGTGCACCCGAAGCTCAACGCCGCGATCGACACCGAGGCCGGTGAGGTGACCTACTACGACCGCGAGAACGTCGCGTTCGCGGTGGACACCGAGAAGGGCCTCCTGACCCCGGTCGTCAAGGATGCCGGCGACCTCTCGATCGCCGGCCTGGCCAAGAAGATCGCCGACGTCGCCGAGCGGACCCGCACCAACAAGATCACGCCCGACGAGCTGGGTGGCGGCACGTTCACGATCACCAACCTCGGCAGTTTCGGGGCGCTCTTCGACACCCCGATCATCAACAAGCCCCAGGTCGCGATCCTCGGGCCCGGTGCGGTCGTCAAGCGGCCGGTCGTCATCGACGACCCGAACCTCGGCGAGACGATCGCCGTGCGCTACATGGTCTACCTCGCTCTGAGCTACGACCACCAGCTGGTCGACGGCGCCGACGCGGGCCGCTTCCTCGCCGACGTGAAGCAGCGCCTCGAGTCGGGTCAGTTCGAGGTCTGACACCTGGAAAGCAAAGTGCGGTGGCCCGGAT
>NZ_BDJE01000016.1 GCF_002117935.1 Nocardioides sp. PD653-B2 | reverse complement strand
GTTCGCGTCCACGAATCCAGATCTTGAATGATCTAACTGAATATGCTTGGTTCCGACATCTGTGAAGACTCCAGGTGATTGGTAACCGCTAGAGTTACGGCGGCCATAGCGAAAGGGAAACACCCGGTCCCATCCCGAACCCGGAAGTTAAGCCTTTCAGCGCCGATGGTACTGCAACCGAGAGGCTGTGGGAGAGTAGGACGCCGCCGGACAACTATTCGAGTAGGGCCACCCCTGTGGGGTGGCCCTACTTGCATTTGCGCGCCCTTTTCCGTCCACAGGAGGCGGTGGTGCCACGATCTTCACAGGGTGGGTTCGTGGCCCGCCCACCTGTCCGTGGCGCCCGCGAGATTTGCTCGCGGAGGTGATGTGCCATGGCTGCACAGAAGACACGAAGCACCGTGAAGTCGTCGGCGGGTGCCGACCGGGAGACCGCCAACGAGGTGCGCTTGGTCGGCCGGCTCTCGCAGGCGCCCGAGGAGCGCGTGCTCCCGAGCGGGGATGCGCTCTGGACGTTCCGGGTCGTCGTCGGCCGGACCGAGGCCGCGGCGCGGGCCCGTCAGAGCGTCGACGCGCTCGAGTGCGTGGCCTGGTCCGGCCGGGCGCGCCGATCGGTGAGCTCGTGGTCGCTCGGCGACGTGGTCGAGGTGAGCGGAGCCCTGCGACGACGGTTCTTCCGGACCGGAGGCTCGGTGGCTTCACGGGTGGAGGTGGAGATGGCGTCCGGACGGGTCATCCGTCGCGCAGGGAGCGGATGAGGACCCCCACGCTCGGTTTCGGCTGGAACGACGTGGCCTTCTCCGGGAGCAACCTGGCCGCCGCGGCGATCCGCACGACCAGGCCGAAGTCGGGCGCGGGCATCAGGACCGCCACGCCGGGGCGCCGGGCGACGGCTGCGAGGGCGTCCTCGACGGTGTGATGGTGTCCGATCGTGCGCGGCGCTCGCTTCAGGAGGGGGATCAGCTCCTCGTGCAGGACCTCGACCGCAGCCTGGTCGGTGGCCAGGGTGAGGCGGAGGGTGGCCCAGCGCCGGCCGTCGGTGGCGGCCAGGACATCGGGTCGCAGGGCGGCGACGGCTGCCTCGGCGGTCGTCTCGTCGAAGGCCGCTCGTGAGGTCTCGCGCAGGGCGTCCAGGGTGACCCCGCCCAGCACGCGGTGGATCGCGCCGAGGAAGAGCGGCGTGTCGGTCTGGTCGACCAGCATGGCGAGGCCGAGGTCGGTGCCGGGGCCGGGGTCGTCCTGCCGCAGCCGGTGGTACGCCGCGAACCGGTGGTGGCCGTCGGCGATCAGCGCCCGGCACGGAGCCAGGGCCGCCTCGAGGGTCGCCAGCTCGGCCGGGTCGCGGATCGCCCAGACGCGGTGCTGCTGGCGGCCGCGATCGGTGAAGTCGAGGTACGGCGTGCGGGTCTGCACCTGCTCGAGCAGGTCGCGCGCCCGCGCCGGACCGCGGTGCACGAGCAGGATCGGTGCCGGGTTGAGCTCCATCTGCGCCATCCGGTGCGCCAGCTCGTCCGCCTGGGCGGGGTGGATGCCCTCGTGCGGCAGCACCGCGACGTCCTCCCACGTCGCTGCGGGTCGGGAGATGTCGAGCGCGCCGACCAGCCCGCGCACGATGATCCCGCCCGCGGCGTACTCGTGGAGGTAGAGGGCGGGGGTGTCGTCGTGGATGACCTGCCCCCGGCCTTCGAGACGCCGGAACCGTTCGCCCACGTCGCCGTACGGACGGGCGAAGGCCCGGGCCGACGCCGCGTCACCGATCCGGGTGGCGGCCAGGGACAGGCCGCGAAAGGGGAGGAGTCGCAGAGGTCGGGACACCCGTGGAGGGGTGACCACGGCGTCGACGTCCATCGGAGCATCGTAGGGTGCCACCACGCCCGGTCCCTGAGGAGGCATCTGTGCTCGGCTCGTCCGACGAGGCCCTGTGTCGGGCCTATGACCTGGCCATGCTGGACCTCGACGGGGTCGTCTACGTCGGTGGTGCGGCGGTCCCGGGCGCGCCCGCCCACCTGGCGTCGGCGCGCGAGCAGGGGATGCGGCTCGCGTTCATCACCAACAACGCCTCCCGCCCGCCCGGGGTGGTCGCCGCGCACCTCACCGAGCTCGGTGTGGAGGCGGAGGCCGCCGACGTGGTGACGTCGGCGCAGGCTGCCGCGAGGGTGCTCGTCGACCGGTACGGCGCGGGCGCACGGGTGGTCTGCCTGGGCGCGGAGGGGCTCCAGGACGCTCTCGAGGAGGACGGCCTGGTGCCCGTGGGGGTGGAGGACGACGCCGCCGCGATCGTGACCGGCTACGGCCCCCAGGTCCCGTGGGGCGACATCATGCGCGCGGCGGTGCGGGTCCGCGACGGGCTGCCGTGGGTGGCCAGCAACACCGACCTGACCTTCCCCGCGGCCTTCGGCGTGGCTCCGGGGCACGGGGTGCTGGTCGAGATGCTGCGCTCGTTCACCGGGGTCGACCCGGTCGTGGCCGGCAAGCCGGAGCGGCCGCTGCTCGACGAGACGGTGCGCCGGGTGGGCGGGCGTCGACCGCTGATGGTCGGCGACCGCCTCGACACCGACATCGAGGGCGCGCAGCGGGCCGGCTACGACTCGCTGCTGGTGCTCACCGGGGTCACCGGCCTGGAGGACCTGGTCGCGGCGACGAAGGAGCTGCGCCCGACGTTCGTGGCACCCGACCTGGCGGGCCTCCTGGCCGCGCAGCGGGCGCCGTCCGAGGACGACGGGGCCTTCGAGCTGGGCGGCTGGCGCGCGACGGTCGGCGGTGGCCGGCTCGACGTGGGCGGGTCGGGCGAGCCGGACGACTGGTGGCGGGTCGCGGCGAGCGCGGCCTGGGCCCACCTCGACGCCACCGGGGAGACCGTGGACCTGTCGGGTGTCGAGGTGCCCGGGCGGTAGCCTCGGAGCCATGACAGAGGACGCCGACTTCCCCGGACCGGACGTGCCGGACTTCGAGGACCCGGAGCCCGAGCGGGTGCGCACCGACGTGCCGGAGGTCGACGAGGTGATCGCGGCCGTCGAGGAGCTCGAGGACCGTCCGATCGAGGAGCACGTGGGCGTGTTCGAGACCGCCCACGACCAGCTGCGCCGAGCGCTGGACACGCCTGCCGACCCGTCCTGATGCCACCACGACGGCTGCGCCTCGACGCCGAGCTGGTCCGCCGGGGACTGGCCCGCTCGCGCGACCACGCCAGCGAGTTGATCGAGCAGGGGCGGGTGCGGGTCTCCGGTGCCGTGGCGACCAAGCCGGCGACCGGGGTGACGACCGATCTCGCGATCCGGGTGGTCGAGGACCCCGACCGGCCCGACTACGTCTCACGGGGCGGGCACAAGCTGGCCGGTGCGCTGGCGGCGTTCGAGCCCGAGGGCTTCGTGGTCGCCGGTCGGCGGTGTCTCGACGCCGGTGCCTCGACCGGCGGGTTCACCGACGTGCTGCTGCGCCACGGCGCCGCCCAGGTGGTCGCCGTCGACGTCGGCTACGGACAGCTGGCCTGGCGGCTCCAGCAGGACGAGCGGGTCGTGGTGCACGACCGGATGAACGTCCGCGAGCTGACGCCCGAGCTCATCGGCGGGCCGGTGGACGTGGTGGTCGGCGACCTGTCGTTCATCTCGCTCGCGCTGGTGCTGGACGCACTGCTCGGGGTGACGGCGCCGGACGGCGACCTCGCCCTGATGGTGAAGCCACAGTTCGAGGTGGGCAAGGACCGCCTCGGCAAGGGCGGGGTCGTCCGGGACCCGGCGCTGCGCGCCGAGACCGTCGCGGGCGTGGCGGCGGCGGCCGCCGCCCGGGGCTGGGGCGCCCGCCAGGTGGCCACCAGCCCGCTGCCCGGCCCGTCCGGCAACGTCGAGTTCTTCCTGTGGCTCCGGCGCGGTCCGGCGACCCTCGACGAGGAGTCCATCCACACCGCGGTGCGCAGTGCCGCGCCCCCGGGGGCGGCGGGTGAGAGGGTGGACCCGTGACGAGCACCGACCCCACCTCGACCCGTCGCGTGCTGATGATCGCGCACACCGGGCGCGACGAGGCGCGCGACGTCGCGCGCGCGTTCGCCAAGGCCCTGACCGCCCACGGGCTCGTCGTCCGGCTGCTGGCCAAGGAGGCCGCGGACCTCGGCCTGGAGCCGAGCGTCGGACAGTCGATCGAGGTCGTGGCCGCCGAGAGCGCCGCCAGCGTCGACTGCGAGCTGGTGCTCGTGATCGGCGGCGACGGGACCATCCTGCGGGCCGCGGAGATCACCCGAGACACCGGCGCCCCGGTGCTGGGGGTCAACCTCGGCCACGTCGGCTTCCTCGCCGAGGCGGAGTACGACGACCTCGAGTCGACGATCGACGCCATCGTGCACCGCCGCTACACCTCCGAGGACCGGCTCACGCTCGACGTGACGGTCCACCGCGACGGCGAGATGGTCTACCAGACCTGGGCGCTCAACGAGGCCAGTGTCGAGAAGGCCGCCCGCCAGCGGATGCTCGAGGTCGTCGTCGAGGTCGACGGCCGACCGCTCTCCCGGTGGGGCTGCGACGGCGTCGTCTGCGCGACGCCGACCGGCTCCACGGCCTACAACTTCAGCGCCGGTGGTCCGGTCGTGTGGCCGGGGGTCGAGGCGCTGCTGATGGTCCCGATCAGCGCCCACGCGCTCTTCGCCCGTCCGCTCGTGGTGGCGCCGACCTCGGTGCTCGCGGTCGAGGTGCTGGCTCGCACCGAGGGGGCCGGTGTGCTGTGGTGCGACGGGCGCCGCTCGGTCGACCTGCCGCCCGGCGCCCGGATCGAGGTCCGCCGCGGTGCCTCGCCGGTGCGGCTGATCCGGCTGCACGAGGCGCCGTTCACCGACCGGCTGGTCGCGAAGTTCGGGCTGCCCGTCGAGGGCTGGCGCGGATCCACCGAGCGCCGCCGGCGGCTGGCCGAGGAGACCGATGCTTGAGGAGATCCGGATCACCTCGCTCGGGGTCATCGAGTCGTCGACCCTCGAGCTCGGCCCCGGACTCACGGTGATCACGGGTGAGACCGGCGCCGGCAAGACGATGATCGTCACCGCGCTCGGGCTGCTGCTGGGCGGGAGGGCCGACACCGGCGCCGTCCGCACCGGCGCGAAGACCGCTCGCGTGGAGGGCGTCGTGCACGTCGGCGACCTGGCCCGCTTCGCCGAGACGGTCGAGGACGCCGGCGGCGTGGTGGAGGACGACCGGGTGGTGCTGGCCCGCAACGTCTCGGCCGAGGGCCGCTCGCGCGCGTTCGTGGGCGGGGCGTCCGTCCCGGTCTCGTCCCTCGCCGAGGTCGCCGAGCCGCTGGTCGCCGTGCACGGGCAGTCCGACCAGCACCGGCTGCTCCAGGCCCGCGCCCAGCGCGAGGCGCTCGACCGCTTCGGAGGCCCGGCGCTCGCGGGCCTGCTCTCGACGTACGCCGACCTGCACCGCCGCCTGGAGGCCACCGAGCGTGAGCTCGAGGAGGTCGTCGCCAGCGCCCGTGAGCGGGCCCAGGAGGCCGACCTGCTGCGCTTCGGGCTCGGTGAGGTCGAGGCCGTGGCCCCGGAGCCGGGGGAGGACACCGCGCTCGCGGCGGAGGAGTCCCGCCTGGGCTACGCCGACACCCTGCGCACCGCCGCCGAGCAGGCCCGGGAGGCCCTCTCGAGCGAGCAGGGCGACCCGGACGCCCTGGCGGCCACCTCGGCGGCGCGCACCCTGCTGGACGGCGTCCGCGAGCACGACGCCGAGGCCGGGGAGCTGGCCGACCGGCTGGCCGAGATCACCTACCTGCTGTCCGACCTGGCCGCCGACGTCGCGTCGTACGCCGCCCGGATCGACACCGACCCGGCCCGCCTCGCCGCGGTCTCCGACCGTCGGGCGGCGCTGACGGCGCTGACCCGCAAGTACGGCGCCACGATCGACGAGGTGCTGGCCTGGGCGGAGCGTTCGTCCACCCGGCTGCTCGACCTCGACCACACCGACGAGCGGATCGAGGAGCTGCGCGCCGAGCAGGACGTGCTCCGGCGGGAGCGGCAGGAGGCCGCCGCGGCGTTGTCGGCTGCCCGGACCGAAGCAGCCGCACGGCTCGGTGGGGAGGTCACCACCGAGCTCGCCCTGCTCGCGATGCCGCACGCCCGGCTCACCGTGGACGTGCGACCCGCGGACCGGTTCACCGCATCCGGCGCGGACGAGGTCGAGCTGATGCTGGCCGCCAACACCGGCTCCGACCCGCGCCCGCTCACCAAGGGCGCCTCCGGCGGCGAGCTCTCCCGGGTGATGCTCGCCCTCGAGGTCGCGCTCGCCGGCACCAGCCCGGTCCCGACGTTCGTCTTCGACGAGGTCGACGCCGGCGTCGGGGGAGCGGCCGCGGTCGAGGTGGGCCGCCGGCTCGCGCGGCTGGCCCGCACGGCCCAGGTGCTCGTGGTGACCCACCTGCCCCAGGTGGCGGCGTACGCCGACCGGCACGTCGTCGTGGAGAAGTCCTCCGACGGCACCGTGACCAGCTCCGGGCTGACCGTGCTCGACGACGAGCAGCGCGAGCGCGAGCTGTCTCGGATGCTGGCCGGACTGGCCGACTCCGACACCGCGCTGGCGCACGCCCGCGAGCTGCTGGACGTCGCGCAGGAGGCCCGCGCGGGCGGCTGACGGCCGACGCGCCCGGCTCCGGTCGTTGCCGGAAACGACCGAGGCAGGCTGGAAGCATGGGACCGGTCATGAGGATGCCCGTACGACAGCGCCCCGCGCTGGACCAGCCCGGCATCGTCGGGACCGCACGCGTCGAACGACGGACCCGGGTGCTGCTGCCCCGGCTGCGCCCCGGCGACATCGCCGTGCTCGACCACCTGGACCTGGACCGCGCGAGCGCCCAGGCCCTCGTCGACGCCGACGTGGCCGCCGTGGTGAACGCGTCCGCGATGATCTCCGGTCGCTACCCGAACCTCGGCCCGGAGGTGCTCGTCGACGCCGGGATCCTGGTCGTCGACGGGGTCGGACCCGACGGCCTCGGGGCCATCGCCGACGGCGGCACGGTGCGGGTCCACGACGGCGTCGTCTATGCCGGCGACACGCCCGTGGCGACCGGCCGCGAGGTCGACCCGGAGACGGTCCGCGCCGAGATGGCCCGCGCGCGGACCGGTCTGGCGACCCAGCTCGAGACCTTCACCCACAACACCACCGAGTTCCTCCGTCGTGAGGAGGACCTGCTGCTGCACGGTCGCGGCGTGCCCCGCCTCGCGACCCGGGTGGCCGGTCGCCCGGTGGTGGTGGTCGTGCGCGGCCACGAGTTCGAGTCCGAGCTCGAGCGCATCCAGGTGTTCGTGCGCGAACAGCACCCGGTCCTGATCGGCGTCGGGCGCGGCGCCGACGTCCTCCGCGCGGCCGGCCTGCGGCCCGACGTCGTGGTGGTCGACGCGACCGCCGACGAGTCCGAGATGCCGCACGCGAAGACCCTGCGCGCCGCCCGCGACGTCGTCGTCCGCCTCGACCGGGGCGCCGGCCGGTCCGCGGTCGACCAGCTCGAACGGACGGGGGTCCGTCCGCTGCGCTTCGAGTCCGGGGCCACCCCTGAGGACGTCGCCCTGATCCTGGCCGACACGTCCGAGGCCGCCGTGATCGTCGGCGTGGGGATGCACGCCACGCTCGACGAGTTCCTCGACAGCCAGCGGTCGGGCCTGGCCAGCACCTACCTGACCCGGCTCAAGGTCGGGCCGCGGCTGGTCGACGCCGCCGCGGTCCCGTACCTCTACTCCGGTCGGGTGCGCCCCCGGCACCTGATGCTGGTGATGCTCGCCGGCCTGGTCGCCCTCGCCGCCGCCATCGCCGTGACCCCGGTCGGGCAGGAGTGGGCCGACTCGCTCACCGCCGGGCTCGACGACCTCCTCGACACCGTGACCGGCTTCGCCCAAGGACTCTTCTCGTGATCTCGTACCGCCACCACATCGTCTCCCTCGTGGCCGTCTTCCTGGCCCTCGCGATCGGCGTCGCCCTCGGCGGCGGACCGCTCAGCGACCTGGGCCGCGACGACAGGCCCGCCTCGGCGACCACCCGCGAGCAGCGCACGGCGGCGCGCACCGCGTCGTACGGCGACGACTTCGCCGCCGCGTCGGCGGCGACGCTGTACGCCGCCGGGCTGCGCGGCCACCCGGTCTCCGTGCTGACGATGCCCGGCGCCGACGGCGCCGTCGTGAGCGCGCTGGGCGCCCAGGTCGAAGCCGCCGGCGGCACCGTCGCCAGCAGCTACGACGTGCAGCCGACGCTCGTCGACGGGTCCAAGAAGTCGCTGGTGGACGCGCTGGGCAGCCAGCTGATGACCCAGCTCGGCTCGGGCGCGGTCACCGCGGACGCGCCGACCTACGAGCGGCTGGGCCAGCTCCTGGGTCTCGCCGTCGCGGACGACGACCTGCCGAGCTCGGAGGCCGACTCGATCCGCCAGAGCCTGGCGGGCGCCGAGCTGCTGGCCTCTCCCGACACCGCGGGCCGCGCCCCGACCGTGCTGGTCGTGCTCGGTGACGAGATCGACCCGGCGATCCTGTCGGGCCTGGTGTCGGGGCTGGCCGCCAAGGCGACCGGGGTCGTGGTGGCCGGTGACGCCGCCTCCGCGACCCCCGCCGGCGATCTCTCGGCCCTGCGTGCGGAGCCCGCGGCCGACGAGGTCGCGACCGTGGACGGGGCCGACACCCCGCTCGGCCAGGTGACCGCCGTGCTGGCCCTGATCCGCTCGCTGTCCGTCCCCGGGGGCTCGTTCGGTGCGTCGGGGTCCGACGGACCGGTCCCACTGAAGTAGGATGGAGTTCCGTGAGCAACGGCAGCCCCACCAAGCACGTATTCGTCACCGGAGGCGTCGCCTCCTCGCTCGGCAAGGGCCTCACGGCATCCAGCCTCGGGAGCCTGCTGAAGGCGCGCGGTCTCCGCGTGACCATGCAGAAGCTGGATCCCTATCTGAACGTGGATCCCGGGACGATGAACCCGTTCCAGCACGGCGAGGTCTTCGTGACCAACGACGGCGCCGAGACCGACCTCGACATCGGCCACTACGAGCGGTTCCTCGACACCGACCTCGGCCAGATCGCCAACGTGACGACGGGGCAGGTCTACTCGAGCGTGATCGCCAAGGAGCGCCGCGGCGACTACCTCGGCGACACCGTGCAGGTGATCCCGCACATCACCAACGAGATCAAGGAACGCATCCTCGCCATGGGTGGTCCCGGGGTCGACGTGGTGATCACCGAGGTCGGCGGCACGGTCGGTGACATCGAGTCGCTGCCGTTCCTCGAGGCCGCCCGCCAGGTGCGCCACGACATCGGCCGCGGCAACGTCTTCTTCCTGCACGTCTCGCTGGTGCCCTACATCGGCCCGTCCGGCGAGCTGAAGACCAAGCCCACCCAGCACTCGGTGGCCGCCCTGCGGCAGGTCGGCATCCAGCCCGACGCGGTCGTGTGCCGCGCCGACCGGGAGCTGCCCGACTCCATCAAACGCAAGATCTCGCTGATGTGTGACGTCGACCAGGAGGCCGTGGTCACCGCAGCCGACGCGCCGTCCATCTACGACATCCCGAAGGTGCTGCACCGCGAGGGCCTCGACGCCTACCTCGTGCGCCGCCTCGACCTGCCCTTCCGCGACGTCGACTGGACGGTCTGGGACGACCTGCTCCGACGCGTGCACCACCCCAAGGAGGAGGTCACGGTCGCGCTGGTCGGCAAGTACATCGACCTCCCCGACGCGTACCTCTCGGTGGGCGAGGCGTTGCGCGCCGGCGGCTTCGCCCACGAGGCGAAGGTCAACATCCGCTGGATCGCCTCCGACGAGTGCCAGACCCCGGCCGGGGCGGCCCGCAACCTGCAGGACGTCGACGCGGTCTGCGTGCCCGGTGGCTTCGGCGTCCGCGGCATCGAGGGCAAGCTGGGCGCGCTGACCTACGCGCGCACCCACGGCATCCCGACCCTCGGCCTGTGCCTGGGCCTGCAGTGCATGGTGATCGAGTACTCCCGCCAGGTCGTCGGCCTGGAGAAGGCCGGCTCCACCGAGTTCGACCCGGACACGCCCGAGCCGGTGATCGCGACCATGAACGAGCAGCTCGAGTACGTCGAGGGCGCCGGCGACCTGGGCGGCACCATGCGGCTCGGGCTCTACCCCGCGGCGCTCAAGGAGGGCTCGGTGACCCGCGCGGCGTACGGCGAGGCCCTCATCGAGGAGCGGCACCGGCACCGTTACGAGGTCAACAACCACTACCGCGAGCAGCTCGAGGCGGCCGGCCTGGTCTTCTCCGGGACGTCCCCGGACAACAACCTGGTCGAGTTCGTCGAGCTGCCGCGCGACGTGCACCCCTACTACGTCTCGACCCAGGCCCACCCGGAGCTGCGGTCGCGCCCGACGCGTCCGCACCCGCTCTTCGCCGGCCTGGTCGGTGCGGCCATCGAGCGGCAGAAGGAGCTGCGCTTCCCGATCGACGAGAGCGGGCTGCGCCGCGAGCCGGGACCCGGCGAGGACTGACCCGTCAGCGGGTCCACCCGGCGAACACCGGGATCGGGCCGCGGACCGGCTTGCCGTCGCTGACCCGGCGTACGGCGCGCGCGTCCTCCTCCGGGCTGTGGGTCGCCAGGAACCGGTCCGAGATCCACACGGGCGTGGGCATGCCCGGCCCGGTGCGTGACGTGCCGAGGTCGCGCCGGTCGGCGACGTCGCCGACCGGCGCCAGGACGATGTGGAAGCCCCGGTCGCGCCGGATCCAGGCGAGCGTGCTCCCGTCGGGGCTGGCGGTGATGCCGTCCGCCTGCTCGAGGGTGAGCCTGAGCTCCGGATCCCAGCAGGACAGCGGCTCGTCGGGCGACACGGGCACGGTGAACAGCTGGCAACGGCGGCCGCTCTCCTCGCCGTCGGGGTGCCGGCGGACCACGATCGCACCGTCGGCGGCGGGCAGGTCCGTCGGGCGGTAGCCGGAGAGCTGGCGCACCCGCTCGCCGGTCGCGGTGTCGTACAACCAGAGGACCTGGGCGCCCCCGCCGCGGCCGAGGAGCGCGACGTGGGAGCCGTCGCGGGAGAACTGCGGGTCGGCGCCGAACCAGTTGCTGCGGGGCGGCGCGGGCAGGTCGAGCCGGGCGTCGGTGTCGATCGTGACCAGGTGGACGACGTCGGCGGCGGCGCAGGCCGAGTCCCCTTCGCCGGGGTCGGCGTACGTCGCGAGCTCCCCGTCGTACGAGATCGCCTGCTCGTCGACGCAGTGGCTGATGTCGTCGGCCAGCACGTGGGTGTCGCCGTCGCCGCCGACCAGCACCTTCACCCGGTTGCCGGACAGGCCGCGGTACTTCGCGAAGAGGATGCGTCCCGTCGGGGCGACGTGGGGCTCGAGGAAGGCCCGCGCCGAGAGGACGCGCTCGCTGTGGTGCGGGTAGCGGATCTCGACGCGGTAGATCCCGCCACGCTCGGTGGCGATCAGGAACGGGCCGCTCAGCGGCGGGTCCAAGGCGCCGGCGGGTGGCACCGGGAGCAGCGTCGTGACCGCGAGAGCCAGTGCCGTGACGGCGATGCCGAGATGCCTGCGTCCGAGAGCCATCGGGCCACGGTACCGTCGCGCGCATGTCGACCCCTGAGCTCGCCGACGTCCCCGAGGAGTGGCCGGTCGCCGACAGCGGCTACGCCTACGAGGGAGGGTGGGTCGTCAAGCTCCGTGACGACCGTATCCGTCGGCCGGGGCATCCCGAGGAGGAGCCGTTCTCGCGGCTGGTGCTCGAGCACCCCGGCGCCGCGGTGATCCTCGCCGTGGACGACCGGGAGCGCGCCTTCTGCCTGTGGCAGTACCGGCACGCGGTGGGGCGGACGCTCGTCCAGCTCCCGGCCGGCCTGTGCGACGTCGACGGTGAGGAGCCGCTCGAGGTGGCGCGCCGCGAGCTGGTCGAGGAGGCCGGGCTGGCGGCGACCGACTGGACGCACCTCGTCTCGACGTACTCCTCGCCGGGCATCTCCCAGGAGGTCGGCCACTACTTCCTGGCTCGCGGCCTCAGCCCGGTCGACCGCGGCGACTTCGAGCCCGAGCACGAGGAGGCCGAGATGCAGACCGGCTGGGTGCCGCTCGACGAGCTGCGCGACGCGGTGCTGGCCGGACGGCTGCAGGACGCGCACCTCGTGATCGCCCTGCTCACGGCCCAGGCGCGCGGGCTGGTGGGCTGACCGCCTCTCCGTCCTCGCCTCCCGGTGCCCGATTCCCCTGCTGGGGCACCTCCGGCTCGACGGGCGATAGTGTCGGACCGCCGCCACAAGGGCGTGGCGTCCGTGCGAGCCAGGAGGAAGTGCGCAGATGAAGATCGGCGTCCCGAAGGAAGTCAAGAACCACGAGTACCGGGTGGCCATCACGCCGATCGGCGTGCACGAGCTGACGGCTCACGGTCACGAGGTCTTCATCGAGCAGGGCGCGGGCGTGGGCTCGCAGATCCTCGACCAGGAGTACGCCGCGGCCGGGGCGACGATCGTGGCGACGCCCGAGGAGGCGTGGGGCACGAGCGGCGGCATCGACCTGGTGCTGAAGGTCAAGGAGCCGGTGTCCGAGGAGTACCCCCGGATGCGCGAGGGGCTGACCCTCTTCACCTACCTGCACCTGGCCGCCGACAAGCCGCTGACCGAGGAGCTGCTGAAGCGCAAGGTCACCGCCATCGCCTACGAGACCGTGCAGCTGCCCTCGGGCGGGCTGCCGCTCCTCTACCCGATGTCCGAGGTCGCCGGCTGCCTCGCCCCCCAGGTCGGCGCCTACTCGCTGCTCAAGGCCCAGGGCGGCCGCGGCGTGCTGATGGGCGGCGTGGGCGGTGTCGCGAACGCGAAGGTCGTCATCATCGGGGCCGGCGTCTCGGGCCAGAACGCCGCCAACATCGCGCTCGGCATGGGCGCCGACGTCACCCTGCTCGACACCGACCTGGACAAACTGCGGATGTCGTTCTGGCGCTACAACAACCGGGTGCACGGCCTCGCGTCGTCGAAGCTCGCGATCGAGCAGCAGGTGATGGAGGCCGACATGGTGATCGGCGCGGTGCTGATCCCGGGCGCCGCGGCACCGAAGCTGGTCTCCAACGAGCTGGTCTCGCGGATGAAGCCGGGCTCGGTGCTGGTCGACATCGCCGTCGACCAGGGCGGCTGCTTCGAGGACACCCACGCGACCACCCACGCGGACCCGACGTACACCGTGCACAACTCGACGTTCTACTGCGTGGCGAACATGCCCGGCGCGGTGCCGAACACCTCGACGTACGCGTTGACCAACGCGACCATGCCGTACGCCGTGGCGCTCGCCGACAAGGGCTGGGCCCAGGCCTGCCGGGACGACCGCAGCCTCGCGCTCGGCCTCAACACCCACGACGGCCGGCTCACCAACCGGCCCGTGGGCGAGGCCGTCGGCATCGACGCCGTCCCCCTCGAGGAGGCTCTTGCCTAGACCCCCCATGCCTGACATCACCCGTGCGGTGCGCACCTACCTCGACCACCTGTCGGTCGAGCGCGGCCTCGCTGCGAACACGCTGACGTCGTACCGGCGCGACCTCCGGCGCTACGCCGGCTACCTCGCCGAGTGCGGCATCGACGAGCTGTCGGCGATCACGGAGGGGACGGTGTCGGGTTTCCTCGTGCGGCTGCGCGAGGGCGACGCCGACCACCCGGCGCTGAGCGCGACGTCGGCGGCGCGGACGGTCGTCGCGGTGCGCGGCTTCCACAAGTTCGCGGTGGCCGACGGCCTGGCCACGGTCGACCCGGCGAGCGCCGTGAAGCCGCCGTCGCCCGCGAAGCGGCTGCCCAAGGCGCTGCCGCTGGCCGACGTCGAGGCGATCCTCGAGGCCGCCGGCGCGCCCGGCACGACGCTGGCGCTGCGCGACCGGGCGCTGCTGGAGGTGCTCTACGGCACCGGCGCGCGGATCTCCGAGGCGGTCGGGCTCGACGTCGACGATCTGGACCCCGTCGACGGGACCGTGCTGCTGCGCGGCAAGGGCAGCAAGGAGCGACTGGTGCCGGTCGGGTCCTACGCCCGGGAGGCGGTCGACGCCTACCTGGTGCGCGGGCGCCCCGAGCTGGTGGCCGCGTCGACCAAGGCGACCACCGGGGGAGCGCTGTTCCTCAACGCCCGCGGCGGACGGCTCTCCCGGCAGTCGGCGTGGGCGGTGCTGGTCAAGGCCGCCGAGCGGGCCGGCGTGACCCGCGACGTCTCGCCGCACACGATGCGGCACTCGTTCGCCACCCACCTGCTCGACGGCGGGGCCGACGTGCGTGTCGTCCAGGAGCTGCTGGGACACGCGTCGGTCACGACGACGCAGGTCTACACGCTCGTCACCGTCGACAACCTGCGCGAGGTCTTCGCGACGGCGCACCCCCGAGCACGGGACTAGTGGTCTCGATACGCCCGGTCGCGACCTCGTTCCTCGGTCGTGACCGGGCTACTCGACCGACGACGGGCCACGGCGGTCGATCAGGGAGACTGACCACGTGACAGACCTGTTGGACGAGATCACCCAGGCGGCCGCCGACCGCGGGCTGACGCTCTACCCGCACCAGGAGGAGGCGATCCTCTCGATCCTGGCGGGCGACAACGTCGTGCTCGCGACCCCCACCGGGTCGGGCAAGTCGCTGGTCGCCGAGGCGGCCCACCGCGCCGCGCTCGCCGAGGACCGGGTCTCGTTCTACACCGCCCCGATCAAGGCGCTCGTCAGCGAGAAGTTCTTCGCGCTGTGCGAGGTCTTCGGGGCCGACAACGTCGGCATGCTCACCGGCGACGCCTCGGTCAACGCGGACGCGCCGATCATCTGCTGCACCGCCGAGGTGCTGGCCAACATCGCGCTGCGCGAGGGCACGTCGGCCGACGTCGGGCTGGTCGTCATGGACGAGTTCCACTTCTACGCCGAGCCGGACCGTGGCTGGGCGTGGCAGGTGCCGCTGATCGAGCTGCCGCAGGCGCAGTTCCTGCTGATGTCGGCCACGCTCGGCGACATGACCGAGCTCGCAGCCGACCTGACGCGCCGCAACGGTCGCGAGACGGTGATCGTCGCGGACGCCGTACGCCCCGTGCCCCTGAACTTCACCTGGGCGATGACGCCGATGATCGAGACGCTCGAGGAGCTGGTGACCACCAACCAGTCGCCGGTCTACGTCGTGCACTTCACCCAGAAGGACGCGGTGGAGCAGGCGACGTCCCTGCTGAACGCGGGCTGGGCGGCGGCCGATCGCGAGCAGCGCGACGAGCTGGCGGAACGGCTCGCCGGCTTCCGGTTCGGTGCCGGCTTCGGCAAGACGCTCGCGAAGCTGCTGCGCCGGGGGATCGGCGTCCACCACGCCGGCATGCTGCCGCGCTACCGGCGGGTCGTCGAGCAGCTCGCCCAGGCGGGGCTGCTGCGGGTGATCTGCGGGACGGACACGCTCGGCGTCGGCATCAACGTGCCGATCCGGACGGTCCTCTTCAGCGGGCTCGCGAAGTACGACGGCAACCGGTCGCGGGTGCTGCGCAGCCGCGAGTTCCTCCAGATCGCGGGCCGCGCCGGCCGGGCCGGCTACGACACGGCCGGGTACGTCGTCGTCCAGGCGCCCGAGCACACCATCGCCAACGAGCGGGCCAAGGCGAAGTCCGCGGCCAAGAACGCCGCGATGAGCGCCGAGAAGCAGGCGAAGCGGGGCAGCAAGGCGCAGCTGAAGAAGGCGCCCGAGGGCGCCGTCGTGTGGACCGAGCAGACCTACGACAAGCTGGTCGCCGGCGAGCCCGAGCCGCTGATGTCGCGGATGAAGGTCGACAACGCGATGCTCATCAACGTCCTGGCTCGCGAGGAGGACGCCTTCCCGGTCCTGCGACGGCTCCTGATGGACAACCACGAGGACCGTCGCGCCCAGCTCCGGCTGGCCCGGCGGGCGGTCCGCCTGGCCCGGTCGCTGCTGCGCTCCGGGACGCTGACCCGGCTCGACGAGATCGACGAGTTCGGCCGCCGCTACGTCCTGACCGTCGACCTGCCGGTCGACTTCGCCCTCAACCAGCCGCTCGCGCACTTCGCGCTGGCCGCGCTCGACGTGCTGGACCCGGAGTCCGAGACCTACACCCTCGACATCGTGTCGGTGATCGAGGCGGTGCTCGAAGGTCCGCGCCAGATCCTCTTCCAGCAGCAGCACGTCGCCCGCGGTGAGGCGGTCGCCGAGATGAAGGCCGACGGGATCGAGTACGAGGAGCGGATGACGCTGCTCGAGGAGGTCACCTGGCCGCAGCCGCTCGCCGAGCTGCTCGGCGCGACGTACGAGATCTACCGCGAGCGGCACCCGTGGCTGCGCGAGGACGCGCTGTCGCCGAAGTCGATCGTGCGGGAGATGTACGAGCAGGGCATGAGCTTCACGGACTTCGTCGGGCGCTACCAGCTGGCGCGGTCGGAGGGGCTGGTGCTGCGCTACCTGACGGACGCCTACCGCACGCTGCGCCAGACCGTGCCGGACGCGCACCGCACGCCCGAGCTCGAGGACCTGATCGAGTGGCTGGGGGAGACCGTGCGGCAGACCGACTCGTCGCTGCTCGACGAGTGGGAGGCGCTCAACGACCCCGAGCACGTGCGCGCGGACGTCGCGCACCACGAGCCGCCCCCGTCGCCGCGGCCGATCTCGAAGCAGGACCGGGCGTTCCGGGTGATGGTCCGCAACGCCATGTTCCGTCGGGTCGAGATGGTCGCCCGCGACAACCTGGACGGGTTGATGGCGCTGGAGCGGGCCGCCGCCGACCGCACCGACCCGCCGCGCGACGTCGTGATGACCCGGTCGCTCTGGGACGCCGCGATCGAGGAGTACTACGCCGAGCACGACTCCGTCGCCACCGACGGCGACGCGCGCGGCCCGGCGCTGCTGCACGTCGAGCCGGCTGTCGGTGGGCCCGCGGGGGTGGAGGAGGGGGTCACCGCCCGCCTGTGGCGGGTCCGGCAGACGCTCCACGACCCCGACGGCAACCACGACTGGGTGATCGAGGCGGTCGCCGACCTGGACGCCTCGGACGAGGCCGGTGAGCTCGTGATGGCCGCGGTCGCGATGCGGAACCTCGGCGGCTGACCTTCCTGCGCAACCTCCTCGACCACCGGCGTCAGCGCAGGTAGCAGAACGCGTTCGGGCAGGAGCCGAGCCAGGACCGGCCCCCGGCGAGGCTGGAGATCTGCTTCTTGCCGTCGCGGTCGTCGAACCACAGCATCGCCCAGAGCGGGGACGACGTCAGGGTCTTGGCGGTGCGGGTGACCACCGCGGGGTTCCAGGTGCCGTTGACGCTGCCGTGGGGGCCGACCTCGGTCATCGCCATCCGCTTCACCCGGGCGGCGATCGCGGCGTAGCCCTGCGTCGGGAGGAGGTCCTTGGCGTTGCCGGCGCCGGCCTCGGGGTCGTAGGCGTCGATGCCGGCGAGGTCGACCTTCGCGGGCAGCAGCTTGGCCGGGTCCCGGATCCACGAGCCGACCTTCGCGGCGAAGGAGTAGCCCCAGACGATGTTGTGGACGCCGTCCGCGGCGGCGCGCTCCTGCATGAGCCTCCACAGGTGCCGGTAGGTCGCGGGGTCCGGGTGACCCCACCAGAACCAGTCGCCGTTCGCCTCGTGGAACGGCCGGAACACGACCGCCGCGCCGGCATCCTGCAGCTGCCCGAGCAGCGCCATCTTGGCGTCGAAGTCGCTCCAGAACTCGGCGTACTCGGGCGTCGAGCTGTCGAGCAGCGCGTCCAGGTCGTGCCACCCGCGGTCGGAGAAGCCGTTGCCGTTGCCCGGGTTCGTGGCGTGCCACGAGGCGCTCAGCACGACACCGGACCGGGCGAGCGCCGCCAGGTCGGCGAGCACCTGGTCCTGGAACGGGAACTCGTAGGTGCCGCTCAGCGCCAGCTCCTGGAGGTCGAAGCCGACCACGGAGACCCGCCGGTTGCCGAGCGCGGTCAGGGGCGCGGCGTAGGCAGAGCTGGACACGTTGAGCTGCTGACCGACTCCCATCAGCCCGGTCGACCGCCACGAGTCCAGGCGGGCGGCGAGGCAGCGGGCGGCGGGGGTCGCGAGCGGGTCGACGAGCGCGGGCTTCGGGGTGCAGGTCGCCGGGTCGGTCACCTTGAGGACCGCCGGGGCGGAGCGCCGGACGGGCAGGTTGCCCTGGGCGGGCGCGACGATGCGGAGGACCTGGCTGCCGACCATGCTGGTGTCGAGGGGGACGACGGCGCGCCCGGCGCCGTTGCTGGTCGCGTTGCCGAGCGTCGACCAGACGCCGTCGCTCAGGGTCTCGACGGTGAGCGACCGCGTCCTCGCCGGGGTCAGCTGCGCGACGAGCGAGGCAGGCTCCCCGGCGATGACCACCGGGGGAGCGAGCCGGGCGGTGAGCGTGGTGGCGACCTTCTCGACGGGCAGCGGGCGCGCGTGGACAGGGGTCGCCCCGGACGCGATCAAGCCCCCCGTGAGCAACCCCGCCAGCAGGACCTCGACGGCCGCGGATGGGCGCACCCCCGCAGTCTAGGCTCGGGGCATGACCGACGTCGCGACTTCGCACAATCCCGAGGTCAGCCGGTACGAGGCCCGCCTCGACGGCGAGCTGGCCGGGTTCGCCGAGTACGAGCTCACCGACCAGCTGGTGATCTTCACCCACACCCAGGTGGAGGACGCCTACGAGGGCCGCGGGGTCGGCAGCGCCCTGGCCCGGTTCGCGCTGGACGACGTCCGCGCCTCCGGCACCCGGAAGGTGCTCCCGTTGTGCCCCTTCATCAAGGGCTGGATCGAGAAGCACCCGGACTATGCGGACCTGGTGGCCGACCCGCCGTCCGGCACGAAGCAGTCCTGATCTCCTCCACAGGTGAGTGCACAGGCAGGCCCCTGCCTGTGCAACTGCCGACTGGCGAGTGCACAACTCATCAACAGATTTCCCCTGCGGGCTGGGGGTTTCCGGCTTCGGCTTGTCGCCGTCGGAGGGCGGTCCTAGAGTCGCCCGAGTCGGCCACAAGTCGTTGTGTCGACATGTCGGTGAGGAGCGTCGAATGAGCGCAGGTGGCAGCTTTCGGGGATCGTTCCCCCAGTCCGGGAGTTCCGGGAGCACCGCCGGCGAGATCCCCCCGATGGTCCGCACGTCCCTGTCGCCCCGCCCTTCCCCCCATCCTTCGCCCCACCCTTCGCAGAGTCTCGGAGATGAGCTGCCCGTGGCCGACCCCCTTCCGTTCGAGCGCCCGACCCCCGAGGAGCCGGTCACCCCGGTCCCGGCCGAGGTGTCGCTCGGTCCGACCGGACGCCCGATGCCGGACATCCCGGAGCCGCGGGCCCTCACGGAGCACGGTCACGCCCGCGTGGTGTCGATGTGCAACCAGAAGGGCGGCGTCGGCAAGACGACGACCACGATCAACCTGGGTGCGTCGCTGGCCGAGTACGGCCGCAAGGTGCTGCTCGTCGACTTCGACCCGCAGGGCTCGTTGTCGGTCGGTCTCGGGCTCAACCCGCACGAGATGGACCTGACGATCTACAACCTCCTGATGCAGCGCGACGTCGAGGTCGACGACGTCATCGTGCCGACCGGGGTCGAGGGCATGGACCTGCTGCCCTCCAACATCGACCTGTCGGCGGCCGAGGTGCAGCTGGTGCACGAGGTCGCTCGCGAGCAGACCCTGCAGCGGGTGCTCGCGCCGGCGTTGGAGAAGTACGACATCGTCCTCATCGACTGCCAGCCCTCGCTCGGCCTGCTCACCGTCAACGCGCTCACCGCGTCCGACGGGGTCATCGTGCCCCTCGAGTGCGAGTACTTCGCCCTGCGCGGCGTCGCGCTGCTCAAGACGACCATCGACAAGGTGCGCGAGCGGCTCAACCCGAAGCTCGAGATCGACGGCGTCCTCGGCACCATGTACGACGGCCGCACCCTCCACAGCCGTGAGGTCATGGACCGGCTCGTGCAGGCGTGGGGCGACAAGGTGTTCCACACGGTGATCCGCCGGACCGTGAAGTTCTCGGACTCGACCGTCGCGGGCGAGCCGATCACGTCGTACGCCTCGAGCTCGACGGGTGCCGAGGCCTACCGCCAGCTGGCCAGAGAGGTGCTGGATCGTTGTCACGACGAGTGAGCCTCCCGGCCGCCGACGACCTCTTCCGCCCGACCGCACAGCCGGACCACTCCGTCCCGGCCGAGGCGCCGCCCGAGCAGCCCGTGGAGGAGCCGGCCGAGGCCGACACCAGCCCGAAGAAGCCGAGCGGCCGGGTCCGGCACGACGAGAAGATGACGGTCTACATCACCTCGGACGAGCTGCTCGACATCGAGCACGCCCGGCTGATGCTGCGCCGCTCCCAGGGCCTCGCGGTCGACCGCGGGCGCCTGGTGCGGGAGGCCGTCGCGCTGGTGCTGGCCGACTATGAAGCCCAGGGCGACGACAGCGCGCTGGTCCGACGGTTGACCGAGGGATGACGGCCTCCGTCGACCACCCAGCTGCCGCCGTGGACCCTGCGGCGGGGGAGACGCCGGCCTTCGCCGTCCGTCTCGACAACTTCGAGGGTCCCTTCGACCTCCTGCTGAGCCTGATCTCGAAGCACAAGCTCGACATCACCGAGGTGTCGCTCTCGCAGGTCACCGACGAGTTCATCGCCCACGTGAAGGCCGCAGGCCCGACGTGGGAGCTCGAGGAGACGACGTCGTTCCTGCTCGTGGCCGCGACCCTGCTCGACCTGAAGGCCGCGCGGCTGCTGCCCCAGGGCGACATCGAGGACGAGGAGGACCTCGCGCTCCTGGAGGCGCGCGACCTGCTCTTCGCCCGGCTGATGCAGTACCGCGCCTTCAAGCAGGTGGCGACGGTCCTCGAGCAGCGCCTGGCCGTCGAGTCGAAGCGGCACCCGCGTGTCGTCGGGCTGGAGGAGCGGTTCGCCGGCCTGCTGCCCGAGGTGCTGATCGGGATCGGCCTGGAGCAGTTCGCCCAGATCGCGGCGAAGGCGCTCGAGCCCAAGCCGGTGCTCGAGGTCTCGCTGCACCACATCCACGCCGCGAAGGTGAGCGTGCGCGAGCAGGCCGCCCTGGTGGTCGACCGGCTGCGCCGGTCGGGCACGATGACCTTCCGGGCCCTCTGCGGTGACTCGCCCGACCGGCTGACCACCGTGGCGCGGTTCCTCTCGCTGCTCGAGCTGTTCCGTGAGGGGGCCGTGTCGTTCGACCAGGTGACGCCGCTCGGTGAGCTGACCGTGCGCTGGACCGGTGACGACGACGCCGATGTCGACGACCTGATCCACGACGAGTTCGACGGCGCGCCGCCGGAGGCGGACCCACCGGCAGAGGTAGCACCCGAGGGAGACGACGATGAGTGAGACCACCGAGATGACCGAGGCGACCCTCGACGTCCCCGTCGCCGAGCTGCGGCCCTCGCTGGAGGCGGTGCTGATGGTCGCCGACCAGCCGCTCGAGGCGGTCACCCTGGCGACGGCGGTCGGCTACCCGGTCGACGAGGTCACCGAGGCGCTCGGCGCGCTCGCGGCGGAGTACACGGAGCAGGGCCGGGGGTTCGAGCTGCGCAACATCGGCGGCGGCTGGCGCTACTACACCCGCGACGAGTACGCCGCGGTCGTCGAGGGCTTCGTCCTCGACGGGCAGCAGGCCCGGCTGACCCAGGCGGCGCTCGAGACGCTGGCCGTGGTCGCCTACAAGCAGCCGGTGTCGCGGGCCCGGGTCTCGGCCATCCGCGGGGTGAACGTCGACGGCGTCATGCGCACCCTGCTGACCCGCGGCCTCGTGCAGGAGTCCGGCCAGGACCACGAGACCGGAGCCAACCTGTACTCGACCACCGGCTACTTCCTGGAGCGGATCGGCGTCACCTCGATCGACGAGCTGCCGGAGCTCGCGCCGTACCTGCCCGACATGGACGACCTCGAGGACGAGCTCGCCGAGATGGCGGCACCCGTGGCCAGCGAGCAGGCCCCCGAGCCGGCCGCCGAGCCGGCCCCCGACCACCCGCACCCGTCGCCGCACAGCGGCGACGGCACCGAGCCCGACGGCGGGACCGAGCCCACATGAGCAACCCCGCATGAACGACGTCCACAGCTCCGGGCTCGAGATGGACGACGACGGGCTGATCCGGCTGCAGAAGCTGCTGGCCATGTCGAACGTCGCGTCGCGCCGCAAGTGCGAGGAGCTGATGCTCGAGGGGCTGGTCGAGGTCGACGGCGAGATCGTCACCCGGCTCGGCACCAAGGTCGACCCGCGCACCGCGGTGATCCGGGTCAACGGCAAGCGGCTGCCGCCGATCTCGGAGAAGGTCTACCTGGTCCTCAACAAGCCCCGCGGGGTGGTGTCGACGATGTCCGACCCCGAGGGCCGCCGGACCATCTCCGACCTGGTCGCCGACCGTCCGGAGCGGCTCTTCCACGTCGGCCGGCTCGACACCGACACGTCCGGGCTGCTGCTGCTCACCAACGACGGCGACTTCGCCCAGCGGATGGCGCACCCGTCCTACGAGGTGGACAAGACGTACGTCGCGGAGGTCGACGCCGAGGTCACCAAGGCCACCGTGGCGACGCTGCTCGAGGGGGTGCAGCTCGAGGACGGCCCGGTCACCGTGACGAAGGCGCGGATCATCAGCGTCTCGGGCCGTGGCAAGGGCGCCAAGTCGATCGTCGAGCTGGTGATCCACGAGGGCCGCAACCGGATCGTGCGGCGCCTCCTGGAACAGCTCGGCCACCCGGTGCGCCGCCTTACCCGCACCGCGATCGGACCCGTGCAGCTGGGTGGTCTGGACCCCGGGGCGCTGCGCGAGCTGACGCTGGACGAGCTCGGCGAGCTCTTGGACAATGCCCAGATGTGAAGCGCATCCTCGCGCTCGGCGCCCTCCTGCTCCTGATGGCGGTGTGCGTCGGCGCGTGGTGGGTCCAGACGGCGCAGGCGCTGGAGCTGATCGAGGTGCACACGGCCCGTCCGGTGTGCGCCGGTGCCACCCTCGAGGACGACCACACGATCCGGGCCCAGCGCGGGATGGCCTGCACGGTCACGATCACGATCTCCAACGGTGGATCGCAGACCGTGCACGTCGGCCACGTGCTGCTGCCGTCCTTCGGCTCCCAGGGCGAGTGGGTCGTCCGGGCCGGCCCGTCGACCTCCCAGCGGCTCGATGACCTCGGGGTCGACGCCACCCTGCCGATCGACCAGGACCTGGGCAGCGGCGACCTCCTGCAGTTCAACATCGAGCTCGCCTACCGCGAGGGCGGCTGCAGCGGCAACAGGAGCGGCGGCGTCGGCGGGGCGAAGCCCTGGCCCTTCGTCACCGTCGGCTTCCTCGGCCGGACGATCCAACGCAGCGGGAACGGCGAGCTGAGGTTCACCCAGCTCGGTCCCGTGCGCGGCTGCCAGCGGCTCTGAGACCGTACGACGGGGCCCCGGCGGCGGCGTGGCGGATCCAGCAGGCAGCACGGGTCGTTCGGGAGCCACCAGCCTTCATGAGACCGGGCCCGGCCCGGGTGTCCCCTCTGGATAACCTTGCCGCGTGGCAGTCAGGGCAGTGCGAGGAGCGACCCAGCTCGAGGCGGACGTGCGCGACCACTTGCTCGAGCGCGTCGCCGAGATGGTGGTCGACGTCATGGAGGCCAACGGCCTCGAGGTCGACGACTTCATCTCCGTGATCTTCACGGCGACGAACGACCTGGTGTCGGAGTTCCCGGCGTACGCCGCGCGCCGGCTCGGCTTCGGCGACGTGCCGCTGATCTGCGCCCGGGAGCTCGAGATCGCGGGGTCGATGCCACGCGTGGTGCGGATGATGGCCCACGTCGAGACGGACCTGCCCAGGACCGACATCACCCACGTCTACCTGCACGGCGCCGCCGCGCTCCGCAAGGACCTGACGCGCGTCCGCTCGGTGCCCGATGACGAATGAGCTGACCGGTCCGGTCGAGGTGGTCGGGGCCGGCCTGCTCGGCACCTCGATCGGGCTCGCCTGCCGCCGCGCCGGGATCGACGTGATCCTCACGGACCCCTCGTCGGAGAACCTGCGCACCGCCTCGGGCCTCGGCGCCGGCCGCCCGCGCGCCGACGGCGACCGGCCGCAGCTCGTGGTCGTCGCGGTGCCGCCCGACCACCTGGGCGCCGAGATCGCCCGCGCGCTCGACGCGAGCGACGCGGTCGTGACCGACGTCGGGAGCGTGAAGAACGGTCCGTTGGCGGCCGTGACCGCCCTGCCGGGCGTCGCGCGCTACGTCGGCGGGCACCCGATGGCCGGCAGCGAGCGCTCCGGGCCGCTGGCCGGGAGCGCGGCGCTCTTCGACGGCCGCCCGTGGGCGATCACGCCGCACGCCCTGTCGGACCCTGCCGCCGTCGCGCTCGTCGAGGCGCTCGTGCGGGTGTGCGGCGCCGTCCCGGTCCGGCTGGCGCCCGAGGAGCACGACCGGGCGGTCGCGCGGACCTCGCACGTGCCGCACCTGCTCGCCTCGCTGGTCGCCGCCCGCCTCGCCGAGGCGCCCGAGCAGCACCTCGCGCTCTCCGGGCAGGGCGTGCGCGACGTGACCCGCGTGGCCGCCGGCGACCCCGAGCTGTACGGCCAGATCGTCACCGCCAACTCCGAGGCGGTCCTCGACCTGCTGGGGGAGGTGCGGGCCCAGCTCGACACCCTGATCACAGTTGTCTCGAGCGCGGACCGGCCCGGCCTGGAGGCGCTCCTCCGACAGGGTGTGGCCGGCACACAGGCGATCCCGGGCAAGCACGGCGGACCGGTCCGGCCGATGCGCTCCGTCTTCGTCTCGGTGCCCGACCACCCCGGCGAGCTGGCGCGCCTGTTCGCCGACGCGGGCGCCAGCGAGGTCAACATCGAGGACATCCACATCGACCACGACCCGGGTCGCCCGGTCGGGCTGGTGGAGCTGGTCGTCGACGAGACGCGCGCCGAGCACCTGCTCGCGTCTCTGGAATCCCGGGACTGGGTCACTCACCGGTAGGCTGCGGGCCCGTGAGCAGCTCCCGCCGTACTCCCGTTCCTGGACTGGTCGTCGCGATCGACGGCACCTCCGGATCAGGCAAGTCGAGCACATCGCGCGGCGTCGCCGCCCGGCTGGGAATGCGCTACCTCGACACGGGTGCGATGTTCCGCGCGATGACGTGGTGGCTGCTCGGCGAGGGCGTGGACGTCCACGACCCGGCCGCGGTCGCCGCACGCTGCTCCGAGCCCGAGATCGTGTCCGGCACCGACCCCCTCGACCCCACGATCACCGTCGACGGCGTCGACGTCGCCGCGGAGATCCGCAGCGACCCGGTGAACGCCGCGGTGTCGCCGGTGAGCGTGGTCCCCGAGGTCCGGACCCGGCTGCTCCAGCTCCAGCGCGAGACGATCGCCCGCGACGCCGCGGTCACCGGCATCGTCGTCGAGGGCCGCGACATCGGGTCGGTCGTGGCCCCGGACGCTCCGGTGAAGCTCTACCTGAGCGCGGACCCGTCGGCTCGCGCCGTACGACGTGCCGCGGAGGCGGGCGGCGACGTCGCCGCGACCCAGGAGTCGCTGCTGGCCCGCGACCGGATCGACTCCAGCCGGGCGACCGCCCCGCTCACCATGGCCGACGGCGCCGTCCACCTCGACACGACGCCGTACACGCTCGACGAGGTGATCGACCGGGTGGTCGCCCTGGTCGAGGACGTCGAGGCGCGGACATGATGCGGTCCTCGGCCTCCGCGCCGCACACCGAGCTCCCGCGCAGCGACCGGACCCGCCCGACGCGCCGGTTCCTCCTCTACTCGCTGCGCCCGCTGGCCCGCTTCGCGATCCGGCGCCGGTTCCGCGTCCGCCAGCACCACCACGACCGGGTGCCGACGGACGGACCGGTGATCTTCGCGTGCAACCACGTCGGTGTCGCCGACGGCCCGCTGCTCGCGATCTTCGCCCCGCGGCCCGTCCACGCGCTGACCAAGGAGGAGATGTTCGAGAGCAAGCTCGGACCCCTCCTGCTCGCCTCCGGCCAGATCAACGTCGACCGCTTCAACACCGACCCGGCGGCGGTGAAGAGCTGCCTGCGCGCGCTGCGCGACGGGCTCGCGGTCGGCATCTTCCCCGAGGGCAGCCGCGGGGCCGGCGACCTGCGCCGCTTCCACCGCGGCGCGGGCTACCTCGGGCTCGTCACCGGTGCGCCGATCGTCCCCGTGACGATGCTGGGCACCCGTGATCCGGGGGGCGGGTCCAACTCGATCCCGTCGCGCGGCGCCATCGTCGATGTCGTGTACGGCGAGCCGTTCACGTTCGACCCCGTGCCCTGGCCGCGGACCAAGGAACAAGTGGAGCGGTCCTCGTTGTTGCTCCGAGAGCACATGCTGGTCCAGCTGGACCAGGCGCGCGCGTTGACCGGGCGGGAACTGCCTGGACCGCTGCCCGCCGCCGATGCAGAACCCGACCCCGACACCGGGGTCACCGATCAAGGAGCACCATGAGCGAGCCCGAGGGCGTGCCCTCGTCCGAGCCCACCGATCCGACCACCGAGCAGCCTGGCGACGCTACGGCCGAGGCGCAGGGACCCGTCCCCGTGCTCGCCGTCGTCGGCCGACCCAACGTCGGCAAGTCGACGCTGGTCAACCGCATCATCGGCCGCCGCGAGGCGGTCGTCGAGGACGTCCCCGGGGTCACCCGCGACCGGGTGTCGTACGACGCCCACTGGAACGGCCGTGCCTTCACGGTGGTCGACACCGGCGGCTGGGACCCCGACGCCCGCGGCCTGGCCGAGTCGATCCGCGCCCAGGCGGAGATCGCGGTCAACCTCGCCGATGCGGTGCTCTTCGTCGTCGACGCGACGGTCGGGATCACCGACCACGACGAGGCGGTCGTCAAGATCCTGCGCGCCTCGGGCAAGCCGGTCGTGCTCGCCGCCAACAAGGTCGACGACCAGCGCACCGAGGCCGAGGCCTTCGGGCTGTGGAACCTCGGCCTGGGCGAGCCCTGGCCGGTCTCGGCGCTGCACGGACGCGGCTCCGGCGACATGCTCGACGCCGTACTGGCGGCGCTGCCCGAGCCCCCGGCGGAGAGCTTCGAGGAGGTCCGCGGCCCGCATCGCATCGCGATCGTCGGCAAGCCCAACGTCGGCAAGTCCTCGCTGCTCAACCGGCTCGCCGGCGAGGAGCGGGTCGTCGTCGACAACGTCGCCGGCACCACCGTCGACCCGGTCGACGAGCTGATCGAGCTCGGCGGCAAGACCTGGCGCTTCATCGACACCGCGGGCATCCGCAAGCGGGTCAAGGAGGCGTCGGGGCACGAGTACTACGCGTCGCTGCGCACCTCCACCGCCATCGACCGCGCCGAGGTGGCCGTACTCGTCGTCGACGGCGGACAGCCGCTGTCGGAGCAGGACGTCCGGATCCTCCAGACGGTCCGCGAGGCCGGCCGGGCACTGGTCATCGCCTTCAACAAGTGGGACCTCGTCGACGAGGAGCGCCGCTACTACCTCGACCGCGAGATCGAGCGCGAGCTCGTCCAGGTGCAGTGGGCGCCGCGGATCAACATCACCGCGCGCACCGGCTGGCACGTCGACCGGCTGGTCCCCGCGCTGGAGCGTGCGATCGAGGGCTGGGAGACCCGCATCACCACGGGCGCGCTCAACGGCTTCCTCGGCCGCCTGGTCGCTGAGCACCCGCACCCGGTGCGCAGCGGCAAGCAGCCCAAGATCCTCTTCGGCACCCAGGCCTCGACCGCGCCTCCGACGTTCGTGCTCTTCACCAGCGGCAAGCTGGACGCGGGCTACGAGCGCTTCATCGAGCGCCGCCTGCGCGAGGAGTTCGGCTTCGTCGGCACCCCGATCGTGCTGCAGCAGCGGCCGCGGGAGAAGCGCAAGCGGTGATCCGGCTGCTCGCGGTCCTGGCGCTCGTCGTACCCACGACGGCCCTGGCCGCGAGCGCTCCGGTCCCGTCCGCCAAGCCGATCGCGGGCACGTCGTGCTCGGAGTTCCCGGCCGACAACTGGTGGCGCGCCGACGTCAGCGGGCTGCCGGTGCACGCCCGCAGCCGGCAGTGGCTCTCGCACATGTCGACCGGGGTCGACCTGCACCCCGACTTCGGGCCGTCGTACGGCGACGGCCCCGACTACGGCATCCCGATCACGGTCGTGAAGTCGTCCCACCGCACGGTGTCGGTGCGGTTCGACTACGCCGGCGAGAGCGACCGGGTCCGCTACCCGCTCGGCGCCGACACCCGGATCGAGGGCGGCCGCGGCTCGGACGGCGACAAGCACGCGATCGTCGTCGACCAGGGGACCTGCAGGCTCTACGAGACCTGGAACACCCGGATCCGCGACGGCCGCTGGCGGGCCGGCTCGGGCGCGGTGTGGTCGCTGAAGAGCAACGACCTGCGGCCCGAAGGCTGGACCTCGGCGGACGCCGCCGGTCTGCCGATCCTGCCGGGGCTGCTGCGGTGGAACGAGGTCAAGGCCGACGACATCGACCACGCGATCCGCTTCACCACCGACATCACCAGCAAGCACCACCTCTGGCCGGCCCGGCACGACGCCGGCTCGAGGTCGAGCCTGGCCTATCCGCCGATGGGCGCTCGCTTCCGGTTGAGGGCGGGCTTCTCGACGCAGGGCTTCTCGCCGTACGCCGTGAGCGTGATCGAGGCGATGAAGACCTACGGCCTGGTGCTCGCCGACAACGGGTCGCCGTGGTTCTTCCAGGGCGAGCAAAGCTCCCATTGGCCGGAGCGGCTGATCGAGGACCTCGAGCAGATCCCCGCCTCGGCGTTCGTGGCCGTCGACTCGTCCGCGCTGAAGGTCTCGAACGACTCCGGGGAAGTCTCTTCCGACTGAGGCCACGCACTGACCGGAGTCGTTCCTCGAGCCCTGTCCTGCGCCGTGGCTCGAGCCGGGCGGGCGCTGGTCGGCGTGCCGGGTCTCCGTGCACATCGTCGCCGAGACCCCGCAGCACGCCGGCCACGCCGGCATCCTGCGCGAGACGATCGACGGTCAGAAGTCGATGGGCTGAGCCCGATTCCGAAACCCGGCCCCCGCTGCGATATGGTTCACGCGGCCTTCGGGAGAAGGCCGTTCGGGCTGTAGCGCAGCTTGGTAGCGCACTTGACTGGGGGTCAAGGGGTCGCAGGTTCAAATCCTGTCAGCCCGACCGAAGAAACCGGCTCTGACCTGCAGAAACGCTGGGTCAGAGCCGGTTCTGGTTTTGAACCCGACGGCGCTATTCCCTACTTATTCCCGAAGTATTCGGGCCGCCCTCCGGATCTGCCTCGGCCAACTCGTCCAGGACGTGCGCGACGTCGGCGGCGATCGCCGGCTTCGAGATGTAGAACTCACGGGTGATGGCGGGGGAGGAGTGGCCGAGCTGCTGAGAGGCGGTCTCGGTGTCGACCCGCTCAGAGATGAGCGTCGCCACGGTCTTGCGGAACGTGTGGGGCGTGACCCAGTCGAGGCCGGTGTCCTTGCGAATCTGGCGCCAGCGGCGTTCGACATTGTTGACCTGTTGCCAGGTGCCGTTGCGTGTCGGGAACACGGCGTCGTTCGGGTTCTCTCGCGCTGCCGCCTGACGGCGCTTGAGCACTGCGATGGCGAAGTCCGGAAGGACGACCGTCCTCACGCTGGCGTCCGACTTTGGGCTGGCCTTGCGGTACGTGCCCTTGCCCGGCTCGGTCTTGATCGTTCCGTTGATGGTGAGGTTCGGACGGGTGGCGTCGAGTGCGACGTCGATCCAGCGGACCGCCAGGATCTCACCGATCCGCGCCCCAGTGGCCAGCATCAGGTCGATGATGTCGGCCATGTCGCTGGACGCTTTTGGTCCGGGCCGTTGCTTGGCCGTCCACGCGCGGAGAGCCTCCCGGACGGTGGCAAGGTCCTCAAGGGTCAGCGATCGAGTCTCGGACCTCTCGCGGTGGATGCGTGACGTCTGCTGAACCGGGTTCACGGTGAGTGCGTCGTGACGCACAGCCATCCCCAGCATTGCGCCCATCACCACCTTCGTCTTTCGTTGACGGCTGGCGCTCGTCGCCCGGAGTCGGACGAGGAACAGGTCCAGTCGACTGGTGGTTACCTCCCGAAGTCGCAGGCCCCCAAGCTCAGGGATCACGACCTTGTTGAGCACGCGCTCGTACTCGTTGATGGTCGTGGCCTCGATCCGGCCCTCGTCGCGCAGGAAGGTGAGCCACAGGGCTGCGAGCTTCGCGATGGTGGTGTCGGCGGTGATCGCCTGTTGCGTCGGCGTCGCTCGATCGACGAGCTTCTCGCGCAACGCACGCTCCGTAGCAGCGATCGTGGTGCCCGTAGCCGTGACCTCGCGGGGCACGCCGTCCTTGTCCCGGATCCGGGTGCGCGCCCGGTACACACCCTCGCGGACCCGCGTCGTTCGGATCGTTCCCCAGGTCCCCAGCGATGTCGGTGGGCGTCCGCGTCCCATCTCGCACCCCCTTCAGCGCGGCCGGCTCGCTCGGGACAGCGAAACCCCGTCCCCCGGTCGCTGCTCCGGGACGGCCGGCGAGTCGTCGAAGCTCTCCAGGTGCTCGGCGACCCAGACGTCCAGATCTGAACGGCGGTAGCGCAGGCAGCCCCCGAGCTTCACGGCTCTCGGCCCGAAGCCCGCTCGCCGGGTCCGCCAGGTGTACAGCGTCGCCTTCGGGATCGAGAGGTAAGCCGCGGCCTGGTCGATGGTGAGGATGCCACCCTCCACGGTGGTGTCGACAGTCGTGCTCATGATGTGCTCCTTCGTCGTGACGAGGACAGGTTTGCCCTCGTGACTGAAGGTGTGCACCGGAAACCGGCCTGCCTGTGGAGAACCCCCGGGTGAAGTGACGCCATGGAGGGTCAACTCTCGCCGCGTCGAGAAGTTCGTCGGGAGGTCGAGAACACCTTGGTTACAACCGGCTCGGACTTGATCTGCCGTGCTCTCGTTTGCGGTGGCTTGATCTGTTAGCCAGAGGTCGCAGGTTCAAATCCTGCCCCCGCTACGAATGTGATGTCTCAAGACATCGTGGAGGGCCGAACCCAATAGACGTGGGTTCGGCCCTCCTTCGTTTCAGCGGGTGGGGCCTGGTGGGCGTCCGGTGCCTTGGTAGCGCTTGGAGGTGTCGAGGACGAGCTCGCGGAGGAGTTCGCCGGTGGCGGCGTCGATGACGCGGATGTCGAGGTCCTGGGACAGGATGATGACGCGGGTTCCGGTGTGGGTTCGGCCGATGCCGATGGAGTACATCTGGCCGTGGTAGCGCCAGGTGATCTTGCCGGACTTGTCGACCTTGTCGTTGCGGACGCGGTCGTGGGTGTCGTCGTCGCGGTCGCCGGTGCTCGGGGTGGCCTTGGGGCGACTGGTGTAGACCGTGGCCGGCGTCGCTCGGTGCGGTAGCGACCGGTGGGGCCGGTGGTCGTTGTACTCCTCGACGAAGGCGTCGATCAGTGCCTGGAGGTCGTCGATCGTGGTCGGCTGCTCGGGCTGGGCATGTAGCCACTTCTTCATCGTCTGCTGGAACCGCTCCACCTTGCCCTGGGTGGTGGGGTGGTTGGGCCGCCCGTTCTTCTGCACCACGTTGAGACGGCGCAGCTCGGTCTCGAAGCCGTTGCGGGTGCCGGCGCCCTTCTTGCCCTGGGAGAGCCGGGTGGTGAAGACCATCCCGTTGTCGGTCAGCGTCGAGGCCGGGATCCCGTGCTCTGCAACGGTTGTGCGGAAGGTGGCCAGCACGATCGGGCCGGTGACCCGGTGGTGGGCGGTGACCGAGAGGGCGTAGCGGGAGCAGTCGTCGAGCCAGGTCAGGATCTCGGTGTCGGCGCCCGGTCGGCCGTCGGGGTGACGGAGTCGGTAGTGGGTGAAGTCGGACTGCCAGGTTTCGTTTGGCATGGCGGCGGCGAACCGGATGTAGGACGACTTCGGTTTCTTCTTCGGTTCCGGCACGACCAGCCCGGCCTTGGTCAGGTAGCGCGCGATCGTCGCTCGGGACACCACGGTGCGGTGGTGGTGCTCGAGGTGCCACTTGATGGTGTCGGGGCCGGCGTCCAGGCCGGTGGTGGTCAGCTTCTCGCGGAGTTCGAGGATCAGGTCGACGGTCTCGGTCGGGGTCGTGGTCGGGACGCTGTGGGGGCGCCGGGAGCTGGGTTCGAGGGCGGTCTCGCCCTCGGCCTTGTAGCGGGCGAGGAGCTCGTAGAGCCAGGACTGGGAGACGCCGTACTGGGCGGCGACCTCGCGGACGGGTCGGTTCTCGATCATCACGGAGGTGATCAGTAATCGGTTGAGTGTCATGCCCGGACGCTGGAACCGGGCCGAGGCTCAGTCCGGGATGACTCGCGACATCACTCCGGCATGTCTTGAGACATGGCTCCGGGATGTCTTGAGACATGGCTCCGGGATGTCCTGAACCAGCACACTGCCCCCGCTACGAATTTCAGGCGCGGAACCTACGGGTTCCGCGCCTGAAAGGTTTGTGGGACTTGATCATGTGTCCACTTAGGGTCCAGAAACCCTGTCCAGAAGCCCCTTTGGCGGCTGATCCCCGAAACGGGTACGGAGTCGCACCGGTTGGTGCGGTCTCGCGCGGTCCGGCCGGCGCACCTGCTTGGCATGGACAGCACGACGATCACCGTGAGCGGCCTCGCGCCGCTGATCTCGATCGAGGAACTCTCCGAGTACCTCAACGTCCCCACGCGAACGCTGCACGACTGGCGATTGGCCGGTCGTGGTCCGCGTGCGGTCCACGTCGGGCGACAGTTGCGCTACTTCGTGGCCGACGTCAACGAGTGGCTCCAGCAGCAGCGCGAGGACGTCACGGGGCGGGCCCCCAAGGGTCGGTGAGCTGACATGGGCAGACCACGTACCCCGATCGGCACGTTCGGTGACATCACCTACGTCAAGATGCCCGGCGGCAGGGTTCGCGCACGTACCCGCTATCGCGACGATGATGGTCAGATTCGAAGGGTGTCGGCGACCGGTTCGTCGAACAAGGACGCCCTTCGAGCATTGAAGGCATCCCTCGCGCAGCGGCAGAGTCACGTCGCCAGCGGAGAACTCACGGGCGACACGTCGTTCGCCGGGCTCGTCGAGGTCTGGCTGGATGATCTCGATCTGGAGGGCAAGCTCGCACCGAGCACTCGGGCCTTGTACGAGCGCAACATGCGCCAGCTCGTCATGCCGGCCTTCGAGCACTACACGCTGCGCGAGGTCACCGTGCGCAAGGTCGACCAGTTCATCAAGACCCTGGCGATCACGAAGAGCTACAGCATGGCCAAGCAGGCGCGAACGGTGCTCAGTCTCGCGTTCGGGCTGGCCGTCCGGTATGACGCCATCGCCAAGAACCCGGTGCGCGACACGACTCGGCTCAAGAAGCCGCCGTCGCAGGCGATGGCGCTCACGGCCAAGCAGGTCGATGCGATCCGGGCGGCGGTTCGCGGCTGGCGTCGTGGCCCCGGCGTTCCTGGTCCTCCGCCGGACGGGCAACTGGAACAGATCATCGAGGTAATGCTGGGAACATCCGCGCGCATCGGCGAGGTGCTTGCGATCCGGCGCTGCGATGTGGACGTGACGGTCTGTCCGGCGACCGTGCGCATCTGCGGAACGATCGTTTCCCCGTCCGGGAAGCCCACCCACCGACAGTCCCACCCAAAGACGACGAAGTCGACCCGGACGGTGGCGGTGCCGAGCTTCACCGCGGAGGTGCTTCGGCAACGGCTTGTCGCGGTGGCGAAGGACGAGCCAGAGCATCTGCTTTTCGTGACCCGCAACGGGACGCCGCTGACGACAAACAACGTGCGCCGGCGACTTCGCAGCGTCATGGCTGAGGCAGGCATCGAGGGAGTCACCCCGCACTCGTTCCGCCGGACAGTCGCCACGTTCATCGATCGTGCAAGCGGCCCGGATCTCGCCGCGGAGATGCTCGGTCACACCTCCTCGAAGATCACCAAGGAGCACTACATCGAGCCCGATGAGAAGGTGAACCCGGTGACCGCCGAGATCCTGGAGTCGCTGGCCCCACGGAGGCAGGCCGATGATGCCTGAGTCCAACCAGCGTCGACTTCTCACAGCGCAAGCGGACGTCCGGAGTCGCCGGGTCGATGATCAATCGCGGCCTCGAAGTCGGCGCGGCTCCTGGCAGCGGTGATCGGCACGCTCAGCCGGATCGGCTCCGGGCGCAGTTCATTGCGGGCGATGGCGATGAGGTCGGACTGGACGGGCGACGTGATGGGCAAGTAACGCTGTCGCCGTTCCTTGACGAGGCCCGCCGACAGGTCGTCGACGCGCGCGATCGGCACACGGACGAAGTAGAGCCGTTCTCGAACTCCGTGCTCGATCGCGGCGCAGATGCGTTGATCGATGCGGGTGAAGAGGCGATCGACCTGATGCAATTGCTTGGCGTCGGCCAATGGTTCGCGGCCGAGCTTCTGTGCGCGGCTCGCGGCGATGGAAGCATGGCCGGCGGCGTCGCCTCGGCCGAGGAGGCCACCGAGGTCGCGCGTTTCGCGCACGAGCTTGATGTAGGTGTCCTCGCGGGATGCCCATTTCGAAGCCAAGTCGGGTACGGACTCGCCGAGGCGGAGTGCGACTTCGTGTGTGACCACCCGCTGGGAGTCGAGGACGACGCGGAGGCTCCGGGCGTCCGGCAACTCGTCGAGGCTCAGCAGCAGGTTGTGCTGCGCCTGCATCACTCCAGCCAGGCCCGACATCGCGGGGCCGTCAAGAGGTTGGGGTGCTGGCTGCCATCCGTGTCGGTCGACGGCGTAGTCGGGCTCGTCGTATCCGGCGTGGGCGGCGCAAGTCTGCGCGGCGCGGCCGAGCCAACCTTGGTTGTGGAGCTTCTCCCACCCGGGCACGTTCGAGTAGCGGCGGTCGAGCGCGACGAGTCCGCGGACAACGTCGGCGGCGTCCTTGAGCACCGTCATGCACTGCTGGTCGGTCAGGTCGCTGTAACGAACTCCGGCCGGGAAGTCGTGTTCGCCGAGCACCGCAGAACGGGCGGCCTGTCGCCAGGCCTCGACAGTGGCGAACTGCTGTTCGGTGGTGAGTTCCTCGGAAGGCGCTAGGTCGGCACTCGACGCCGTTAGTGTCTCCGTCAGTCGGAACCGCAGCTCTTCGGCTGGCCCGCGACTGTGGACGGTAGTGCCTCCGAGGTCGGCGCGCGGGTTGGCGGCGCGAACTGCCTGCAGGCTCCAGGTCAGCACGCATTCGCGGTAGCGGCGGATCTGCCGGCCGAGTTCCTCGCGTTCGGCGACGGTGGTGGTCTCGGGCACGGTGTGGGTGCCCTTGCCGCCGAGGCGCTGCTGGATGCGGTGCTCGCGCAGGAGCGCGCCCATGGCGTCGCGGAGATGGCCGCTGTTCTCGCCGTACATCAGGGCAAGTCCTTCGCCCAGGCCACCTCCAGCATGTCGAGCAGCAGTTCGACCGAGAGCAGGTCGATGCAGTGCTCGGCGAGTTCCTCGATGGCGGCATAGGCGACGTCGAACAGGACGTCGCGGCTGTATGCCGGGACGCGCGAGATGCCGGGGATGAAGTCCCCGTGGAGGAAGTCGAGTTGGAACAGGGCGCGCTCGTACTCGACCGAGGCGTCGAAGGTCAGCGCTTGATCGGCGAGGGCCGCGAGGTATGACCGCGCCGAGGCGAGTGTGACTGCGTGGGCGAGCAACATGCCGGGTCCTCTCGTGGGGTGGGTCGCCGTCCACCGTCTGGCCGCGTGGCGGGATGGCGGCGATCCGGTTGTGCGAGTTGTGGACAGGTCGCTGGACGGGCGGGGCCGAGGAGGGTTAGGACGCTCGGACGAGGAGCCGGGCGCGTTCTTCGATGCGACGTCGAGCCGCGACGTCTTCGAGGACGTAGGCGATGAAGTCGGCGTCCCGGTCTTCGATCGCGGTCTCGCTGCCGGACTCGGCCGGCTCCTCGCCGGGCCATGTCGTGAGCCGTGTTGGCCGGTCGCGGTCGAGCTTCGTGCCCGACGTTGAGACCCACTCGCGCAGCCGGTTGCGGGCATCGGCGAAGTCGCGGTGCCACGCCAACGGGGCAGAGGGGCTGCCCTCCTGGTCGTAGGCGTTGAGCCAGTGCGTGTGCAGGGCCGAGAGCTCCCAGACCAGTTCGTCGTGCCGGTGCCAATACGGCGGGACCACCGTCGGGGGTAGCCCGTACGTCGCCCGCAGCCAGTTCACCCATGCGTTGAGGTCGAGCCACTCGGCCTCGGCCTCGTCGGCGGTCAGGAGGTTCCAGTTGATCGGGCGTGGTGGCTCGTCGACCGAGCCGTCAGCCCCGGGACGATCGGGGCTGCCGCTCGGGTGGTCGCCACCGACGACGTAGTCGTCAGGCTCCATGAACGACAGTTGGGCCTCCTCGACGTCGGTGGTCATCGCACGGCCCTCAGAGACCGACGACCTTGGACGGCTCCTTGGCCACCGGCAGGTCGGCGTTGGGCGGGTCGAACTGACGCGACGGCGCTCGGTCGACCTCGTACTTCGTGCGGGCAAGGTCGTGCCCGATCCGCCGGGCGACGAACTCCTCGCGCGACTCGGCCTGGCCGTCGCGATCGACCTCGTACTCGCTGATGTAGCCCGACGCGACGAAGTTGTCGCCGACCTTGAACTTTGCGTACGCGCGCTCGGCCGTCTTGGCGTAGGCGACCATGTCGTGGAAGGTCGAGTCCAGCTTCGTGAAGCTGCCGTCCGTTTCCTTGCGGTAGTGCTCCACGCCGACCCGGGCGTAGAAGCGCGCCGCGCCGTTGCCGGTGAAGTTGAGCTGCGGCGCGGTGGCGATGAACCCGTGCAGGCTCATCTGGATGGGAATCGTCATGCTGACTCCTGATGTCGCGCGGTGCCTCGGGTGGCGACCGCTCTCAGGAGTCAGGTGCGCGGTCCGGCCCGCGCTGTTAGCCTCGAAGGGTCCCTCCGGCTCCGTGGACCTTGGAATGCGGGTGAGCCGGGCGCATTAGCGCAGACCGCCGATGTGCCGTTCGTCGATAGAGGCGAGGCGTCACTCCACTCAGTCAGATCCGTGGAGGCGCCATGTGCACCAAGGTCCCGTATCCGAACCGCTGGCTCGCGCGACGAGTCCTCAGGAAGTTGCGCGCGTCGGGCCAGTCGGTCCAATCGATTCACCCCTGCTTCGAGAACCACCCCGGTTGTTGGCACGTCACGAGCCAGAAGGGACGCGGCTGGTGAAGGCCACGGCCCAGGTCGGTGTGGCTACCTCCGCCGGAGTTCGGCCTCGACAGCGGTGCGCTGCTCGCCAAGCTGCCGGGCGTCACTGCGGCTCGTCCAAGGTCGGAGATCCGTGACCAGCGGTGGCGCACTGCGCAGCAGGACGAGCGCAGTGCCGAACGGCAGCGTCCGGATCGTCTCGGGTGGCATCACCGGCACACGGCGCATGGATCGCTGTAGCGACCGCGACCCGTAGTCGCCGACCGAGATCGTGTCGGTGCGTTCGTCGCGCTCGCCTATGAGAGCGGACAGGTCCTGGAGGTCCCGTGCCGAGGACGTGCCTCCAAGGATGACCTTGACGATGGAGGCGTCCCAGATCGCGCCGGCCGCGTGGTCGCCCCACTTGTCGCGGGCCTGCGACAGCGACTGCAAGACCGGCATCGTCGTGATCCCGGTACCGCCGCCTTCGGCCATGAGGACCGGCAGCGAAGGCAGGGGCGAGAGATTGCCAATCTCATCCAGCGCGAGCAGGAGCGGCGGGTCGAGCCGCGCGCCGGGCGAAGTTGCGGCCAAGTGGCGTGCAGTCTCGACGAGATCCTCGATGAGCGCGGCGACCAGGGACCATGAGGCGCCCGCGCCTGCGCCGGTAGCGAGCAGGTAGAGGGTGCCGTTGTTCGTGAGGAAGTCGACCGGGTCGAAGTGCTCGCCTGGCTTCGGGGAGACGGCGTCGAGGACTCGCGGATCGGCAAGGCATGAGAGAGCTAGGGAGACGCCCATCCAGATCGAGTCTCGGGTGCGTGGATCTGAATGGATCATCGAATCCAACGAGTCGGCCCAACCCGGCGCGGCTTTCGGGTTGCTCGACAGAATGGCAACCGCGTCTGCCGCGGCCGAGGGCGAGAGTGTCCAGCCGAACAGTTCGCGCGGCGTCCGGTTGTCGAGTGCCGCCGCGTGCAGCAGGGCTTGAAGCGCGGTGCGGGTCTTGCCCTCCCAGAAGCCGCCTGACTCGACGCCTCCGGTCGAGAGCCCGGTGGCGGAGGCGAGACCTGTTGCGCGGATCATCGCCGTGAGTGGGTCCTCGCATCCTCGGACGGGCGACCAGCGAAGCCCAGCAGGCAACCCGTCGGCGAGGCGTTGCGGATCGAAGACAGCGACTGGGCCGCGTGCCTGCCGCGCAGTGAGCGTCGCGGCGATGTTGTCGGGTCGCGTCGCGGTGGTGATCACCGCCCCAGGCGCGTCGAGGATCGCGTTGATCACGACGTGCAGGCCCTTCCCTGAGCGGGGTGGGCCGAGCAGCAGGATCGAGTCCTCGACCGACGCCCACACCCCTTGGCCATGTGAGCGGCCCAGTAGGTAGCCGACGTCGGTGGGCGTCGGGTCAACCATCGATGGGCGGAGCGTCCTGCCGCGTGACAGGAGTGCTCGGCGGGAGGCGACGGCTCGTACGTCGCGCCCGGTGGCGACTCCAGCTAGGCGACGCGGGTCGTGCGAAGTCTTGTGTTTCACGGATCCGATGCGGCGCCACACCACGAGTGCGAGGGCGACGGCCACGGCGACCATCAGAATCAGCACCAACCAGTAGGCCCATGGTGAGAGACCCGCGCTGCCGAGGGAGGATGCAGGGTCGCCCGGGTGGCTCAGCACACGGAATCCGGCGTCCCAGCCGCCGCTCGGCTGGGACGCCCCGAACAGCCATGCCGCCGCCGACCCGGCCAGTCGCAGGACCGCGGCGATGAACCCGACAGCGGCGATGACAATGAGCCCCAGGTTGACCAGGTCTTCGTCCACGCCCTGTCCGCGCGGATTCACGCCGCACCGCCACTGAGCGCGACCGCACCCGAGGTTCGACCAACGAGGACGACGTCCGGGTGGCAGGCAAGCAAAGCAGGTGGCAGGCGCAGCTGCGTGCTGCCGTCCTCCGCAGCCACCTGCCGCGCGACGACGACGCAGACCTCCACCTCCTCGCCGGCCGTGAACCCATCGCCAGAGATGCCGAATGGAGAGGCGAGCACGCGACGGGCGGCGGGCGCTGGCTCAGCATCGCGTTGCTTGGGGGTGATGATGTCGGTGAAGGTGGAGTCGTCTGCCTCACGCACCTCGACTCGGATCGGCGTCGCAAGGTCGGAGGCAATATCGACAAGGGTGCGCCGTAGGTCCTCGCGTCGCAGGGCCCCGTCTGCCGAGTAGGGCTCTCGATCGAGTGTGACGGTCAGAAGTCCGTCTGCGTCGACGAAGACCTCGACCAACGGCATCACGACTGGCACCCGCAGAGTCGAGCGATCGTCCCGGCGATAGGGCGCGGCAGGGTTGAGCATGCTCATAGTCCGACCGGCTCCACTTGTCGCTGGGCAGCCGTCTGCACAGGTGCGGTGGTGCGACCCGCTGCAAGCGCCTCCCGGTCGAGCCCCGGCGGGTTGCCGTCTCCGACTTTCGGGGTGCCGAGCTTGTCGAGGATCGTGACCGCGGCGCCGCGCACGCGTTCGGCGGTCGACTGGACGACCTCCACGGGCGTCTTGCCGGGAACGCTGCTCGCCCATGAGGCGACGTACGGAATCGTGTAGTCGTCGGTTGCAAGACCGTGGGCTGCGCCGACCATGAGGGCAACGGACTCGGCCTCAACCTCCGCGATTCCGCGGTGCAGGGCGGCGTCGGCGTTGTCGGGCCCGTGGAGCATGACGTGGCCGAGTTCGTGGGCGAGGGTCTTCACCTGGGCGGCATCGTCCATATCCATCCGCACCGACACCTCGCGAGTCATGTAGTCGGTCAGCCCGTTCGCGCCACCGATCGACTTCGCGTTCGACACCAGCCTCAGCCCAAAGCCGTGCGCAGTGATCTGGTCCGCGAGTCCGTCCCACAGGCCATCGGGTGCCCGACCCTGGAGCAGCGCTGGGCGAGGTGGCTCGGGGATGGGCTCGCCGTCGGTCTGCGAGATATCCCAGACGTAGGCCGGCTTCAGACCGATCAGCTTCGAACGGACGGCCTCTCCGAAGCCGGGCTTCTCGCCGCGGCCAAGTCGGTGCCAGGAGTCCGAGTCCGCGGGATTCGGTGACGCGAATCTGGCGGTGACCGGGGCGAGAATCGCGTACCCGGACTGTCCCTTCATTACGGCGCGGTTGAGGCTCATCCACTGGCGGAAGCCGGCGACGTACGTCGGCATCGGCTCCGGCACGCGGCCCTGCTGGAACGCGGCGTAATGTTGGACGTAGATCAGCAACGTATTGTTGAACGACCGCGAGCGGAACTTCGCCGCGAACTCCAGTGCGCGCTTCCAGTCGTCGCCGGTGACCAGAGCGCCAACCGACTCCGTCAGCTTCTGTTGTAGGGCCTCGAGCTTCTCCTCGCGGGCCGCGAGATCGCGGGTCTGGACTCTCATCGGATGCCTCCTGTCTCGGAGGTCAGGTGTGCAGCCGGAGCCGCACCCCTCGCGCGCGCACCGGTTTCAAAGAGGTCCAGCTCAGCTGGGTGCAGCTGATGCTGGACAACGAACGACCTGTGCTTGATCCGCCACAGCCCCTGGCCGGTGCCGAGCGTGGGCAACAGCGACTGCTCGGTGCCGGTGAGTCCCAGGGCGGCAGCGGTTGACCCGAGCTGGTCGGACTCCTGCCGGTACACGACGCGGGTCTCGGCGTTGGCGAGCAGGGATGAGGCGAGGGCGCGCATTGCAGAGCCCTGGTCGCCGACGTTGTCGAGGTCGGAGAGCTTGTGGAAGATCAGCATGTTCGCGATCCCGTAGTGCCGGGCGAGGCGCCAGTGGGCGTCCATGCGTCGCAGCAGGGCGGGGTGCGACATGAGTCGCCACGCCTCGTCGTACACGACCCATCGCTGGCCCCCGCTCGGATCGAGCAGCGCGGACTCCATCCAGGCCGAAGCGCAGGTCATCAGCACCGAGATCAGCGTGGCGTTCTCCGTCACACGCGACAGGTCGAGCGACACCATCGGCAAGGTCGGGTCGAACCGCACGGTTGACGGTCCGTCGAAGAGACCCGCCAGGTCACCCGCCACGAGACGTCGCAGGGCGTGTCCCGCGAGGCGGCCGTCCTCGGCGAGGCGGCCATCAGTGTCTCTGGTCGGATCGGGGGCGAGGAGCCGGTCAACGACCATCGGCAGGACGGGGACTTCGGACGAGCGGACGGTGTCGGCGAGGGCGACATCGACCGCCGTGTGCTCCAGCGGAGTGAGTCGCCGGTCGAGCACTGTCTCCGCGAGTGCGCCGACGAGCTCTCGACGTCGAGCCGTCACTTGCGCTGCCCACTGGAGGTCGTCGAGCCCGTTGGGTCGGTGGCCCTCGTCGAGCGGGTTGAGCCTGTTGGCCATCCCGTGTCCGAGAGCGATCGCCTTGCCGCCCACGGCCTCAGCGACCGCTGTGTGCTCGCCCTTCGGGTCGCCGGGGACGTACACGCGGCGGCCGAACGGGATCGAGCGTGTGTACAGGCTCTTCGCCAACGCTGACTTGCCGGCGCCCACGATTCCAGCAAGGACGAGATTCGGCGCCGTGATTAGGCCGCGGGCGTACAGCACCCACGGGTCGTAGACGAAGGAGCTGCCCGAGTAGAGGTCCTGGCCGACAAACACGCCTTCGCTACCGAGTCCGCCCTCAGCCAGGAACGGATACGCGCCCGCGAGCGTGGCAGAAGTGTCCTGATGCCGCGGGAGCCGCAGTCGCCCCGGTGTGCGGAGAGCCGCCGGGCCGGGCTCGCCTGCCTTGGGCAACACAGTGGTCGCGCGACGCTCGGCCGCCAGTTCGTCGGCCTTCGCCTTGGCTGCTGCCTTCCGGCCGTCGCGGTCGTCCGCGAGCAGTGCGCTCGCCGCGGCCCGACGCGTACGGCGGTCCCGTCGGCGCTCGCGTCGCGGGGAGACAAGGACTGCACTGTGCAGCCGGCCGTCCTTCCAACCGTTCACAACTGGAGCCCGTTGTGAGCTGACCGGTTGGTTGCCTCAGCGAACCCCGGGAAGTCGCGGTGGGTGTAGGTGATCCGCGACTCAGCGTTGTGGGCGCTGGCGATCGAGTCCGACACCTGATGGAGGATCTCGCCGGCCCGGTGGAGTTCCCATGACACGTGGAACGTCGCCGCGCGTCCGGCCCGGGAGTCACCCGCGACCCAGACACCCTTCATCGCCGCGTTGTCATGGAAGGTCGCGAGCTGATGGAGCGACTGGCTCAGTGACGCCACGGCGGACGTGAGCGACCCGAGAACCGAATAGATCTGGCGCGGGTCGTCGATGGAACGGGTCGCGTGCGCGAGCGCGCGAAGCGCTGTCTGGACTTCATCGGCGTCGGCCGCCGGGTTCTCGAATGTGGGCATCGGTGTCTCCTTCTCGACCTGTTCGAGACGCAGGTGCGCGGGTCACACCGTGCGGCAAAGAGGCAGAGCGGCAGCCGAGAACGCCTGTGCCTGCTGCCCCCAGAGGCGGCGGGTTTCGCACGAGGCTTGGATCGCTGCCTGCTCGATATCGGCGACGGCACGCTCAAGCTCGTCTGGGTCTTGGGCGCTCACCGCGATCAAGCCGGTGTTCCGGAGAATGCCGTGGCCGGCGGTGAGGTCGGCCTCCTGCTGAAGGACGTCGTTGTACTCCGCTGACTGCTGGGCGTCCTCGATCTGCCCGATGCGCTGACGTTGGGCGGCGTCCGAGATGTACTCGGTCTTCTTCTTGCGGATGTTGCGTGCGGCTTGGTCGGTGCGCATCGGCGTGTAGAGCAGCGTGAACGTCCGTCGTACCCCTGACGACAAGAGCACCGGTGCGAGGAAGCCTGGGTACACGAGCGACCGGGGCCACTCGCTGATCCAAAGGACGCAGTGGTACGCGGAGTCGCTGCGCACGCTCGCCCAGCTTTCCGTAACCGCCACCGGGCCCGCCGTGGCCAGATCGCGCCCAAGGTCGCCGTGGCGTTCCAGAGCGCCGGCCACGACAGGGTCGTAGGCCGAGCGCAGAATCAGTGCGAGGTCACCGGGCTCCAGCCACCCCGAGGGCGCGAGGTCGGCTGCCCGGAGAGCTGCGGTCATCGTGGACATCTCTTGGCGGAGTACCGCGGCGGCACCGCGGTTGCCTCCGCCGGCGGCGCGGATTGCGCGACCGGCGGTCTTCAGGTCGAGTGAGATCGAGACGGTGCTCGCATGGCGTTCTCCGGCGGGCCCAGCGCGATCGATCAGCTCGGCGTACGTCGTGGAGGTCCAGGAGTCGTTCTGGCGTCCGTGCTGGGACCACCACTCTGCGAGGCCCTTTCCAGAGTCCGGCAGGGTCCGCTCCATCACCTGTAGGGAGGCGATGCGGCCGGATCGGCAGGTCGTGGCCAATACCCGACCCCAACTCGTCACACGGCGCTGCTGCTCGACCGGGTCGAGCAGGATGAACGCCGGGTGCGTAACGCCGACGATCGCCGTGAGCGTCGCCTGATGCGGGTCATGCACCATGACGGCGCCTGTCTCGGGGTCGACCCACTGGCGCAACCTCGCCGCGTCTCCAGGAAGAGAGAGCGTTCCAGCGGGGCGCGGCTTGGCGATGCGGCGCTGGAACAGCAACTGGCCGCCGAGCGACCGCCACAGCCATCGACTCACCACCGGCATCCACTCCACGAGCTTGCGGCCACCGACGCCGACCCAGGTGAGCGCGGCACAAACAGTCAGGATCGGGACGACATAGACAAGCGAGGCGGCGCCGCCGAAGTACAGCGCGAAGACCAGGGTGATCGCCCCGGCGCCAACCACGATCAGCTGCGCTCCTGAGAGCCCGAGGAGGACTCCGCGCCGGGCCAGCCGGGAGAACTTCACCGGCGCGAGTTCATAGTCGCGCACGGCCCCTTGGTGGGTCATCGCTCAGCCTTTCCGCCGGTTCTAGGCGCCGGGATCGAGTCGGCCACATGGGGTGGCATTGGGCCGCCGGACGTGGGCGGCGCTTGGTTTGCTGCGTCTGCCTGCTCTGAGGCCGTCGCTCCCACGGAGCGACCCATGCCGACTCCTGCGGTGGCCGCCTCTTTCGCCACGACGAGACCGGCCGCAACACCACCCGCAGCCGCGCCTCCAGCGGCAGCGGTCCCGCCGCCTGTGGCGGCACCGGCCGACTCGCTACCCGCGGGAGGGGAACCCGATGAGGGAACCGCTGGGGTCGGGGAGCCCCCACCTGAGGCACCACTCCCGCCACCGCGGGTCCCGCCGTCGAGGATCTTGCTCGGCTCGGCGCTGGGGCGACGGCTCATCGGGATGGGCAACGGCCGGTTGAGAGCGGACTTCGCCTCTTGCTCGGCGGACATCGCGTGGTACATGTCGAAGCCCATGAAGCTGATCGCCTTGTATGTCAGGTACGGCGCGAAGCCGGCGATGAGCATGAGTACGACCCCCGCGATTGGGTCACTGACGGACTGGAGATCGCCATCGATGGGGGCTGAAACCTGGGCCGTGGCGAGCAGGAAGATCACGACCAGGACGACCTTCGACACGATCAGCGCGATCACGAACGACGCCCACTTGCTCACCCAAGCGCGGGTGTGGTCCCAACCGGACCCCGCGAGCGCGATGGGCGCGAACACGATCGCAAGCAGTAGCAGCGCCTTGCGGATGAGGAGACTGATCCAAACGATCACGGCCGCGCCGATGGCGAGGCCGGCGACGAAGATCGTGACGATCGCGCCAGCGCCCGGTGCCGCGATGTTGAGGGTGAGCAAACCAGAGGCGAGGAGCGCGATTCGATCGCCCATCTGCTCCATGTTGGTTCCGGCGGCGTGGACGATGCCGATACAGAGCTGGTCGGTGATCTCCAGCGCGGTCGCCAGGAGCGTGAGTGCGACGAAGGATCCGAGGATCGACTTCGCGAGGCCGAGGGCTGCCCGTGACAAGGCCGCGGGCTCGCGCCTGATCATTCCTCCAATGACCTGGAGCATGAAGAAGCCGAGCATCACGAACACGGCGACGCCGAAGAGGATGTTGTAGACCTTCGTGTACTGGCTGCTGGTGACGTCGACCATGGTGGTCGAGTCGAAGACGTTCCAGACAGCTTCGAACATCCAGCCGGCCGCGTGCCCCATGCTCTGGGCGAGCCAGTCGAACGGCGCTGAGACCAGCGCGCCAGCGGCGTCGCCTGCGACATCGCAGACTCCGGAGATGACTGGTACGTCGCACACGTCGACCATTGGCTTGTCCTCTCCCTAGTGGCGGGTCAGACCGACTGGCCGACGTTCCAGAAGAAGTTGACGAGGGCGACCGAGGCGCCGGTGATGATCGCTGCCCCGAGTCCGACGAGGACGCCGAACTTGCCGCGACCAGCCAGGTGCGGGTTCGACGAGTTCGCGCCGAGTGCCCACACGACCGCCGAGACGATCAGGGCGAGTACGGCGAGAACGAGGCCGACGGTCATCGTCGCGCCGACGATGTTCTTGAGTTGGCTGATGCCCGGCAGCCCGTTGGAGTTCGGGCCGATGTTGATGTCCTGCTGCAAGAGCGAAAAGACGGCTGCGGGTAGACCGAGGTTGATCACGATTCCTCCTGAGTGAGTGGACGGTTCACTCGCTCAGGTGTTCGGGCAGTGCCGCCACGAGTGTCGGAGGTTTACGGAACAATGTGGGGCATGGACGACGACGAGCAGCCTGACGACGGCGAACTGGTTCCCGTTGAAGGCGGCGAGCACGTCGTAATCAGCGACGGAGATGGTCTTGCTGTAGTCGGGAACCCACAGGCTGTGGAGCAGTACCTCCGCCGAAAGGGTCTATGGGAGGCATCGACGAGCCTCGACCTCAGTTGGCTTCGTCCAGTGCTTACGTTCGGCGCTGAAGCGGCCCACTCGGCCGCCGAGGCAGTCGCCAACTCGGGCCGATGGGTGAAACTGACCGTGGAGTCAGCGGAGGACGCCAAACAGCACGGCCTCATGGACACAAAGACGCCTGGTGTGCGTTGGTTGATGGCAGGGAAGCCCGGCGACATCAGCAAATGGCTTGCTACCGAAACCGGGCCGATGGCTTCCGCCGCCACTAACCCGGAGGCTCTCTCCGGACTTGCTTCCCTCCTCTCGAACGCCGCAGGCGCGATGGCTCAGCTTGAGCGGAAGCACGAGGTCCGTGAGATCACGGAGCTCCTCACCGTCATCGACGGGAAGCTTGATGACGTACGAAGGACTCAACGGGACGGGGTCCTGGCGAAGCTGGACGGCGTCTCGTTTGCGATCAGCGAAGCCATGAGCATCCGCGAGAAGACGGGACATGTCTCCGCGCCGTCGTGGTCGAAGGTTCAGCATCTCACTGCGGACATCGCGGAGATCGAATCGAATGCCCTTCGTGCCCTGGATGCGCTGGCGTCGAAGGCAGGATCTGCCGCGAAGGTTCGGGAGCTGGCGAAGCACGCGCCAGAGATCGCCAGTGAGGTGGACGTCTGGTTGTCCGTTCTCGCTCGCTGCTTCCAGTTGCACGAGGAGGCCGCGGTCCTCGAACTCGATCATGTTCGGGAGGTGGCGCCACTGGATCTGGACGGTCACCGCCTCGCGTTGAACGAGTCGAGGGACGGACTTCGCGGGCGCATCATGCAAACGACTGTGGGTCTGATGCGCAGGCTTGATCAAGCGGCAAGCGACGCCGACTTGGAGATCCTGCTTCACTCGCGCAGCGTTCGGGCCATCGTTCAGTCGAGCAACAAGGTCGGGGACTCGGTCATGGCATTCCAAGCGCCGCTGGGTATTGAGACCGAGCGTGAGGCTGTCTCATCCGCCGGCTGGCGGGCTGCCCTGGGGAAGCCCGACCAGTTGAAGGTGGCGGCCAAGGAGGCTGGAACGAAGGCCCTGTACGGAGCCGGCGCGGTGGCGGTATCGGTTGCAAGCGTCGTCGTGGCCCGGTCGGCAAACGACAAAGATCTCAACGCGTAGGGCGACTGTGGTGCTTCCCAAGACCGCCCGGGCGCGCATCAGGAAGCGGTGCGATTCCATCCGGGCGAGCTGTTCGTCGCTCACAACGACGCGCCCACGTCGAGCAACCAGTTGGCCCAGGCGAGCGCAGCGCCGGTGAGTACTGCCCCGCCAACGGCAACAAAGAGTCCAGTCTTCGCTTTGCTCGCGGTCTGCCAACTTCCTTGGGCCGAGCCAATGGCCCAGGTCGCTGCGCAGATGACGACCATCAGGACGGCGACGATCAACCCGTAGGTCAGTAGCGCGCCAACGATCGCGCGGAGCTGGCTGGAGCCGCCAACGGCACCGAAGTCAGGTCCGACCAGCGGAAGTAGACCGGGGATCGTCATGCCGAACAGGTGGGTCTCATCCGCCGAGTCGGCGGATCGCCATCGTCTCGCCGGCGAACTCAGACACAGTCCCGAGGCGCACGTTATCGCCGGTGTGCGGAGCTTGCAGGATCTTGCCTTCGCCGATGTAGATGGCGACGTGATGGGGAGCTGATGCCCCCGCATGGAAGAAGAAGATGAGGTCGCCGGGCTGTTTGGCGTCCCAAGCCACGGTTTGGCCGAAGGCGAGTTGCGCCCCTGAGTAGTGCGGAAGCTGGAGCTTCCCGCCTGACGCTTGGTACGCGGCGTACAGCACGAGTCCTGAGCAGTCGAAGCCAGGCCCGCGGCCGTCGGACCCAATGCCGGACGGTCCGGTGTAGGTGCCGCCGCCCCAGACGTACGGCTTCCCGGTCTGCGATTCGGCGGCGGCAATGAAGGCTCCCGCGAACCCGGGCGGCAGTGGGACGCCAAGGCCATGAGCCTCGTCTCCGCACGAATCGCTCGACGTGCCGGTCGCGATCGCGTCGAGGATCGCTACGGCGACGGGCTCGTAGGCGGCATACCGGTCGGGGTAGGCCGACACCTCAACGGCCTGGGCCGCCACGCCCTTCGGAAGCAGCTTCCAGTCGGGGATGTCGAGCAGTCCGCGAGGCGAACCGTGGTTCGATCCGTTGGGCCCACCGTAGAACGCCAGGGCTTGGTACTCGGCGTCCATGAGATTCTTGACGCTGCCCCACCCCGTGCTCGGGCGCATCTGAAACAGTCCGAGGGAGTCGTGGTCACCGCCGTTTCCGTCGTTCGGGTAGTTCGCGGAATCGGGGTACGCGCTGGTGTTGGAGAGCATCCGCAGGCTCGACTCGGTGAGCGCTGCCATGAGGGCAATGACGATGCCGTCGCGTCCGACATCCTTCGTTCCTCCGCCCACGCTGACGATGGTCGCTGCGCGGGTGAGCTGTGCCTTGTCGAGGGTGACCTCGTTTCCGTCGCTCCTCGTGGCTGTCAGACTGGCGGGAGTCTGGCCGACGACCAGACCCGACGGCAGACACTGGGCCTGCGCGGCCGGGTTGAGCAACACAGCCAGTCCGAGCAGAACGGTGGCCGGCCCGAACAAGATGGCGGTCACCCCCGCGACGACGGCTTTGGACATTGATCACTCCAGCGGCTGGTCGGGCAATGACAGCCGCAGCAGATGGCACTCGGGATACGACGGTCCACAGACGACGAACACGGTGAAGGACACGTCGTGCTCCGACGAGACGGTCGCGTCCTCCCAGACCCCTGCTCGATGGCGGACGCCGTCGATCGTGAACGCCGTCGTGCCGGGCAGGAGCGAGTCGCCTGCTTGGGCTTCCGCTTCGGGCCATTTGGTCGGGGTCGTGACCGCTTCGACGGAGAGCCACTGACGGGTTTCGTATTTCGCGAGCTCCTTCCAGGCGTCCGGGGTCGGAAGGTAGTTGTCGAGGTCCGAGACGAGGCCGGGAGTCGACTCGCCGGTTGGATCGCCGACCGTGCCGAGCTGCTTGACGTGGTCTGTGCGGGTGATGAGCGTCGCGGTATCCCACTCGAAGATCGCCTGGGCGACCTGTCGGGCGAAGGTCTCGGGATCGCTTACGTCAGGCAACGGTGCGATCTGGTTCAGGGGCGTCGCCCCGGCCTCGGGCCTTGGGCCTGTCCGGTGACCGACGTCCGGCTGGGAGGATCTGGCGACTGGTGAACGCTGGATCAGGACGACGTATGCGACCACGGAGATCAGCAACAAGCCAAACGTGATGCCGACGACGATGAGGCGGCGTCGACGGAGGTCGTCGGGAGCGGTCGAATAGAGCATCAGCTTCCACCTCAGTTCTTCTCTCAGTGATGGCGGAGAGGTGTGCCGGGCGGTCCGGTCAGGCCGATATCGGTGCGGACCGCAGCTCGCGGACCTCGTCGGCGAACGTGATGGTCTCGGCGAGCACTCGCTCAAACATTTCCCAGTCGTTCGCTTTGATCTGAGAGGCGATCTCGGTCGGGTTGTAGAACCGCGACCAGCCGTCGAGGTCGCCCCAGGTCAGGACGAAAGCTCGGAGGCTTCGGTGCGCCGAACTGGTCTTCTTCGGCTTGCTCCTCGTTCCGCTGCGGACACGGTTCTGACGGAGCCCTTCCTGCGCCTCCCTAGCGAGCTGCTCCAGCTCCTCGGATGTCGCCGGGCCGGAGGGCATTGGGGTGTCATCGACAGCGATGAGCTCCTTGGCTGCGAGGACCGTGAAGTAGGCCGGCTTCACATCACCGCCACGTTCGATGTTCTCCAGCTCGGCTTGAGCGATCTTCCGCACGGTGTCAGGGAGGCCCCGGTCGGCTGCCACTCGCTCGATCGCGGAGATCTGCTCCAGCATGTTGTACGACGCTTTGCCGGTCACTGCCTCGGCTGCCTGGCGGCGAGTGTCGCCTTGGCCGCGCGGTGCCGCCGCCGCGGCGGCACCGTCGGCTTCATCCGATTCGCTGTCCACGCCGAAGCGACTCGCCTCCTGGCGCCGCTTCCCGTCCTCGCGCATCAGTTCCTTGAGCTCGCGAAACAGCGCCGCCTGCTCCAGCGGGGTGAGCGGCTTGCGCTGCTCATTCTCGTCGTTCTGGGCGAGCAAGCCATTCAGCTCGTCGGAGATCCCGGAACGCACCCATACCTTCAAGGTGCGCCAGCCCAACCGCTTCACGGCTTCGAGCCGACGAGCGCCGCAGACTAGAACTCCGTCCGGAGTGATCGTCACGGGCTGCAGAAGCCCCAGCTTCCGGATCGACATCATCAACGGCTCGATGTCGTCCTCTGGATGCTGCCTGTGCCGGTTGCCGACAACGATCGAGTCGATGCGGCGTTCGAGCTCGATATGCCCGTCGTGCTCAGACATGGTGGCGCCCTCTCGCCTCGAAGCGCATCGGCTGACGGATGCTGGCGATCTCGGCGACCAGCGACCTGTCCGCTAGCAGTGCTTCGGGATCGTCGCCGATGACGAGCCGAAGGAGCATCCCGCGGCCTGCGGAGGTCTGGCGGCGATCAGGGTGCTGGTTGCCGAGGATCACGCGTAGGAACACCAGCCAGGCGCGTTGCTCCACGTCGAGCATCGCCTGCGCGTGGCGATCTCGACGTAGTGCTTCGAACGCGGTGTGGCGGTTGCCTGCACGCAGCAGCCTGGTGCAGATGTACTCGATCGCTGTCCGTGCCACCTCCTCGGGCCAGCGGAGCGCAACGAACACGGCGACGGCATCGTCGACCGCGACCCAGGCATTGGTCGGCTCGTCTCCCTCATCCTCCGCGTCACCGAAGTCGAGCACGTCCTGCGGTGCGGAGATCGCGAATGCTGGATGGAAGTCGACCAACTCGGCCTCTCGGTCGCTGAACCGCTCGGCGTCGTGACGTTCGATGTCTACCTCGCGGCGTGCCTGTTGGTTAGAGCAGAGGAGCCCGTCGGCGCGCTGGTCGTAGACGAGGGTGAGTTCGACGGCGCGGGTCACCACGGCCCAGGGATCGTCGGCCACGCGCACAGCTCGCGTGTGCATCGCGTCGAATGCCGCGATGGCCGCCTCGACCGGCTCATAGCCGTACTTGCGAGCCAGTGCGCCGTACTTCTCCATCGCGTAGCTCATCAGGTCGGATGCCTCGGGGTCGTGGCTCCACCCGTCGGAGCGGTATCGGAGACGGACGAGCATGAGCCGGAGTCCTTCCGTCGTCGTGAAGTCCAGCGGGGCCTCGTTGATTGCTGTGGTCATAGCCCCAACTCCTCCGTCGTGGACACCGTCGGGGTGGCCGATTCCGGTCGAGCGATGGCGGTCCGGCTGATCTTGTGGCCCGCCCGTGCTGCCTTGGCCGGCGCACGCCGTGATCGGCGGACCAGCTCGCTTTGGAGGTCGATTCCTCGACCAGCCCACTTCGAGCTGATCAAGGTGGGCAGCTCGCTGGGCCGTACCCAGGCGATTCCACGTTCGGCCTTCGGAGCGGGGCCGTACGGCCTGGTCGGTACCGAGGGATCCCGATGATGCGCGAGCGCAGAGACCGCCTGGTCGGTCTGCGGCTGAGTCGCGGCGTGCTCGGGCACAACCCGGTTGTCGCGACGCTCGTAGTGGTCGTCGTTGTTCACAGCGTCACCGCCTCAGCCGCGGTCGTAGGGCGCGCGGTGCGCGCCGCCCCCAGCCGACTTGCGATCCGGTACGCCGACCGGATCGTTGCCATCGCCTCTTGGTCAGACAGGCCCGCGGATCGGGCCGCTTCACCGAGCAGGCCGGCGGTCGCGTCGAAGGCATGTCCGTCCTCGACCATCCGGCAGGCGGCCCAGAAGAGTCCGTGGTTACGCGCGCCCTCGGGGCGGGACGCCACCCAATCTGCGAGCTTGTCGGGACGCGAGCCCATCGCTGGCATCGAGGCCGGCGGTCGGGTCGGACGAGGGGGTTCCAGGAAGGAGCGGAGGGCAGTCGCATCCATGGGGGTTGCGCGGTGTTGGGCAACCGCGATCAGGTCGTAAGACCTTCCGGCGACCTGCGACGGCGGCGCGACGATGTAGCCACCGTCCCCACGAAAGTCGACATGCTGGCCGGGCACCTGCCACGAGCGTTGCTCGTCGGCCCGCCCGCACAGGTAGTACGCGTGAACTCCGCCTGACGGAGTGCGGACCAGCCATGCCCAACCCTCAGTGAGTCCAGCGGATCTTGCCCGCTCAAACGCCCCGAACCCGTTGCCGCCCGGATGTACGTCGATGTCGACGACGTTCACGCCAGAGGTCGCGCCTGTGGGGATGCCGATGTTGGCTTCGGGCCAGCGCTGCCACCAGGTCCTCACAGTCGTGAGATCGGAGCTTGCGTCGAGGAAGCCGTGGCTCGTAAGCGGCTGCTTTCCGCCCGGGGTGCACGGGAAGACGGGAATGTCGCGGCCGGCGAGCATCGTGGATGCGGTGACGAGGTCTGGGGCGTCGGACAGGGAGACGGGCAGCCGCGGATTCCACCGCGAAGACCGGGGCTGCCGTTGTGCCGAGTTCATGCGCACGACTTTGCGCCGCAGGGGGCACCAAGTTTCGCCCACGGGCGAGTCGCTCAGGCGGCCACGGGCGAGTTGTCGGGCGAGCGTTTTCGCAGGTCAGCCGCGCCCGTGGTCGTCGCAGAAAGAAATTCGGGGGCGGTCCGTATCAGCGCTCGCCGGCGCGCTTCACGCCGCCCCAGGCGTTGTTCTCCGCCACCGTCCTTGTGCGCTTAGGGACGTCGATCGGCGGAAGGTTGTCGTCGGTCCGGTTGAAGACCTGCTCGTCGAGGATCTGTCCGGCGAGGGTGTCGTGCCCCTCAGCCTCGGCGACCTTGGCGAGGTCGAGGCGGCAGACCTCGTCGTACGGTGCAGCCGCACAGCCCTTCTCGGCCGCCATGTGGGCGCGATCGAGGTCGCCTCGCGAGAAGGCGTCGGTGGCGACGATGTGGGCGACATCGACCACGGCGAACGCCGCGATTTCGTGGGCGCGCTCGCCATCGAGCAGCCAGCTCCAGCCAGGAGTGCGTAGGTCGCTGAACGGCTCGCCGCTGACGAGTTCCAGCGCCGCAACAAGGTCGCCCATCCCGTCGGTGCCGCGGGCCTGAGCGCGGGCACGGAGGCGACGGAACAGGTCGAGGTCGACGAGGACGTCGGTCAGTTGGTAGCCGTTAGTGCCCCGGTCGCGGTGAGCCGGAGATGTTGTAGCTGCTGGCAGGTGCAGCTCACCGGTCCGTGGGTCGGTGCCGAACCATGTCCGGATGTATCCGAGGTCGGTTCGCGCTCGGGACTGGGTCATGCCGAATGCCTCACGGACCTGCCGCGATGAGACCCCGGTCGGGTGGAGGGCCAGGAACGTCACGAGCTCGTTGAAGTAGGCCCGCCGCTCTGCAACCGCCGACGGTGGATCGCCCTGCGCGATGACGGTTACGGGACCGAGGAGCTGCAACTTAGGCAACGCACTCTCCGGATTGCGCCACTCTGCCAGGTCGTCGTCGAGCTGTGGGTCCGACTCCTCGACGATCCGTCGGGATTGCGCCGAGACGACCGGGGCAAGGACCTCGACATCGTCAGCCGTCGTCGGTGCCACGGCTTCGTATCGCTGTGTCGCCTCGGGCAGCAGCGACGTGCCGCCTGCTTCTCCCTGCGGACGTGCTTCGGTCAGGTCGGTGATCAGCGCCCCGGCGTGATCCGCGAGGGCCCGCCAACCAGTCGCACCCTCGTCCCGAGGCATCGGCACCACGACTGCCTCCCTGGTCAGGTCGACGATCGCCGCGGTGGCAGTTGCTTCGGTGGACGTGAGCCCGGCGGCCGCCAGATCGAGTTCGAGATGTGGCACCCGCAGCCGGCCATCGTGGGTCAACTCGATCACCGTGTCTTCCGGCTCGGCATCTCCGATGTCGACGACCGCGAAGCCCGACCTGGACGTCTGGTGCCGTATGAGTTCGGCGAGCGCGCGAACTTCGCTGGTTCGCGGACCGGTCACGAGCAGGGCGTGGAATGGCTCAGGGTCGCCTTGCCCGAGAGCCTGAGCTTCGGCCAGATCCCGCTGGAGGTGAGCAAGGAACGCCGTGTCGTCCTGCGCGTGGCATCGGAGTCGGCCGGGGTCCAGCGACGACAACTCAGAAGCAACACCAATCGCGTCGACCGTCGAGATGACGGTCCACGGGCTCAGCGCCAGTTCAGCTGTGAGATGGCGAGCGAGTGCCGTCGCCACGTCCGCGTCGCCGGTTAGCGCAGTCGATCCAGCCCTCTCGAAGTCGAGCAACCACAATGTCCCGTCGTCTCCCTGGCCGACGCTGGCGAGGAGCGGATACGGCGGGAGGACGTCCTCGTCGCCCACGGGCGAGTCCAGGTGCGCCGCCCATGTGAACGACGATCCAGTCCACGGCGTCGGGAGGTCGGCCGCCTCGGCGAGGTGCAGCGTGACCGTCTCCGTGCCAACCTCGACAGCGTTGAGCTTGGGCACCTCGTCCATGGCCGCGGCGAGATGACGGAGCAGGCGGTCGAGTTGGTCGATCACCTCCGCGGCGGGCGCACCAGCGACGGTGGCGGTCTTCTCGATGGCTCGGACTTCGGCTGGGGGCGGTGCAATGCCGAAGCCGGGGCGACGGTGGCGCTGCTGGGTACGGCGGTGCGCGCGCACGCAGAGCAGCACCGAGCCGGCGAGAAGAACTCCGGCTCCTGTCAGGCCCGGTAGCAGCCACGTCACCGTGGCGCCATCTGCGTCGTCGACCTGGTTCGGCTCTGCTACCGCGGGAGGCTCGGCCGGCTCGGCAGTGTCGGCGTTGCCGGGCGGCTCGATCGGCGGAGCATCTTCGACAGGATCTGGACCAAGATGCTTCCCGCCCGGTGTCTGTACCGGCGGGTTTTCGACGGAAGGAGACTCGACCACGGGCGAGTCGAGCGCGGCCGGAATCGTCAGTTCCCAGCCGGGCCGGATCAGGTTGGGGTCTGTTAGGTGCTGACCGTCCGCCTGCACCGTGTCGTGCGACGCCTCGAAGATCTCCGGGTACCGCTTGCCGTCACCCAGTTCCTCCTCTGCGACGTCCCAGAGCGTGTCACCAGCCTCCACGACGTACGAGTTGTCCGAGTTCGGCTCATCGGTCGGGTCGACAACTGGCGCGGCGTCAATGGGGAGGCGCAGAGTCAGCCCGGGGTCGATGAAGCTGGGTTCTCCATGGAGGACCGCTTCGTTCAGCGCGATGATCTCGCGGTAGCGCATGCCATCGCCGAGGTGTTCCTGCGCGATCTTCCACAGGCTGTCGCCTCGACGCACGACGTAATCGACCGTGGGCGTCTCCTCATGGGTCGCGGCTTCCGGCGCCGGAGCCGCAGAAGGAGCGAGAGACGCCTCCGGCTGGTTGGCGATCGGAGGTGCCTCGACCACCGGCGCTGCGTGCGCCACCTGTGGGGCGAACACCGGCGCGCCGACCGGCGCAACGGCGAAGAAGAGCGCTGCCGTCGCGACGAGCCGCCCTGCCAGACCTTGCGGAATTGCGAGACCGGGCAACCGGGGTGCGGTGACGCCGCGGATCGCGGCCAGGATCTCGACGAGGAGAGACAGAGCGAGAACCACCCAGGCGACCCATGCAACGACGCCGATCACCAGCAGCGCGAGAGTGCCGTCGTCCGGGCTGGTCAGCAGGGTGCCGAGCTCGCCGAGGTCCTCGGTCCACGGGGTCACTCCGATCGCTAGGAGCAGGAGCGGAGTCCCGACCACCATCACGAGGATGAGCAGGGTGGCTCCCAGCCCGGCGGCACGGTTGCGTGCGGTCACTGTTCGATACCTCCAAGGCTGCGGACGATGCGGGCGGAGGCTTCGGAGGTCACCGTGAGGTCGCCGATGCCGATGAAGCTCAGGAACTTGGGCGTGTAGGTGTCGGTCACCTCGACGTGGACCGTGTCGCCGCCGGTCACTGTCACGGTTCCGGTGACGCCGGCCGCTGCGAGGTACTCCTGGGCGGCGGTTCGAGCCGCCGCGGTGTCGACACTCACGTAGCGGCCCTCGATGGCCGGCCCGGCTTCGACTTGTTCACCGCCGACGCGGGCGGCCTCGGCGGCGACGTTGTGGGCACGCTGCTTGGCATGGATCTGTCCGCCGAGGTCGACGGCGAGTCCGACGAGGACCATCATCACGAAGCTGGCGGTCACCATCCACAGTGAGATGGAGCCGCGTTCGTCGCGAGTTCGTCGCATCATCCGCGTTCCCTCCATGTATCAATAGGGCTGGTGCTGGTCGCTCGGATCAGGCGGCTACCTGGCACCCCGGGAATGGACAGGTCTGACAGGTCGAGGCGGCACTGGACGGTGACGGAGACGGTCGCGGCCTCGCCGACCGTACGGCTGAACTGGCTGGCGTCGATGGTGACGTCGATGTCGAGGCAGTGGATGCCTTCGTTGGAGAGGCTGGTGGTTGCCGCTGAGATCGCCTGCGTTCTGGCCGATGCGCTCGTGCGCTCAAGGGATGCCGAGCGGGCAGCGTCAGCCGCGGCAGTCTCAACCGACTGGTGCGTCGTAGCGGTGCGCCCACCGAAGATGATGAGTCCGACGAAGAGCAGGAACGCGGGCACGCCGATGACAGCCTCGATGGCTGCCGATCCGCGCTCGTCGCGCGCCCGCGGGCGAGTCATGGTGTCGTCAGCCTCTCGACGGGAACGGAGGCTTCTTGGCGGACGACGGGTGACCAGCCGGGGATGACGCTCAGCGAGTGCCCTTGGACGACCACGGTCACCGTTGTGGCCGTGCGGTTGGCCGTTGTGGTGGCGCCCGGGAGCACGTCGTCACCGCCGGCCTGCTCGATGAATGCGTTAGCTGCCTGTACGCCGTCCGACTCGTGACCGTGCTCACCGGCGGCAGCCCGGGCGCCCTCTTGCGCAGCCGCGATTGCCGCGGAACGGGCGTGGTAGAACAGCGCCGCCTGCATCCCGAGGAACATCACGGCGAAGAGCGCCGGCAGCAGGATCATCAGCTCGATCGTCGCCGAGCCGCGTTCGTCCTGTCGGCGACGGCTACTTGATGTTGCCGGCCTGGTTCGTGACATATGTCTTCACCGCGGCTACGACGATTGCGACGATGGCGATCACGGCCACCGCCCAGAGCACATGCTCGGTGGTCACCGAGCCGCGCTCGTCACGGCGCTGGAGTCGCGACTCCAGTCCGAACGTGAGCGCGAGCAGCGCTCCGATGAGTCGTTCCATTGGTGGGCTCCTTTCCTTGGTTAATCTGTCGGTGGTCAGGTGTTGCTGAACATCCGCAGCAGCGACGGGGCGACGAGCAGCGCCATGAAGATGACGCCGAGGAGCGAGCCGGGGATGGTCATGCGCTCGCCGACGGCGTTGGCCTCCGCGATCTCGTCGTTGAGCATCGCCGTGCGCATCGCGGCGGACCGGGCACGAAGTGTGGTGTAGATCGAGGCCCCCTCCTCGCCCGAGAGCCGCATGATGTCGGCGAAGTCGTCGAGCTCAGGCAAGCCGAGCTCGTCAGCCAAGGTGTGCAGCGCGTCCCAAGGCGGGAGACCCGACCAGCGAGAGCGCGTCAACTCCTCCGCGAGCCGACTGAAGACCCACGAGTCGCCCACTTCGGCCGCCGACTCCATCGCCTGCCGGACCCCGGAGCCGTTGTTCCGCTCCAGAGCGACGAGGTCGATGTACGCGCCGAGCGCTCTGGCGAACTCGAGCCGGGCCTTCCGCGCGTCATCGACGGCGTTGTAGTTCGGCATGAAGAACATCAGGGCAGCCAGTCCGAGCGAGGCCAGCGGCGGGACGGCGATCGGCAACCCCAGGCCGATGAGGTCGAAGAACCACGCGAGCAGCGGCGGGATCACCAGGCCGAGCCCGGCGAAGGCCAGCTTGTCGCCGTAGAACTGAGCCAACGGGATGCGGAGGATCGCGAGCTCGCGGGTCGGCGTACGCACCCACATCGCCGCAGGCAGAGTCTTCATAGCCCATACGCCCGCTCGCTCCTTGCCGGAGGTGGCCGAGGCCGTGCCGAGCAGGTGAGCCCGGCTGCGAGTGGGTGTCAGCCGCCCCAGCGCCTCGGCCAGATCCGGCTCCGCCGGCATGAGCCGCATGACCAGGAGGACGACGCCGAGCGACACGAGGGCGCCCGCGCCGAGAGCGAGTTGGAGTCCGGTGGTCATGCCGCACCGCCAGATGTGCCAAGGAACCGCGGCAGGTTCCGGCCCAACGCCATCCGCTTCATCCAGACCAGCGTCGCGACGTAAGCCGAGAGGAGGCTGATGAGGATGACCTGGCCGAACGGGCTCTTGTACGGCGCGACGTATGACCCGGAAATCGCGAGGATCACAAGCACGCCTGCGCTGATCAACGTCACCCAGCGTGCGGTCGCTCGCGGCTTGGCTCGGTCAGCTTCCACTTGCCGCCGCGCGCGGACGTCGGCAGCCACGGACTCGGCGAGCCCTTCGAGCACGCTCGACAGACCAGCGCCGCGACGGCGCGCACCGAGGATGAGGTTGGCAGCAATGAGGTCGCCCGTGGAGTCGTCCAGCTCGTCGGCGAAGGCACGCAGTGCGTCCTCGGTGACCCAGCGGGCACGAAGCCGTGCCACCAATCGAGTGACCTCGGGAGTAATGGCAGCGGGTGTGGATCGCAGCGTCGCCACCAATGCCTGCTCCAGCCCGACTCCGATCGTGAGTACGCCGGAGAGGGAGCGGGTCCATTCCTCCATCGCTTCCAGCCGCTGAATCCTTGATGCGGCCGAGCCCGCCGACAGCAGCATCGGTAGCCCGACGGCTGCGGCCGGAACCGCCATGAGGGCGAGCATCCACCCGGTGACCAGCCACGCGATGACTCCGACGGCGAGTCCACCGAATAGCAGCAAACGGGTGGTGCGGTCGAGGTTCTGGAATCGCCGCACCCGACGAGAGGAGGGGCGCTTCTCCGGGACCGCCGTCGGTCGCAGTCCGAGGGTCACTCCGATGATGCCAGCGACGATCAGCGCGCCAGCGAGAGCAGGGACGAGCGCGATCATGAGCGCACCTCCTGATGCATCAGGTAGCTCGGGAGATCGAAGCCGTACGACGCGAGCGACCGGAATTCGTCGGGCAGGACCGCTGGGACCGCGGTGCCGTCCCGGTCCGGGGCGAAGATGTGGGTGGTCGCGTAGCCGGTCTCGCGCTCGCCGGGTTCGAGGGCAATGATCTCGGCGACCCTGCGCCGGCGCTGCGAGACGCCGTTCACCGTCGAGGTGCGCAGGTCGAGCTGCACGATCAGGTCGATCGTCGCAGCCAGCTTCGAGGCCGCCAGATCGTGGGTGACATGAGGGCCAGCCTCCATCGCGCACGTCACCAGCTTGCGGACGGCGCCCACCGCGTCGGAGGCGTGGGTAGTGGAGATGGAACCGGTGCCGGACTCCATCGCCTTGATCATCGCCCAGATCTCCTTGCCGCGGACCTCGCCGACGATCTGCCGGGAGAGGTTGAAGCGGAAGGAGTCGACGAGTGCGTCATCGAGGGTGAACTCGCCGGCCATCCGGCCGTCCGGTCCGCGCTCGCCGGAACCCGGGCGTGCCTCCCATGGGTGGACGATCTTGTGACGCTTCAGCTCGTGGAGGTGCAGCTCGTATTCGGTCTCGAAGGTGCCGATCGCCTCCATGGGGTCGATCTCCCCACAGAGGGCACGAACCATGGTTGTCTTTCCTGCACCCTGGCTGCCGGCGACGACGACGCTCTTGCGAGCCCGAACCGCGGCCCGGAGGAACGAAGCGGCGACTGGCGTCAGCATCTGTCGCTCGACGAGGTCGTCGAGGGTGACCTGCATCAGCCGGTGGCGGCGGATGACCACCGACGGCCGGGGCGTCACCCACGCGGCGGCGGCGAGACGGGAGCCGCCATCGAGGCGGAGGTGAAGCCTGGGCTGGGCCTCGGAGAAGCCGCGAGCGTTGACTTCCGAACGGGAGGCCAGGAACACGAGGAAGTCGATCAACTCCTCGTCTGAGTCGGCTACAGATGGTCCGTCGACGAGGGACCCGTCGATGAGTTCCAGCATCACGTTGTCGTGGCCGGCGATGATGATGTTCTCGACGTCGTCGTTGTCGACGAGTGGCTGGAGTCGGCCGAGCCGGAACAGCGAGTCGAAGACAGCACGAGCGAGTGCCTTCTGCTGTCCGAGTGGCCAGGCGCGGTCGCCAGCGTTGACCCGGTCGGCGACGGCCGATTCGATGAGGTCAAGCACGATTGAGCGGCCGAGTTCCTCTTGCGCTGCTCGGTCGAGCCGAGTCCGGTCGGCTGCGACGGCCTGGCTGAGTTGCTCGGAGGCTTGGGCGCGCAGCGACGCCACGAGCGTCCAGTCGACCCCGACCACGGGCGAGTCGTCAGCCGCCCTTGGCGTGCCCAACAACCGCGGCGTCGAACTCGCCCGTGGTCCGATCGTGGGCAGTGGCTGGGTGAAGAGAGGAAGCCGAGTGAGGTCGGGCGTCGCGTCGATGCTGTCGCTGGTCACGAGCGAACTCCTTCCAGCTCGCTCCGACTGCGTGAAACAGCCGAATGGATCGAGGCGATCGCAGCTTGGAGACCACGGGCGAGTGGGCCGGTCTCGAATCGCTTCGGTGGTTGAGCTCCGCGGGAGAAGACGGCTGCCGACTCGGGATCCTCGGGTAGGGCTGCTACCACGGGCGAGTTCAGAACCCGGCCCACCTCACGCGCGCTATACGGCTGACCGTCCCCGATCACGACGAGTCCAGCCTGTTGCCAGTCGAACGTGCCGTGCTGCACCGAATCGGCCCATGACCGGACCGCCGAGAGGGCAGGCAAGCTCGTCCGCGCCACGATGAGTGTCAGGTCGGCGTGCGCGAGCAGGGGTTCCGGTGAACCGACGAGTCCGAGCCGACCGGCGTCGACGATGACGTCCTGACCGGTCGACTCCAGGTCCGCAAGCTCCTCTGAGAGCGGCAGCCAGAGATCGCGCAGAGCGGGCGCTTGCGTGTGCGACCGGGTTCCCGCGACGAAGGACACGGTCGTGCCCGAGATCCGCTGCGAGACCTCGGCGAGCCCGTCGCGGATGCTGCTTGATGTGAGCGCGAGCTCGATCAGCCCGGCCTCATACTCCCGCGTGCCACGGAAGTAGCCGGCCAACAGACCCGACCCTCCTGTCGGGTCGGCCTCGATGAGCAAGACCGGGCGTGGCCACAGCAACGACAGTCCGAGCGCCGTCGTGGTGACCCCGGGCGCACCGGATGCCGAGGCAAGGGCGATGACAGCCATCAGCGTTCCCGGGAGTCCAGGACGAGGGCGACGTTGCCGGTTGCGGCGCGGGCAGCGAGGACAGCGGCATCGGCGTGAGGCACGAGTAGATCGACGATCAGCTGGCCGGTCTCGCTTGAGGTGCGCACGCCGGCGACCGTCGCCTCGCTGAACTGCGGCACACCCTCCGGCATCTCCGCCCCTTCAGGAGGCGTTACGACGACGCGCACTCGATCCCCGGTGGCGAGATCCAGTCCAGGCGCCTGGGCCGGCGTGAGTGCGACCCCGACGATCGAGTTGTCGGCGTCCGGCACCACACCTTGAGAGAACGACTCCGGAGTGAGCATCGCGCCCGCAGCAACGTCGTACGCCGCTCGTTGACCGACCACCTGGTTGAACTGGCTGGCCGGCACCGGTTGGAGTGCCGGGTCGGCGCTGACCCGCACCCGGGCGAGATCATCGGCCTTGATCACAGCGCCGCGCTCGATCGTGGCCCGCGCGACGAGGACCTCCTGGGTGTTCGTAGTTGCCGTCCAAGCCCAAGCGGCGAAGAGAGCGCCGAGGCAGATCGCCACGAGCGCGGCGACGATCAGAGCCGGTCGACGCCGGAGTTTCGGCGGCGGCACAAGCGGACTGGCGGCGGGACCCGACTCCTGGTCGAGTGTCCTGTCGTCTCGGGTGGCCGTCTTGCTCATTGTCCGTTGCTCCCTCCGCCCAGCTACTGCACGAGCACCTGCGCTTCTCCGATGGCGATCTGGGCTTCACGGACGAGTCCGTTCAGCCGGATGGTTCCTGTTTGACCTGCGCCCGCCCACTCGATGACCCAGTCCGACGTCGCCGTGACTTTGAATTTGTGGTCCGGCTTCGGCGAGCTGGATGTCGTGTAGACGTAGCCGCAGTCGGCCGACTTCTTGTTTCCGTACTCCGGCTTGTACGGCGTGCCGGCTGTCCGGCACGTCACCTTGTGGCCGTCACCCATATCCCAGGTGATCTGGTGAACCCGAGCGGTCGCAGTCACCGTGATGCCGCCCGCAGTCGCCGACGCGGTGGCAGGACCCCAGGTGTGCGCATCGGGGTTGGCGACCCACATCCAGATCGGCATGCCGACGAGGCCGATGCGGCCGTCCTCCGCCTTGGGAGCGATGCCGATGTTGATGGCCGTGAGCTTCATGTCGGAGATGGCGATCTGCGCCACCTCTCGGGGCGTGGGACCGCTTCCCGAGTTGGGCGGCGGATCCGCCGACCACACGAGGATCATCAGGTCCGTCTGTGGCTGGTAGCACTGGTACACGTCGCCGTCGCCGGGTTCGTGGCCCTGCCAGCTCGGGTCCCCCGCGGCAGGTTGCGGATCGAGCAGCTGGATGTAGCAGTGATAGCCGTTCGACCAATAGCCGTACTCCGAGCTGCACGGCACCGGGCCGGGCGGTGGCTTGCTGATGCCTTGTGCGGTCCCGTCCCAGTAACAGGCGGCGCCCGAGCCGGTGTCCTTCGGCCCGTCGTCTCCAGGATCGCCTGGGGTTCCCGGCGTCCCTGGGACCTCGATCCAGATCAGGCAGATCCCGGTGTCGGGGTCGGTCTGACCGCAGACAGTGTCGGCGTAGGCTGGTGATGACACCAGAGTGACCAGCCCGCTTGCGAGGGCTGCGACCGCGACCACGATGGTCAGGAGCCTGCGCACGGCTCTTTCTCCAGGTCCGAGCCGCCTGACACCCGCCAACCGTCGGTCGGTGCTGTCTTCCACTTGCCGTTGGTGACGGTGAAGCGCGTCCAGCCGACGTCCTTGCGCTCGGGTGACACCACTGATTTGCCGCTGCGATCGATGACGTCCACGCCGCTGACGTCCCAGCACACGTCGACCACGGCAGTCGCTGGGTCATCCAGGCTGACGGATTGAACGCTCAACTTCACGACCTTGGTCATGCCGGTTTGGTGAAGCCCGTCTGCTCGTTGGCGCTTCAGCAGGTTCTTCTGCGCGAGAAGTTGTGCGCTCGACGCCACGGCGTCGAGGTCGGAAGCGGGACGCTTCGGGTCCTGCCGAACCTGGCTCACCGTCTCGAAGTACTGCCGCACCATGGCGGACGCCGCCTCGGAGGCAATCTCGCTTTCGGAAGGCGGCGTCGATGAACTTGTGGTCGGGGCCGGCGTGCTGGGGGCGGTGGTCCCAGGCGCCGCGGGATCATTGCCGTCGTCGGCACACGCGGTCACCGCGACCAGCAGCATGACTGCTGTCGCTACAAGTGCTGTTCCCCGATTTCGCGTCATTTCCCGAGACCGTTCCCTTCCGTGGGGTTGGGTCACGGAAGTGCGAACGACGCCCTGCTGACGGACTGGCAAGGCACCGTCATGTCCTATTGAGGCACCGGTGACCCACCAAGCGCAACCGTCTCTCATTCCTCACCTCCTCCAACTTGCGGCCGACAGCGCCGCCGATCGTTCGGCAGGTGCGCACGGTTTCCCGCGCCCGGACCGACTGCCTCCTCCAGAGTCCACACCTCTGGCACCGTGAGGAGGTCTCAGTGGCCGGGCCTGTGGATGGACCGTCGTGAATGGCCGGCTGTGGAACCGGGGGCGCACCTTCATGCCGAGGAGGTGCGCGGCGATGACCGTCTCCATGCGCAAGATGTCGGCTGGCGAGGGCTACAAGTACCTGCTCCGAAGCGTCGTCGCTGGCGACGGCAACCGCAGCCTGTCGACGCCGCTGACCCGCTACTACGCGGAGGCCGGAACTCCACCCGGCGTCTGGATGGGCGCGGGGGTCAGCGAGTTCGGGGCCGGGCAGCTCACCGTCGGCACCACGGTCTCCGAGCCCCAATTGGTGCTGCTCATCGGGCAGGGGCGTGACCCGGTCACCGGGGAGCAACTCGGTACAGCGTTCCAGCGTTTCTCCACTCACAAGCAGCGAGTCGACGAGCGCGCCGCCGGCCTGAATCCGCGCCTGTCGGATGAGGAGCGCACGCAGACCCTCGACGAGATCGAGGCCGAGGAGCTGGCGAAGGCGCAGACTGCGACCGCTGGCTTCGACTACACGTTCAGCGTGCCGAAGTCAGTCTCCGTGCTGTGGGGCGTAGCGGATGCGGGTAGTCAGGCATTGATCGTCGACGCACACCACCAGGCCGTCTCCCAGGTCCTAGCGATGCTGGAGCGCGAGGTGGCAGTGACGCGGGCCGGCGCTAACGCGCGAGACGGAGCCTCCGCGCATCACGATGTCGTCGGCGTCGCAGCGACGGCGTACGACCACTGGGACTCTCGCGCCGGCGATCCTCAGCTGCACACCCACGTTGTTGTCTCGAACAAGGTCCGTACGGTGTTCGACGGCCGGTGGCGGTCTCTGGACAGCCGGCCGATGTTCGCTTCGGTCGTCGCCCTGTCTGAGCACTACAACGCCGTGCTCGCCGACATCCTCCAGCGATCGTTCGGCCTGGAGTGGGAGAGGCGTGCGCGCGGCACCAACCGGCACCCCGCCTTCGAGGTCAGTGGTGTGCCCGAGGAGTTGGTGACCGAGTTTTCTAGTCGGTCCAGGACGATCGACGTCGAAACTGATCGGATGGTCGAGGAGTACCGGCGCGACCACGGGCGAGCGCCCGACGCTGCCACCGTCATCAAGCTACGCGCCACTGCGACCCTGACGACGCGGCCTGAGAAGCACATCCACTCGCTCGCCGAGCTCACGGCGGACTGGAGGGCACGGGCGAGCCACGTCCTTGACGGCGACTCGACCGGATGGGCTCGCTCACTGCTCGCCCGTGGAGCGAGAGGTGACTACAACACGCTCGCCCGTGGCCTCCTACTGGCCGACGACGTGTCGCCCGCGGTGGTCACTGAGGTCGCCCGTGCAGCGGTCGGAGCGGTCAGCCAGAAGCGGTCCACCTGGAAGCACTGGAACCTCTGGGCCGAAGCGTCCAGGCAGACGATGGAGTGGCGATTCGCCAGTGTCTGTGAACGTGAGTCGGCCGTCGCCATGATCGTGGAGGAAGCCAAGCGCATCTCCATCTCCCTGACTCCACCGGAGTTGAGCTACAGCCCGGACGTGTTTCGGCGTCGCGACGGAACCAGCCTGTTCCGGCCCAAGCACGAGGTCGCGTTCACCTCCGAGGAGATCCTCGCGGCTGAAGACCGGCTACTCGCCCGTGGTGACGACCGCAGCTCGCCCGTGGTCGATCTGGACACGATCGAGGAGGTCTCAGGAAGAGCGGTCTTGGGTCATCAACTCAGCGATGAGCAGATCGCGACGCTGGCGGCGGTGGCCGTCTCGGGCCGGCAAGTCGATCTGCTGATCGGCCCCGCCGGAGCGGGCAAGACAACCGCCATGCGGGCGCTCCACAAGGCATGGACGGGCGTCCATGGCAAGGACAGCGTCGTTGGCCTTGCGCCGTCGGCCGCCGCCGCGGAGGTACTCGCGCAGGACCTGAATGTCGGCTGTGACAACACAGCGAAGTGGCTGCACGAGCACGACAGAGGGCGAGCTGAGTTCCGGAAGGGTCAGCTCGTCATCATCGACGAGGCGACCCTCGCGGGCACCTTGAACCTCGACCGGATCACCTGCCTCGCGAGCGAGGCAGGAGCCAAGGTGCTGCTCGTCGGCGACTGGGCCCAGCTCCAATCGGTCGACGCGGGCGGAGCCTTCCAGCTGTTGGCCGACGCGCGAAACGACACCCCCGAGCTGACCGAGGTCCACCGCTTCGCCAACGAGTGGGAGAAGTCCGCGTCGATCGACCTCCGTCTTGGGCGCACTAAGGTCATCAGCACGTACTTCCGCCACGAGCGCATTAAGGACGGCGCTCATGACGAGATGGTGGACGCTGCCTACCTTGCCTGGCGAGCCGATCTGCGCGAAGGGCGCAGCAGCCTGCTCGTCACTGAGTCGACTGACGCGATGGTCCAACTGAACGTGCGCGCCCGTGCCGAACGGCTTCGCGACGGCGAGACTGAGGCGAGTCGAGAGGTCGAGCTCCACGACGGCACCCGGGCCTCGGTTGGCGACCTGATCATCACGAGGCAGAACCACCGGCGCATCCGTGCCCTGCGTGGCGGGTGGGTGAAGAACGGAGACCGCTGGCGCGTCACCGGCGTCAGTCCGGATGGCTCTGTGGTTGCCGAGCGGCTCGGGATGAAGATCGGCGCCTCGGTTGTGCTGCCCGCCGAGTACGTCGCCGAACACGTCGACCTCGGCTACGCCGTCACCGCCCACCGTGCCCAGGGCATGACCGTCGACACCGCACATGTCGTCGTTACGGGCTCGACCACCCGGGAAAACCTCTATGTCGCTATGACCCGCGGCCGACAAACCAACATGGCGTACGTCGCCCTCGACCGGCCCGACGAGTCGCACGCCGCGCCAACGCCCGAGGAGGTCACCGCCAAGTCGGTCTTGTTCGGGGTGCTCAAGCACTCGGGAGTCGAGCTTTCGGCCCACCAGACGATCACCGAGGAGCAGGAGCACTGGTCGTCGTTCGCGCAGGTTGCAGCGGAGTACCTGACCATCGCTGCCGAGGCGCAACGCGACCGATGGGTCGTCGAACTCTGCTCGTCTGGGCTGACCGACGACGAGGTGGACGAGGTCATCGCGTCCGACTCGTTCGGGCCGCTGGCCGCCGAGTTGCGACGAGCAGAGTCGTCCGGCTGCAACATCGCCAAGATGCTGCCCAAGGTGGTGGCGCAGCGCGGACTCGCTGACGCCGAAGACATCGGTGCCGTCCTGATCAGCCGAATCAGGCACGCGACATCCCAGAGGAGTCGCGGCCGACGACATCATGCGGGGCTGATCGCCGGGCTCGTCCCCGTCGCCAGCGGCCCGATGGCGGACAGCATGCGCCGGGCGTTGACCGAGCGCCAGGAACTGCTGGAGTCGCGGGCCACAGCATTGGCGGAGGCGGCCGTCGGCGGTCGCCTGGCATGGGTCCGCAGGCTCGGCGAACCGCCCGCCGATGCTCGCCAGCGTGACTGCTGGATGCGGGAGGTTCGGGTGGTCGCCGCCTATCGCGACCTGTGGCAGGTCGACAGCGATTCTCCTGTTGGCTCAGCGGGCGCCTCTGATAGGCAGCGCGTCGACGAGGCGAGGGCGAGGAAGGCCATACGGCGTGCTTCCGAGATCGCGCAGCCGACTGGCGACACGAGCCAGCGTGGGCTCGCGCCTGAAGCCCGGGCGCTCGGCTGATCGGCTCCACAGGCGGGCGACCGCGCCGGTTGTCCCCAGTTCAGACCAGCGGGTTCGGCGAGCGTCGGTGCCCGGATGTAGCGGTGGAGTGAGCCGATCTGAAGGAGACTCCCATGCTCGCCCTCTCGATCCACCTCGCCGCGGCCATCCGCGGCTACTTGGCCTTCTACATGCCCACGAACCGCCTTGTCGATTGGCTGCGCACCCCGCGTGGCCTCAAGTGGGCAATCCCTGTCGCGTTTGTGGCAACGCCCGGCTACCTCTTCGCCATGAGCGTCGCCGCCACCGTTGTCGACCGCGGTGGCCCTGGGTACCTCAACGTGCTGGCGATGCTGTTCGCGTGGAACGCGATCAAGATTGCGGTGGTGGGTGTGATGACCCCGCTCCGCTGGCTGAGCATCGTTGCCGACCGTTCGAATCACGTGGATCGAGACACCGCCCTGGCGCCATGAGATCGGGGTCGGCGGCGATTGCACGTCTCGGACATTTTGTCGGAGGTCTTCACTAGAGTGCCTGAAGGCGGGCTGGTTCGGCTCGAGGTAAGGGTTTTCTCTGACGTTAGGTGATGCGGGTGGCTGGAACGATCGGCTCACTCGTCACCTTTGAAGGGGCCCCGGGAATCGGCCGGGTCGAAGCCGTGGCGGACGGGAAAGCCCGAATCGTCTTCTTCGAGTCTCCGGTCGAGGTCGAGGCCGAGTCACATTGGATCGCGCTGGACCGTCTTAGAGGCGTCGCGCTCGACGAACAGACGCGCGTCTTTGTGCCCATGGTTGATGGTCGATGGCGAGCCGGGCGTGTGGTGGGTGGGCGAACTCCGAACTACTTCGTACGGTTCCCGAACGTTCCACACGACGTGGACATCCCGGAGGGGAGTCTCCGGGTCCGCTGGGATCGGCCGACCAAGGACCCGCTCCAGGTTTTGCTGGCGGGTGCGAACGAGACCCCGCGCTTTCGTGACGCCCGTCAACCCGTCCGCAACCTGCTGCTCGCCGAACGAGCGGCATCGATGTCTGCCACTGGGCTCGTATCGGCAGGCGTAGGCATCCACGAGCATCAAGTCAACGCCGCACTCCGCATCATCAATGACCCAATTCAGCGATACCTGCTCGCTGATGAGGTCGGGATGGGCAAGACGATTCAGGCCGGCTTCGTTGTTCGGCAGTTGCTGATCGACGACCCGACGCGTCGGGTCGGTTTCATCGTTCCCGAAGCGCTTCGCGAGCAGTGGCAGGCCGAACTGTTGGATAAGTTCTATCTCGATGACTTCGCGAGTTCGGATGGACGACTTCCCTTCGCGATTCGTGGCCACCACGAGGTCGACGAGTGGAGCAAGTTTCAGGGCGCTGACCTGCTGGTCATTGACGAGGCGCATCAGTTGGCCCGGGCCGAGTCGCCAGACGACCAGCCGTATTCCGAACTGGCGACTGTCGCGCACGCAGTTCCGAGCCTGCTCCTGCTCTCGGCGACTCCCTTCTCCCGGAAGACGACGAGCCACCTCGCGTTGCTGCATTTGCTGGATCCGGCACTTTTCAAGTGGAGCGATGTGGACGGCTTTGAACGTCTCCTCGAAGCGCGCCGTGAGCTCGCCATGGCGGTCTTCGGACTCGACGAAGAACCTGATCCAGAGAACCCCGAACTGCTTGCCTACCAGTTCGATGCCCTTCGCCGGTTGCTGCCTGAAGACGAACTCCTGGCGGCCGGCATGGCGACGGCGATGGACGCGTTTGGGGAGAACGGAACCGCGGACCGGATCGGTCTGAAGCGTGCCGTGGCCACGGTCCGTGCCCACGTGTCGGAGACCTATCGCCTGCATCACCGCGTCATCCGTAATCGCCGCCACGTCGTGGAGCAGCATCGACTCGATGAAGAGGGCAACATGGCCCCGTTCGAGTTCACGGGACGCGAACGTCCAAAGGTGATCCGACTAGATTCCGCTGAAGGTGACGTCGCGGTGAATGCCGTCGAGACGTGGCTCCGAGCGGTCAGCGCCGACGTGGCGGATCGCGAGATGGACCCCGAGCCTTACGCCCGGGCCGCAAGCGTGCTCGTCTCTCGCTTGGGTGCAGGAACCCGTGACGATGTGATCGCAGCACTCCAGGCGCGCCTTCTGCACGCGTCGGGGGAGACCGGTCTGACATGGCCAGAACTCCAGCGTCTGACTGAAGCTGAGGTACTTCCGTTCGAACAACGCCTCCTGGAAGATCTCGAAGGGGCGCCTGAGCGCGACGGTAGTGACAAGCTCGCCGATGCAATCGCCAAGCGGGTCAAGCCGGCTCAACGCGCCGTGGTGTTCTGTGGACCAGGTGCCCTCGCAGGTCAGGTGGCAGCGGCGTTGCGCGCCCTGCCCGCTCCGTTCCAACTCGTGCACGAACACCTCGTCAGCTCCCCGGCCGGTGCCCGCCAGGAGGCTGTAATGGCCTGGCGTGACAAGGGTGGCGTTCTCGTCGCTGATCAGAGCGGCGATGTTGGTCGAAATTTCCAGCAAGCCGAGATCGTGATTCACGCCCGTTTGCCGTGGGGCCCGAACGAATTCGAGCAGCGGATCGGTCGTGTAGACCGCTACGGAACCGGGCGACCCGCCGCGCAGTACGTCGTGTCCGACCTCGATCCTGATGGTCTGCACACGACGTGGTTGCGAGTTCTAGGGACCGGCTTTGGCATCTTCGGAGAGTCGATCTCGGCCATGCAGGAGATCGCAGACAGCCTCGCTGATGTTTTTTGGAGCAACCTGCTCGTGGAGGGACGTGACTATGCCCTCGAAAGGATGCCTGATATTGGGTCAGCTCTGACCGCTGAACGCCGCCGCATCAACGAACTCGATGCCCTCGAATCGAGTTACGGAGGAGGAGAGGGCGAGGCCCTTGCCAAGAACATCTCGTCCTTCGACTCACGGCACGAGCAAGTCGAGCGCGCATACCTGAAGCTCATCACCGGTGCGGAAGGCTTCATGCTGTCGAGCCGACGCCAGAGCGACGGAAGCATCCGCTTCGATCGCGATCCTCATCAGGCGCCACTTGTCAGCCCCCGACTGCTTGCTCGCGTCGTCACTCGACCAGAGTCGCGTACGGGCTACTTCGACCGGTGGCAGTTGACTGCCGGCCGTCGCATGTTCCGACGTGGCAACCCGTTTATCGACGGGATCGAATCCGTCCTGGCGATTGATGACCGTGGTCAGGCGAGCGCTCAGTGGCGACTCGACCCTGGTTGGCCGCACGACCCACTCGTGTACTTCGGGTACGACTTCCTCATCGAGGCGAACCTCGACCCAGTCATGAACGCGCTTGGTCATGGGCAAGACGGCTTCGCCATAGCTAGGCGCCGTGGGGACGCCGCGCTGTCGCCCGCCTTCCGTAGGATCTGGATTGCCGTAAATGACATGGCACCCGTGGCGGACGATGGCGTTATTACCTACCTCAATCAGCCCGTCATGAAGGGCCGCGACGTCAACCTGAATGCCTCCAGGATTGCCGCCCTGCATGGCGTGCTCGGGGGCGAAGGAGTCCTCCAGGTAGTCGGCCCCGAGGGCTATTTGGTCGCGCGCGACCACCTCACCAAGCAGGCAGACCTAGTTCGGGTGACTCAGCGTGCCGGAGTCACCGTGTCTGAAAGGACGGACTTGCTTGTCGCCCAGTCGAAGGCACGACAGGTTGCCTCCGGGATGGTTGCCGATCCGGGGGCTTGGAGTCGTGAAATCGCGATTGGTCGTGCTCTGGAGGAAGGCGTGATCGCACCGAGTGTCCGCTTGACTGCGGTGACGTGTTTGGTGCGCTCGGCTCAGTCATGGAGTGAGTATGTCTAGAGACGATCTCGGCGTCGCCGCGATTGCCCTCGGCGTCTGGCCGAATGCTCCGCACGTCGACGATGAGCCGAAACACATATCCGACGCCTGCCGGCGCCTCCTCGACGCATTGGCAGCCCTGACGTCGGGCGCGTCAGCCTGGCGCGACGTTGCAACGCTGGTGCGGCAGGTCCTCGTGACTGCGTCGGCTACGTACGGGTCGCGCCCATCACTGACCGTGCCAGTTGGTGACATGTGGCCGACCGCGGCCCAGTGGCGTGATCTGCACTGCGTTCCAACCAGCCTTGCTGATGGGCGCTTGAGCATCCGCGCCCTCAACTGGGCGCCGGCTCTTCCGGCGGCCGGCGAAGCAGACGAAGTCGCCAAGGACCAAGTTCTCGCGGCCTTCCGTGACGCCGACCCGGTGTTCGCGTCGGTGCGAGCTGACCCGTTCTGGCCGAAGGCTCACGGCGCGAACTTCAAGGTCTACCGCGGGGAGACTCAGCGTCAAGCCGCTCGTGCAGCGGTGCTGAGCCGTGACGAGACCCTGATGGTTGCCCTACCGACGGGACGTGGCAAGACTGCCGTGGCGTGGTCCAAGACCATGCTTAGCGCCTCGGGCGTCACCGTGGTCGTTGTCCCGACGGTTGTGCTTGCCCTGGACCTGGAACGGCGGACTCAGGAGTTGGCGCGTGCTCGCAAGCTCACCTTGAGTCCACTCAATCGGTTTGCCTACGTCGGCTCGCTGGATTCGGCGACCAAGGAATCACTTCGTGCTGCAATCCGCGCGGGCACTCAACGGCTCCTGTACACCAGCCCAGAAGCCTTCGTGAGCGGGCTCGCGCCGGCGATCCTCGACTGCGCAAGCAGGGGACAACTCCAGCAGATCGTCATCGACGAAGCTCACCTGATCGACCAGTGGGGCACCGACTTCCGTCCCGAGTTTCAGACGATGCCGGGCCTGGTCGCTGAGGCTCGCAACCTCGCTCCGGATGGTTCCCGACCCTCGGTACTGCTCCTGAGTGCAACGCTCGGTCAACGCTCGGTCGACGTCCTGCAGCGTCTCTTCGGCACAGGGCACTCGGAGTTCGTGTGGGGCACTGAACTGCGTGCCGAACCGGCGATCTTTGTCGACCGGGCAGGAGACGAGTCGACGCGGCGTCAGGCCATTCTGAACGCGGTGGATGCCCTTCCGAAGCCGCTAATCCTGTACACGACGCGTGTCCGGGATGCGCAGGAATGGGTCACTTCCCTCACGGCCGCTGGCTATCGCCGGGTTGCGGGCATCACCGGTGAGTCGACGGAGCACGAACGCGCGGAGGTCGTGGAGTCCGTGCGAGGGGTTCGGGCCGACGGTCGCCACATAGCGACCACGGTCGACGTCGTCGTGGGAACCTCAGCGTTCGGTCTCGGCTTGGACCTTCCGAACGTGCGCAGCGTCATTCATGCATGCGTGCCCGAAACCATTGACAGGTATTACCAAGAAGTGGGTCGAGGCGGCCGAGACGGACGGCCAACGGTTGCGTACCTGTGTGAGGCGCCCGGCGACCGCGACGTCGCCAAGCGCTTGAACTCGGCGGTCCTCATCGGCGACGAAAAGGGTTGGAGTCGGTGGCAGGACCTGCTCCGCCAGGGCAAGAACGTCTCCGGTCTGAGGTACAGGGTCAACCGGAGCGTTGTCCCCGCTTACCTCCCCGAGGGCTTCAATGAAAGCGCACAGTGGAACGTCCGAACTCTCACACTCATGGCGCAGGCAGGGGCGATCCGATTCCAGGTCCCACGCTGGCGCGACGGGCATGGGGATGGCGAGACCGATCGCGACACGTTCTATGAGTCGGTGCAGGACCTCCTGGAGTTCGAGTTGGCAAACGGGGAGTTCCTCAACCGCTCCGGTTGGACGGGGGCTACGGAGCGACTTCGATCTGAACTCCGGTCATCCCAGGAACTCGCGCTTGGTGCCATGTTCGACGTGGTGGACGGTCATCGTTGCGTCGGAAGGGTTCTAGCTAGTCACTACCGCGTTCGGTATCGCGGTGGTTTGCTCTCCACCGCACCCCGATGCCGGGGATGCCCGTACTGCCGCATGAACCCCGACTCCGCGCCGGGCCTGGATGTGCCCGAACCAAGCCCGACGCTCCCGAGGGTCGGGACGCCGACGGATCCCCTGCAAGCGTGGCGCGGAGCGTCACCTTGGGCGTTCGTTTGGTACGCGACTGGCGAGCGACACGACGTGATCCTCACGCGGTTAGCTCAGCGCGGATTGCGCCTTTTCGCGGGCCTCTCGATCCAAGAGGCCGATGTCCTCCAACGAAGTGTGCCAACGTGTCCTGTGATCTTGGATGACCCTGAATCGGTCGTTCCGCTCATGTTGAGGCATCCCGATCCACTTGTCGTCGTGGTCCCCGACGGGACCGTGCCACTCACTCTGAGAGAAAGGCTGGACCTGGGCTTGGTCACCTACGTGGTGGGGCCCCAGTCCACAATTAGCGACGTCAAACCAGGTTGGACGCTGGCGGACACCGCTGACGTGAGCATTCGAGCGAGCGCGCTCATGACGGAGTTGTAGATGAAGGTTCTTGACCCGGGACAGGGAGTCGTGCTCCCGCAGGCCATGTGGCTCTGCTATTCGACGATCGCCAAGGCCTCCGGCCTAGCCGCTGAGGAGGTCCTTAGCCTCGTCTTGCCGCAAGAGTTGCGGTCGCACGCGCCGTCAGACGGTGCGCACGCCAAGCAGGCCCTGTCTGCCCTCGTTGAGTTCGGGCTCGTCTCTTCGGACGATGGCCTGCTCAGCGCTGAGCCATTGGATGCCGCGGGGTTCCTGCGCCGCTTGCGATACCAAGTCGTACGTCCGCCAGGGGACGTGTCTGAGTCCTTCGACGGGGCCACGGACCTGCGTTCCGGGCTCATCTGGTTGATGACGCAAAGCCCTTTGGTGCCACTCCACTGGAAGAGCAACGTGCAGGTGGCCATGCCGCCTGGTCTCTTCACGAACGACACGCGTTGGAACAACTTCCCGACGTGGGCAACCACGCTCGGGTTTGCGCGCCCTGCACTTCGTGCCCTTGTCCCGCCCGATGCAGCCAACAGGGCACACTTGGTTGCTGACCCAACAGAGGCGATTCTCGATGTCATCGCGCATCCGTCCTCCGAACCTCTGCCCGCTGGTGTCCAGATTCCGGTGGCGGCGTTCATGGCCTTCTTGAGAAGAGAGTTGCCTGTTCTGCCGGGGCACCCGTCAGCGACGTATGAGGGGCTAAATAGCGACCCTCAGGACCAGCTTGCGGCCGTTGGACTGGCGCTCAACAGCGCCGAGGCACGCGGGATTCTCACGATGGGTTACCAATCAGACCCAACCGGAGTGCTTGCACTGCCTGACGGCGGCCGGAAGGCGGGCGCCAGGTACGTCTCGACCATTCAGATTGAGGCAAACAAGTGAGCACCCTTCCGATTGGCTTCACCTGTTGGCAGGCAGAGTCCGTGGCCGCCACCATTCCAACAGAAGCAGCAACTCCCTCCGATCAGGTTCTTCTGGCGACCCACTCGCCGCTGCGAATCCGGCGCGAAGGTGCCGCGACTCGGAAGCAAGCGGAGTTCGTCTCTGAGCACGAGGTTGTGCAGGAGTTCCTGACTTCTACGCCGAACGCAGGAGTCCTGATCGCACCTGTTCTCGGTGAATCCGGCGCCGGCAAGTCCCACCTCGTGCGGTGGGCCCACGCGAACATTCCCCGTATCGACGGTCGGCATGTCATCTACCTGCAGAAGACTCAGACCAGCCTCCGGGACGTTGTCGAGCAACTTCTGAACGGTAGGACCGGGCCAGCCTTCGACGAGATTCGTCGGCAGGTATCGGGTCTCGGAACTGCAATCTCCATCGAGGAGATGGAGCGCAAGATCCTTGCTGAGCTCGCCGAAGCGCTTCGCGCGCGAGAGCCGCAGGGATTTCTCGACAAGCCACTTGTCGGAGAGCGCGGACTCGCCCTCCTCTTCCTGGACCCTCTCTTCCGAGAGCACCTGCTGCGTCCTGGGTCATTCATCAACCGCCGTGCCGTGCATGCGCTCAACGGTCGCGACCCTGATGAGCCGGACGTCCCTTTGGAGTTCACGGTTGACGAACTTCCGCTGGACATCACCGACGTTGCCAATCTTGCTGATGCATCGAAGGCCGCGCAGAACCTGTTCCGTCAGGTGGTGGTCAATACCGATATGCAACTTGAGGCCGTCAGGATCCTCAACGACTCCCTTGACCTCGCCGTCATGAAGGCCGCCAATCTGGGCGTCGGGAATGTCAACCGAGCGTTCATGAAGCTCCGGGAGGAGTTGGTCGGCGACGAAATCGTGCTCCTGATCGAGGACGTCGCGCTTATCCAGGGTGTCAGACGAGACCTGTTGGACGCGATCCACGAGTCGAGCATCGTTCAGGGCCAAGAGAAGTACGCGGCGGTTCGAACACTTCTCGCGGTTACGCCGTCGTATTACCGAGAGAACTTGCCTGAGACGTTCAGGACGCGCGCAGAGGCAAGTTCGCCGAGTTACGTCGTTGACGTCCAGATCGACGGCGCCAAGACGAGCGACGCGGACCTTGTTGACTTCGTTGGCCGCTACCTCAACGCAGCCCGGCTCGGCAAGGACGTCCTTGAGGCAGAAATGTCAGCGAACAAGGCAGCTCCTAACGCCTGTGACGCCTGTCCGTTCAGCGACTCCTGCCACAGCACCTTCGGTACGTCGGAGGCCGGGCACGGCCTCTACCCGTACAACGAACCGGCCGTGTTGCGTGCGGTGCGAGCATGCGTCGACCCGGACAACCCGCAACTCTTCAGTCCGCGGCGGGTGCTCGCCGGCGCGATCCGTGAGGTCCTGATGGACGCCGCCGGCCAGTTGCCCCGAGGCGACTTCCCGCCTGGCCGACTCCTTGGCGAGCGAACTCGAAATGCTGGTCTTCAGGCGCTTCCGCTCGCCGCGCGGCAGCGACTGGAGGAGGACTACCCGAAGGACTTGGCCCCGCGACTTGAGTCCATGCTCGCGTTCTGGGGCAGGGCCGGAACGCGGCCCATCCCGGATGCGGTCTTCGCGACGTTTGGGCTCGACCCCATCGCATCGGGCGATGGTTCGGATGGGGTCGAGGAGCCTGAGTCGAGCGTCCGCGACGAGGAGTCGCGACGCGCAAAAGCAGATGGGCTACCGAAGTCGGTCCAGCGCCAACTGGAGGCCATCGAGGAATGGTCGGCGAAGGACAAGACTCTTCCTCAGGACATGGCGCGCATGATTCGCTCCTTTGTGCGCGAAGCCGTCCTCGCGCGCGTTGAGTGGTTCGACCCGGTCATCAAGTCTCCGGATGCCGACACCGTCAAGAGGGCTGTGCCCGACAACGCGAGAAGCATCTCGATTGAAGGCGCGCAGGAGGGAATCGGTCAAGGCGTCGAACCGATCGTGCGGCTCAAGCGGACAGCCCGAAATGCGGTGCTGCTCCAGGGCCTGATCCTGATTCAGTCAGGCTTCGCGGAACTCTCGGGAGACGCACTCGCGCGGCTGGATGCCGTGGCTGTGGACGCTGTGCCCGCGGCCCGGGCACGCATCCTTGCCACATTGGAATACGACGAAGCTGGGATGGTCGAGGCTGCTCGTTCCCTCATCATTGGCGCGCTTGCGTGCGGCCACATTGTATCGACGGCACGTGACGTTGACCTGATTCGCGCGGTGGCCTGGCGTGGAGACATGGCTCGTGAGGACGCTGCCGCGCGACATCCTCAATGGGTCGACAGCCATCGGGGATACATGGCAGAACGGGGCGCAGCCGTTGAGCGCTTCCTGGGCGGAATCGGCGCAGCACAGGGCGCTGGAGGCGTGCACGCGCTCGACAGTGTCCGCCTCACGAAGATCGTGAAGGCCGCCAGGGCACAACTCGACGAACTTCCGAGCGCGGTTCCGGTTTGGTGCGCGGACGCCAATCGCAAGCTGGCAATCCTGGTTCAGGTTGCACCCGCCCAGATCTCGTTCTGGGCGGACCTCGTTCAGCGTGTACGCCGATTGCTTCCAGAATCCGAGTCGTACATCGACACCGTTGACGCGGTGGTTCTAGCTGCGCGCGAGGGCCAGGCCCAAGGGCTGGTGAAGGTCAAGGACCTTGCGGCTCTGGAGCAGGCGAATGAGGCAGCCCGCAGGCTGGACGCGAGAGGCGTGCCTGAGGTCGAGAAGGCGCTCGCGGGTGCCTCTGGTCAGCGCGGCGTGGCCCTCGCCCGGCAGCTTGGTCCATCAGCCGGCAAAGATCTGAAGCTCATCGCCGAGTATCTGGAAGAGAGCGAGCGCTGGGTCGAGTCAGGAATCAGCGACGCGGAGATTGACCCGGGCGCCAAGATCGATATCGACGAAGCCATCGACAGCCAAGTGACCCGCTGGCTGAACATCATTTCGAACGGGGCAGACAATGAATGACCCGCAGCCCGTCGGTCTGCTTGTTCGGGCAAAGCGTCTTACGAGCCTGGCCCGACAGGCACGCGAAGGTGCCGAGGCCATCCAGGACCACACACGGACCGAGACGGCCTTGGCCAAACTCGACGCATCCTTGAGTGAACTTGAGGCAGCGGTCAGGCTTGAGTCCAAACTTGTCAGCAGTGGCGTCACGTCGGCGAGCGAACTCGATCTGACCAAAGCCCCGAAGGATCTGCAGAGGCACATTGCCAGCGTTGGGCGACCGAGCCCCCAACTCTTGACGGCACGCGCAAACGACGCTGCCAAGACCGTCCGCGCACTATCGGACTCCGCAACTCAGGCATGGAGTAGCTGGTCGCAATCTCGGCTCAACGCTCTGCCCATGGACCGCATGGCACGGCTCGGGTTTGAGCGACGTAGCGTCGAGTTGCGTGTGGAGTCCCTGAAGCGCATCGCGGGGGCGCCTCCAACGGTCGAAAACGTGGACACGTTCCTTGAGAGCTACGAGGCCGTTTCGTCGCGCTTGGCGAAGGTGACTCCGGAGGGCCCGCTGGACGCTCTCCTTGCCAAGTTGCCCTGTCACCTCGACGAGCTAACCGACGATGAGTTGCGACTCTTGCGAGTGGAGCACCCTGACATCGGCGCCCAGATCGTCTTGAGGGTCGAATGACGTCGTTGAACGAGGAGCGGTTGGGCGACCTACTCAGCCGCTTGGAAGATCTCGAACTTCCCCTGCTCGCGTGGGGCGTGGTGGACGGCTTTCTGAGCGAAGACGACGTCATCAAGGCAATCGACGAACAGCGGATCGCCGAGTTCGCCGCGGGCAGTACGGAGGTGCCGGCCGCTGAGGAGTACCTCGAAGTCCTTGTGGACCGTGGACTCCTCTTCCGGCAGCCAACCGGCGATCCTCGCTATCGAACACGGTTCGCCGAGACTTTACGTCTGCTCCGTCTGCTTCGTCAGTTGTGGCCACCCAAGGACACCAACGCCGACGGTTGGTGGCGGGCATACGCCCCCTTGGTTGCTGACTATCGCTTGCGAGTCTCGCCTCGCCGCTACCCGAAGCGTGAACTGGACGCCGATCAGGTAGCGGGAGTCCTCCAAGCGTCACTGAACTGGGGGACCGAGCAGGACGCGATGCTGCGACGCCTCGTGGGAGCGTCGAAGTTGGCGCCCTTCCAACTTCGTGCAACGGCGTCTGTCCTCGCCGCCGTCGCGGCGGAGAGGCCGACCGCGCGGATCGTCACCGCCGGGACTGGTTCCGGCAAGACCCTGGCTTTCTACCTTCCCGCTTTGCTCGACCTGGCAGCCGGAGGTGGGAGGCGGCGGGGGCCGCACACGCTGGCGTTGTACCCGCGAATTGAGCTGCTTCGTGATCAGGCCCGGGAAGCGATGCTCGTTGGAGAGCGGGCTGGATTGATCGTCGCGCAGACGCCACGGCCATTGCGGATTGCGCTCCTCTACGGATCCACGCCGCGCGTCGCAGACTTTCAGCGGGGGACGGTCAGAGGGTGGAGCAGGAACCCGGCTGGCTGGGTCTCGCCGTTCTTCCCGTGCCTCGAAGACAACTGCGTTGGGGACCAGGTGTGGCTCGACTCGGACCGAACGTCAGCGATCGAGCGGCTCACCTGCGCGACGTGCGGACGCACCACCGCAGATGGCGCATTGGCGATCACGCGTGAATCGATCGTCAGCCTTCCGCCCGACATCCTCTTCAGCACGACGGAGATGCTTAGCAAGCAAGCCACGTCTTCCAAACTCGGCCCGCTTCTTGGCTGGAAGGGACCCATCGGTATCCGACTCGTCTTGCTCGACGAGGCACATACGTACGCGGGTGTTCACGGAGCGCAGGTCGCGTACACCTTGCGTCGATGGCGACACGCGCTCCGGCAGTGGGGCCCCGACAGCCCCGTTGTTGTCGGACTGTCCGCAACCCTGCGGGATGCTGGCCAGTTCTTCTCGACGCTAACGGGCGTTGACCGCGGTGACGTCGAAGTGATCGCGCCAGCGTCGAACGAACTCGCTCCCATCAGCCGTGACTATGGGGTGGTCCTGCGAGGCGATCCGCTATCCGGTGCCGCGCTGCTGTCCACGACCATTCAAGCGCTCATGCTCGTCGGGCGCATGATGGACCGGACTCCGCACATATTCGGTTCGGTCGCGTTCGCATTCACGGATGACCTTGATGTCATCAATCGTCTATACGACAACCTGCGCGATGCCGAAGGGGCATCAAACGTCGGGCGTTCGCGCGGCCAGGTGCTCGGCAGTCTGCGCGATCCAGGCCTCCCACACGCGGGCAAGCGCTACGACGACGGGCAGTCGTGGGACCTTGCCAACCGTCTGGGGCGCATGACTGGACCGCTGAGAGTTGCCCGGACCTCATCACAAGACAGTGGCGTTGATGGCTCCGCGGATGTGGTGGTGGCCACCTCGTCTCTCGAGGTCGGCTTCAATGATCCGCGCGTCGGAGTGGTCCTTCAACACAAGGCCCCGCGCGACATGGCGTCATTCCTTCAGCGAAGGGGTCGAGCGGGGCGTCGCCTCGACATGCGGCCGCTCACGCTCGTCGTGCTGTCGGACTACGGGCGCGACCGGGCGGCGTACCAGTCTTATGAGCAGTTGCTGGAGCCGGAACTCCGAGCTCGCGCAATCCCGGTGGGCAACCGCTTCGTGGTCAAGATCCAAGCCGCTCATGCCCTTCTCGACTGGATCGCGCGTGTTGGATCCGTCGACGCGCGCGCGTTTGCGTCACCTCCATGGTCATCCCAGGTGCCCAACCCTTCGCGGGTGGTCAACCTTCTTCGCGACCTCCTGAACTCGGCGTCACGGCAGGACGAACTGAAGCTGCACGTGCAGCGGGCGCTGGCGATCAGCCCAGACGAGGCCGACGCGGCCCTCTGGGAGGAACCCCGCTCACTCCTACTGTCCGTCGTGCCCACCCTGCTTCGGCGACTTGAGAACGGCTGGCAAGCCCTTCCCGGACAGTCCGACGCCGGAGCCGTAGCGGGTCAGCCCCTGCCCGAGTTCCTCACCGCTACGCTCTTCGATTCACTCAATACGCCTGATGTCATCTTGGCGATGCCACCTGACTTCCGTTCGGGGGAACCGCAAACAATGGCGATCGGCCAAGCCATGAGGGAAGCGGTCCCTGGTCGGGTCAGCCGGCGGTTCGGCCACGCCCACGCTTCGCACCGAACTTGGCTGCCGATCCCCGATGCCGGCGACGTCCTTGAACTTCGAGCGGTTGTTTCCAAGGGGCATGCCCTGGGGGAGTGGACCGATACCTCTGGCGAGAACTTCATCGTCGTTCGTCCGCTGGAACTTCAGTTGGCGTCCCCGCCCCGCGACGTCGCAGACACGTCGTCGGCCCGCCCGGTCTGGCGGTCTGATTTCTCCTTCGCTCAGGGTTCCCTCCAGGACATGGACGTCCCCACGCCATCGGCCTGGGCTGGGTTCATCTCACAGTTCGCGTTTGCGCTGCACGTCTCGGGCAGCCCCGTAACGGTTCGCCGATTCTGCGTGGGCGCAGACGGGGAATTGGTTACGCAGGACAATCGCGGCCTCGGGCGTACGCCGCTCACAGTGCGCTACGCACACGAGGGGAAGCCTGCCGCACTCGGATTCGAACTTGAGGCCGACGCACTCATCGTCGAGGGGCTTGTTCCGGACTCGCGCGACCGCGAAGGGCTATCGGAATCGCCCGCTTGGCGCACGCTCTGCTTCCGCCGTCGTGTCCTGGAGGACACGACGCTGGATGGAATCGCAAATCACTTCCAGCGCCGCTGGTTGGTGGAGGTATACCTCTACGCCTATGCGCAACTGCGCCTCCGTGGGTCCTCGGCAGAAGACGCGACCGACGCATTGCGCGGCGGAACCTGGGCAACCGATCTGGCCGCATTCCTCGCCAGTGCCTATCGATCAGACGACCCCGCCCTGGTTTCCAATCAGCGCATCCTTAGCGATCTTGAGCACCTGTCCAGTGAAGCCGACGTCCGGGCAGCGATCGAAGGGCATGCGTCTCTCCTGACGAATTCCGATCTAGCGCAGGAGACTGGCGATCTTTGGCGACGAGCATTCGCAGACACCCTCGCTGCGGCGTTGCTCGACGCGACGTTCGAGACCGTTCCGGACGCTCAGGAGTCGGATCTCGTTGCCGACGTTGTGTTCGACAGCAACAACCGGGGCCGGTTCCGGGTCATCGTGTCCGAAACATCGGTCGGCGGGCTCGGGGTTATGGAGGCTCTGAGCCGTTCATATGCAGTTGACCCGCGGCGCTTCTGGGAGGCTGTAGGGCGAGCAGTGGGGAGTTCTGACGCGGAGGAGACTGATCGCTCCATGCGGATCGCTCTCGGGGAGCTTGACGACTCGAGTTCACAATTCGCGACTGCGGTGGGTGAGTTCAGAGCCGCCACCGATTCGGGATCCCTCGACATCGCCTTCTCGGAACTTAGAGATGCGTGGATTCAGTTCGACGGACCGCCGACGCATCTTGCCCTGTCCACGTTCGCTGCCCGTCTTCTGCGTCCTGGCGCTCGACCCCAAATTGACCGACGCGTATCTTGGCTCGCGACCAGATGGCTTGACGTTGAAGCAGAGATCAACATTGAGATTGACGCTCGTACGCTGGCGTACTTCGGCACGTCTGGGGCGCTCGGCGAGCCCATTGCACCGTTGAACCTGGATTCTGCGTTCAGCATGCTGTGGCCCCGGGGATACGAGGCGCGAAACCAGCGACTCCAATACTGGCAACCGTTCAGGGATGACGTGCTGATCGAGCGACTTGTTTTGGATGATGTGGTCCGTGACCGAGCGGTCGCGATCGATGTGACCGGCGGGGACTGGATCCAGAAGTACAAGACGGCCCTGTCTGCTGACGGTCGGGTGCGTCTCACCGCTCCGGACGCAGCGCGTGCCGGACTTGCCGTCGCGATCCGGACCTGTCTCGCGACTCCGATCGAACGGTCGGGCTTACGCGTCTATCCACGACTTGAAGGAGTCGACCGACGGTTCGGCCTCTGGAACGCACGCATGGCGTTCGTGGAGGAGTTGCAATGACGAATCGACTTCAGCGGACCGTACGAACTCGGCCTCGAAACGGGCTGGCTATCGCCGACGTATTGGCGGGTGTATTCGCATCTGAGCTGTGCTCACCAAGTCCCGAGTTGTGGCTTGTGAGCGGGTGGGTGAGCGATGTCATGGTTCTGGACAACTCATCGCGCCAATTCGACGGTCTGATTGGGCACGATGCGGGATCGAGTCTGACGCTGACTGACGTACTTCGCATCTTGGTATCGAAGGGAACCGACGTGCACGTGGCCCTTCGCGACGTCGAACACAACCACGATTTTCTCCGCCGACTCGGCAGTGAGCCACGGATCCACACATACCTGAGTGCGGACCTGCACGAGAAAATCTTGGTCGGCTGGGACTGGACGCTAAAGGGCTCCATGAACTTCACGTGGAATGGCCTGCAGCGAAACGAGGAGAGCATCGACCTGCAGGTGGGACCGACCGTCGCTTCAACTCAGCGACTGGAGTTGCGAACTCGGTGGCTTGGCGGGGGCGAATGAACGACATCAGCGTGGATCAGTCGGTCCTGACGTTCTTCTCCAGCCCCAACATCGTATGGCCGGGTCTGGCTGCGGACCATCCCGCCGCCGAACGAATCACCGCGTTCCTTCGGGCACTGGACACTCGTGGAGAGTGCCCGTTGGTGCTGCCGCGTCGAGACGTAGACGGCCAACCGTCGACGGTCTATTTCGTTTGCTGGGATCCGCCGCACGCTGGGCGCATGCGGCCCCTTCTTCAAGCCGCCGTCGCGGACTACCTGAGCCCGTTCGATGGACGCGTTGCGTCCTTGAGCGCCGCCGATCCTGTAGAAGTTGCCGTCCTCGCGATGGTTGGTTCCGGGACGACTTTCGTGTTGCGGCCGACGACGCAGACGGAAGGCCGACTGGTCGTTGCACTGCAGCGATTGGTGCGGTCGCTGCAAGGTCGACCCCGTAGGAGCCCAGTGTTGCCGAGGCCTGTGGGTCGAATGCTGCGCGAGTTCGATCTGGCATTGGCCGCTGGTGCGGCCGAGCAGTCCGCCGCCGTCCTGCACGAAATCGAACGTGCGGGTGGGATCTCCCACGAGAATGTTGCCTTCCTCCAGATCCAGAGGTTGAGCCGTCTCGGCCGTGATCGAGAACTCCTTGCTCACGGGTCCTTGCCGACGGTTGTATACACGGAACCTCCTGAGGCGGTCCGTGAAGCCATTCTCGCCGCGTGGGGCCGCGGCAACCTGCGCACCGACGGCGTCCTGGACCTAGGCGGCGCGGCCGAGCGCCTGGCGGCTGAACCCATCGACATTGCGATGTTGGTGGGAGAACGGACGTCGACATGGTCAGATGCTGATGCCTTGGCGGTGGGAGCGCTGGTTGCTCTGGCCCGCCAAGATGCTGGGTTGAGCGAGGCACTCTGCTCGAACACCGGGGTCCCGGATGAATTGAGAGTTCGCCTTGCCGAGTTGCTGCCCGCTACGGCTGCGCCTGCCGAACCCGCTGACGAGCAGGACGCCGGTTCACCTGCCATGGCGGAAGTTGAGCCGGCGCCGGCGGTTGCTACTGAGTCAACCGCGCCACCTCGTTCATGGTTCGAATGGCTCGATCGCCTGGAAGACGGCGCTGCAGTTGCCCCTGCGACAACGCTCGTCGAGGCTTGGGAGCCCGCGTGGCGCGTGGACGAGGACCTGGGGCGAGCCATCGAAAACCTCTCCGATCTCGCAACTGACGCGCTTCTATCCGGAGTCGCCGCCTTCTTGGATACAGCGGACGCGGGTCACCCCGCGCCTCAAACGGCGCGCGCTCTCGCCAGTCGCTATCTGATTGAGGAACGCTTTGGGCCTGCCGACCTGTCGGCACTCGCAGCGCTTCTCGCGATCTTCTTGAGCAGCGCACCCGGGCGCGATGACTACGCCGCACTCTTGGACGACATAGCGACCTTCGCCCCGCAGTGGAGTTCGGTCGCCTCAGCTGCGCAGGCATTGGACCTTGCCGACACTGTCGTGTGTGGGCCTCGGGCGGTTCCAGAGGCTCAGGCTCAGTTCATCTCCACTGTCCTCGGACCACTGAATGCCCAGCGCCAGCGTCTGAGCGGCGGTCTGCGGTCGCTGGCCTCCATGGTCACCAGTGATGCAGGGCTCGACTGGGACTGGACGATCGTCGATTCCGCGGACGCAAGTGCCCCGCCTGAACTTCCAGCCGGCTTGAGTGTTCTGATCTACAGCCTCGATGCGGGGACACTCGCCCGTGTCGCTGCATCACTCAGCGACCAGTACCCGACGCTGACGGTCCAACAGTCGTCGGACAAGGTGGGCACTCCCGCGCTGCGCCAGCACAGCCGCAACGCAGACCTGATCGTCATTGCGACCGGCCGCGCTGCACATGCGGCCACCGGATTCATCACCGACAACGCGGGAGGCCGGATTTGTTATCCGGACGGGTGTGGAGCCGCCTCGATGTTGAGGGTTATTGAAGCTGTGCTCGACGAGTTGCGCTCTGTGGGGTGACCCTTACTTCTTGAGCGCTCTGAGCAGGTGGCTCGTGAGCACCTTCACGTCGTTCGGAGTGTTCTGGATGCCATTCCACCGACGAACTTGCTCCCCGCCGAAGTCCCAGGTGCCGGCGGTCCACGCGCAGTGTTCGCCAAGGCGTGCAAGGGATCTCTCGAGGTTCATGCCCGCGAGTTCCGCCGTCGGGACGCCGTCCGTCAGCGCGTCCATGACATAGCCCATGGCCTGAATGCCGGCACCGTGTGTGAGGCGCGACTTGGTGGGGGCCACCTCCCAGGCCTCTGGGAACGTCAATTGCACAATCGTCCAAAAGTAGTTCAGGTGGAGCACCATCTGATCGACGTCGCCGGTCCCGTCGTCGGGATCGCGGTACTGGTACAGCGCGCCGTCGTAGAGGCTGTTCTCGATCATCTTCAGGACGCTGTTGTCCTTGATGTAGCCCTCAGCCATCGTCGGGGTGGCGATGCGTCCCGCAAACGGGGCGCCGGCAGCCCGGTTCCCGAAGTTGAGACGGGCCAGTACCTCCGCGGGGAGTTGCTTCCGGGCGTACGCGGTCGGCAAGTGACCCATCGTGTCTGGCAGCAGTTCGTGAATAAGGCCCTTGGGCAGAGGCTTGGTGTTGTTGACCAGGATGAATTGGCTCCGCTGCTCTGCTTCGCCACGCGCGATGAATCCGACGGCAGCCACGCCAAACTCCACGAGATCGGCGTCGCGGATCGCGGCGCTGCGTTGCTGCCCGTCTACGAGCCATGCCGGCTTCTGATCTTCGGGCAGTGACTCGTCGATCGGGATTACGAGTTCGCCCGCCTTCACGTAGTCGACCTGGCTCGCGGTGCCGGACTCCACGAACGTGACGCGCTCGTCGAAGGCGACGACGACGGCGTTCGGCAGCATCGCGCCGTCTGACTCCAGATACCGGCGGATCGCCTTGATGTGGCTCAGGACCTCAGGACGCTGATAACCCTGCAAAGTCACATCGTCGCGGTGGACCCGACTCACTGTCGCGAAGTCGTGGATGAGCTTGCCGTCCACACCGAAGGTGTAGATGAACTGCGCACCCTGCCTGATTCGCAGAGCGGGCAGCCGCAGTTCGTAGCGGTCAGCCATCGGTACTCCTATGGGACTTGAGTTGCGCCATCTTCGTGGCCAGTACGGACATGTTGTGGAATCCGCGACGCTTGTTGCGCTCAGTCCCACGGAAGATCGCGATCTCGACTCCATGGTCTCGACAGATCTTGCAGGTGCAACGGGTCCAGGGTGCGGCGCTGAGTGTCTCCTCGTATGCGTCGACGTACGACTTCTTCGACTGGCAGATGACCTCGTACTCGCCAAGTCGGTCAAGGCAGTCTCGCCGAGACGCAGTTGAGCCGTCGAACGCCCGCAGCGCCTTGAGGGTTTCGCGCTCTGCGGTGATCGCCTCTTTCTGGCTCACGTTGCCGGCAAGAATGGCGCGCTTCAGCGTCGGGTTGCCATCGACCTGCGGTACCCGAATCGCAACATACGCCCGATCAGCGGTGTGGAAGTTCTTGCGGTCATCCATGAATGCCTGGCGGAAGGCCGACGTGCTGTCGAAGCTGGTGACGCCCAGGTCCGAGAAGTCGTCCATCGACTCGACCCGCGTGATGCCAAGCAGATGCAGCTGAGTCTGGTCCTTCAGGACGCCTGAAATCGCCGTGAGGCTCGCGAGGATCTGACTGGTCTTGAGCGGGACCATGCCGCCGAGTGCGATGCGCTGGTACCCGAGGTCCTGAAGCGCTCGAACGCTCTCGGCATACGTTTCGGGACTCCAGCCTTGAGCTGCGCCGACTGGTTCGACGGAGCTTCGGCGGTCGCGACAGAGCGAGATGAACTCTTCTGCCAGTCGCACAGTCAGCAGACGACGCGACTCCCAATCGGGGTCGACGTCATCGTTCGCGGGGTCTTCGGTGAACCCGAAGACCACATGGTCAGTGCTGACGCCGGCGTCGAAGCCGCACTCCTCATAGAAGTCGAGCGTTTCTGCCGGTGTGACCGGAGGAAGTGCTTCGTCAACGTAGTTGAAGGCGCCGTTGTCCCCAAGGGCCTCGACGCCGGGCGGCAGGCGGAAGAACCCGTGCACGCCCATGCGGTGAAGCCGCGCGCGCTGAGCGGTTGAGTACTTGCCTGCGCCCTTGATGGATCCGTCGACGATGGACTTACTAACCAGGATGCCGTCGTACGGCGCCCGGTCGAGCACCTCGTGTGCATAGCGGTCGTCCCGCTGTCGGACGCGGTGGGCGGCGTACTCATCCCGTAGGAAGTCGTACGACGGGCTGACGAGGTCCTGGCTGTCAGGGAAGAAGAACCTCACTTGCGATGTGTCCGCTCAGCCAGGTAGGTGCGAACGAGGTAGTTGGAAAGGATCTTGATGTGACGCGTCGTGTTCTGGAGATCGTTCCACGCAAGGCCGAGCCCATCCCAAGAACCCTCGGTCCACGCGCAATGCGCGGCGATCACTAAGAGTTCACTCGCGGCGGCAGTCCGGGCCTCCGGGTCTTGGTCATCCACGTGCGTCATTACGCGATCCATCAGTCGGCCCATTGCGCGAATTCCGACGCCGTGCATCAGACGACTCTCGGTCGCTGGCTTAGCCCATGCTTCTCCAAACACGTCATGCACGGCGCCCCAGTAGGCGATCAGCGCCCGCCGAATGCCCTCGGTGTCCGTAGTACCTGTTGCAATGTTGCGGTATGGGAAGAGCACTCCCGAGGGTGACTCGATGGACTCGCGGATGGCCTCAATCAGGCTCGTATCTGTGACGAATGTCGACTTCTTCGAGTCGGGGTCGGTCGATGCTCGTCGGATGATTCCGCGGAACGGAGATTCGCTGTCCTGATTGAGCATCTCGACCAATGCCGACGGAAGTTGCCGCGTAGCCATCCGCGCGGAAGGCACTCGAGTGATCTCTGGGAGTAGTTCAGTCACTAGGCCGGTAGGAAGTGGTTGGACAGTATTGACCCGCAGGAACTGTTCACGCTGGATTTCAAGAGTTGACGCGACGAACCCGGCGACGGGCACGGGTAGGCGGCGGTTCTTGGTGCGGGACAGCGCGAGGCTTCGTTGCTGGCCATCAACGATCCATGCTGGGCGCGGGCCGCTGGGGTCGCTGGCGACGGGGATCTCCAAGGTTCCGGCGACGGCCAAGCCATCGCTCGTTGTCGGCCCGCGACTCGACCTCCACCTCACCTCGGGTGGCAGGGCGAGGATCAAGCCGTTGGGGAACAGGGGGTCCTCGGAATCCAAGTACTCCTGGATCTGCTTCACGTGCTTCTGCTTCTCGGGGCGCTGGTAGCCAATCAGCTTGCCTGCTTCGTCGCGACTGATGCGGGCAACGTCCGCGACCATGTCGATCTCTTCCGCCGCGAGCGTGAAGAGGTACAGGGGAGTGTTGTCGCTCTGGAGAACCTTCAGTGCGCGGCGCTCCAGCCATTCAATCTTCGTCATTCGTTGCATGCCTCCTCGAAGAGTCCGGAGAACCGGCGCTGCTCGCATGCGATGCCAGACGCGCGCAGGTTCCGGAGAGCGACTGTCTTCGATAGTTGCGGATGCCGTCCGAGCATCTCCTTGATCAGGAGACGGATGGTGCCGTCGGGGAGCGGGCGTCGGTCGTATTGCTCGGGCTGGTGAGCGTCGCTGGCCCACGCAGCCCATGCATGGCGTACTTCGGTCGATGTCGGTGCCGAACGGCCGGCGATTTCCAGCCAGCGGATCGCCATGCGGGTGTTCAAGCTGGTCACCGTGCCTCCGAGTGCTGCGCGCAAGTTCCGGTCGGATCGAACCCGCAGGCTCTCGGGCGTGTCAGGCGCCCCGCCGAACACGAGCGAATCGTCCGGGTCGAGGTTCGACAGTTGGTCGCTCATCGCAAGCGCGTACGACTCTGACAAGACCCAGATCGACGGGACTTCGGGCGTCGGCGCCACGGTGTGGGGGAGTCGACTCCACCACAAGGCGGAGTCTGCGGTCGAGGTGGCTACTGAGTCCTGATGGCCACGCGTGAACGTTGCCGCATAAACCGGCCCCAGGTCTTTGACGGAGCGCAACCCCAAGCCGGCGGATGCCACGAGCATTTCGGCATCAAACCCGGCCTTCTCGGCGGTGCAGGCGAGCCGCTTTGCCTGCGACCAACTCTCGCCCTTGTAGAGATCGAGCAGGCGCGTTTCGGACCGGGCAGCGGTGACTCGACTGTGCCAATGGGAGGCGCGTTCGGTGACGGTCCCAGCAGGTAGGCTGCGGGCCATCAGGGTCTCCGAGGGCAGGCCCAACTTGCGGTCTGTGCACGTGACCACGATCGTCAGTTTTCGGCGCGCCATGACCCCTCGGATACTGAAACTACAGCTTGGTTCCGGTTACTCTACCTTGTAGTTTCGGCGTACGGTGCTCACCAGGCACGGCGCGTAACGGAGAGGTGAATGTCATGAGCCGGAAGGCAGTGGTGCTGCTCAGTGGCGGCCTGGACTCGACGACGGTTCTGGCCGTCGCCAAGGATCAGGGCTTCGAGCCGTACGCAATCAGCTTCCGTTACGGCCAGCGCCACGCGGTCGAACTCGAAGCCGCTCGCCGGGTGGCCAAGGCGGCCGGGATTGAGCGGCACGTGGTCTGCGACATCGATCTCCGAGTCTTCGGAGGATCCGCGCTTACTGCCGACGTCGACGTTCCGAAGCACGAGTCAGCGGAGGAACTGTCCGACGACGAGATCCCGATCACCTACGTTCCGGCGCGCAACACGGTCTTCTTGTCATTTGCCCTCGCGTACGCCGAAGTCATCGGCTCGACGGACATCTTCATCGGCGTGAATGCGCTGGACTACTCGGGCTATCCGGACTGCCGCCCCGAGTACATCGCCGCGTACGAGCAGATGGCGAACCTTGCAACCCGGGCCGGCGTCGAGGGCAACGCGATGAAGATCCACACGCCGCTCATCAACCTGACCAAGGCAGAAACTGTCGAACTCGGAACCAAGCTTGGTGTCGACTACTCGCTCACGTTGTCTTGCTACGACCCGGACACCGAGGGTCGCTCGTGCGGCCACTGCGACTCGTGCCTGCTTCGGCTTCGTGGATTCGCTGACGTGGGCCTCACGGACCCAGTCAGTTACCAGGAGGCGACTGCGTGACATACAAGGTCAAGGAGATCTTTTACACGCTCCAAGGCGAGGGCACCCACGCCGGTCGCCCCGCTGTGTTCTGCCGCTTCAGTTCGTGCAATCTGTGGACCGGACGGGAGGCCGACCGCGAGCGCGCCATCTGCAAATTCTGCGACACCGACTTCGTCGGGACTGACGGCGAGGGCGGTGGCAAGTTCGCTGACGCCCAGGCGCTGGCGGCAGCGGTTGCAGCGAAGTGGCCCGTGAACGGTGGTGGCCGACCGATGGTGGTCTGCACGGGCGGTGAACCGCTCCTCCAGTTGGACACGGCGGCCGTCGATGCCTTCCACGAACTGGGCTTCTATGTCGCGGTCGAGACGAACGGGACTCTGGTGCCGCCGGCCGGGATCGACTGGCTGTGCGTCAGCCCAAAGATCGGCTCCGAACTCGTTGTCGAGAAGGGCCAGGAACTCAAGTTCGTCGTCCCGCAGGGCGGGGTGGACCCGACTGCGTTCGAACACCTGGATTTTGAGAGCTTCCGCGCGCAGCCAATGGACGGGCCGGACGTCGCCGCGAACACCGAACTGGCCGTGAAGTTCTGCCTTGACCACCCGCTATGGCAGCTCAGTCTGCAGACGCACAAGCACCTAGGAATTCCGTGACCTACAACTCCGAGATCTACCGCGAGTTCACGTTCGAGGCGGCCCACCGGCTGCCCAACGTCCCCGACGGACATAAGTGCGCCCGTCTCCACGGACACTCGTATCTGGCTTCGGTCCATGTCGCTGGCCCAGTCGGTAACGACACCGGTTGGGTGCAGGACTTCGGCGACATCAAGGCGGCCTTCAAGCCGCTCGAAGAACAACTCGATCACCACTACCTCAACGAGGTACCCGGCCTTGAGAACCCAACGAGCGAGGTGCTCGCTAAGTGGATCTGGGATCGACTCGCCGGTGAGTTGTCGAACCTGACTGAGGTGCGGGTCCGTGAAACCTGCACCTCTGGGTGCATCTACCGCGGGGAGTAGGGACGTGGCGCTTCCAGACATCCAGGATCAGATCGACGGACGTGGCATTGAGCTCGATCGTGTCGGCATTGCGGGCGTGGAATACCCGGTTCGATTCAACGACGGCTCGAGCCTTCACGCCGGTATCGCGACCTTCGACGTCACAGTGACGCTCCCGGCTGACCGCCGCGGCACCCACATGAGCCGGATGGTCGAGATCATTCACGATGAGCTTCAGGATCTGGAGCCAGAGAGGCTGCCGCAGGCCCTCAAGGTGGCTGCCGACCGGCTTGACGTCGATGCGGTGCGCGTTGGGATTGCGCTTCCGATGGCCTTCATGGTGGCGGCCCCAGCGTCCCGCCGCGAGGCCTGGCAGGTATGTGACGTCGCGCTGGAGGCCCGGCTGACGGCTGCGGGTCCCGAACTCGCCGTGACAGTCGGTGCCGATGTTATGAGCTTGTGTCCCTGCAGCAAGGCAATCAGCGATTACGGTGCACACAACCAGCGGAGCCGGGTGGAGTTGACGACGTATGGTCAGGACGAGGACGTCTACCCGCTCGACGTTGCTTCGTCTTTCGCCATGATCCGCTCGGTTGGATCGAGCCCTGTCTTCCCGATCATCAAGCGCCCTGACGAGCGCGTGGTAACCATGGCCGCCCACGACCATCCGGCCTTCGTTGAGGACATGGCTCGCGACCTTTCGCGGGCGTGCCGAGAGCGCGCGGTGTCGCACGAAGTGCGCGTGCGCAACTTCGAGAGCATCCACAGCCACGATGCGGTGGCGTCGGTTGCCTGGTCGCCGCGCGCTACCGACAATTGACGTTTGAAGGTCCGGAGGAGAGTTGGCGTGGGTGGCTAGGCCGTACACGACTGCCGGCGAGGACTTGGCCGCCTACCTGGCCCGCCGCCATATCGCTGAGTACGACTCGGTCGGTGTTGCCAGCGCGTTGTTGTCGACTGGCAGAGGCGTTGAATGGGCAGAAGCAGTCCATGAGATGGCTGTGCTTCATCTCGTGCGTCGTCTGGTAGCCGCCGGTGCGAAGATCGCCGCGTCACGGCCTGACTTGGACTATGTTGCCGAGAGCGAGATCAAGCAGATGATCCTCGACACGATGACTATCGACTACAACCGCATCGGCGAGGTCTACTCACGGCTCGAACCGGCGTTGGCGGCCGCGCGGAGCACGATCTCAGCAGGCACTCGCAAACAGTTGAAGTCGGAGAGCCAACGCGAGCGGCCGTGGTGCTACCTCTGCAGCGTCGAACTGGACTATGAGACGCAAGGGATCCCGGCGTCGTTCACGCTCGACCACGTGTGGCCCCAGGCATTCGGCGGAAATTCTGATCCGGAGAACCTGCTGCCCGCGTGCGGTGCCTGCAACAGTCGTAAGGGCCACGCTGCATCGTGGTCGCTGTACCCGGTCCAAGCCCTCGTCCACGGCTATCGGCTCTCCGGTGACGACCTTGAGAGGTTGCCCAAGGAGGCACGCTTCGCAGTCCTCGCGCGCAGCGCCGCGGCTGAGGCAAAAGCGACGGACGCCAGTCTCAAGGACGCCTTCGTTACGCTCGGGCGACCTGGGTTGCCGACCGTCCTAGATGAGTCTGTAAGCGTCGATGTCTTCAACCTCGTCGCCAACTTCAGTTGACCCAAGGAGTCAAGAATGACGTTTACCTATCCGGCGATCTTCACCCGTCAACGGGGTGACAGTGACGACGGCGTACTGCTTGCTACCTTCACTGCGCCCGTGGGTGAAGTTGCCAAGTGGGCATCGGTAGAGCGCCTGAACGTCGATGGCAAGGGGCACCAGCGTCTCAAGAACCAGGCGAAGGTGCGGGCGATCAAGAGGTTCCTTGAGTTGGATTCACGCAACACTATTCCGACAGCCATCACCGTCGCACTGCGGGATCTGGATCTCAGGGAGACGCCTGCGCTGGACTCCTGCTCGTTGATCGAGATCCCTGCTGGCGAGTCGCCGATCGGCTTGGTCATCGATGGTCAGCACCGACTGTTCGGCATGGAAGCTTTCGATCCCAACCTCAAGGTCAACGTGGTCGCACTCATCAATCCGACCGATGAGGAGATCGCGTTTCAGTTCCTCGTGATCAACAACAAGGTGACCAAGGTCTCGACAGACCACTTGAAACTCCTTGCATTGCAGTATCCGGAGGCGGTCCTTGGCGAGCGACTTCGATCCGCGAGGATGACGTTGGGTCGACACGCGTCGCTTGTTGGAGTCGTCGACAACTCCGAGGACTCTCCGTTCTACCGGGCGGTGGAGTGGCCGGCCGAGGACGTGCCGGGCGAGTCACGCGCAAACCTTGTGCTTCCGGCAGCGGTGGAGCAGTCACTTGCTGTGGTTGCGCAGAAGAATCTCCCGGATCTCGCCGACGACGACGCACTTCTGGAGTTCTTCTTCACGCTCTGGAGGTCGGTCCGCGACGCTTGGCCGTCAATCTGGGTCTCTGGCAGCAAGTTGCTCAGCAAGGTTGGCGTTGTGACTCTCACGACCTTCGTCGTGGATGACCTCACTCCGCTCGCGGACCGGGGATCGATCGACCTAGCGGACCCTGATGTGGTCAAGACGGAGGTTGACCAAATCCTCGGGGACCTGACGCCGAACTTCTGGACCAGCGAGTGGGCTGCGAAGAGTCTCGACACCTCGGCGGGCCGCAAACTGGTCGTAGATGCTCTAACGCAGGTGCGGCGGAACCGCCGTAGGGACAACGCGTGGTATGCCGACGTTGACCTGATTGATACACCCGCACAAGTCCCTGACTGACGGGTGTTCCTGCATCAGGCCGCGTTTCGTCGGGCCCGCAACTCCGTGGCCTAAAGCGGCCTTAGGGTGCCGGTGGGGCGATGCGATCGCCCAAGGCGTGCATGGTGGCATCAATGGCGTCCAGCAAGACTTGGTGAGACGCGAAACCGAAGCGGAGTCCTTCGTTGAGGTACTGGAGCAGGCTGAGGTCGCTCTCGACCGGGTCGTCACTGGACGTCAGCGGCGGCAGCATTTCCAAGACGTCGATGAACTTTTCCAGCCCTTCGTCGTCGCCAGGGCGGGCGCGGGCGACGAACTGCGTGTGGTCGTGCCAGGCAACGACCAACCGCGCTGCTTCGGACCAAAGGCTCTTGGGCTGCATGACGGCACCTAACCACAGTCTGCTTCTGCTGAAAGCCAGGAACAAAGGAGGCCGTCATGAGCCGACCTCGTCGTCGTCACGTGTAGCCGGAGGCGGGGAACTCAGCCCGGGGTGCCGTGCTCAACGAGGATCCACACGAATTTCAGCGTCCGGCCACTTGCCACTCTGTTGTCGAGGGGCATAGTGCAGGGATGGGCGCACGGACCACCGTCATCCCCGCAGGTGCTATCGAGTACGACGGCATGCTGTGGAAGCCGCGCCGCGGAGCGACACTCGCCCGCCAAGAAGGCCGCGGTGGTGCCCGAGGTGGACCTCACGGTCGACTCGCCGGCGGGCAAGCGGCGGGGTGGACGCCCTGCCGGCGATCCTTTGTTCACGGCTGAACGACCGGACTCGTGCGACGAGAAGGTCCTGATCACGGTGAAGGAAGCGGCCTGGATGCTCAGCCTGCCCGAGCACGCCATCCGCCAAGCGGTGTCCTTCGGCGACCTGGACCGGGTCTTCATCGGTGAGGGCGGCAAGAACTACCGCATCGTGTATGGCTCGCTGCTCGCGTGGGTGAACTCCATGCCCCGGGAATCCAAGAAGGGCTGGTGGTGAGGGTGCAGGCCAATCATTGGGAGCCGCCCGATCCGCCCAAGCTGTTGGTCTCCGCGAAGCGCGTCGCCCAGGAGTTGGAGGTGCCGGTCTGGAAGGCCAACGAGATCTGCTGGTGCCTGGACCGGCGGTTCTACGCGCCGGGTCAGGTGCACTACCGAGTCACCCGCGCCTCCCTTGATGCCTTCAAGCAGTTGGTCGCCGACGGCATGACGACGAGCGGGGCCCGTGCCGTGATGTGCACTTCAAGCAACGAGGATCGCTTCCTCCATCGGATTTGAGCCAGGAGGAGCGGGACTGGATCGACTGGCAATCAAGGCAACGGCGCCGATGGTGAACTCGCCGCCCGCAGTGCGCTCCGCGGAGTCGCGCCGGGATTCGAGCAGGGTCCATTTTGTGACGGGTTTCCCGGACAACCGGGACTGCCCAGTTCATGCATCACCTTCCCCGCCGCCATCCCGGCGGTGAGCCCCGACGAGGACTGGCTGTGCAGTGCGGCCATGACCGACCTGACCGTCACCGCCGCCCTCGACCACCTCGACTCCTGGAAGCTCGCGCTCCGCGCCGAGAACAAGGCACCCGGCACCGTCACCGTCTACGCCGACTGTGCCACCCGCTACCTGCGCTGGTGCGCCGAGACCGATCAGCTCCCGATGAGCCGTGCCGCCCTGAACACATGGGTCGCGGGCATGCTCGATGGTGGCAATGCGCCTGGCACCGCCCGCATCCGGCAACAAGCCGTGCGCCGCTTCGCCACCTGGCTCACCGCCGGCGGCGACATCCCGTCCGACCCGTTCCCCGGCGTGAAGGCACCCCGTGTCCAAACACCCCTGGTCGAACCGTTCACCGACGACGAACTTCGCGCCCTCATCCGCACCTGCGCCGTCCCCGAACCTGGGGACGGCGCAACACCCCCGGGGCAGACGCTGCACCACCGACGCGACGAGGCGATCATCCGACTGATGTTCGAGACCGCCATCCGCTCCGGCGAGGTCGCCGACCTCCACCTCGACGACGTCGACCTCATCAGCCGGCTCATCACCATCCGCCGCGGCAAAGGGGGCCGCGGCCGGGTCATCCCGATCGGCCCGGCCACCACCGAAGCTCTCTTGCGCTACCTCGGCGAACGCGAGCGTCACCCACTCGCAGCCTCGGCCGACCTGTGGCTGGGGAACCGCGGCAAGCAGTTCGGTCGCGAAGGCCTCAGCCGCGGCCTGAGACGCCGAGCCGCCCGTGCCGGAGTCGAGGGCTTCCGCCCGCACCGCCTCCGCCACACCGCCGCCCACCGCTGGCTCGCCGCAGGCGGCTCCGAATCCGGACTCATGGCCATCGCCGGCTGGACCCGCACCGACATGCTCGTCCGCTACACCCGCGCACGCGCTTCGGAACGAGCCGCCGCCGAAGCGCGCAGGCTTGACCTAGGAAACCTCTGACCGCGGCCCGTGGTGTTTCACCCGGCGAGCTGCAGCAGTCGCTCCTGATCCAGGACCGTTATCCGACCCCGACCCAGGGTGATGAGCCCCCGGTCGGCAAGTTCGCCGAGGATCTTGGTGGTGGTCTCCCGCGAGGTGGCGGCCAGGGCCGCGAGCTGCTCGTGGGTGAGCTTGACCTGGACACCCCGACCGATCGGACGCCCGGAGGAAGCTGCTGCGAGGGTGACCAGAGCGCCGGCGATGCGCTCGGGAACGGACTTGAACACGGCGTCGGAGAACTTCTGCTCCAGCTCACCGATGCGACGGCCCAGCGTCTCGGAGATCCGGGCCGAGATCCTGGGGTCGCCGAGGAGGAGGCGACGTACGTCGTTCTTGGTCATCACGCAGACGACGACATCGTCGAGGGCCTCGGCGAAGCTGTCGTGCATCTGCTGGCCGAGGATGACCATTTCACCGAAGATAGTGCCGGGTTCGATGATCGCGGTGGTCAAGGCACGGCCGTCGGGGGAGACCCGGAAGATCCGGATCCGGCCCTTCTTGAGGATGAAGAGCGTTTCCAGCGGCTGGTGCGGGGTGTAGACGAGCTCCCCGGAGGCGTAGGTCTTCATGGGCGCGGCCTGGGCCATCGCGTCCATCTCGGCGGAGTCGAGGTCGCAGAAGATGTCGACCTCGGACATGCACCAGAGCTTGTCCGGGCCGGTGCGGGCCGCGCGTTCGATGTCCACGTCTTCCTCTCTGCGGCCCGGTGACCAGGGGCGGGCGCCCCCGGCCAGGTCCTCGGGGTTAGCGATGGTCAGGCAGGTGTGCGGTTCGGGTCCCATCGTCTCAGCCTTCTCGAAATCCGGGTCCAGATGGCGGTAGTGGGCGGGTCGGGCAGCTGGGGGTGGCCGCCCGACCCGCGCGGGGTGGGGATCAGTGCCGGACGGTCGCGGCTGCCTTGGCGGTCACCGTTGCGGTCCTCGACCGGGCGAGCCCGACTGCCACGAGGGCTCCGAGCGCGACGCCGTACATCAAGTGCTCGATGATGAAGGTTCCCCAGCCGGCCATCTCGGCCATGTTCTTGATCGGGTCGCCACTGTTGAAGATCGACGCCGCCAGCGGCAGGCCGATGTAGGCGCTCATCACGAAGACGCCGAAGCCGTAGACCATCCCGACGCCCGCGAGGGCAGCGAGGCCGAGGCGCAGCTTTGAGGCGATGACCCCGAACACGGCGCCGTACATCGCGCCGGTCATCATGTGGATCATCGCGCCCAGGATGGCAGGACCGAACAGGAACGTGAACGCGTCACCGTTCATCTGGTCGGCCTTCATCGACTTCATCATGTCGGCGTCGTTCGTGACGAGCGAGGCGATGTGGTACAGCGGGGTGAAGAAGCCCGTGTCCTTGGCGTAGGCGGCCATCATCGCGTACATCGCCATCACCAGAGAGGCGATCACCCCGGCGACGGCTCCGATGAGGACGGCCCGACCAAGACTGCTTTGCGTGGTCGTGCGGGTCATGAGGGTCTCCTTGAACTTGTGGCGGTCGAGGTCGATCTCCTAGATCGATCTCGTGTTGACACCGTGAATGCTTCCGCGATGCGCGGATGCGGTCGGTGAGCGCGCTTACACAGCGACCGGAATCTCAACCGATGCGTCGGGTGCGCTGTTCAGGTACTCCCTGAGCACGCCGCTGGTGGCTCCGGAGAGCGCCGCAACCAGCGTCAGGCTCAGGACGACCACCCAGGCGACCTCGATGTAGCGAGCGGTCAGTTCTCGATGCCGCGGTGTCGTTGCGCTCGACGGGGCCCGACCCAGGACGACCATGACGGCCGAGCCGTAGAGAGCCATCACCAGCGTCGTGGCGACACCCCACAGCCAACCCTGCGTCAGGGGTTCGCCGACGATGCCCCCGGTGCCGAACGCCGCTCCCGGGCCTGGAACCGCGGCGGGAAGGATGAACATGCTGAGACCGATAGCCACCCCCACCACGATGACGACTTGTCGCCGACGTCGGAGTGACAGCCGTCCGCCGTCGATCCACAGGAGCATGGCCACCATGTAGGCCGGGCCGCCGACGATCCAGCCCGCAACGATCCAGCCCTCGAAAGTCACCGGGGTGCCTTGGAGGTGCTCGGCGATCGAGGGACCGGCCACCTGCGCGAGGAGCCCGAAGACGACGCCGGTGCCGACTGCGATTTGGAGGAGCCGGGCACGCCCGGCGGGCGGCAGTGGTTGCGGTGGCACGTCGCGACGCTAGTTCGGGGATCACGGGGTGACTGTGGGGGCGCTTACAGAGCAAGCACGGATATCGCGATGGGCGGCCGCGTCGGAGTTGCTAGCGGGAGCGCCGTTCGCTCTCGACGCGAATCGTCTCCAGGGACCGTTCCACGGTGGCGGTCCAGCTACGTGCAACCAGGTCCCCCCACCGTTGGCCGAGCGGCCCGAGGTCGGTGCCGAGCTCACCGGTGTAGGTCAGTCGGGTCCCGCTCGGTGTCTCCTCGAGCTCGAAGGTCTCCGCCACGTAGGGGACCGGTCCCCGCACCAGCCGGAAACCAATGCGTTCGGGCGGGGTGAAAGTGACCGTCTCGACCGTGACTGCGACCATCCCTCCGCCGACCGGAGTGCGGTGGGCGGCCAAGACCATTCCCTCGCCCCGTTCGAGAATCTGCACCTTCTCGGCCATCGCGCGCGGCCGACGCTCGGCGTACGGCGCGGTCGCCGCTGCGTAGACGATGTCGCGGGGTGCGGCGATGTCGACGACCAGGGGTCCCAGGGGGCGAGTGCGTCGCCCGACGTCGAGGTCGAGACTGAGGCGACCGGTGACCAGGCCGACGTAACCGGCGGCACCGGCCCCGACGAGGAGGCCTGCTCCGGTGAGGAAGTGGATCACTCGCATGGCTTCTCCGCCACCATCAGGACGTAGTCGAGGGTGCCGTCATCGACGGCCCGGCGGGCGGCTTCGAGCACCGGGCCAGCTTTCGCGAAGTCGATGCCGAGTGCTTCCAGGCGCGGTTTGGCGGTCATCCGGAAGAGCTCGAGCCTGGCCTCGATCTGGTCGATCATCCGGCTCAGCGCGTTGGTGTGACGTTCGGTGGTCAGCACTCGAAAGCCGGCTTCAGCGGCCAGGTCGGCGTACTCGGCCAACGGTCGGGCATCGGCCACGCAGGCGATCCAGGCGGTGAGTCCAGTCAGCTCATCGGGGAGCCGATCGCGGTCCGCAGCGACGTCGGTGATCCCGACCCGGCCGCCGGGCACCACCAACCTGGCCATCTCCGCCAGAGCGGTGCGCTTGTCGGGGAAGGTGCACAACGCGCACTCACAGATCACCACGTCCGCGCACCCGTCGGGGAGCGGAACATCTTCCGCGTCACCCAGGTGGAACTCGGCCCGGTCCGCGAGACCGGCGGCAGCGGCGGCCCCGGAAGCCAGTGCGACGTTGCCCGCCGAGAGGTCGACACCCTCGACACGAGCGCCGTACTCCTGGGCGGCAAGCAAAGTGCTCGTCCCGCGCCCGGAAGCAACGTCGACCAGTCGCTGTCCAGCCCTCAGGCCGACCCGGTCGAAAAGTTGTCGGGTCAGCGTGAGGCCGCCGGGGTGGTAGCTGTCGCCGAGTAGCAGCGAGACCAGGTCGGAGGAGTAGCCGGCGGCACAGCACGCCTTCACCGCCGCGGCGTCCAGTCCAGCGCTCATGGGGATACTCGCTTGCTGCCGTAGGGGGTGGCCGCCAGTTGGGGTTGCAGCGGCAAGGCGTTGGGGACCACAGGAGCCACCTCGACACTTCTCATCTTCGCGCGGATCTCCTCGCGGTAGCCCACGGAGTTGTAGGCGCAGAACGGGATCAGTCGGCCGTCGGGGGTGATCTCCTCCACGCAGCACTTCATCAACTGGCGGACGTTGAGCGTGTAGGGATCCTGAAAATCCTGGACCACGATCATGAAGGCGTTGTCGGTGATTCCGGCCAGCGCCTCGGGGAGGTTGACCCCGCAGGCATCGGCGCAGTCCAACGCCTCGGCGACCTGGGTGAGCCGTTCGTCATTGGTCTCGGTTCCGACGAACGCTGAAGCGCTCCACAACTTCTCCAACGCTTCGCGGATGGCGTAGTCGGGGATCACGCGGTTGGAGACATAGTCGAGGTAGTCCTCGACCTGCAACAGCCGTGGGACCGGGACCAGCCCGAAGTCCGGATCGTCGGGATGGCCTTGGGTGATCAGGTACGTGATCGATCGGCAGGTCGGGGCGCAGCACGGCACCGGGAAGAAGTCACTGAGGGTGAACCACTGCGGCAGCTGGTCAGCGATCGAATGCAGGACGTCGGAGTTGGTCAGCCGGGTCAGCGGATCGAACTCGACATGGCGCCCGGAGTGGGTGACCGGCTGGAAGGCCACAGAGCGGACGGCGGGATGTCCTAGCCCGTGTCTGATGATGGGCCCGATCTCGTGCTCGTTGACGTCTTTCTCGATGGCGGCGACCAGCGTGACTGTCAGGCCGGCCTCGGCGCAGTTGTCCAATGCCTTCTGCTTGATCCCGCGCAGGTCACGTCCACGGATCGCTGTGTGAGTGGCGGCTTCGAGGCCGTCGAACTGCAGGTAGATATTGACCCGGCGCCCGGGCCTGTTGCGTCGACCCAGCTCGGCCACGAAGCTCTTGTCGGAGGCCAGCCGGATGCCGTTGGTGTTGAGGTTCACCGCGTTGATCGGACGCTCCTGAGCCAGGTCGATCATCGCCAGGATGTCGGGATGGATGGTCGGCTCTCCGCCGGAGAACATCACCACCTCGGGTTCCCCCTCGGCCGCGACGAATGCGTCCAGCATGGTCGCGCACTGCTCGAGGGTGATGGAGTAGCCATCGGGGCCGTTGGCACGCGGGCTGCCGGAGTCGGCGAAGCAGATCGGGCAGTCCAGGTTGCAGCCGGTGTTGACCTCGATGATGCCCAGGCAGGCGTGCTGCTTGTGCTCGGGGCACAGCCCGCAGTCCGAGGGGCAGCCGTCCTTGACCACGGTCTGGGTCTGCAGCGGTCGGGTGCCCGGCTTGTTGAACCGTTGGATGTCGACGTACATCTCGGCATCGCCGTAAACCCGGGCCTCGAACTCGCCGTGCTCGGGGCAGCGTTTGCGCAAGAACACCTGGTTCTCCCGCGCATTGACCTCGGCGTCGATGGTGCGCTTGCAGACAGGGCAGATCGACCGGGTGAGCTCGAGGAACACTTCGTCGCGTTCGCGTGGCTGCTGGTCGGTCTCGGAGATCGTCATGGACTTCACGCTAGGGCGGCACCCCTGGGGCGTTCGGTGTGCGCGCTTACAGTTCGCCGACCTTCTCGCCAGCAGTCTTGGGCTATGACAACCGGACCCGGAGCGAGCGACCCCTCCCGGTGGCTGCCTGCCGACCGGGTGCCTGCAATCAGCGTCGCGCAGATGCGGCGGGTCGACGAGCTGATGATCAGCACCTACGGCATCGGCCTGGCACAGATGATGGAGAACGCCGGACGGAGTCTGGCCGAGCTCGCCCAGGCACGCTTCACGCCCGGCTCGGTGACCGTCCTGGCCGGATCCGGCAACAACGCCGGCGGTGGTCTGGTCGCGGCCCGCCATCTGGCCAACCACGGCGTACGGGTCGAGGTCGTCGTAGCCGGGACCCTCAGACCGGGGCCGCTGCTCGAGGCCCAGGTGCGGGCCGCAACCGCGTGCGGTGCCACCCAGACCGAGGAGCCGGGATCCAGTGACCTGGTGATCGACGCCCTCGTCGGCTACGGACTCACCGGTCCTCTCCGGGGCCGGGTCGCGGAGCTGGCTGCGTGGGCGAACAGCCTTGCCGTCCCGACGCTGTCTCTCGACGGACCGTCGGGCCTGGACATGGACTCCGGCATCGCCGGGCCTTGCACGGTCCACGCCGCCGCCACGATGACCCTCGCCCTCCCCAAGCAGGGGCTGCTCGCGGCGCCCGAAACCGGTGAGCTCTACCTGGCCGACATCTCCGTCCCCAACCGGCTCTACGCCGAGCTCGGCCTCGAGGTCCCTGTGCTGTTTCCCAGCGGCGGACTGCGGCGGCTCCGAGCCCCGGACGAGCCCACGGAGGACGACGCCGCGCCGGAGAGGGTCGACCTAGAGACGACCGAACTTGCGTGGCGCAGCTGGTGGCAGGCGGGGCGACTGATCGCGACCGGCGCGACCTTCGCCACCGCCACCCGGATCGCTCTGGTCGTGGGCACCGTGCTGACCGCGGTCAACCTGGGAGACCCCATTCTCGCCGGCCAGCTTGACCCCGCCACCGGGGTCCGGGTGGTGGCGAACTACCTCATCCCGTACGTCGTCTCGAGCATGGGTGTGCTCTCCCGTACCCGGGTACGCGGGTGAACAGCGGCTCACGGTTGCCGCGGTCAGGCGAGCGCGCCAAGACCCTTGGTATCCAGCAGCCGGATGCTGCGGTAGGACACCTCGATGAGTCCCGCGTTCGCGAGCTCACCGAGCACCTTGTTCACGCTGGGTCGGCGCGCCCCCAGCATCGCCGCGATGGTGGCTTGCGACAACGCGATACGTCCGTCCCGATCGGCCTCGTCGAGCAGCAGGCGTGCTGTCTGGGCGGTCAAGGTGCCACCGAGGAGTCCGACCAGGCGGCCTTGGCTGGAGGCCAGGCGGGCCGCGACACTGGTCAGCCAGCGCCGGGCGAGCTGTCCGCGAGAGGTGATCAGCCGGTCGAACTCCTCGGGAGACAGAAAGAGGCACTCGACCCGATCCACAGCGCGTGCGGTGTAGGGCGGAGGCATCCGCAAAAGCAGCGGGATGTCGCCATCGACATCGCCCTCGCCGAGCATGGCCAGCACTGCCCGTCGGCGACCGGACCCGACCGCGAGTTCCACCTGGCCCGACCTCACGAGCCAGACCCCGGCCGGTCCGGTACCCGCCGCGAACAACACCTGACCTGGCTGCAGAGACCGGGTTTGCAGCGACCCGGCCAGCGCGGCCACGTCCTCGGGTCCCAGCGGGACCGTCTCGCCCCGGCCGACGCAGCGGGCCACCCAGGCGGCGCCGCGCACCGCGGCGGGATCAGGCCCTCGCCCGGGCAGGAACTGTGTCACCACGCTGACACTCTACGGACGCACCGGCCAGCCGCGGAGGTTTGGTCGAGCACGCCCCACCCAAACCCGGGTACGACGCGCAGCGCCTGACTTGGGCGACATCAGGAGAAGGAGCAGGGACATGGCCGAGCAGGTCGACGTGGTGGTCATCGGACTGGGTGTCGGTGGCGAGGAGGTGGCCGGCCGCCTCGCTGCGGCAGGCCTGAGCGTGGTGGGCGTGGAGGCCGGGCTTGTCGGCGGCGAATGCCCCTACTGGGGGTGCGTCCCGACCAAGATGATGGTGCGCGCAGCCGGTATGGTTGCCGACGTTCGCCGCGCCGAGACGATCGCCGGGCCGGCCAGCATCGAGCCCGACTGGAGTCTGGTCGCCACCCGGATCCGGGCCGAGGCGACCGACACCTGGGACGACCAGGTCGCTGTCGACCGCTTCGTCGGCAAGGGCGGAACCTTCGTGCGCGGTCGCGCGAAGATCACCGGCCGTGGCGAGGTCACCGTCGGCGACCAGGTCTTCACCGTCCGCCGCGGCATCGTCGTGGCCACCGGGACCGTGCCGTCGGTCCCGCCGATCCCCGGCCTCGCCGAACTGCCGTACTGGACCAACCGCGGCGCGGTCCAGGCTGAGCAACCGCCGACCTCACTGGTGGTGATCGGCGGTGGCGCGATCGGCGTGGAGTTCGCCCAGGTCTTCTCCCGTTTCGGCACCACGGTGACGCTGGTCGAGGCCGCCGACCGGCTGCTACCGGGCGAGGAGCCGGAGGCCGGGCGGCTGCTGACCGAGGTGTTGGGTGCTGAAGGAATCGACGTGCGGACCGGCACCTCCGTCGCGCGGGTGGACCACGACGGAACCTCGTTCACCGTGGCTCTCGGCGACCGCGACGTGGTGGTCGCCGACCGTGTCCTGGTGGCCACGGGGCGGCGTGCGGCACTCGGCGATCTCGGCTTGGAGGCCTACGACCTGGCCGCCGACACTCCCGCGCTCGAGGCCGACGACCGCCTTCGGGCCGCCGCCGGGCTGTGGGCCGTCGGTGACCTCACCGGCCGCGGCGCGTTCACCCACGTCGCGATGTACCAGGCCGACATCGTCGTGCGCGACATCCTCGGCCAGGACGGGCCTGCCGCCAGCTACCACGCGGTTCCGCGGGTCACCTTCTCCGACCCCGAGGTCGGGTCCGTCGGCCTGACCGAAGAACAGGCCCGGGCCGCCGGTCTCGCGGTCAGGATCGGCTTCAGCCAGGTGCCGTCGTCTGCCCGAGGCTGGATGCACAAGGTCGGCAACGAGGGGATCATCAAGCTCGTCGAGGACGCCGACCGGGGGATCCTGGTCGGCGCCACCTCCGTGGGCCCCCACGGTGGTGAGGTGCTCGGTGCGCTGGCTGTGGCGGTTCACGCACGCGTTCCGGTCGTGCAGCTGCGCTCGATGATCTACGCCTACCCCACGTTCCACCGCGGCATCGAAGACGCCCTCCGCAATCTCCACCCGACCGGCGACTGAGCGATGACTACCGCGTTCGTGCTCTCCGGAGGAGCCAACCTGGGAGCAGCCCAGGTCGGCATGCTGACGGCGCTGCGAGAGGCCGGGGAACGACCGGACCTGGTCATCGGCGCCTCCGTGGGTGCGCTCAATGGCGCCTGGGTTGCGGCCGACGCTCCGCTGGAGGAGTTGGCGACGGTATGGCGGACGCTGCGGCGTTCCGATGTATTCCCCGCCCACCCGCTGCGCGGGCTGCTCGGCTTCGCCGGCCGCAGCAACCATCTCGTCGCCAACAGCGGACTCCGCCGACTCCTAGCCGACCACCTGCGCTTCGAGAACCTCCAGGACGCACGGATCCCGTTCCACGTCGTGGCCACCGACGTGCTCACCGGCTCGGGTGTGGTGCTCTCGCACGGCGCAGCCACCGAGGCGATCCTCGCCTCCGCCGCCATCCCCGGGGTGCTGCCACCAGTCATCATCGACGGACGTGCCCACATCGATGGCGGGGTCGTCAACAACACCCCCATCTCCCACGCCGTCGACCTCGGCGCGGACATCGTCTGGGTGCTTGCTACCGGCTACTCCTGCGCACTGGAGCAGCCGCCACACTCGGCGCTCGGCCTGGCCCTGCTCGCGGCAAACCTGGTGATCCACCAGCGCCTCAGCCTCGACGTCGAGCGCTACGCCGGCAGGGTTGACCTGCGCGTAGTCCCGCCCCTGTGTCCGATCGCCATCGCCCCAACCGACTTCAGCCAAGCCGACGACCTGATCAACCGCTCCTACGAGCACACCCGCGCCTGGCTCTCCGGGCCGGCGGCCGGCTCCAACGTCCCGCTCTTCGGCGAGCATCCGCACCACCGCACCTGAGCCGCCACCGACGAACCGCGGCCCACCAACCCGCAGCAGTTCCCGATGAATGTGTCAGCAGGAAGACAGTCCGGGTCGGAGTCGACCGTCCTCGACGTTCCAGAGATGAACACCACGCGCATCCGACTCAGGCTTCGCACCGACACGAAGGAGAACCCAGCCATGACCTACGCCATCTGGAACGGCACCGTGATCGCCCAGAGCGACGACACCGTGATCGTCGAAGGCAACCACTACTTCCCGCCCGACTCGATCGACTGGGACCGGCTGTCTCCCAGCAGCCGGCAGACCACCTGCCCCTGGAAGGGTGTGGCCAGCTACTACGACATCACCGTCGACGGCAAGACCAACCGTGCAGCGGCCTGGCAATACCAGAGCCCCAAGCCAGCCGCCCGCGACATCAAGAGTCACCTCGCCTTCTGGGGTGGCGTCCGCGTCACCAACACCGACCCCGCAACTACCGGCGAGCAGATCTCCGGCGGCGCCCTGCGCCGGCTGTTCGCCCGAGGGCGGTGACGCCATGTCCATCAGCCGCGACATCACCATCATGGTGCTCGACGATTGTCCCAACCGTGACCTTGCGCTGGACCGTGTCAACCACGCTGCCCGCAACCTGGGCGCCAGCGTCATCATCGAGGTCCCCCAGGTCCAGGTCCTGTCGAGCAACGACGCCGCGGTCGCGGGCTTTCACGGATCGCCGACGATCCTCGTCGACGGGACGGACCCGTTCCCCGTCGCGGACGGCACCACCGTGGCCTGCCGGCTCTATGCCACCGAACGAGGCCTGGAGGGAGCCCCGTCGGTCCGCCAGCTCGAAGAGGTGCTGCGGAGGTGAGCAGGACCGAGCGGTTCACCTTCCGCGGCTCCTGCGGCGACCAGCTGGACGGTCGCCTGGACCTTCCCGAGGATCGGCCCCGTTCCTACGCGCTCTTCGCCCACTGCTTCACCTGCTCCAAGGATGTTGTAGCGGCCTCGCGGATCAGCCGACGGCTGGTCGAGAAGGGATTCGGTGTCCTCCGCTTCGACTTCACCGGCCTGGGTTCCAGCGACGGCGACTTCGCCAACACCAGCTTCACCTCCAACGTCGAGGACCTGGTCGCGGCCGCCGCGGCGCTCGGCTCGACCCATGAACCCCCGCGGTTGTTGATCGGCCACAGCCTCGGCGGCGCGGCGGTACTCGCCGCGGCCACCCAGCTGCCCAGCGTGACCGCAGTCGCCACCATCGGTGCCCCCTTCGATCCGGGCCACATCCGGCACCTGTTCCCAGAGGAGGCCCAGGACCGGCTGCGCCAGAACGGCCGCGCCGAGGTCACTCTCGCTGGGCGCACCTTCACGGTGGGGGCCCAACTGCTCCAGGACGCCGACGCCCACCATCTCGACGTGATCCTGAAGAACCTGGACCGGGCGCTGCTGGTGCTGCACTCACCCACCGACGAACAGGTCGGCATCGACAACGCCCGCCGTATCTTCGATGCCGCCCGCCACCCCAAGAGCTTCGTCACCCTCGACGGCGCCGACCACCTCCTGACCTGTCGCGCCGACGCCGAGTACGCCGCCGACGTCCTCGCCGCCTGGGCAGCGCGCTACCTCCCCGACCTCCCGACCGCTCCGCCCGCACCCGGGGGCACCGTCCTGGTCGAGGAGTCCGGCCAGGGCCGGCTCACCCAGAGCATCCAGGCCGGGCGACACGTCTGGGCCGCCGACGAGCCTCAGGGAGTGGGCGACGACACCGGACCGACCCCTTACGACCTGCTGCTCTCGGCGCTCGGGGCCTGCACCTCCATGACCATCCGGATGTACGCCGACCGCAAGGGATATCCCCTCGAGCACGTGTCGGTACGGTTGAGCCACCGGCGCAGCCATTCGGAGGACTGCTCCGACCCGAACGGCCGACCGTGCGCCATGGAGCACATCGACCGCGAGATTCGGCTCGTCGGCGCACTCGATGAGGAGCAGCGCGCCCGGCTGACCCAGATCGCCGACCGATGCCCGGTGCACCGCACCCTCACCGGAGCGCTGGCGATCAGCACCGCGGTGACCGCTCCATGAGGTCCGCATTGCGTCGCCTCGGGCGCGGCACCGGGGGAGAGTTCGGACTACGGCTCCAGGTCCCCCTCGACTTGCGGCTGGTGACCCCGATCGGCCCCCAGGCCGGCACTCTGACCGAGACTCAGGACTCGGTGACGGTGGGCGAACTGTTGTCGGGCCACCTCACCGTGCTCGTCTTCGCCGGTCTCGACGGTCGGCGCACTCGCCGCTGGTCGATCCGACTCGAGCACGCAGCCGCCCGCTTGAACGACCGGGGCATCTCGGTCGTCGCTGTCCACGATCGTAGGTCGGCGGGCCCGGGCCGTCTGGGGGCGACTGGTCCTCGTTCGCTGACCGTACTGACCGATCCGTCCGGCGCCCTGGCCGCCTCGATGGGCACCGGTGGGTCAGGTTTGCCCGTCGTCGCCGTCCTCGACGGCCGCGGCAACGTGTGCTGGCGCCACAAGGGCCAGCGAGACGGTGACCTCCCGCCGGTAGCGGTCGTCGAGACCGTGGCAACGATCCTGGCCACGATGACCTCGTGAGGGTCGATCATGGGTGGGGCGCTGCGCCGATAGCCGGCCGCTCCCCGGTGGGCGCGGCCGCCCGAGATCGCTGACGAACGCCGAGCCACAGGGCCAGGAGGACCGTCAGAGCACCGAGCCGGATCGCGACATCGGCAAGGTTGAAGGTGGCCGGGTAGCCGGCGACATGGATCCAGTCGGTCACCGCCCCGTGGTGGACCCGGTCGGCGAGGTTGCCGACACCGCCCCCGAGCATCGCCGCGAGTCCCGCCTGCAAGAGCCAACCGTTCGACCGGGCGAGCCACCAAGCCACTGCGCCGACCACGATGGCGGCGCTGGCACCGGCCATCATGGGATGGGCGGCACCGAGGCTCAGAGCAACCCCGGGATTGCGCACTAAACCGAGCCGGACGGTCGCGGTGTCCTGGGCTGCCAGCGGTGCCAGCGCCTGGAGCGCCCATTGCTTGCAGAGCAGATCGAGAGCCGCGACCCCGATGGCCACGGCCCAGGGCCAAACGCTTCGACTGCTCACAACGGATCCGGTCGGCTCAGCGCCCACGTCAGGAAGCTCAGGACCCCGAGAAGTAGTGCCAGCAGCGGGCGTCCGTGATGACCGGACTGGTAGGCCGAGACGGCGATGACGAGGACCACGCCCCCACGGAGTGCGTCAACCTTGAGGGTATGACTCGGTGGAGGGGGACCGCACGCGCCGGCTGAGGCGTACGTCCGCGGCGGCGCCGGGCGAACTGGTTCGTCTTCCTCGCGGCCGATGTGTCCCGCAAGCTCTGCCCACGACGGGTTCGAGAGCACCGACTGGTCAACCGTCACCACGGGCACGAAATCGTCGCCAGTGCTGGCCGCCGCTGCGGCCTGCGCTGCCTGGTGGTCGGCGAGCACGTTGCGCCAGGTCGCCTCGACATCGTGGGCCCACAGCATCGAGCGCAGCCTCCGACTATTCGGGCAGCCAGGCCGCCACAACACCTCAACCCCGGAAGCTTGCGGTCTTCTGGCGTCGACGTCCTCAGCGGGCCCCGGCATGGTCGCCGGATCAGGCTTTGGCCAGGACCAGCGCGTAATCACCATCGCTCCACCAGCCCTGAGGACTCAGCCCAGCCGCCGCGAGCTCGCGCTCGATGCCCGCGCGCCTGAACTTCGCCGAGATCTCGGTCCGGATCTCCTCGCCTCGCCGGAAGGAGATCTCCAGACCCAGATCCGCGATGTCAACCGTCATCGCTCGGTCTGCCTGCAACCGCATCTCGATCCATTCCTGGTACGGATCCCACCGCGCGACGTGCGTGAACGCAGCGATGTCGAAGTCCGCGCCGAGCTCACGGTTCAGCACCCTGAGGACGTTCTTGTTGAACCGCGCGGTCACCCCGGCTGCGTCGTCGTAGGCCGCGACCAGTCGCAGGGGATCCTTGACCAGATCGAGCCCCACGAGCAGGGATTCGCCCGGCCACAGGGCCGCGGACAACGAGGAGAGGAAGCCCTCACGTTGTCTGGGTGCAAAGTTGCCGATCGTGCCTCCCAGGAACGCGACCAGTCGGCTCCCCGGAACAGGAAGGGCGCATAGGTCTCGTTCGAAGTCCGCGACCACGGCCTCCACCGGCAGGCCCGGATGCTCGGCCGCAAGCATCGCCACCGCACCAGCGAGGGCGCCCTGGCTGACGTCCACCGCAACGTAGCCGCTCAGTCGTCCGGCGCCGGAGAGAGCGTCGAGAAGGATCCGTGTCTTCGCACTCGACCCGGAGCCGAGTTCCAACAACACGCTCGCACCCGACAATGCGGCGATCTCGGTGGCATGAAGGTGGAGCAGGGTCCGTTCGGCGCGCGTCGGGTAGTACTCGGTCACCCGGGTGATCTCCTCGAACAGCTCGCTGCCGAGGTCGTCGTAGAAGTACTTCGGCGGCAGCCACTTCTCCGGTGCGGTCAAGCCCTTGCGGACGTCGTCGCTGAGTTGTGCCCGCAGGTCCGCGGGATCCAGGAGTACTGACAAACCAGGGCTGCCGGTCAGCTCAGGTGCTGTCATCGGTGCGCACCGCCGTCGGCAAGTCGCACCCCGGACTGCATCCAGCGGGCTCCCGGCGGGAAGAAGTTGCGGTAGCTTGGCCGAAGGTGACCGGCAGGGGTGAGGGCACAACCCCCGCGCAGCACCATCTGGTTCGACATGAACTTGCCGTTGTACTCACCGACCGCGCCAGGTGCTGGCCGGAAGCCCGGGTAGGGCAGGTAGGCCGATCCCGTCCATTCCCAGCAGTCACCGAACAGCTGACGGACACTCCCGTCCGCGGCTGGAGCTTGGCGCGGGTGGAAGGTTTCGGAGTACGCGATGTTGCCCTGAGTTGTTCCGGTGAGGGAAGTGGAGTGGGCGGCGTGCTCCCACTCTGCCTCGGTGGGAAGGCGCCGGTCCGACCACCGGGCGAAGGCATCCGCCTCGTAGTGGCTGACATGGGTGACCGGCAGACCGAGGTTCAGCGGCCACGTCCCGCTCAGGGTGTGCTCGAACCAGCGGCCGTCGTGTTCGACCCAGTACAGCGGCGCCCGCCACCCCTCGGCGTGCACTCGCGCCCAGCCGTCGGAGAGCCACAGCTCGTGCCGCGAATAGCCGCTGTCCAGCATGAACTCCAGCCACTCGCCGTTGGTGACCAGCCGGTCTGCCAGCCGGAACGGTTCGAGCCACTGCTGATGGCGCGGAAGCTCGTTGTCGAAGCTGAACCCGACGCTCCCGTGCCCGATCTCCACCAGACCGCCGGCGAAGTCCACCCAGCCGAGCCGGTCCGGTGTCGCGGAGGCCGCGGGGCGACCGGCGTAAGCCGGGCGCAACGGGTTGAGCGACAGCACGTGCTTGATGTCCATGAGCAGCAGCTCCTGGTGCTGCTGCTCATGGTGGAACCCGAGCTCGATCGTGGGGCGGATCTTCGCCAAGGTTCCTTCATCGAGCGCCTCCAGGAGGTCGCGCATGCGAGCATCGACGTTGGCTCGATACTCGGCGACTTCGTGCGCCCCCGGCCGGCTGATCACGCCGCGTTGTGGCCGGTGGAACCGCGGTCCGACAGCCTCGTAGTAGCTGTTGAACAGGAACCAGTACTGGTCGGCGTACGGAACGAATTCGCGCTCGTGGTCGGCCAGCACGAAGGTCTCGAAGAACCACGTGACATGCGCGCGATGCCACTTCGTCGGGGAGACGTCCGGCATCGATTGCACGGTCTGGTCCTCTGCGGACAAGGGCGCCGCCAGGGCCTCCGTCTGGTTCCGCACCTCGTCGTAGCGTCGCAACAGGTCCGCGTGGTCCGCGTCGGGTGCATCAGAAGTCGTCGGCATGAGACCAGCCTCACCGCGGCCAAGAGCCCTGTACGTGTTCGCGCTTACATAACCGTGCCGCGATCCGGACGAGACTTCGCCCATGAGCACTTCCACCAGCCCCTCCCCGTCGGGTGAGCGCGACGACCTCGACTCGTCACGGGAATCGGCCTCACCCCTGCCGTCGGTGCGCATCGGTGTGCTGGCTGGTCTGACCGGCATCCTGTGCTGCGTCGGACCGACCGTCCTGGCCATGGTCGGTGTGGTGGGTGCCGGAACTGCGTACGCGTGGGCCAACACCCTCTACGACGGGTACGCCTGGTTCTTCCGGCTCGCCGGTCTGCTCGTCTTGGGTGGCCTGGTTGCCTGGTCGCTCAAGCGCCGCAATCAGTGCACCCTTGCCGGAGCGCGCCGGGTGTGGCCGAAGCTGACGATGAGCTTCGGGATCGCCGTCCTCACCTACGCACTGCTCTACGGCCTGACGACCTGGCTGGGCACGTTCGCCTGAGCTGCCCCGACCACCCTGTCCTGCCCGATCTGTTCATCACCCTCGACACCTACCTCCGAAGGAAGCCCATGACCGCCACCCTCGTGCCCACCGACCTGACCCTGACCGACCCTGAGGGTCGACTCGTTCGGCTTGGCGATCTGCTCGCCGGGAACCGGTTCACCGTGATCCAGTTGGTGCGATACTTCGGCTGCCTGCCGTGCCAGGAGTGGTGCGTCGAGCTTGACGCTCAGGGCGCCGGGCTCGCCGAGGCCGGTATCGGCGTCGCCTCGGTCGGTGGGTCAGCCGATTACCAGGCACAGTGGCTGCGGGACGAGAAGGGCGTCTCGATGCCGCTCCTGCTCGACCCGGAGCACGAGTTCCGCGAGGCAGTGGGCGCCGCCGCACCGCTCGGCGTCCGGATGCTCAACCCGCGCGGCGCCGTGGCCTACGTCGGCTCGTTGCGCCGCGGCTACCGACCGCAGAGCATCACGCGCGACACCGTGCGAAGCCCAGGCGTCGTGATCCTCGACGAGGCCGGCTCAATCCGCTGGCAGCACATCGGGAAGCGGATCGGTGACTACCCGCCCGTTGAGCAGGTGATCGCGGCAGCGGCAGCCCTGCGCTGAGCCGCACTCAGCCAGCCCGACGGGATGCGCTCAGGACGTGAGGTCGGGCGCGGGTAGGTCGCACGCTTCGTCCGTGCAGCCGCCGCCGCTGCCGGGCACCGACTCGAGAGTCCTGGTCTCCGAGCCCCGGCTGGGGCTCGACCCACCCCGGGGTCTGACCACGGCAGAGCCGATCAAGGTCCCCACGGCGATCACGATCAACGACTCCCGCGCGGCAGTCGAGCCGATCAATGCGGGTCCATCCAGGGCGCCGGCGAGGGCCAGCACGCCCAGGACCAGCCCGGCGAGCAGTGCACCTCCGGTCACGGCCCGGAGACCGTCCCGGCTCCCGCGCGAGGCGGGTCTCCGCGCCACGGTCAGCGGCCAGGCAACGGCCGTCAGCAGCGGGGCGAGGTGGTAGGTGGTCGTCGGATGGGTCAGGGCAAGAATCAGCCACCCCACGCCCGCGGCGAGGCTCCAGCCTGAGTCAGCGATTGCCGTCAGCCTTCGCCCGGTGCCTGCGGGTGCAGTCCCGATCCCAGCCGGGGCACCCGCCAACGCGAGGACCTCTCGGGCTGAAGGGTTGACGAGCGCCTTGTCGCCGATCACGACGGTCGGCACAGTCTCGTTGCCCCAGGCCACGGAGCGGACCAGCTCGGCACCCTCCGGGTCCTCCCAGATATTCACCTCGGTGCGCTCGAGCCCGGCCCGGTCAAGCTCGCGGCGCAGGATCTGGCAGAAGCCGCACCCCGGACGCCAGTACACCGTCACATCGAGCTTCTCGATCTCGGACGTCATCGCCTGGGGCCCTCGGGCAGGGTCTCCGCGGTGTCGGCCGGGACTGCTCGGACCTCGACACCCTTCCAGAACGCGACGCGCCCCTTGATCCGGCGCGCCAGGGGCGACGGCCGGGGATAGTGCCAGGCTGCGTTCGGGCTCGTCACGCCGCTGACCTCGACGTCGTAGTAGGAGGCCAGGCCCTTCCACGGGCACAGAGTCCGGGTCCGGCTGGGCCGCAGGTACTCCGGCCGCAGCGAGTCGGGCGGGAAGTAGTGGTTGCCCTCGACGACCACGGTGTCGGCACTGTCGGCGACGACCGTGTTGTTGAAGACGGCCTGCATTCTCATGACTTCTCCTCGACTCGCTGGGGGTCCCGTGTGAAGGGTTTGGTTGGTGGGGTGATGGATGTGTGGCGGCGCGGACGCCGGTAGGCAAACAGCGCCAGTCCGCCCAGCGCGACGGCGAAGCCCACGGCGCCGAACCGCTGAACCCGGTCGGCAAGCCATCGCTGGATGGACTCCGCTGCGCTGACCAGCGGATCGGTGCCTGCGCCCGCGTGGAGTACCCGCAGCTCCCAGACGCCGTACCAGGCCACGTAGGCGCCGGCGAGCAGCAGGACCAGGCCGCCGATTCGAGGAAGGGCTCCGCCGAGTGAGCGCATCCGGGTGATCAGCCCGCCGCGGGCCAAGGCCGTGGCGACCGCCGCCGCTCCGACCACCAGGCCCATCCCTGCGGCGTAGACAAGGAACAGAACCAGCCCCTCGGCGGTAGAGCCGGACCGGAACGATGCCACCACCACGGCGAGAAAGGGCGCGATCGTGCACCCCAAGGAAGCGACCGCATAGCTCGCCCCGAAGCCGGACATGGAAGTCCAGCTTGCGGTCGGCGGCTTCCCGCCTCCGCTGCGGCGCCCGCCAACCCTGAGCGTGGGCAGCCGCCACCCCAGGGCCACCCACAGCCCAGCAACTGCGACCACGATCCCGAGCACAACGGTGAACGCCGGCAGATAAGCCTGGACCGACGCAGCGACCGGCGCCACCGCCAGACCGAACACCAGGAACACCGCCGCGAACCCGGTCGTCAGCGCGATGGTGGCGCGGACCGCGCGGACCACGGCGACCTGGCGGGGGAGCTGCTGGTGGTCCAGCACGAACAGCGACAGGTACGCCGGCAGCAGAGCGAAGCCACACGGGTTCACTGCCGCCAGCATGCCCGCGCCGAGCGCGAGCCCGATCGAACCGGCATCCATCGCGGTCAGCCGGCCAGCCGTGCGACCAAGGCGTCCAGCTGAGCGTCTTCCAGGTAGCCCTCGGACACAATCTCTCCGTCAGCCGAGATCACGGTGAACGTGCTCTGGGCCTCGACGTGGAAGTGGTTCCAGATCGTCCCCTTCGTGTCGACCAGGTGGGTCACGTTGTGAATGGCCGGCGCGATGTCGTCGATCATCTCCTTGGTGGCCAGGCCACTCACCGCGACGATGTTGACCTTGCCGGCGTACTTCTTGCCCAGTTCCGCAACATTCGGACTTTGGCCCAGGCAGGTCGGGCACCACGGTGCCCAGAACCAGAGAACGGTCGGTTTGCCCTTCAGAGTGCTTCCGTTGAAGGCGGCACCGGAGAGCGTGGTGCCGGAGAAGTCGTAGTCGGCGACCTTCCCGGTCCCGATCGGAGCACCACCAGCGGCCGGGGAGTTCGCGGTTGTGGTGCCGCAGCCAGCGAGCGTGAGCAACCCAATGACCACGGCACTGATGATCCATCGCATACCTGTGATGATCGGGCGGACCCGACACGATCTCTGTGAGCGCGCTTACGTAAGCCCACTTTGGGGCCGTAGGCGCATGGTGCTCACGCGGGCCCAGCGCTCCCGGCGCCTTAGAACTGTCCGTCCCCAGGTTTACGCTCAGGCCATGAACCGCATCGACCGCCTCTACGCGCTGGTCGAAGAGCTTCGGGCGGCGGGACCCCGCGGCCGCACGGCGGCGCGACTGGCCGAGCACTTCGAGGTCAGCGTGCGCACCATCGAACGCGACCTCAGTGCTCTTGGACAGGCCGGCGTTCCGCTCGCTACGAAGCAGGGCCGGACCGGGGGATACACCCTCGACCGCTCGATGAGCCTGCCTCCGCTCAACTTCACCCCACGCGAGGCGGCGGCGATCGCCGTGGCGCTGAGCCGCAACGAGCACGTTCTCTTCACTCGCGACGCCCGCAGCGCCATGCAGAAGATCGTTGCGGCGATGCCCGAGAGGGCACTTGAGGAAGCGCGCGGCGCGGCCGAGAAGGTCCGGCTTCTGGTCCAACCCGTGCCCGATCCCGATGCCGAGATCGCCGAGACCATCTGGTCGGCGGTGCGCGACAACCACGTCCTGCGCGTCCGCTACGTCGACGTCGGTGGCCTCGAGACCGAGCGCGAGATCGAACCGCAGCACGTCGTGGTCGGACCCAACGGCTCCTACCTCACCGCGTTCTGCCACCTCAGACACGACGACCGGGTCTTCCGCATGGATCGCATCACCGAAGCCGAGCGGACACCGTCACCGCCACGGCCGCAACGCGTCGCCCCGGAGACGGTAGTCGACGGCCACGAGACCAAGCTGCCGGAGAAGTCCCTCAACTTCGATATTTCTTCCTCAAACTCCGACATAGGGCTGTCGCGAGTGGTCGAGACGCTGGGTGCGACCCGTCGCCTCGGCGGGTGATCTGCAAGCAGAAGGAGACCCCATGACCAACCCAACTCCCGGCAGCCTCGCCTGGTTCGAAGTCGCGACCAGTGATCCGGACGGTGCCACCAAGTTCTACGGCAGCCTCTTCGACTGGACCTTCGATGCCGACGGGCCCGCTGCGTCCGGCGGCATGGACTACCGCAACATCACGGCCTCCGGAGCGGATGCGCCAATGGGCGGCATCTTCGGAACCGGCGGGCAAGTGCCCGACCACGCGGTGTTCTACATCCTCGTCGCCGACGTCGAAGCCACCTGCGCCGACGCCGAGCAGCTCGGCGGCACGGTGCTGAGCAAGCACCTCGACCCCGGCCCGGGCGCACCGACCTTCGCCTACCTGCGAGACCCCTCGGGCAACCAATTCGGCGTCTTTACCCCGCCGGCGGCCTGATGGCGACCAAGCCGCAGCGCCCGTCCCCGTCGGAGCCCTCCGACGGGGACGGTCCCGACGCTGCAGCCCGCGAGCTGTACGAGGAGCTCACCGACGACCTGCTCTACGACCCGGCCATCGGCCGAGCCACGATGATGGGCTACCCCTGTGTGCGGCTGGCTGGCAAGTTCCTAGCCTCCTACGACGACAAGACCCGGTGCCTCGTCGTGAAGCTGCCTCGCCAACGAGTCACCGAACTCATTGAGAACGGTGTCGGAGACCCGTTCGCCCCAGCTGGCAAGGTCTTTCGTGAATGGGTAGCGATCACTGCGGCGGACCGCGAACTGTGGCAATCGCTGCTCGCCGAGGCCGCCGACTTCGCGCGGCAGGGGCTCTCCTCCTAGCAGCACGCGCTGCTCGGCGCCCGTGCGGGCCGCCTTGACCTCGTCCCCAATCCGTCGTAGTTTGCTACTTGATTAATTAACCGATAGGAAAAATACGATGGATGGTGTGGCGGTAGCACTGGCGGATGATCGCCTAGACGAGACGTTTGCAGCACTGGCGAACTCGACGCGCAGGGCCATCCTCGCGCGGCTCGTGGCCGGCGAGGCAAGCGTCAACGAACTGGCGAAGCCATTCCAGTTGTCGCTGCCAGCGATCTCCAAGCACCTCAAGGTGCTCGAACGGGCTGGACTGATTGTTCGGGGCCAGCGAGCGCAGTACCGGCCCTGCACCCTGGACGCCGCGCCGCTGCACGAGGTCTCCAGATGGGCCGAGCAGTACCGGCCCATCTGGGAGGACCGATTCGATCGGATGGACACCTACCTCCAGCAACTCCAACACACAGAGACGGGCACCGACCATGACCGATGACGACACCAGCGACTCCGTGGTGATTGAGCGGGTGTTCCCAGCGCCACCCGAATCGATCTGGCGGTTGTGGACCGAGCCGGAACACTTCGCCGCGTGGTACGGCCCGAGCGGGGCGTCGGTCCGGGTCATCACCATGGACGTGCGCGTCGGGGGCCGGCGGCTGCTCCACATGGAGGTCATGACACCCAACGGCGCGATGCAGATGTGGTTCGCCGGCGAGTACCGCGAGGTCGTGGAGAATCAGCGGCTCGTCTACACCGACTTCATGGCGGACGAGAACGGCAACACGCTGTCGCCCGAGCTGACCGGAATGCCGGAGGGTCATCCAACGACAACGGAAGTCCGTGTCGAACTCAAGAACATCGAGGGCTCGACCAGACTGGTCCTGACTCACGTCGGCATTCCCGCCGGCTCGCCCGGCGCCGTCGGATGGGCGATGGCACTCGACAAGCTCGAAGCACTCGTGGCAGGAGGAGACGAGGCATAGGCGAGGATGACTGGCTGTCGGCACTCGAGCGCGATCCGCCAGAATGGTGTGCATGAGTGTCGACGTCCTGGTGGAGACCACGATCAACCGGTCGCCCGCCGAGGTGGCGGCGTACGCCGGAGATCCGGGAAACGCCCCGGCCTGGTACGCCAACATCAAGTCCGTCGACTGGCAGACCGAGCCGCCCGTGGAGGTCGGGTCAAGAATGGACTTCGTCGCCCAGTTTCTCGGTCGAAGGCTGGCCTACACCTATGAAGTGGCCGAATGGGTGCCGGGTGAGCGGCTCGTGATGCGCACGGCGGATGGGCCGTTCCCGATGGAGACGACCTATACCTGGGAGCCCGCTCGCGAAGGTGGCACCCGGATGACCCTGCGCAACCGCGGCGTTCCCTCTGGCTTCTCCCGGGTCGCCGGACCGGTGATGGAACTGGCTATGCGGCGAGCCACGACCAAGGACCTGGCGAGGCTCAAGCGGCTGCTCGAGTCCGGAGAGACCAGCGGCTGACGAGCGGCCAGCCTGGGCGCTCAGCCCAGCTCTCGCGCCAGTTGACTGATGAACTCGTCGGCCCATCCCGAGCGTTGCTGAGCTTGATGCCATCACCACCAAGTACGAGCGCAAGGGCAAGACCGTCGAGATCACCGGCCTCAACGAGGCCAACGCCGAGCGACACGGGCGGCTCACCGGCGAGCTTCCCTCGCACTGAGTCCACATCGCTCAGGATTTGATAGGTGTCCATTAACGGTCCACATTGGGCCCGTCTCACTCGGTACTCGACGGGTACCCTGAGACTGGAAGCGAGGGCGAATCCCTCACCACACCGAGCGAATCGGTAGCTTCCGGCCCGAAACCGTAGTCGTCGCAAAGCCTCTGATCACGTCCAGAGGGTTCAGGTTCAAATCCTGCCTCGCTATCCGGTCCCTTAAGTACGGAACGTGGGGCTGCCACGGGGTCTTGTGGTGGTGCGGGATCCGTTGCGCATGGCTGACACGAGGTGAGGGGAACTGTCCCCGATGGCGGCGCTGGCGGCCCGCTCGGCTGTCAGCCGGTCGAGACGCGCCGGCCGCGAGGCACCGGCGTCCCCTAGGGTGGCCGCACGCGCGTCTCGTGGAACAGGAACCCGGTGAGAGTCCGGGGCGGTTCCGCCACTGTGACGCCGGTCCTCGTACCTGACGGCCGGCACAGCCAGACACTGGCCACGGGACATTCACCCAACGGGGCGAGAACCCCGAGGAGGACCTGGCCCATGAGAAGCATGCGTATCGCGCTGCTGTCCACGTCGGACACCGACCTTCTTTCCGCGCGAGCCTCGGGTGCCGCCTACGTCTGGGCCAACCCGGCCCGTCCCGGCCACCAGTCGATGGCGGAGACCATTGAGGGTGCCGACCTCGTGGTCGGGCGCATCCTGGGCTCGCCGCACGACCTGTGCTCCGGCTTCGCCCGCATCCGGGAGACGGGGGTGCCGATGGTCGTGCTCGGCGGGGAGCAGCAGCCCAGCGCCGAGTTGATGGAGCTCTCGACGGTGCCGATCGGTGTCTCGGCAGAGGCGCACCGCTACCTCGCCGAGGGCGGCCCAGCCAACCTCGCGCAGTTGCACGCCTTCCTCTCCGACACCGTGCTGCTCACCGGCGAGGGGTTCGAGGCCCCGGTAGAGGTCCCGGCCTGGGGCGTGCTGGAGCGGCCTCCGCTGTCAGCGGAGCTGCCCCGAGTCGGCGTGCTGTTCTACCGCGCCCACCAGGCCAGCGGGAACACCTCGTTCGCGCACGCGCTCGCCGACGCGGTCGACGCCACCGGCCAGGCGGTCGGCGTGCCGATCTTCAGCTCCTCGCTGCGCTCCGCGCCCGACGAGCTGTATGCCGCCCTGGGCACCCTCGACGCCCTGGTGGTGACCGTGCTCGCCGCCGGCGGGAGCCAGCCGGCCGGGGCCAGCGCCGGCGGGGACGATGAGGCGTGGGACGTGGAGCGGATCGCCGCGCTCGACATCCCCGTGCTCCAGGGGCTGTGCCTGACCAGCAGTCGCGAGGAGTGGGAGGCCTCCGACGACGGCGTCACGCCGCTCGACTCGGCCAGCCAGATCGCGATCCCCGAGTTCGACGGCCGGATCATCACCGCGCCGTTCTCGTTCAAGGAGATCGACGAGGACGGCTTGCCGCGCTACGTCGCCGACGCCGAACGATCTGCCCGGGTCGCTGGCATCGCGGTCAACCATGCTCGCCTGCGGCGGATCCCGCCGAGCGAGCGCAAGGTCGCGCTGATGCTGTCGGCGTACCCCACCAAGCACTCCCGGGTCGGCAACGCCGTGGGCCTGGACACCCCCGTCTCCACCGTCCGGCTACTGCGCCGGATGCGCGACGCGGGCTACGACCTCGGCCCCACGGGTGCGATCCCCGGACTCGACCTCGAGGACGACACCGAGGCCGGGGACGCCCTGATCCACGCGCTGATCGCGGCAGGCGGCCAGGACGAGGAATGGCTGACCCAGGCCCAGCTGACCGACGCGCACGTGCGGATCACCCCGGAGCAGTACGCCGCCTGGACGGCCGACCTGCACCCTGAGCTGCGGACCGAGATGGTCGAGGCGTGGGGGCCCGCGCCCGGACGACTCTTCGTCAACGACAGCGGGGAGATCGTGCTCGCCACGATCACCGCGGGCAACGTCGTCCTGCTCATCCAGCCGCCCAGGGGCTTCGGGGAGAACCCGGTCGCGATCTACCACGACCCCGATCTCGCGCCGTCGCACCACTACCTCGCGGCCTACCGCTGGTTGGGTGCGTCGGAGGACACCGGTGGCTTCGGGGCTCACGCGGTCGTGCACCTGGGCAAGCACGGCTCGATGGAGTGGCTGCCCGGCAAGAACGCCGCGCTCTCCGCGGCCTGCGCCACCGACGCGGCGATCGGCAACCTGCCGCTGATCTACCCGTTCCTCGTCAACGACCCGGGGGAGGGGGCACAGGCCAAGCGCCGTGCGCACGCCACGATCGTCGACCACCTGATCCCGCCCATGGCGCGCGCCGAGTCCTACGGCGACATCGCCCGGCTCGAGCAACTGCTCGACGAGCACGCCAACATCGCGGCGATGGACCCGGCCAAGCTGCCGGCCATCCGCGGCGAGATCTGGCAGCTGATGCACGCCGCAGAGATGCACCGCGACCTCGGCCTGGACGAGCGCCCCGACGACGAGGAGTTCGACGACTTCATTCTGCACGTCGACGGCTGGCTCTGTGAGATCAAGGACGCCCAGATCCGCGACGGGCTGCACGTCCTGGGCCAGGCGCCTGCGGGCGAGGCACGCGTCAATCTGGTGCTCGCGATCCTCCGCGCCGCTCAGGTGTTCGGCGGTGAGTCCCGCGCGGTCCCGGGCCTGCGCGCGGCCCTGGGTCTCAAGGAGGGCGCCGAGGCCACCGTGGCCGTCGACGAGTTCGAGCGACAGGCCCGCGACCTGGTGCAGCGGATGGACGACGCCGACTGGGCGGTGGGGACCGCAGCCAAGCTGCACGACGACCCGGTCGTCCAGGAGGTGCTGCACTTCGCCGCCACCCAGGTGGTGCCCAGGCTGGAGCGCACCACCGACGAGCTCGACGCGGTGCTGCATGCGCTCGACGGCGGGTTCATCCCGGCCGGGCCGTCCGGTTCGCCGCTGCGTGGACTGGTCAACGTGCTGCCGACGGGCCGCAACTTCTACACCGTCGATCCTCGCGCCGTGCCGTCCCGGCTGGCGTGGCAGACCGGTTGCGCGATGGCCGACTCGCTGGTGCAGCGCTACCTCGAGGAGACCGGCGGCTACCCGTCGTCGGTGGGGCTCTCCGTCTGGGGGACCAGCGCGATGCGTACGTCGGGTGACGACGTCGCCGAGGTGCTGGCCCTGCTCGGTGTGCGACCGGAGTGGGACGAGGCGTCTCGCCGAGTCAAGGACCTGCGGGTGATAGCCCTCGAGGAGCTGGGCCGTCCGCGGATCGACGTGACCGTCCGCATCTCCGGCTTCTTCCGCGACGCCTTCCCTCACGTCGTGGCGATGCTGGACGACGCCATACGCCTGGTGGCTGACCTCGACGAGCCAGACCACCTCAACTTGGTGCGGGCGCACACCCGAGCTGACCTCGCCGAGCACGGCGACGAGCGACGGGCCACCACGCGGATCTTCGGCTCCAAGCCGGGCTCGTACGGCGCCGGGATCCTCCAGGTGGTCGAGTCGGGGAGCTGGCGCGACGACCGCGACCTGGCCGAGGTCTACACGGCCTGGGGCGGCTTCGCCTACGGGCGCGGCCTGGACGGTGCGCCGGCCGCCGACGACATGCGGGTGAACTACCGACGGATCATGGTCGCCGCGAAGAACATCGACACCCGCGAGCACGACATCGCCGACTCCGACGACTACTTCCAGTACCACGGCGGCATGGTCGCCACCGTGCGTGCGCTGACCGGCAGCGACCCCAAGGCGTACGTCGGTGACTCGACGACCCCTGACGCCGTACGGACCCGGACGCTGCAGGAAGAGATCAACCGGGTATTCCGAGCGCGGGTGGTCAACCCACGCTGGATCGGCGCGATGCAGCGGCACGGCTACAAGGGGGCCTTCGAGCTCGCGGCGACCGTCGACTACCTCTTCGGATTCGACGCCACCACGGGCGTGGTCCACGACTGGATGTACACCGCTCTGGCGCAGGAGTACGTCCTCGAAGAGACCAACCAGGCCTTCATGAGGCAGTCGAACCCGTGGGCCCTGCGCGGCATCGTGGAGAAGCTGCACGAAGCGGTCGACCGAGGGCTGTGGGCCGAGCCCGACCCCGACGTGCTGGACCGCATGCGCGGCGTCTACCTCGACCTCGAGGGAGACCTGGAGGACCGCGGGTGAGGCGCGTCCGCGTCATCGGGGTGGGCATGGGCCCGCAGCACGTCACACGAGAGGCAGCCGACGCCCTGCGCACGGTCGACTACGTCCTCGCCTTCGCCAAGGGCGAGGACGACCAGCTGCTCGAAGTGCGCGCCGAGGTCTGCCGGGCCTACGGCGACCCGCCCCTGGTCGTCGTCTCCGATCCGCCGCGCGACCGCGACGACCCCGACGACTACGCCCGCGCGGTCCACGACTGGCACGAGGCTCGGGTGACCGCGCACCTGCGGGTCCTCGACGAACGACCCGGCGACGTCGGGATGCTGGTGTGGGGCGATCCGTCCCTGTACGACTCGACCCTGCGGATCGTCGAGGCGATGGCGCAGCGCGTGGACCTGGAGGTCGACGTCACTCCCGGGATCAGCGCCCCGCAGCTGCTGGCGGCCAGGCACCGGATCGTGCTGCACGAGGTGGGTCGACCGGTCCACGTGACGACCGGTCGGCGGCTGCGCGAGGCGATCGAGCAGGGCCAGGACAACGTCGTCGTGATGCTCAACCGCACGCTCGACCTCGCGGGGCTGGAGGACTGGCGGATCTGGTGGGGCGCCAACCTCGGTACACCGAGCGAGGAGCTCCTCTCCGGCCGGGTGGGCGACGTGCTGCCCGCGGTCGAGGAGGCCCGCGAGCGGGCGCGTGCTGCCGCCGGTTGGGTGATGGACCTCTACTTGCTGAGGCGCCGATGAGCCGGCCCGACCGCGACGTGCTGCTGTGCCGCGGCTGCTGCTGCGGCACCGCCGAGAAGCACCCGAGGACCGACCACGACGCCCAGCGAGACGCCCTGCTTGACTGCGACGGGGCCTCCGGCGTACGGGTGCGCGTCGTGGACTGCCTCGACCATTGCGACCGCAGCAACGTCGTGCTGGTGCGGGACTTCACCGCTGGGCGGCGCCCGCACGACACCTGGCTCGGCGGGGTGCTCAACCCGCGCACGACCGAGCGGCTGGTGACGTGGGTCCAGGACGGCGGCGCCCTGCCGCGCGAGCTCGTGCCGCACAGGTTCGGCACGGACACCCGCGGAGGAGGTCCCGCGTGAGCGCCCTGCTGGTGGCCGGTACGACCTCCGACGCGGGCAAGAGCATCGTCACCACGGGTCTGTGTCGCGCGCTGACCCGTCGGGGCGTGCTAGTCGCACCCTTCAAGGCGCAGAACATGTCCAACAACTCGATGGTGACCCGGGACGGCGCCGAGATCGGGCGGGCGCAGTGGATCCAGGCGCTGGCGGCCCGGGCCGAGCCGGAGGCCGTGATGAACCCGGTGCTGCTCAAGCCCGGCGGCGACCAGCACAGCCACGTCGTGGTGATGGGTCACCCGGCCGGCGAGGTCTCCTCGCGCGACTTCGTCGACGGACGACGCCACCTCGCGCGAGCGGCGTACGACGCCTTCGACGACCTGTCCTCCCGCTACGACGTGGTGGTCGCGGAGGGCGCGGGAAGCCCCGCCGAGATCAACCTGAGGGCCGGTGACTACGTCAACATGGGCCTGGCGCGGCACGCGGACATGGCGGCGATCGTGGTGGGCGACATCGATCGTGGCGGCGTGTTCGCCGCGATGTATGGCACCGTCGCGCTTCTGGAGCCGGCGGACCAGCGACTGGTCGCGGGCTTCGTGGTCAACAAGTTCCGCGGCGACGCCTCGCTGCTGACCCCGGGGCTGGAGGAGCTGGAGCGGCTGACGGGCCGCCCGGTCCACGGCGTACTGCCCTGGCACCCCGACGTGTGGCTGGACTCCGAGGACGCGCTCGACCTGGAGGGCCGGCGTGGTCCGCAGGAGTCCGTGCTGAAGGTCGTCGTCGTACGGCTGCCGCGGATCAGCAACTTCACCGACGTCGACGCGCTCGGGCTCGAGCCCGACCTCGACGTGGTGTTCACCAGCGACCCGCGGAGGCTGTCGGACGCCGACCTGGTCGTGCTGCCCGGCACCCGCGCGACCATTGCCGACCTCGCCTGGTTGCGCCGGCGCGGACTCGACCGCGCGATCCTGGCGCACGCCCGCGCCGGTCGGCCGGTGCTCGGCCTCTGCGGCGGGTTCCAGATGCTCGGCCGAACGGTGGCGGACCCCCTCGGCGTCGAGGGTGAGCCGGGCCAGGTGGTCGAGGGTCTCAGTCTGCTCGACGCGAGGACCATTTTCTCGCTCGACAAGGTGCTCCGGCTCTCGGAGGGGGCCGCGCTGGGGCGGTCGACGGGCGGCTACGAGATCCACCACGGCCACGTCACCCGTGGCGAGGCGGAGGAGTTCCTGGGAGGTGCCCGGGACGGGGCGGTCTTCGGCACGATGTGGCACGGCAGCCTGGAAGGCGATGCCTTCCGGCAGGCGTTCCTGGGCGAGGTCGCCCGACTCCTCGGCGGGTCACGAGCCCCGTCCGCGGTGAGCTTCTCGGCCGCCCGCGAGCGCCGGCTCGAGCTGCTCGGGGACCTGGTGGAGGAGCACCTCGCCGTCGACGCGCTGCTCGACCTCGCCCGGACGGGCCCGTCCGGGGCGTGGCCGGTCCTGCCTCCGGGGGCCGGTCGATGAGCGTGCTCGTGCTCGGCGGCACCGCCGAGGCGCGTGACCTGGCGGCCCGGCTGCTGGAGGCGGGGGTCCCGGTGCTGTCGTCGCTGGCGGGACGGGTGCAGCAACCGCGGCTGCCGGTGGGGGACGTCCGGGTCGGCGGCTTCGGCGGGGCGATGGGTCTCCGCGAGCACCTCGTGAACGCCGGACACCACGCCGTTGTAGACGCGACGCACCCGTTCGCCGCCCAGATCTCGGCCCACGCCGCGCAGGGCTGCGCGACCGCGGGTGTCCCACTGCTGCGGCTGCAGCGCCCCGGCTGGTCGACCCTCCCCGGGGCCGCGGACTGGCACTGGGTCGACGGTCACGGCGAAGCCGCGAGGGTGGCGGCGACCCTCGGTGAGCGGCCGTTTCTCACCGTCGGACGGCAGTCACTGGGTGACTTCGCGGGGGCACTGGCCAGCCGGGAGGCGTTGGTCCGGGTGGTCGATGATCCCGGGACGGTGCCGACGCGGTGGCGGCTGCTGCTCGATCGCGGCCCGTTCGGTCTCGCCGCCGAGCTGGAGGTGATGCGGGTGCACCACAGCGACGTGCTGGTCACCAAGGACTCCGGCGGCTCCTACACCCGTCCCAAACTCGACGCGGCCGCCCAGCTCGGGATCCCGGTGGTCGTCGTACGCCGCCCGGTCGCGCCGAGCGGCGTACGCACCGTGCCCGACGTCAACCAGGCCGTCACCTGGGTGCGGAGCCTGCTGTGAAGGTGCTGGTGACCGGAGGCGTCCGGTCCGGGAAGTCCGGCCACGCCGAGAACCTGCTGGAGCACGAGGAGTCGGTCACCTACGTCGCTCCGGGGCCGACCCCCGACGATGACCCCGACCCCGACTGGGCCGCGCGCATCGCCGCGCACCGTGCACGCAGACCGGCGACGTGGACCACGCTGGAGTCGCGCGACCTGGCTGCCGCGCTCTCGCGGGACGGAGCGGTGCTCGTGGACTGCCTGGGCACCTGGCTCGCGGCCGTCCTCGACGAGGCGAAGGCGTGGGAACTGCCGTCGGACGAGGTGCAGGCCCTGGTCGACTCCCGGGTGGAGACGGCTGTGGCGGCGCTGGTCTCGGCGTCGGGCCCGGTCGTGTTGGTGACCAACGAGGTCGGCCTCGGCGTGGTCCCCGAACACCGCTCCGGGCGTCTCTTCCGCGACCTGCTCGGCACCGTGAACCAGCGCCTGGCGGCCGCCTGCGACGAGGTCCACCTCGTGGTGGCCGGACGGGTGCTGGTGCTCTGAGGCGCAGGACGGCGGCTACGTGCGGGGTCGGCGGGTCCCGAGCGTGAGCAGCACGGCGATCGCGAGGGCGCCGAGATCGACGCGTCGGGCCAGGGCCAGCGCGGGGGAGATGTCCGCTGCCGTCGGACTCGCGCCGGACCCCATCACGGCCCCGTGCTCGGTGCGCTCGCCGTAGTGGTTGGTGCCGCCGAGGCGGAGGCCCAGAGCACCGGCGAACGAGGCTTCGACCGGTCCGGCGTTGGGGCTGGGGTGTCCCGGTGAGTCCCGACGCCAGGCCGTCAGCGCGCCGCCGGTCTCGGGTCCGAGCAGCGCGGCCAGCAGCGCGGTGACGCGCGCGCCGGGGAGGTTGAGCAGGTCGTCGAGCCTGGCGGAGGCCCAGCCGAACTCGGCGTACCGCTCGCTGCGGTGGCCGACCATCGCGTCGAGCGTGTTGGCGGCGCGGTACCCGAGCAGCCCGGGCACGCCCGCGACCGCACCGAGCACGAGCGGGGCCACCACGGCGTCCGAGGTGTTCTCGGCGATCGACTCGACCACCGCCCGGGCGACCTCGTCGGCGGTGAGCGTCGCGGTCTCGCGGCCGACCAGGTGGGTGAGGCGCTGCCGGGCCTCGGTCAGCCGATCGGTCGCGAGGAGAGCCGCGACACCGCGGGCCTCGCGGTCCAGCGAGGAGCCGCCGAGCACGACCCAGGTCGCGGCCGCGGTCACGAGGGTGTGTGACCCGGGACGAGCGCGCGTGCTCCCCTCGAGGAGTGCCCCGGCCAGCGTGACCGCGCCGACGAGGCTCCCGGCGTACCCCACGCCGCGGCCGCGCGACGGCGACCACCACCGCGACTCGGCAGCGGTGGCCAGCCGGCCGAAGCCCGCTACCGGGTGCCACCGGCCGGGGTCGGCGAAGACCCGGTCGGCGGCGAACCCGAGGACCAGCCCGAGGGCGCGGCTCACGAGGTGGCCCCGGCCAGGGCGACGAGGAGGGTGGCCAGGCACAGCTCGACCGCGGCCCCGAAGACGTCACCGGTCACCCCACCGAGGCGGCGTACGGCGTGGCGTACGAGCAGCAGGGTGACGACGAGACCCAGGGCGACGGCGATGGCTCCTCGCCACCAGGACAGCCCGGCCCACCCGGTGACCAGTCCGCCCACGACCAGCGCCAGGAGCAGAGTCAGGGCAGCCGCGGGGCGGGGGACCGACTCGGTGTAGGTCTCACCGAGCCCGTCGGCGCGAGCGGCCGGAACGCCGCGGAGGCAGGTGAGCGCCAGCGCGCAGCGCGACACGCACACGAGGGTGCCGACGAGCACGGCGCCGCGTGCCTGGCCCGCCAACCAGGCCATCGACGTCGCTTGCAGCCCGAGCACCAGCAGGACCGCCGCGCCGCCGGCCGGCCCCGACGTCCCGGTGCGCATGGCGGCCAGCGACCGCTCCCGGTCGTACGACGCGGTCATCCCGTCGACGGTGTCGGACAGCCCGTCGACGTGGAAGGCGCGCGTGCCCAACACGAGCAGCCCGACCGCGAGCAGGCCGGTCACGAGCGGAGGCAGGTGCGCCGCGCGGCCGGCCAGCAGCACCAGCGCGACGCCCGCGCCGAGCGGGAGCACGGCCAGGGGGGCGAGCAGCATCGCCGCCCCTGCGGTACGGCGATCCACGGAGTGGGGAGCCGGGACCCTCAGGACGGTCAGGGTGCCCACCGCGAGACGCCAGGAGTCAGGCACCCGTGCTCACAGGGAAGCGGCGAGGGCGCGGCGCTGCGCCTTCGCTGCCTCGTGCTTCTCGAGGCGGCCGACGAGCCCGGACAGGACGACGCCGATGCCCGCCCACAACGTGACGAGGGTGAGCAGCGACCCGCGGCGGAAGGCCCAGAGGGTGTCGGCCGGGAAGGAGCCCACCGCGTCGGGCATCGGCATCAGCGTGGCCGCGACTGACATCACGACGACGTACGCGGCGACGCCCATGACGACCGCGCCCCACGTGCCGAACCGGGGCCACACCCGTCCGGCCAGCGCCAGCGCGAGGATCCCCGTGACCAGGGAGACGACGAGGAACCCGAAGTACTGCTCGGTTCGGGCGCCGATCGTCTCGGCCGTGCCGACGCCCGGTGGGTTGGCGGGGTACTTCAGGAAGGGCACGAGGGCCACTGTCGTGAAGCCCGTGAGGGTCACGACGGCGGTGGCCGCGGTCGGGCGGAGGCGCCCGACCCGGCCGGCGACGAGCGCGGATCCCAGGGCCACGAGGCCGCCGAGCGCGGTGCCGACGGCGAGGGTCCCGGTCAGCAGCCCCCAAGTCCTCTGGGTCTCGCGGGACACGACGGCCTCCTCGGAGCCGTGCGAGTGGGCTCCGGCGGTGGCCTCGCTGTGGTGGGCGGAGGACTCCTCCAGCGAGATGGCGGTCTCCACCGGCGGTTCGCCGACCTGGTGGGCGACGAGGAACGTGGCGATGCCGGCGAGCAGACCGGCGATCAGACCACGGACGAGCAGGGCCCGTGCGGTCATCGAGGGTTCCGTTCGGAGGCCCGGGTCCGGGCGCGTCGAGACGCCCATTCTCCCGGGAAGCGGCTGCAGCGAGAAGCGGTCTGTCCGTGGAGGACGGCCGCTCTCAGTGGCAGGGGAAGGCGAGCAGGTGGCGACCGTCGTGCACGAACTCGTGGATGAGCGTGCCCGAGGTGAGCGAGACGGCCCCCTGGTCGGCGCTGACGAAGAACAGCACGAGCGTGGCGAGAAGACCGAAGAACAGCGCCCACGGCGCCAGCTCGGCGACGGGGATCGCCGGGACGGCGACCTCGGTGGTGGGGGCGGCGGAAGCGGCGTGAGACATGTGTCCTCCTAGGGATGCTTGCGTCCCTCTTGATGGGGTGGACGGACACTCGGGTCTGACTCCACCACCGCCCGACCGGTCCCGGGGGACCTGTCTGGAGGAGGTGTCACAGTAGCGCGACTGTGCCGGAATCCCACCGGCTTCCTCGTGCCCGCAGACAGCACCCTAGGGCATCAGCTGCCCTGCGGTGCAAGGGTGTCCAGCGCGTCGAGGAGCTGCCGGGTCTGTGGCTCGGGTCGTACGGCGATCCGCACCCACGAGGGGCCGAGCCCGGGGAACGTGTCGGCCCGGCGTACGGCGACCCCGAGCCGTCGCAAAGCCACGTGGACACCCGCGCCGACCTCCGCGAGGACGAACGACGCGGACGACTCCACGAACGGGATGCCTCGCGCACGCAGGGCGTCCTCGAGCCCGCACCTCCAGGCGACAATCTGGGCGGCACGGCGTACCGACTCCTCCGAGGCGAAGTCAGATGAGCACGCCACCATCGCGGCGGCCGCGGTCGTCGAGACCGACCAGGGGACCTGATGACGGCGCAGGTCGGCCACGACCTCGGGGTCGGCGAGCAGGTAGCCGGCGCGGATCCCGGGGATCGCCCAGTGCTTGGTCAGGCTGCGCAGCACGACGAGACCGGGGTGCGCCTCACCGGCCAGCGACTCGGGCTCGCCGGGGACGGTGTCCATGAAGGCCTCGTCGACGACGACCACCCGACCGGGCCGCAGCAGCCCACGTACCGTCGCGGCCGGGTGGAGCACACCGGTTGGATTGGTCGGGTTGCCGAGCACGACGAGGTCGGCCCACTCGGGAATATCTTTGCCCCGCAGCGTGAATCCGTCCTCCGCCCGGCAGCGAACCTCGACGACGTGGTGCCCGGCCAGCTCGAGCGCGGCATGCGGCTCGGTGAACTGCGGGTGCACCACGACCGGTGCCCGCCAGGCGCGCAGCCGCGCGAGCAGCGTGAACGCCTCGGCGGCGCCGGCGGTCGCCAGCACCTCGGTGGCGTCGCGGCCGTGGCGGGTGGCGATCGCCTGCTCGGCCCGCGCGGAGGTCGGGTAACGTCCGATCTCGTCGAGACTGGCTCGCAGGGCGTCGTCGAGCCAGGACGGCCGTGGCCCGGCATAGACGTTGACGGCGAGGTCGAGCAACCCCTTCTCGGCCTCCGCGTCGCCGTGGTGGCGCAAGGGGTCCGCGAGTGGTGCCGAGCGGCCCTGCCGCACCGCGCTGGTGCTGGAGGCCGTCTGGATGTGCGGGGTGGCGGCGTGGACGGCGTCGGCGAAGCGCTGGGCGAGGTGGGGGTGACCGGCCCAGTGGGTGTGCAGGTAGGACGCGTGCAGGGTCGGCGTGGCGAAGCCGACCCGGTCGCCGTCGATCGTCCAGGCAGGGGTGTCTCCGGCCTGGGGGCGGGTGTGCGTGCGATGGAACTCATGGCCGCTCACCTGCTCGTCGGCGCGGGTCAGGAGCGAGTCGGTGGCTGCCGTGGCGGTGGGGTAACGCAGGGTCAGCCGCGGGGTCATCCGTGCCTCGGCCGCCAGGGCGCCGACCATCGGCGCGTCGTCGACGGTGCTGCAGAGGTAGAGCAGGCCGGCACACTCGGCGACCGTTGGGATGCCGTCGGCGACGGCGACGCGCAGGTCCTCGCGCAGCGCGGTGTTGGCGGCCAGCGCGAGGGCGTGGACCTCGGGGAAGCCGCCGCCGAGGTAGAGGCCGCTGGTGCCGGCGGGCAGCGCCTGGTCGGTGAGCGGGTCGAAGGTGGCGACGTCGCATCCGGCTGCGCGGAGCAGCTCCTCGGTCTCGGTGTAGCGGAAGGTGAACGCGCGACCGCCGGCCATCGCGACGACGGGGCGAGCACCGCTGGGAGCGTGCACCTCGGCGACCGGGTCCCACGGATCGGCGGACAGGTCGGCAGCGCTGCGCGCGATCCGGAGCACGGCATCCAGGTCGACCGTCTGGGCGACGTGGTCCGCCAGCCGGTCGAGGGCGTGCGTGGCCTCGTCGCGCTCTGCCGCGGGGACGAGGCCGAGGTGGCGCGAGGGTGCGGCGAACGCGTCGTCGCGACCGATCGTGCCCAGGACGGGCAGGCCGATCGAGCTGGCAACCTCCTGCGCGTGGCGCGGCGAACCGGCCTTGTTGAGGATCACACCAGCGACCTCGACGCGCGGGTCGAAGGTCGCCATGCCGTGGACGACCGCCCCGATCGAACGAGAGGAACGGGAGATGTCGATGACCAGGACGACGGGCGACCCGGTGAGGGCGGCGACGTGCGCTGTCGAGGAGAAGCCCTCACCACCGACCCGGCCGTCGTACAGGCCCATCACGCCTTCGACGACGGCGACGTCGGCGCCGGCGGCGCCGTGCAGCAGCAGCGGGACGATCCTGTCCTCGCCGACGAGGTGGGGATCGAGGTTGCGGCCGGGGCGGCCGCTCGCCAGGGCGTGGTAGCCCGGATCGATGTAGTCCGGCCCGACCTTGTGGCCGCTGACCACGTGGCCCGCGCGGGTCAGCGCGGCCATCAGACCGGTCGCGACGGTGGTCTTTCCCTGGCCGGTCGCCGGAGCGGCGACGACGAACCGGGGGAGGCTCGTCACGGCGTCACCACTCGATGCCTCGCTGGCCCTTCTGACCGCGGTCCATCTGGTGTTTGACCTTCGTCATCTCGGTGACCAGGTCGGAGACCTCGACGAGCCGGGGGTGCGCACGCCGGCCGGTGACCACGACGAACTGTCGCCCGGGCCGCTGGCTCAGGGTATCGACGACGTCCTCGACGTCGACCCACCCCCACTCCATCGGGTAGGTGAACTCGTCGAGGATCAGCAGGTCATGGGTCTGCGCGGCGATCCGGCGCTTGACCTCGGCCCACCCCTCGGCTGCCTCGGCGGCGTGGTCGGTCTCGTCGCCGGCCTTGCGGGACCACGACCAGCCGGCGCCCATCTTGTGCCACTCCACCGGGCCGCCCTCGCCGGTCTCCTGGTGCAGTGCGCCGAGTCGCTCGAGCACGGTCTGCTCGCCGATGCGCCACTTGGCGGACTTCACGAACTGGAAGACGCCGATGTTCCAGCCCTGGTTCCAGGCGCGGATCGCGAGCCCGAAGGCGGCAGTCGACTTCCCCTTGCCGTCGCCGGTGTGCACCATCAGCAGCGGTTGCTCGCGGCGCTCGCGGGTGCTGAGACCGTCGTCGGGGACGGTGAGTGGCTGGCCCTGGGGCATCAGGCTGCTCCTTCGGTACTGGTGTCGGTGGTCGTGCGGGGATGCACACGGTCGTGGACGAGCGTGGTGAGCCCGGTCGCGCTGACCTCGTCGACCGGGACGTGCTCGGCGCGTAGTACGCCGGCCAGGTCCCGGGCGAGCCCGAGCCGGAACGAGCCGGTCTCGGAGTCGACGACCAGCGAGGTCACCCCGGCCTCCGCGAGGTGAGCCGCTGCTGTCCGCGCCCGCGCGACGGCGTCGGGTCCGCAGGTCGCGCGACCGTCGGTGACGACGACGAGCAGAGGGCGTCGACGCGGGTCGCGGACGCGTTCGACGCGCAGCACACGGGCGGCCTCGAGCAGGCCCTCGGCCAGCGGCGTGCGCCCTCCCGCAGGGAGTCCTTCGAGTCGGGTCGCGGCGATGTCGACGGAGCGGGTGGGCGGCAGCGCCAGGTCGGCGCGGTCGCCCCGGAACGTCACGAGCCCGACCTTGTCGCGGCGACGGTAGGCGTCCAGCAGCAGCGAGAGGATCGCGGTCTTGACCTGCTCCATGCGGCGACGCGCGGCCATCGACCCGGAGGCATCGACGCAGAAGAGCACCAGGTTGGACTCCTGCCCCTCACGGGTCGCCACGCGCAGGTCGTCGGGGCGGAACAGCAGGCTGCCCGACGTTCGGCCGCGGGCGAGCTGGTGGGGCGCGGCCGCGCGCACGGTCTCGGCGACGTGGATCGAGCCTGCCCCGCCCGTGCTGCGTCGGGACCCGATCCGACGTCCGGACTCGGTCATGGCGCGGCTGCGCCGACCGGCCTCGCCCTCGCCGGTGCCGTGGACCGTGAAGAGCCTGGGCCGATAGGGGGTCTGCGCGTCGACGGTGGTGTCCAGCCGGCCGGGAGCGTCGCCCGCGGCGGCTGCGTCTGCTGTGGCTTCGCCGGCCGTCGACGGCGGCGCGCTCTCGCCGCCATCGGAGGGGCTCGAGGAGGAGTCCGGCGGTGATTGCGTCCCGCTCGTGGGTTCGCGATCCCCGGGACCGTCCTGGTCGGTGTCCGGACGGCCGTCCGCGGGCCCTTCCCCCTCGGGCTCTTCCCCCTCGGATCCGCCCTGCGGCTCGGGGGGCTCCGGCGAGGGGTCGTCGTCGCCGAGCACCTGGTCGAGCAGCTCCTCGTCGAGCCCGGGGGCGTCGAAGGGGTTGCGGCGGCGACGGTGGGGGAGTGCGAGGCGGGCGGCGGCGCGGACGTCGGCGGTGGTGACCGAGGTGCGGCCGTGCCAGGCGGCATGGGCGACGGCGGTCCGGGCCGTGACGATGTCGGCGCGCATGCCGTCGACCTCGAAGGCCGCGCAGACCTCGGCGATCTTGAGAAGTACGTCGTCGCGGAGCTCGACCTCCGCGACGAGCTTCTGGGCCGCCTGGATCCGGTCGGTGAGCGCGCGTTCCGACTCGGCGTACTGGCGGGCGAAGGACTCCGGATCGGTGTCGAAGGATATCCTGCGGCGGACGACCTCGGCGCGGGAGGCGGGGTCGCGCGGCGCGGCGACCTCGACGGTGAGGCCGAACCGGTCGAGCAGTTGCGGACGGAGCTCGCCCTCCTCGGGGTTCATCGTGCCGACGAGGACGAACCGGGCGGCGTGCTCGACCGAGACACCGTCGCGCTCGACGGTCGACCGGCCCATGGCGGCGGCGTCGAGCAGCAGGTCGACGAGGTGGTCGTGGAGGAGGTTGACCTCGTCGACGTAGAGGATCCCGCGGTGGGCGCGGGCGAGGAGACCAGGCTCGTACTCCGCCTTGCCCTCCGACAGCGCGCGCTCGAGGTGCAGGGAGCCGAGGACGCGGTCCTCGGTGGCGCCGACCGGCAGCTCGACGAGCCGCACCGGCCGCGTCTCCGTCGGGGCGTCCGCCGCGAACGGCCCGTCCGGCGAGAGCGGCGTGGGGTCGCGTGGGTCGGTGGAGAACCGGTCGCCCGCGACCACGTCGATCGGTGGCAGGACGGAGGCCAGTGCACGCACGATCGTGGACTTCGCGGTGCCCTTCTCGCCGCGCACCAGCACCCCGCCGACGCCAGGCGAGATCGTGGTGAGGACCAGGGCCAGGGCCATGTCGTCGGATCCGACGACGGCGCTGAAGGGAAACTGCAGTGGCATGGGAGGCTCCCGCTCGTCAGCCAGCGAACAAAGTGGCGCGAGGCCGGTCTTCGGACTTCCTGGATCGGTGCCGGTCTCGCGATCGACGTCGTCCAGGTCACCGCAGCGGGCCTGTGCCGGACTCTCACCGGCTTCCCAGATTCTCCCGTCAGGCCTGTTCGTCTCGTGGCCGTCGGGGCACCTCGTGCCTGTCGGGCGTCACGATAGCGTCTGGCCCTATGACCTCCAACGGCCGTCCGCGGATCACCGTCGTCGGCCTCGGCGCCGACGGGTGGGCCGGGGTGCCGGATCGCCTGCGCACGATGGTGGAAGGCGCCGCGGTGGTGCTCGGCGGACGTCGTCACCTCGCCCTGCTGCCGGACGTCTCCGACCAGGCGCGGGAAGTCTGGCCGAGCCCGCTGCGCGACGGTCTTCCCGGCCTGATGGCGAGGTACGCCGACCTGGACGTCGTCGCGCTCGCCTCCGGTGACCCGCTGGTGAGCGGCATTGGCTCGACGCTGGTCGAGCTGTTCGGCGCCGATGCGGTGCACGTCGAGCCGACCGTCTCCTCGGTGGCGCTGGCCCGCGCCCGGATGCGCTGGGCCGCGGAGGACCACGACGTCGTCAGCCTGGTCGGACGCGACCCGCGGCTGCTGCTGCGCGCGCTCGCCCCAGGCCGACGCGTGCTCGTGCTCTCCGCCGACGAAACCACCCCCGCTGTGGTCGCGCGTCTGTTGGTCGAGCACGGGTACGCCGCCAGCCGGATCAGCGTGCTCGGCGACCTGGGCGGGGACGAGACGCGCGTCGACGGCGTGGCCGATGGCTGGGAGGGCGAGGTCTCCCGCCTGAACGTGATCGCGCTCGAGGTGGTCGGTCAGGGTCTTGCCTCGTGGTCGCCCGGTCTGCCCGACTCGGCGTACGAGCACGACGGCCAGCTCACCAAGCGCGACCTCCGCGCGTCGGCACTCTCCCGCCTCGCGCCCGTCCCGGGCCAGCTGCTCTGGGACGTCGGTGCAGGCGCCGGGTCGGTCGGCATCGAGTGGATGCGGGCGCATCCGTCGTGCCGCGCTATCGGCGTGGAGTCCGACAGCGAGCGGGCCGGGCGGATCGCCCGCAACGCCGGTGCGCTGGGCGTCCCCGATCTCGAGGTCGTGCACGGCCGTGCCCCCGACGCCCTGACCGGGCTGCCCGCGCCCGACGCGGTCTTCGTCGGCGGCGGTGCCACTCGCGCCCGTGTGGTCGACACGTGCCTCGCAGCTCTGCACGAGCGCGGCCGGCTTGTGGTGCACGGCGTCACTCTGGAGACCGAGCAGCTGCTGGTGCGGCTGCACTCCGAGCACAGCGGCGAGCTGACCCGCATCGCGGTCGAGCACGCCGAGCCGATCGGCACTTTCACCGGTTGGACGCCCGCCCGGGCCGTGATCCAGTGGGCCTACGTCAAGGAGCAGTCGTGACCATCCACTTCGTCGGCGCCGGCCCCGGTGCCGCCGACCTGATCACCCTCCGCGCGGCCGCCATGCTGAGTGCCGCCGACGTGGTGCTCTATCCGGGCACCTACCTCGACGCCGAGGTGCTCGGCCATTGCCGCGCCGAGGCGCGGCTGGTCGACACCCAGGCGCTCGACCTCGACCAGATCATCGGCGAGCTGGTCGACTCCCACGCGACCGGGCGCGACGTCGTCCGCCTCGTCTCGGGTGACCCCTCGCTCTACTCCGCGGTCGCCGAGCAGACTCGGCGACTCGAGGCCGCCGGCGTGCCATGGGACGTCACGCCCGGCGTGCCGGCGTACGCCGCCGCGGCTGCCCTCGTCGGTCGCGAGCTGACCGTCCCGCTCGTGGCCCAGTCGGTCGTCCTGACCCGTGCCCAGGCCCGCTCCACCGCGATGCCCGAGAGCGAGGCGTTGGCCGGCTTCGCCGCCACGCGTGCCACTCTTGCGCTGCACCTCGCGATCACCCGGACGCGCGAGACGATGGCCGAGCTCGTGGGCGACTACGGCCCCGACTGCCCGGTGATCGTCGTCCACCGCGCCAGCCAGCCCGACGAGCAGGTGCTGCGTGGCACCGTCGCCGACATCGCCGACCAGGTGGAGGACGCGGGCCTCCGGCAGGCCGCGGTGATCCTGGTCGGGCGGGCGCTGGACCCGAGCGATGGCGGGGAGTCGTTCCTCTACGACCCGGCACGTGATCGCTCGTCGCTGGGCTGAGCGAAGGGGTCCTCGGCGGTGGGGGTCGAGCGCGAGGTCCACACCGCCCCGGACGCCGACCGCCGGGTGCCGGACGAGCCGATGATCAGCAGGCACTTCATGTCGATCGAGGCGGCGTCGAGACCGGACAACGTGGTGACCTCGAGCGACTCCTCGCCCCGGCCGACGTCGCGGCCGATCACGACCACGGTGTCGGTGGGCAGGTGTTCGAGGAGCACCTTCTGCGCCTCCACGACCTGGCTGGTCCGTGAGCGCGAGGCGGGGTTGTAGATCGCCAGCACCAGATCGGCCGCGGCCACCGCGCGCAGCCGCCGCTCGATCACCCACCACGGCTTGAGTCGGTCAGAGAGGCTCATCACCGCGAAGTCACCGCCGATCGGGGCGCCAGCCCTCGCCGCGACGGCCTGCACGGCGCTCATCCCGGGCAGGACGCGCACGGCCACGTCGGCGTACGCCGGATCCTCGGCAGCCTCGAGCACCGCCGCCGCCATCCCGAAGACCCCCGCGTCGCCGCCGGAGACAACCGCGACCTTCTCTCCGGCACGGGCCAGGTCCAGAGCGAGCCGGGAGCGGTCGAGCTCGACGGTGTTGCCGGAGGCATGCCGGGTCAGCCCCGCGCGCTGGGGGACGCGGTTGACGTAGGGCGCGTAGCCCACGACGTGGTCGACGGACGCGAGCGCCTCGGTTACCTCCGGGGTGGTCCATGCGTCCGGCCCCGGGCCGAGCCCGACGACAAGGAGTTCGCCGGGGGTCGAGCCGGCGACCGTCGCCGGCACCGTTGCGCGTCGATCGGTCGGCTCCGCATGGCGGCTGTCACCGGTGACCACGATCAACGAGAAGTAAGGCACCGAGGAAGGATCCACCTCCGACACCGGCAGCCAGCGCTCTGCCGGCATCGAGGCCCGCTCGACGTAGAGCGCGTGCTCGAGCCGGCCTGCCTGCTCCAGCGCCGAGCGCACGGCCGGGAACGTGCGACCGAGTTTCATGATGATCGCACCGTCGGTGTCGGCCAGCCGGCGCGCGAGCTCCGGCTCGGGTAGCGTGCCCGGCAGAATCGTGAGCACATCGGTCTGGCGGACCAGGGGCGAGGCGACGGCGGCGGTGGCGGCCGCGAAGGCCGGGACCCCGGGGACGACCTCGGTGGGGAAGCGGTCGGCGAGCCGGTCATGCATGTACATGAACGACCCGTAGAACAGCGGATCCCCCTCGGCGAGCAGCACGACGGTCCGTCCGGCCTCGAGGTGGGTGGCGAGCCGGGCGGCCGACTCCTCGTAGAACTCCGCGATCGCCCCGGCGTAGCCCCCCGGGTGGGCCGTCGCGCCCGTCGTGACTGGGTAGCGCAGCTCCTCCTCGAGCGCGTCTGCTGGGATCAGGTCGGCGGCGATGCGGCGCGCGTTGGACTGCTTGCCGACGCCCGCGTGGTAGGCGACGACGTCGGCAGAGGCGACCAGCCGCGCGGCCTTGATGGTGATCAGCTCGGGGTCGCCGGGGCCGAGCCCGACGCCGTAGAAGTGTCCGGTTGGCGTGGTCATTCCTGCTCCTGGGCCAGCGCGTTGAGCGCCGAGGCGGTCATGGCCGAGCCGCCGCGGCGGCCCCGCACGGTGAGGAAGGGGACGTCGATGCCGTGGTCGTCCGCGAAGGACTCCAACGCCTGCTTGGATTCCGCGGCGCCGATGAAGCCGACCGGGCAGCCGATCACCGCAGCGGGCCGAGGAGCCCCCTCGACGAGCAGCTCCAGCAGGTGGAACAACGCCGTGGGAGCGTTGCCGATTGCCACGACCGCACCCTCGAGGAACGGCACCCACAGCGAGACCGCGGCGGCCGATCGCGTGGTGCCCCACCGCCGCGCGAGGTCGGGCACGCGCGCGTCCTGGAGCAGACAGACCACGTCGTTGTCGCGGGGGAGTCGAGCGCGGGTGACCCCCGAGGCGACCATGTGGGCGTCGGTGAGGATCGGCGCTCCCGCCTCCAGCGCGGTCCGCGCCGCAGGCACCAGACGCGGGTGCATGACGAGATCGTCCACCAGGTCGACCTGTCCGGTGCCGTGGACCATCCGCACCGCCACCGACTCGGCCCCGGGGGGCAGCGCGTCCAGCCGGGTCTCGCGGCGGATCGTGGCGAACGATTCGGCGTAGATCGCCGACCCCTGGTCGACGTAGGCGTAATGGCGGGCCGGTCGGGCCGGTCGGGCCGGTCCCTGGATCGAGCCAGTCATGGCGCCACCACCAAGCCGTGCCACGGGGTGACCACCAGGTCACGGCCAGGTGCGATCAGCTCGCCGACGAGGTCGGGCGTGAGTACGCCGTCCGGGACGGGCACGTGCAGCACTCCGTCGTACGACGGGATGCTGGAGGCGGCGGGTACTCGGGCGTCGCCTGGTGCGGGAGGCGCCAGCGGGGACTCGAGCTCGGCGACATGCCAGGCGGCCGTCTCGTCGTGGCCGCGCTCGAGCAGGAAGCGGTGGGCCAGCTGGACCAACTCCTCGGCGACGTCGGGCAGTGGGACGACCGCACCCCAGCCCGCGCCGACCCTGAGCTGGGCGGTGTCCGCGTCGAGGACCACGGCACCGAGGTCGCCCTCGCGGTCGACGAGGTCGCCCCGGCCGTCGTCGAGCACGAACAGGAAGCGGCCCGGCAGTGCGGCCAGTCCAGGTGAGGCACAGAGGCGCTCGTCGAGCTCACGGACCACCGGCCGCAGGTCGGCCCGACCTCCGGAGATCCCGGTGAGCGGGGAGCACATCAGGTTGCGAGCGAGCTCGTGGCTGCGCGAGGGGAGCAGGCCGGTCCGCACGACGGCGTCCACCACCTCGTCAGGAAGCCGGCCGTCGACGAACGGCAGCGCGCGCAGCTGCAGGTTGGCACGCCTCGTGAGGTGGACCTGCCCGTCGCCGTGGTCGTGCGCCACCTGCGCGAGGATCTCAAGGGATCCGGCTGGGAGGTGGCCGCCGGCCAGACGCAGGCGAATCAGTGCGCCGTCGTCGGCGGGCCAGGGGCGGAGCACGCCGGGGCACCGGTCACGGCGGAGTCGAACGGGTGGGAGGGGCACCGATGGTCCTCTGAGGTCAGGGACCCGTGCGCGGGGTCCTCGAGTGACCTCGCGGCTGTTGCCGCAAGGGCCAGCAGGTCTTCGGACTCGGGATCACTCGGTGCGGGACGCCTTCCCGGACCTCGCGGTCCAGTGGCTGTCGTGAGACAGGGCCCCGCCCGTCACCCTTACCGCTGCGCGTCAGTCCCGGATTCGCACCGGGTTCCCTGCGCCCCCGCGGCGGACCACGGGAGGTTGACTGGCGTCCGGCACGCTACCAACACCCACGCGCGGACGACACCCGTGGGCACGGACCGGTCCGGTGCTAGTGTCCTCCGCATCCACACGGGAGCCCGATGCATCGGGCTGAGATGGGGCTGATGCCGCCCCGACCGTCGAACCTGCTCCGGATCATGCCGGCGAAGGAAGTGAGATCGACGTGTTGCCACGGTTCCACCTGATCACCGATTTCGGACCCCTCGATCGGGACGCGTTGACGCGCCTGCTCGCCGTCGTTGGCGAGGGCGCCGTCGGCACTCCGCGCGTCGACGCCGTCCAGGTCCGTGCGAAGCGGGCCAGTGACCGTGAGGTCGTCGCCTGGACGCGTGAGCTGCTGGCCGAGCTCGCGCCACGGGGGACGCGGGTGATCGTCAACGACCGCCTCGACGTCGCCCTCGCCGCCGGGGCGCACGGGGTGCATCTCGGCCGGAACGACTTGTCCGTGGCGGACGCGCGGGCGCTCGCCCCGGTGGACTTCCTGGTCGGTGCCACCTGCCGTGGTCCGGAGCACGCGATCGCGGCGCGGGCCGAGGGCGCCGATTACGCCGGGGTGGGTCCGGTGCACGCCACCTCGACCAAGGACGGGTTGCCTGACCCCCTCGGTCTCGACGTGCTCGCCGCGACCGCACGGGAGATCCCGGCGATCGCGATCGGGGGGATCACCGCCGCGCGGGTGCGCGACGTGATGACCTCCGGTGCCCATGGCGTCGCCGTGGTCGCCGCCGTCTGGAAGGACCCCGACCCACCCGGCGCGGCCCGGGAGATCGCCGAGCTCGTCCACACGTCGTGAGCCCGGTGACGCCCGGGCTCCGGGTGGTGGTCGTCGGTGGCGGGGTGATCGGGCTGGCCTGCGCCGACGAGCTGGTCCGGGCCGGGCACGACGTGACCGTCTGCGACCCCAGACCCGGCGGCGGTTCGACGTACGCCGCCGCGGGGATGCTCGCGCCAGGTGGCGAGGCGTGGTTCGGCGAGGAGGCCCTGCTGCGGCTGGGGATCGACTCGCTCGAGAGGTGGCCGGCCTTCGCGGCCTCGCTGGAGGAACGGTCGGGGCACCACCTCGACCTGCGCTCGACCGGCACCGTGCTCGTCGCCGCCGACCGCGACGACCTCGCCGAGGTGCACCGTGCCTGCGGGCTGCTGGACGCCAGCGGGGTGCGGGTGGAGGAGCTCGACCGGCGCGCCCTGCGAGCGGCCGAGCCGATGCTCTCGGGGCGCGTCGTCGGCGGGGCGCTGCTGCCCGACGACCGCCACGTCAACCCGCGGCGGGTCGGCGACGCGCTGCTCGCGGTGCTGGGTGACCGGGTGGTTCGTGCCCGAGCGACACCCGAGCCCGACGGCGTGGTCCTGGACGACGGCTCCCGTCTGCGAGCGGACGTGGTGGTGCTCGCCACCGGCGCGACCGGGATGCCGCACGTGCGCCCGGTGCGCGGCGAGGCGGTCCGGGTGCGGTCCAGGCCGGGCCCGGTCCGGGTGCTGCGGGCCCGCGTCCACGGGGAGCGGGTCTACGTCGTGCCTCGCGCGCACGGGGAGCTGCTGATCGGCGCGACCGAGGACGAGCACCCGGCCGGCGACGGCGACCCGCTGCCGACGCTCGGCGGGGTGGCCCGGCTGCTCGAGACCGCGCGCGCCTTGGTGCCCGGACTCGCCACCGCCGAGCTTCTCGAGGTGGTCGCCCGGGACCGGCCCGGCAGCCCCGACAACGGTCCGCTGCTCGGACCGTTGTCAGGCACGGGAAGCGCCCGGCTGCTGCTCGCCGGTGGACATCACCGGGGCGGCGTGCTGCTCGCGCCGGTCACCGCGGCGACCGTGCGCGCCCACGTCGACGGCCTCGCGGTGCCGCCGGCGGCGCAGGCGTTCGACCCCCAGCGCTTCGACCGCCCCAAAGACACGGACCGCGACACAGACCGCGACACGGATCGGAATGAGGAACCATGCGCCTGAGCGTGAACGGACGACCGCACGAGCTGCCCGAGGGCACCGCGCTGACCGGCCTGCTGGAGACGGTGGCCCCCGACCCCCGCGGCGTCGCTGTCGCCCTCAACGGCAGCGTCGTGCGGGCCGCCGAGTGGCCGGCCACCCCGCTGCGCGAGGGTGACCTGGTCGAGGTCGTCACCGCCCACCAGGGCGGGTGAGCGGCGTGGAGATGCTCGAGGTCGCGGGCGTGCAGCTCGCCCCGTTGTGGCTGGGCACAGGCGGACTGACCAGCCTGGAGACCGTGCGTCGCGTGATTGAGGCGGCGCGCCCCGGTCTGGTGACGGTCTCGGTCCGGCGTACCTCCGACACCGGGACGGGCAGCCTGCTGGCCACCCTGCGCGACCTCGGCGTCCGGGTGCTGCCCAACACCGCCGGCTGCCTCGGCGCCCAGGAGGCGGTGCTGACCGCCGAGCTCGCCCGGGAGGCGCTCGGCACCGACTGGGTCAAGCTCGAGGTGATCGGCGACGAGGTCAGCCTGCTGCCCGACGTCGTCGAGCTGGTCGAGGCCGCGGAGACGCTGGTGGCTCGCGGCTTCACGGTGCTGCCCTACACGACCGGAGACCCGGTCGTCGCCCGCCGGCTGGTCGACGTCGGCTGTGCCGCGGTGATGCCGCTGGGCTCCCCGATCGGCTCGGGACGCGGGATCGCGGACCCGCACACGATCGAGGCGGTGCGGGCGGCGGTGGACGTCCCGGTCGTCCTGGACGCGGGGATCGGCACCGCCAGCGAGGCGGCGCACGCGATGGAGCTCGGCTGCGACGCAGTGCTCGTGGCGACCGCGGTCACCCGCGCCGAGGAACCGGTCGCGATGGCGCGCGCGATGAGCCTGGCCGTTGAGTCGGGCCAGCTCGCCCGCCGGGCCGGGCGGATTCCGCGCCGGGAGACGGCGCGGGCCTCGAGCCCTATGCGTGGGCGGGTGGGGCGGTGAGGGTGCCGAGGCTGCTCCTGCTCACCGACCGCGGGCAGCTGCTCCCGGGACGTGGCCTGGTCGAGACCCTCGCCTCGTGCGCGGCGGCCGGCGCGACGACGGTCGTGCTGCGCGAGCTCGACCTGGACGAGCCGGCGCGTGCCGCCCTCGCGGACGAGCTGGCGGCTCACGTGCAGGTCATCTCGGCGCGCACCCTCCTGCCCGGCGCGGCCGGTCTGCACCTCGCCGCCCACCAGGCCGCCCCGGCACCGGCGGAGCCGCCGCACGGCCGGTCCTGCCACGACGAGGCCGCTGTCGCGCGGGCCGCCGAGGAGGGTGCGGCCTACGTGACGATCTCGCCGGTCGCACCCACGGCCTCCAAGCCGGGCTACGGTCCGGCGCTCGGCGCCGGGGGAGTGCGCCGTGCCGTCGAGGCCGCCGACGGCCTGCCGGTGCTGGCGCTCGGCGGCGTCTCCGCCGAGGCAACGGCCCGGCTGCGCTCGGCCGGCGCCCACGGCGTCGCGGTGATGGGCGCCGTGATGAGGGCCCACGACCCGGCCGCCGTCGTCTCCGCGCTGCTCGCCGAGCTGGGGGAGCAGTGACGGCCACCCCGCTCGTGGTGCTCAGCGTCGCCGGCACCGACTCCGGCGGCGCCGCCGGTCTCGCCGCCGACCTGGCCACCTTCGCCGCGCTCGGCGTCCACGGCACCTGCGCGGTCACGGCCGTCACGGCGCAGGACACCACCGGCGTGCACCGCGTCGTCCCGATGGCCGCCGGCGACGTGCGCGTCCAGATCCGGTCGGTGCTCGACGACCTTCCCGTGGCCGCCGCGAAGACCGGGATGCTCGGCTCCGCCGAGGTCGCCCACGTCGTCGCCGACCTGCTCGCCGGATCCCTCCCGCTCGTGGTCGACCCGGTGCTCGTCGCGACCAGCGGCGCCGTCCTGGGCGATGAGGCGCTCGTCCGGGCGTACCGCGAGGTTCTGCTGCCGCGCGCGGACGTCGTCACTCCCAACCGCGACGAGGCAGCCGCGCTGACCGGGCTGCCACGAGACACCGATCCCGAAGAGCTGGCGCTCACGGTGCACGCCCTCGGGCCGGCCGTGGTGCTGACGGGCGGCGAGGCCGGGAGCGGCACCTGTCGCGACCTGGTCGTCCGGGACGGCGCCGTCACCGTGCTCGAGCATCCCTCCGTCGAGACGACCAACGACCACGGCACCGGCTGCACCTACAGCGCGGCCCTCGCCGTCCACCTCGCCCGCGGCCTTGACCTCGAGACCGCTGCCCGGCACGCGCAGGCCTTCGTGGCCGAGGCGCTCGCCCACTCTGCTCCCTGGGTGCTCGGCCGCGGTCGCGGTCCGGTCGCCCACGTCTTCACCCACCCCCAAGAGGAGAACTGATGCACATCCACCCCTCGCACAGCACCGTCCACCGCACCGGACCGCGCGACGACATCGCCGTGCCGTTCACCCGCGTCGCGCTCACCAACGGCGAGACCTTCGACCGCTACGCCACCGCCGGCCCCGGCAGCGACCCCGAGGTCGGTCTGCCGCCCCTGCGCGCCGGCTGGGTCGCGGAGCGCGGCGACACCGAGGAGTACGACGGCCGCGAGGCCCAGTTGCTCGACAACGGCAAGGCGGCCGTGCGTCGCGGTGAGGCCCGCGAGCAGTGGCGCGGGCACCGGGCACGACCGCGCCGTTCGCAGCCGGGCCGCAACGTCACCCAGATGCACTACGCCCGCCGCGGTGTGGTCACCCCGGAGATGCAGTACGTCGCGATCCGCGAGGGGATGGACGTCGAACTCGTCCGCAGCGAGGTCGCGGCCGGACGCGCGATCATCCCGGCCAACGTCAACCACCCCGAGGCCGAGCCGATGATCATCGGCAAGCGCTTCCTGGTGAAGGTCAACGCCAACATCGGCAACTCTGCGGTGACGAGCTCGATCGCCGAGGAGGTCGACAAGATGACCTGGGCGGTGACCTGGGGTGCCGACACCGTGATGGACCTGTCCACCGGCGACGACATCCACACCACCCGAGAGTGGATTGTGCGCAACTCCCCGGTCCCGATCGGCACCGTTCCGATCTACCAGGCCCTGGAGAAGGTCGACGGCGACGCGTCCCGGATGACGTGGGAGATCTACCGCGACACCGTGATCGAGCAGTGCGAGCAGGGCGTCGACTACATGACCGTGCACGCCGGCGTCCTGCTTCGCTACGTGCCGCTCACCGCCCAGCGGATCACCGGGATCGTCTCGCGTGGCGGCGCGATCATGGCGGGCTGGTGCCTGGCCCACCACCAGGAGAACTTCCTCTACACCCACTTCGACGAGCTGTGCGAGATCTTCGCGCGCTACGACGTCTCGTTCTCCCTCGGTGACGGACTGCGCCCCGGGTGCACCGCGGACGCGAACGACGAGGCCCAGCTCTCCGAGCTGCGCACGCTGGCCGAGCTGACCGAGCGGGCCTGGGAGCACGACGTGCAGGTGATGGTGGAGGGCCCCGGCCACGTGCCTCTCAACCTGGTGGAGGAGAACGTCGTCCTGCAGCAGGACTGGTGCCACGGCGCGCCCTTCTACACCCTCGGCCCGCTGGCCACTGACATCGCTCCGGGCTACGACCACATCACCTCGGCGATCGGTGCGGCGGCGATCGCCATGCACGGCACCGCCATGCTCTGCTACGTCACTCCCAAGGAGCACCTGGGCCTGCCGAACCGCGACGACGTGAAGACCGGCGTGATCACCTACAAGCTCTCCGCCCATGCCGCGGACATCGCGAAGGGTCACCCGGGCGCGCGTGACTGGGACGACGCACTGTCGAAGGCGCGCTTCGAGTTCCGCTGGCACGACCAGTTCGCGCTGTCGCTGGACCCGCACACGGCGGAGTCCTTCCACGACGAGACGCTGCCGGCCGAGGCGAGCAAGACCGCCCACTTCTGCTCCATGTGTGGGCCGAAGTTCTGCTCCATGCGGATCAGCCAGGACGTCCGCGACTACGTGGCCGCCGGCATGGAGGAGAAGTCCACCCAGTTCCTGGAACTGGGCTCATCGATCTACGTCGAGGAACCTGCCTAGACTCGCGCCCCATGACCTGGAACCGCCCGGTACCCCTCCTCGGTGACCAGACCTCGGCGGCCGAGCGGGCCGCCGAGGTCGAGGGCTGGGCCTTTCCGCAGACCGCCCGGGAGACGTTCTACGACGTCGTCGCTGCCCGTCGAGACGTACGCCGCTTCCGGCCCGACCCGGTCGACCCGGAGACGGTGCGCCGGGTGCTGGCGGCTGCACACATGGCGCCGTCGGTCGGGCACAGCCAGCCCTGGCGGTTCATCGTGGTCTCCGATCCGGCCACCCGGGACCGGGCCGCCCGGATGGCCGACCAGCAGCGGCTGCGTCAGGCCCGCCAGATGGACCCCGAGGCGGGCCGGCGGTTGCTCGACCTGCAGCTCGAAGGCATCCGCGAGGCTCCGCTCGGCGTGGTCGTCGCCTGCGACCGGCGTACGGCGGCTGCGGGGGTGCTCGGCCGGGCGACCTTCCCCGAAGCCGATGTGTGGTCGTGCGCATGCGCCATCCAGAACCTCTGGCTGGCCGCGCGCGCCGAGGGCCTGGGCGTCGGCTGGGTCACCCTGTTCGAGCAGCAGGACCTCGAGGGTCTGATCGGCGTGCCCGACGGAGTGGTCACGCTGGGCTGGCTCTGCCTGGGATGGCCCGACGAGCGGCCGCCGGCCCCGGGACTGGAGCGGGCAGGCTGGTCGCGGCGTCAGCCGGTCGAGGACGTGATCTTCGCCGAGCGGTGGAGCGAGACCACGCCGGCACCGCCCTCACACCTGCGGGCCCCGCAGAACGACGCCGTGGTGGGAGCCCGGGACCAGGCCGACGTGCTGCTCTCGCCGCCGGGATCCCTCGGCGTGCTGGACCGCTACGTCGACCGGGTCGAGGCCGCGATGCAGGGACGAGCGCACGACACCCCCACAGGCCGGTTGCTGCTGGTGGCCGGACGGCACCCGGTGACCGGCCACGGCGTCTCCGCCTACCGCGACTCGGTGACCGAGGACGTGCTCGCGGCCAGCCACGTCGGGGAGTCCGCCGGTGCGGTCGCCGCGGCAGCCGCCGGCCTCGACTTCGAGGTGGTCGACGCGGGTTCGGCGACCGGTGACCTCGTGACAACCGACGCCCTCACCGCCGAACAGGTCACACGCCTGATCGAGCGTGGCCGACGACTCGGGGCAGATGCAGGACAGGAGCACCGTCTGGTGGCCCTCGGAGAGGTCGGCATCGGCAACACCACCGTGGCCGCGGCTCTTGCAGCGGCGCTGCTCGACCTGTCGGCCGCCGAGGTGGTGGGGCTCGGGGCAGGCGCGGACACCACGATGGTGCGGCGCAAGACCGAAGTCGTGGAGGCCGCGGTGGCGCGGATGCGTGCAGGGAGCGGAGAGGGCCGGCTCCTCCCTGAGCAGGTGCTGGCCGCCGTCGGCGGACCGGAGTTCTGCGTCCTCGCGGGCGCCGTGCTCGGCGCCGCGTCGACCGGAGCGGTCAGCGTCCTGGATGGCCTCGCCACGAGCGTCGCGGCGCTGGTCGCCGTGCGCATCGAGCCCGGTGCTGCGGCGTACCTCGTAGCCGGCCAGCGCAGCCGCGAACGCGCACACGCTGCCGTCCTGGAGCACCTGGGTCTCGAGCCGTTGCTCGACCTGCGCCTCCGGGCCGGGGAGGGCGTCGGAGCATCGTTGGCGGCCGCCATGCTGATCAGCGGACTCAAGCTACGCCAGGGGATCGGCCGCACGGCGCCATGACGGAGCTGTTGCTGGTCCGACACGGGGAGTCGACCTGGAACGCGGCCGGGCGCATGCAGGGCCAAACCGTCTCCCCGGAGCTGACCGAGCGCGGTCGCCGCCAGGCTGTCGAAGCCGGAGCCCAGCTGCTCGCACGAGGGGCAGAACGGTTGCTGACCTCGGACCTCGTCCGGGCGCGGCAGACCGCAGCCATCATCGGCACGACGCTGCGGCTCGAACCGGAGATTGACCTGTTGCTGCGCGAGCGTCACTACGGAACCTGGCAAGGCAGCGACAGTGCCGAAGCCATCCGGGCGACGCGTTCCCTGCCCGAGCACGAACGAGTGCCAGGCGGCGAGTCACTCCTCGACGTACGCCAGCGCTGGGCGACGCTGCTCGCCGCTCTGCGAGGCGTCCGTGGACCGGTCGTCGTGGTCACCCACGGCGATCTCATCGTCGAGGCGGCCGGGGTGCCTCTCCCTCAGAACGGCTCGGTCCTCCGGCTCACGCTCAATCAGTCGACAGGCGCGCTGACGCCGACCAACTGCTCGAGCCCCTTGCCCGGGGTCAGCGTTTCAAGAACCGGGTGACCCGACGGAGTGCTTCTCCCCACCGTGCGCTCGTCGCGCTTTCCGTACGCCACGGAAGGGAGAGGTGGCGGGAGGCCGAGATGGGCGCTGCTTCCCGCTCCAGCACGGTGCCCGAGTTGTCAGCCCGTTTCAGAAGGGCTGCTCGTCGGCGCACTGGCGGAGCTCGTTCGCTTGAGCGTGCCGCACTTATTCCCCGTTTATTCTGTCCAATGGCGTCGAACGTCGACCCAAAGTCGCAAGAGGGCGACGTGTTCTAGAGGTGAAGGTGCAGGTCACAGCCTAATTGCGCAAAATTCGCCGTGCCCGCCGTGAGGTGTGGTCAGGGACAAGGGGTCGCAGGTTCAAATCCTGTCAGCCCGACCGATGTGATGTCTCTGGACATCGGCGACACCCGGACCTGCGACAGCAGGTCCGGGTGTTTGTCATTTCGGGATGGTTCTCGGCGCGCGAGATCGACACCGGCGACGCCTGGAACAGTTCCGAAACAAGTCTCGGGCATCCTTCAATCGCAGGATGCCGCGCGACACTCCACCCCCTGTACCTTCGCTGCGTGGCCAAGACCTGGTTGTTATCGCCGCCAAGGAGAGCGAAGTCTCGCCCTCAAGACGACGAGAGAATGGTGAGGTGCGACGTGATCGTCGAGCAGATGGCCAGCATCGTGGGCCGGCGGTTCATCTCGAGCGACGTGCGAGCTCGGTCGTCACGCAGCAGCCGCATCACCAACCCGTCATCGTCGCCCTCAGGGGCTGCCGCCAGGAGGTGGCGGCACGACGGATGATCGTCGGTGCGTTGATCGCCGGAGGACCTGACCGTCAACGTGGATTGCCGCCACCGCGGATCCGAGTTGACCTCGGCACCTAGGTTTACGCAATGGCGCGACGGCGTCTTTCCGAGATCGACCACCGCCGAGGTGTGCACCCTCTGCCTCCCAACCAAGGACTTCGCGACGCGGGCGCGCTCTGACCCCATCTGTACTGGGATTCAGGACAAACCCTTATCCTCGCCGCTCGGGCGTCTCAGTAGAACGGACCGCTCATGTCAAGACACCCACTTAGGAGTTCCAACGTGCACATCAAGTCCCTCGGCCTGGCAGTCGCTGCGATCCCCGTGTTCGCCCTCGCTGCCTGCGGCGGCTCGTCCGATTCCGACACGGCTCAGGCTGACAGCGAGCCGGTGACCTGGTACCCCGTCACGGCCACCGTCTGGCCCGAGCCCGGCTTCGAGGCCGAGAGCACGGAGGCCGACTACACGCCCCTCGGCAAGGACGAGGTGACCAAGGAGTGGAAGATCTGCGCAGCATTTCCCCACCTCGCCGACGCGTACTGGCTGGCGGCCGACTACGGAGTGATCCAGCAGGCGCGCGACATGGGCGTCGACATGACTGTCGTCGAGGCAGGCGGCTACGAGAACCTGTCCCAGCAGATCGCCCAGATCGAGAACTGCGCGCAGGACAGTGACGCCGTCATCATCGGCGCGATCTCGACCGAAGGCCTGAACCCCACGATCGAGCGGCTCAAGTCGGAAGGGAAGGTCGTGATCGACTTCATCAACGGCGTCAGCTCGCCCGACATCACTGCCCAGTCCCTCATCTCCTACAGCGAGATCGCAACGCGGACGGCCGAGTACCTCGTCGAGGCGACGGACGGCGAGGAGGTCACGGTCGGCTGGCTGCCGGGTCCGAAGGGCGCCGGCTTCGCTGAGGAGGCGAACAAGGGGTTCACGGCGGCTCTCGAGGGGACGAACGTCACGGTCGTCAACACCCAGTGGGGGAACACCGACAAGCAGACCCAGACCACCTTGGTGGAGGACATCCTGGCTGCGAACCCCGATGTCGACTTCATTGCCGGCAACGCGGTGACCGCCGAAGCGGCCGGCCCCGTCCTGCGTGACGCGGGTCTGACCGAGGACATCGGCGTCCTGTCGTACTACATGACGCCCGGAACCTATGACGGCATCGAAGCCGGCACCGTTCTCGCGTCCGCCGCCGACCCCGCTGTGCTGACCGCCCGGATCGCTACGGACCTCGCAGTCCGCGCGCTCGAGGGCAAGGACTTCGACGTCCACGTGGCGCCGCCGCTCGAGGTGATCGACAAGGAGCAGCTCGAGAGCTGGGACTCGACCACGACGCTCGCACCCGACAGCTGGGACACCGAGTTCAGGAGCTGACGTCTGACCACGTCGGTATTGACCACTGAGGGGAGGTAGACACATGTCCCGGAATGAATCCGTGCTCGAGATGAGCGGGATCACGAAGAAGTACCCAGGGGTCGTCGCTCTTGACTCCGTCGACTTCGATCTTCGTCCTGGCGAAACGCACGTGCTGTTCGGTGAGAACGGCGCCGGAAAGTCGACCTTGATCTCCATCATGTCGGGTGCCTCCGCTGCTGGGTCCGGAACGATGCGCGTCGACGGCGTCGAGGTGGTACTGCACGGCGTCGCCGACGCCCGCAAGTGCGGTGTCAGCGCCGTGTTCCAGGAGTTCTCCCTGGCGGAGACCTTGTCGGTGGCGGAGAATCTCGTTCTCGGCGAGCAGCCATCGCGACTCGGGATAGTCAACCGGGCAGCCGCCGAGAAGCTCGCACGTGCGCGACTCGCCGAGTTCGGCTTCGACATTCGGCTCGACGCCGTGGTCGCCTCCCTCACGCGCGCCGAGCAGCAGATGGTGGAGATCGCCAAGGCATATCGTGCCGACTTGAAGGTGCTCATCCTGGATGAGCCGACCGCTTCACTCAACGACAGTGAATGTGGCCAGCTCTACGCGGTGGTCGACGATCTCAAGACCCGAGGGGTCGGCATCGTGTACGTGACCCATCGGATGAGTGAGATCGAACGACTGGCGGACCGCATCACCGTCCTGCGCGACGGGAGGTACGTCACCACCGTGGACGGGAGCACGCCGGCCGATGAGTTGATCCGGCTGATGACCGGTCGGCAGATGGAGCAGATCTATCCCGCGCTTCCGACTGCCGGCGTGGTGCCGGTGTTGAGCGCTGTCGGGCTCACCACCCAGGACCAGGCAGTTCGAGAAGCGAGCTTCGAAGTGCGCTCGGGGGAGATCGTGGGTTTTGCCGGGCTGATGGGGTCGGGCAAATCCCACGCCGCGAGGGCGTGCGCGGGCATCGAGCGCCTGGAGTCCGGTTCGATCCAGCTGGACGGCCAGGAGATCGCGGGGTCGTCCATCGCCAAGTGCCTGAGTAAGCGGGTCGTCTATCTGCCACCGGACCGCAAGGTCGAGGGTTTGCTGCTCAACCGGCCACTGCGGGAGTCGGTCTCCCTGCCATGGTTGCGCCACTTGTCCACGTGGCGGCTGTTCGTCGGTCGCCGCCGTGAGCGTGCCGTGGTGGCAGATCTCCTGCGCAAGATGAAGCTCAGCCCGCCGAATCCGGAGCGATCCGCAGAGTCGTACTCCGGCGGCAATCAACAGAAGGCCCTCTTGAGTCGTGCCCTGATGGCGGACTGCTCGGCCCTGATCCTGGACGAGCCGACCGTCGGAGTCGACGTGGGTGCGCGAGTAGCGATCTACCAGCGCATCACCGAGATGGCGGAAGAAGGTGCGGCCGTCTTGCTTGTCTCGTCGGACCTTCCTGAGGTGCTGCACCTGTGCCACCGGGTCTACGTGTTCTCGCAAGGAAGAATCACGGCGCACCTGGAGGGTGGCGCTATCGAGGAGGAGCAGATCCTTCAGCACATGATGCATTGGGACGATAAGGAGTCGAAAGTCTGATGACGCAACTGTTGAGCGGGGGGAGCGCGACGGACCCGACGAAGGCGGAGCCCGGACCGGCCGGGCAGCGCCTGGGCATCGCGGGTGTCGCAGCGCGACTGTTCGTGAGCGTCGGGGCGCTTCCCATTCTTCTGGTGATCGCGCTCGTTGTCTTCTCCAGCCTCTCACCCGCCTTCTTCACGGTGGAGAACCTGCAAACCGGATTGCGGCAGTACTCCTTTGTCGCCATCGTGGTACTCGCGCAGTTCGTCGTCCTCGTCGCGGGCGGCTTCGATCTCTCGGTCGGGGCGATCACCGCACTGGTCTCAGTTGCCAGTGCGACCGCCATGGCGGACCGGCTCGCCGCCGGTTCGAGCCCCTCGACGGCGATCCTCGTCGGTGTCCTGGTCGGTCTGCTCACCGGCGTGGGGGCGGGCGCGGTGAACGCGCTCGGAGTAGGCCTCCTGCACATCAATCCGTTCATCATGACACTGGCGACCGCCTCAGTGTTCACGGGAGTTGCGCTCAAGGTCACCGGTGGGCTTCCCGTCAGCGGACTGCCCCCGGAGTTCAGCGACCTGTTCGGATACTCGGCGTGGTGGGGGATCGCCACGCCGGTGTGGATCGCCGCGGGAGCGGCGCTGTCGCTGTGGGCTCTCCTGCGCTGGACGACCCCGGGCCGGAGCATCTACGCCGTCGGCTCCAATCCGCACGCGGCCCGGCTCTCGGGCATCAGTCCCGGCCGGACGATGGCCCTGGCCTACGTGACATCCGGCCTGCTCGTGTCGGTGGGCGCTCTGCTGCTCACGGCTCGCCTCCAGACGGGAGAGGCCAACATCGGCGCCGACCTACCGCTCCAGACGATCGCGGCCGCGGTGATCGGGGGAGTCAGCCTGCGTGGTGGTTCGGGCAATGTCTTGAACGCGGTGTTGGGCGCGATCTTCATCGGCGTCGTCACCAACGGCATGAACCTGGCCAGGATCGAGTCGTACTACGAGATGATCGTCCTCGGAGTCGTCCTCGCGGTGGCGGTGGTCGCCGACCGGCTCCGCTCGCGGCTCGCCGCTTCCCTCCTCAAAGGCAACACGTGATGGGAGGGGAGCCGTCCGCTCCGGGTGTGAGATGAGGGCACGCCCTATCGTCTGACGTCGTTCATTTCCGAACCTCGCAGCACCCGCCGCGTCGCCGATCGACGCGAACAACACCCGGGTGAACCAGCTCGGCGCAACGTCGAGCTGATGTCCCCGCGCGCGCTCGTGCTGTGCGCGCCCGGCACGACGCGTCTGCGGCGTCGGGACGCGCAGTCCCACCACCGAGAACCAAACCCCAAATCCCAAGCGCTCCACGCGAACGAAAGGACGAACAAATGATCCGCCATGTCTTCACCTGGAAGGTGGCCGACGGTCACGACGGGGACAAGGTCATCCAGCTTCTCAATGACTTCTCAGCCGAGGTCGACATGATCAAGTACCTGGAGATCGGCGCGCACACCGGTGAGCCGAATGACAACGGCGACCCGTGGGACGGCGTCCTCATCTCCGACTTCGAAACGTGGGAGGACCTGGACGACTACTCGAACCACCCGAAGCACGGGGACCTCGTCCAGAAGCTGCTGCCCATGCTCAAGGAGCGGGCCGTCGTCGACTTCGTGAGGGTTCAGCAGTGACGCAGACGGCCCCCTCCCGCCGCGCCGACATCAAGGTCGGCCAGAGTCCCTACGGGCCCGACGACCAGCTCGGTGCTCTGAACAGCCTGAGCGAGGTCACGCGCGCCGACGTGCTCGCCCGGGCGGACGCCTCGACGGTGTACGACCTGAGCATCGACTACTTCGTGGGCATGCCGAGCTTCCAGGCGGCCGGCGACCCGTCGTACCAGATCTACATGAGCCACCACCCGGGCGGTACGGCGGTCGACAACCTGAACGGCGCGGGGGAGGAGGTCAACCGCCACGTCTGCTACTCGGGCGACGTCATCTTCATGTACACCCACACCGGGACACACATCGACGCGCTCAACCACTTCGGCGTCGACGGCAAGATCTACAACGGATTCACTCCCGAAGAGCACCTCGGCAGCCGGCACTGGAACAAGGGCGGGGCGGAGGTGATCCCTCCGATGATCACCCGGGGCGTCCTTGTCGACGTCGCCACGACGCACGGTGTCGACTGCCTCCCGGACTCCTACGCGATCACCATCGAGGACTGCCAGGCAGCCCTGGAGCGTGTGGGTCTGACCATCGAGGCGGGCGACGTCGCGTTCATCCGGACCGGTCGCATGCGGTACTGGCCTGAGGGCAGCAAGGTCCTGGGCAACCCTCCGGGGCTCAGCCTGGAGGCGGCCCGATGGATCACCGGCCAGGGCATCAGCGTGATCGCCTCTGACCAGGAGTGCGTCGAGGTGGGACCCTCGCAGCACGAGGACAACTGGCTGCCCGGCCACTGTCACTTTCTCGCCGAGGCGGGTGTTCCGATGATGGAGCTGTGCAACCTCGAAGAGCTCGCCAGGGACGGCGTCAACGAGTTCGCCCTGATCGCTGCGCCGATCCGGCTCCGCGGAGCCACCGGCTCCCCGCTGCGGCCCCTGGCACTTCCCCTGCGGGCGTGAGGATGGCCTCGTCCCGGCTGGTCCGCGTGCGGGTCCTCCAAGTCGCCTATGACGACGCGGAGGACCCGGACGTGCGGCTGGAGCGTGTCAGCGCCCTGGTGCGAGCGCAACGCGGCGCCGATCTCGTGGTGCTGCCCGAGCTGTGGGCGCACGGTGCGTTCTCACCTGAGAGCTGGGCGCGTGACGCCGTCCGCCTGGACGGCGACCTGGTGCTGTCGCTGGGTGAGCTGGCGGCGGAGTTGGACTGCGTGCTGCACGCCGGCTCCGTGATCGAGCGGGTCGCCGAGGGTCAGCCACCCGGACCTTCGGGCCGCGGACTGTGGAACACCTCGCTCGTCTTCGGCCGCGACGGCAGGCTGACCACGGCGTACCGCAAGATCCACCGGTTCGGGTTCGGAGAGGGCGAGCCGCAGCTCCTCGAGGCGGGCGACACGCCGACGACCATGGAGCTGTCGCAGGGCACGGCTGGTCTCGCGACCTGCTACGACCTCCGCTTCCCGGAGCTGTTCCGCACCCTGGTCGACCTGGGTGCCGAGATCTTCGTGGTGCCGGCCGCGTGGCCGGCTGCCCGGCGCGACCACTGGGAGCTGCTGGGCCGGGCCCGGGCGCTGGAAAATCAGGCGTACGTGGTCCAGGCGAACACCGCAGGACGGCACGGCGGCGTCGACATGGGTGGGCACAGTCAGGTGGTCGACCCAACGGGTCGGGTGATCGCCCAGGCCGGCGATGGCGAAGAGGTGCTGAGCGTCGACATCGATCTCACGCGGGTCGAGGAATTTCGTGATGCCTTCCCGGTCCTGCCTGACCGACGGCTGTGAAGCCGCCTCGTGGGCCATCGCCGCAGGGGCAGTAGCTGACCGACGTCGACCCGGCCGGCTACTCCAGAAGACCCCGACGGGCTGCCACTGCAACGGCGGAAGCCCGCTCCGAGACGCCGAGCTTGTCGTAGATGTGCTGCAGGTGGGTTCTGACGGTCGTGACTCCGAGGAACAGGTGCTCCGCGATCTCCGGAGCGGACCGACCTTGGGCGATCAAGGTGAGCACCTCGCGTTCGCGCGCGGTGAGGGTTCCCGAGGAGACGGCGCGCCTGCGCAGAGCGCGCGCAGAATCCGTCAGCCCCGGCCTCACTGACTCGGGGAAGATGATCTCGCCGCCGAGCACAGCCATCGCCGCGTCGTACACGGTCTGGGGAGAGGCCAACTTGGTGAGGTAGGCCTTCGCACCCGCATCGAAGGCCCGGTACATCGTGTCGGTGTCTTCGTATGCCGAGACGATCACGACGAGGGTGGGTGACGCCTGGGACGTGACAGCCTCAGCTATCGCGATCCCGTCGAGCGACGGCAGCCGCAGGTCGACCAGGGCGATGTCTGGCTCGAGGTCCCGCACCAGATCCAGTGCCTCGAGTCCGTCGCCCGCTTGTCCGAGCACCTGGATGTCGGGCTTCGCGGCAAGTGCGTGTGCCAGGCCCTCCCGGTACACCGGATGGTCGTCCGCGATGACAACGGTTACCACTTGACCACCTGGGCGGGCCCCGGGCGGTGACGTGACCATTCGTATCTCCATTCCCCGGCGCGAGGCCCCATCCTATGACGGCTCAGTTCGCCGCCCGCACCGAGGCGTCGTGCAACGCTCAACGGTCGGTGCCACGGCGCGCAGCCAGCCGCGTGCGCCGTCTACCGAGCAGGGCGGCCCGTTCATGCTCGGCCGGATTAGGATGCTCGGCGATGACGTGACCGGGCTGGGACTCGAGCGGGCAGGGAGGAGACTCGGTGACCGAGATGGCGGCCTGGGCGTTCGACCACCTGCCGATTTCGGCCCTGGTCGTGGATGAACAGGCCAACGGAGGCCCTCGGGTCGTCCAGGTGAACCGCGCGTTGGCCAGGCGGATGGGTGTCGAGAAGGGTGATGTCGTCGGCAGCCTTCTGCAGCAGGTTCTGCCGGGGACCGACTTCGCCACCTTGGCGCGCGAGGCTGGGGCGGCACGCGCCTTCGAGGGCACTCTGGCGCTGCGGGCGGGTGGCTCCCAGGAAGTCTCTCTGATCGGATCACCCATGGTTCATCCCGGGGGAAGCGGCTGCCTGGTGGTCCTCGTGGATGACCTCAGCAGCCGGTCCGACGCGGAGCGAGCCCTGCGGGAGAGCGCGAAACGGCTCGAGGACATCGTCGACAACGTCAACGCCTTGATCTACCTCAAAGCAGCCGACGGAACGTACCTCTGGCTCAATCGTGCCTACGAGAACATGCTGCAGATCCCACGCGAGACGGTCTTGGGGAACGACGACTTCTCGCTGTGGCCGCACGACATCGCGGCCGTGTACTCCGCGAACGACCGTGTCGTCGTGGAGGCGGGCCGCCCGATGGAGTTCGAGGAGCCGATCCCCAGCGCCGAGACCGGGACAGGGATGTGGCTCACGCTCAAGTTCCCCCTGTACGACGAGGACGGCACCCCGTACGCCGTCGGCGGCATCTCGACCGACATCAGCGACCGCAACCGGACTGAGGCGCTCGTCCGCAGGGCGATGGAGGAGGCCGAGCGAGCGAACCAGGCCAAGAGCGAGTTCTTGTCACGCATGAGCCACGAGCTCCGCACCCCGCTGAACTCCATCATCGGCTTCGCGCAGCTGGTCCGGACGGCGGACCTCAGTGTCGAGGACGCCGACAGTGTCCAGCACGTCCTACGCGCCAGCCGGCATCTGCTCGCCCTGATCAACGAGGTTCTCGAGATCTCCAGGATCGAGTCCGGAGTCGAGGCGACGTCAGTCGAGACGGTGCCAGCCTGCGATCCGTTGATCGAGGCGATGGAGCTGGTGGGGCCCCTCGCTGCCGAACGGGGAATCGAGCTGGCGCGGGACCTGCATGGCGCGGTTCACCGATTCGTATGGGCCGATCACCAAAGGCTCACGCAGGTGCTGCTGAACGTGCTGACGAACGCCGTCAAGTACAACGTCGACAACGGCACGATCACCGTCACCGCCGACGTCCTGGAAGATCGGCTGCGATATCGAATCATGGACACAGGGTTCGGAATAGCCCCTCGTAACGTCGAGCGAGTCTTCACGCCTTTCGACCGGTTGGGGATCAGCGCCGGGGACATCGAGGGCACCGGCCTGGGACTCGCCCTCTCGCGGAGCATGATCGAGGCGATGGGCGGCGCCATCGGCGTGGAACGCACCGTGCCAGGTCGGGGCAGCGTGTTCTACGTGGACGTCCGGATCTCCAGCGCGGACAGCGTGAGTGACCGAATTGTTTCGCCGGCTGTCGAGCCACCGGTTGAGGAGCGGCTGGACCTGCACACCCTCACCATCGTGTACATCGAGGACAACCTCGCCAATCTCGAGCTCGTGAAGCGCATCCTCGAGCAGCATGGCGATCCCACCCTCATACCGGCCATGCAGGGAGGGCTCGGAGTCGAGTTCGCCACCTTGTACCAGCCAGACCTGGTCCTGTTGGACCTTCACCTTCCGGACATGGATGGCGACGAGGTGCTCCGCCGGCTGCAGGCTGATGAGCGCACCCGAGACATCCCCGTGCTCATCTTGTCCGCAGACGCGACCCCGTCCCAGGTCGATCGGCTGCGCGCCGCCGGAGCCACGGACTACGTCACCAAACCGCTCGACATCCGTTCCTTCCTGAGGTCTGTCCGGGCAGCAGTCGGACCGGGTCCGAACTGAACGTGCGCTCTCAGCGCCCCAGCTGATCGGCAGACCCGGAACCGGGCCTGCCCTGCCGCCCCTGCCAGTGGCTGGATCCCCTGGGTGGTGGGTATCCCGGGGTGTGGAGCGACCAGGACGTCGTCACCACAAAGGTGAGTGACGGGCCGAGCGGCGACCGAATCCTTCGATTGCAGGATGGCGGGGGCCCCCAGACCACCGTAATTTCTACGGTGCCGCCGGTGACGGGCCCCGGACCTGTTTCGCTCGCGGCGCGCCGACTTTTCCAGCGCCTGGTGAAACCGGCCGGATCTCCACCGCCCCGTGGGGCGGCCGAGCCGTGCAGAAATTGCCGTTGTGCCGGGCACGAATTCATGGACGACGATTGAAAGGGGAATGGCAGGCGGACCGGCAACGGCACCGTATGCCCGTGACTACCAATGATCTTTATGGTCGTGAAACTCAAGGTCAAGCCGGAGCACGCAGACGGTTTCATGGATCTCGTCGGCGATTACACCAGGGCCACCCGCGCCGAGGAGGGGAATCTGTGGTTCGAATGGTCACGAAGCGTCGAGGACCCGAACGAGTTCGTCCTGGTCGAGGCGTACAGAGACGGCACCTACGAGGCCCACGCGACCAGTGGCCACTTCGCGACCGGACTCGAGGCCATGCAGTCCGTGCTGGCCTCGACGCCGAAGATCATCAGCCGCCAGGTCGAGGGTGACGATTGGGACGAGGCGGGTGCGCTGCAGACCGATTGAGCAACGTGTCCGATCCGGACGCCTGAGTGGCGGTTCTGGCGACGAGCCGTGCTGACGAGAATCAGGGCCCGGTGACCGCGAGCGTGCCGGGTTCGGTGCTTTCCCGCCAGTAGGCGCCATCAGGTCCGCCCGATCGCGGGGCCATGTTCTGTCGCCCGGGCCCCGCGGCGTTCTGCCGCACAGATCGTATGCCGTGCAGTGCCCAGATCGACTGGTCGACCTGCACCACTCGGATCGAATCCTCATCAAATGACCTACCCGCCCGACACGGAAGACTGGTGCATTCAGCCAGGCTTTCCATTCCTAGCATCGGAGACAACAATGAAGCTTGGCGTTTTCCTCCCGAACGGCCAGAACGGCTACCTTCTGTCGAATGCCGCCCCTCAGTTCGAGCCGTCATTCCAGTACATGTTGGATATCACCCAGGAGGCGGAGAGGCTGGGGCTCGACTTCATCCTTTCGATGATCAAGTACCGCGGGTTCGGCGGGTCGACCGGCTATTGGGACGGCTGCCTCGACTCCATCAACCTGGCGTCCGGCCTGGCGGCCAAGACCAGCGAGATCGAGCTGTATGCCACCGTGCCGGTTCTCGGTATCCACCCGGTCGTCGCGGCCCGTCAGATCGCCACCTTCAACGACATCTCCAACGGCCGGGCCGGCGTGAACCTCGTCACCGGCTGGAACCGGCCTGAGTACGACCCCATGGGTCTGTGGCCGGGCGACGACTACTACCACCGCCGCTACGACTATGCCGCCGAGTACGTCGAGATCATGCGCGCCCTGTGGCGCGACGGCCGCGCCACCTACCAGGGCGAGTTCTTCCAGCTCGACGACGCTACCATGTTCCCCACGCCGGGCCGCGAGATTCCGATCGTCACGGCAGGGCAGTCCCCACGTGGCCAGGAGTACACGGCCAAGTACTCGGACTACAACTTCGTCTTCGCCGACCGCGAGCTGCTCCCGCAGATCACGCGGCCCGTCCAGGAGCTGGCCAAGAAGGCCGGACGCAAGGTCGGGACGCTGCCGCTGTACCAGATCATCGCGGATGAGACCGATGAGAAGGCCAAGGCCCGAGTCGACGAACTCGTCGAGAACGCCGACCACGAAGCGATCATGAACGTCATGGGCAGTGCGGCCATGGACCCGCAGACCGGTGGTACGAGCAAGCACTTCCTGGACGGCCTCACTGCGAACCCGGAGGTCGGGAATGCGACCTTCATGAGCTTCCCCGTCCTGCACGGCTCTTACGAGACCGTGGCGGAGAAGATCGTCTCGGTCGACCGCGACTTCAAGATTCCGGGCATGCTGATGACCTTCGTCGACTGGGTGCCCGACCTGCAGGTCTTCGGTGAGAAGGTCCTGCCTCTGGTCCGGGAGAAGACCGACCGCCTTCAGTCCGCGTAACGGAGGGCCATTCGGCTGGTGGGACAGCCACGCGCGGGTCAGCAGGACGTGGAAGCCGCTGACGTCGCCGATCCCCGCAGGCGTCCCCCGAAGCCGCCGATCCCTCTCTCCACTCCCTACCTTCCAGGCGGCCTGAGGGCCGCGACCCTCGGGCCGCCTGGAAGAGCCACCACTCCTGGCTGGAAGTCCGGCTTGTCGTCGGCTCCGCCGCCAAGACGTGGCTCGTCCCTGCCGCACCGGAAGGAACGGCCGGGGCTTGTCGTCACTCGCTCACCACGACGGAAAAGGAGTCACCATGCCTGCGAAGATCCTGTTGACCGGCGCGGCCGGACTCGTCGGGCGGGCCGTCGCGCGCCAGCTTCGACGTGATGGGCTGGACTATGTGGCGATCGACCAGACCGCCGCTGTGATCGACGGGCACGACGTCATCGAGTGTGATGTGCGGGACGTGCATCGGCTGCACGATCTCGCCGTCCGTCACCGGTTCGATGCGATCGCCCACTGCGCCGGCTACTCCGGACCGATGCTGGGACAGAGCAACCCGGCCGCCGTCATTGCCGTCAATGTGGGCGGAACCGCGAACCTGCTCGAGGTCGCGCGGGTTCATTCGATCGAGCGCTTCGTCTTCTGCTCCTCGGTCAGTGCGGTGGGTCCCACGTCAGCGGCCATCACCGAAGAGGTGGTTCTGTGTCCCACGACCGTCTACGGCGCGACGAAGGCGGCCTGTGAGCAGCTCATCGCGGCCTACCAACAGACGAGCGGGATCACCGCAGTGAGTCTGCGTCTGGCCGCAGTGTGGGGCCCGGAACGGACCACCGTGTGCGCGCTCGGCGCCACGATCAAAGACGCCGTCGAGGGGCGGGAGACGGTGTTCGAGAGTGGAGGCGGCTTCCCCACCCAATACCTTCACGTCGAGGACGCCGCCCAGGCGGTCCTTCTGGCCCTGAAGGTGGCGGACCCTCGTCAGGGGGTTTACAACGTCAATGGCGGTGAGTACCTGACCTTCGCTGCTGTGGCGGACGAGGTCCGGTCCGTGTTGCCACAGGCGCGCGTGACGGTGGGTCCGGGGGGTGACCCGCTCTACGAGTGGCAGGAGCAGTTCGACATCTCCGCGGCCCGTCGCGATCTCGGTTTCGAACCCCAGATCTCGCTCAGGGAAGGCATCGAAGCCTTCGCAGACGCTGTCGCAAGAGGGGGCGACCCCGACGTCGCATCCCTCGGTCGCCCATCGTGATCGATCGGGGCGATGGCCGACTCGGGCCGACCCGTTCACCCATCTTCCCGGCGTGCGAACGCCCTGACGGAAAGAACTCACCGTGACAGCCCTGAAGCTCGTCTCCCTCTCCGCCAGCCCTCACGAACCGTCCAAGACGACGGCGCTGCTCGATGCCATCGTTGCCCAGCTGGCCGAGCGACTCGACGTGGCGGAGCGGCGCGTCCTCATGACGGAGATCGGGCCGGAGCTGGGGCGGTCACTGTCCAGGGATGGCGTCGGTGAGAAGGCCGCCGACGCGCTCGATGCTGTCGAGAGCGCCGACCTGCTCGTCGTGACCACTCCCACCTACCGGGCGACATACACGGGACTCTTCAAGCACTTCTTCGACTTCGTGCACCAGGACGCGCTCGTGGGCACTCCGGTGTTCCTGTCGGCAATCGGCGGCAACGTGTCTCATTCGCTGAGCATCGATCACCAGCTGCGGCCGCTGTTCTCGTTCTTTCGAGCCATCTCCCTACCGGTGGGGGTCTTTGCGCAGAACGCCGACTTCGACGGTTACACGGCCCGGGCCGACCTTCTGAGCACGATCCGCGTCGCCGTTGATCACGCACTTCCCATTCTCGGCGCCACGAGGGTACAGGTCTCGCCTTGATCACGCGCACCAGCAGCTCAGTCGTCGTCTCGTCAGCGGAAGACGGCGTCGCGACCCAGGGGGATCGGGGGGGCCATAGGGCCCAGCGCGCGCGCGCCGACCACCGGCTCGAACCCATGCGGCTGGGAAGCAGCGACACTTGCGAAAGGGAACCCGGCATGTCTGCAACAAGGGAACGGACGGGAGTAGCTGCGACAGCCGCGAACGCGCCCAAGGTGAGTGCCGTCAGCGACGCAGCGTTCGCGCGGCAGGCCTTCGCCCAGTTCCCTTCCGGCGTCTCGGTACTGGCCGTCGACAACGGGGGCGAACGGCACGCGATGGTGGCTTCGTCGTTCATGGTCGGCGTTTCGCTCGAGCCTTGCTTGGTCGCCGTGGCCATCCAGAGGGACTCCGAGACCTGGCCATCCATTCGCCGGGCCGACACCATCGGCGTGTCCATCTTCGCCAGTGGGCAAGGGGAGCTCACGCGCCAGCTGGCTGGTCGCGACCGCGCCAAGCGGTTCGACCAGGTGGCCGTCGAGGTCGACGAATCCGGTGCCCTCTACATCGAGGATGCAGCCATGTGGCTGGAGACCAGCATCTACCAGGAGACCGAGGCCGGGGACCACTGGATGGTCCTACTCCAGGTCTCACGTCTCGGAGTCGATGTGGACACCGACCCCCTGATCTGGCACGGCGCACGGTTCCGGGAGCTGGCGCGCGACGCGTCGATCGACGTCCGCTGACTCCGCAGGTCCAGGTCCTGTCAGCCCGACCGATGCATACCCCCGCTGACCTGCGGAAACGCGGTCAGCGGGGGTATGTTCCGTTCGGGCCGGACTGGCTCTTGCTATCAAACTGCTCACGGGGATCTCCAGAGCTGCCGGCGGGTCGCTCCTCGACTGGCGAGATCGGGCGCGTGAGCGGCGTCGCGCATGACGACGCTGGTGGCGGCCACGTGCGCATGGACCTTCGCCACCAGGCGACTGCCTCAGACTGGGCGGCCACGCCTCGCTGGCGAAGTGTCCACGGCTCGGCCAGGGCGGCGCTGCGGGCTGGCTCGGGGAGCCGGTCGGCGGCGAGGATGATGCGGGGGAGTGCTCGTGTCGTGTTCCTGCGGCAGCGCCTGAGCCTCCCGCAGCGGAGTGACTTCCGGAAACCGGGTCCGAGTTTGTGCCGAACGTGTCAGGGGCAGCCTGCGCACTGAAGGCGGACCTGATCGAGGCGGGCACCAAGCAGTTCGACACCCACGCCATCCCGGTCGTCAACCAGGAAAGGTGGGCCGTGAGCCGAGTGCCAGTCGCGAGACGTCGCCCCGCGGCGCTGGCGTCGGTCCTCCTCCTCGTCACCCTGACCACGGCGTGCGGATCGGATGACGGCGATGGCCCGACGGGCGAGCCGACGACTGCGGACGGCCTGACCACCCCGGGCACCCGCTTCCACGTCGGTGACTCGGCGACCGTCCCCCGCAGCGACGGCACCGGCACGATCGAGCTGACCGTGACCGGCATCGTCGAGGGGACGTCGCAGGACCTGGCGGGCGTCGGACTGGCCGATGCCGCCGAGAGGACGCCCTACTACGTCACCTACGAGATGACGGTCGTCTCGGGCGATGCCTACGGCATGGACATGCGCCACTACCTCAGCGCCTGGTCGGGCGTCGAGCAGGTCGGAGAGCTCGTGTCGTTCACGTGCTTCCCTCCGTGCCAGGAGGTGAACTTCCCCGTCGACGTCGCGGCGGGCGAGTCGGTCTCCTCGTGCCGGACCTACGTCACGGAGAACGGTGCAGCCCCGGTCGACCGCGTGCAGTTCGACAACGACGACACCTACGAAGGTGGGGACGGCACCGCCGTCGACTGGACCGACTGACGGCGCACCTCCCCGCCGACCGGTTCCGCCAGGCCGAGGCCTACGGCGAGGGGGGTGCTCTTCGGGCCGCGCAGGCTCGGCGGGCAGCCACCGAGCGCCGAGCGTCGTCCGGACTGCGCGCCTCTGCTGCTTCGGACCCCGCAGATCCCTTCGCGTGAAGGCATTCTGGCGCGGGGGGCAATCCCCTGCACGCGCGGCGATGACTCGGCATCGCCGGGAGGGAGAAATGCGAAGTGAGTGGAGAGAGCGCCATGCTCGGCGTCAGGGTTCTCGGCCGGTCTCTCCTCAGTTACCTGGTACTGCAGCTGGCCTGCGGTGCGCTCTTCTTCGGCGGACCTTCAGAGACGGTCCGGGCGGTCGGGTTGGTGGCCGTCCCGGTGATCGCGGGCGCCGCCGTGACGGTGGGGGCACTCCGGCACAGGTTGGTGCGCGCGCCGGCCTGGCTCGCACTGGCCGCCGGGAGCGTGCTGTCCGCTGCCGGGTAGGGCTGGATGAGCTTGGCTCCGTTGTGGATCGATGGTGTCGATCCCTCCGGGGTCGGTGGCAAGGCCGTCTTCGTGCTGGCCTACCTGGTGTCGGCGGTGGGGCTCGTGACCCTGGTCGGGTGCCGGCGGCGTGGCGACCGGGTGGCGGTCCTGGACGCCGGGATGCTCGCCGTCGGCCTGGGGTTGCTGGTCTGTGTGTTGGTGGAGCCGTCCGTGTCGGCGGCCGGAGTGTCCGGCGAGGTGCGCGCCGCCTTGCTGACGTACCTGATCATCGACGTGCTGCTGATCGCGGTCGCCGCCCGAGTCCTGTTCGCCGGGCTGAGGAGCCCACGCATCTGGCTGCTCGCTTTCTGGGTGGTGGCGCAGGCGGTGGGCGACACCGTGTTCGCGGTGCAGGTGCTGCACGGCTCGTTCAGGTTCGAGGGTCCGCTGTTCGTCCTCTGGCTGGCCGGCTACGCCGCGGTGGGCGCTGCAGCCCTGTTGCCGGGCCGTGAGGTCCGGCAGGGGTCCGGGCGTTGGCACCGCGCAGTCGGGCCGGTGGCCGTCGCCGCGGCCGTGGTGCCGCTGCCCGTGCTGCTGCTGGTTCACGCCGCCCAGGGGGTCGCCCATCACGTGCTCCTCATCGCCACCGGCTCGGTGGTGATCACGGTCCTCGCGCTCGTCCGCGGGCTCGTCGCGGGGGGTTCATCGTCCGCGGCGCCCCGGGCCGCGGTGCGGTGGTCGGCCGCCCGGTTCACGGCCGGCTTCCTGGTGCTGGCACTGCTGCCACTGGGCGGGCTGGCGTACGTGGCGGTGCAACAGTCCGAGGCCGCGATGCGCACCGAGGTACGCGACCGGATGGAGGTGACCGCCTCGGTCAGCGCCCAGTACGTCGGGGAGCAGTTGAACAGCCTGAGGACCCTGGTCTCCTCGTACGCCGACCGTCCCTCCCTGGTGGCAGCGCTGCAGAGACCCGGCGGCCCCGATGTCGGTGCGGTGGAGCTCCACGTGCGGTCGCTGTACGCGGCGCATCCTGACCTCAGCGCTGCCTGGGTGCTCGACTCGAAGGGCGACATACTCGCCATCTCTCCCGCCGCGACGTCGGTGATGAGCAGCAACTTCGCCTACCGGGACTACTTCCGCGGCGCTCTCGACGGGGACGGGGCGTACATCTCCGAGGCGTACACCAGGGCAGCACCCCCGTACGAGCGGGTGATCGGCGTCAGCGCCGCGGTCCACGACGCGAAGGGCCGGGTGGTCGGCGTCGTGGCCATCGGCTACCGGCTGGGCGCCTTCAGGACGTTCTCCACACGCCTCGCCGACGTGCAAGGGTGCGCCTGACCATCACCGACCAGCTGGGGCACCTGCTCGCCGGAGTGGGCAGCGAGGCCGCCGGCCTGCCCGTCGCCGAGGACCGGCGAGTGACCGCCGCACTGGCCGGCCGTTCCGGAACCGTGGAGGGAGCAGGCGAGGACGGACCTTCGGTGTCCACCTTCCGGCCGGTCGACGGCTCGGGGTGGGCGGTGGTCGCGGAGATCTCCGACGACGTCGCCTTGGCGGGTCAACGGCGCCAGAGCGCTCGGGTCGTCGCAGTCGCGGTGCTGCTCGGGCAGATGCTGCTCGTCGGGATGGTCCTGGCCGTGCGCGCTCACAACCGGCGACGCGAGGCGGAGGCGGTCCTCTCGGAGCGGGAGGAGCACCTGCGCGACGTCCTCGAGGCGGCAGGTGACGCCTTCGTCTCGGTGGACCCCGACGGCCGGATCAGCGCATGGAACGGCGCGGCGACCACTGTCTTCGGCCACGACCGCGAGGCCGCCCTCGGTGCTGATCTGGCCGACCTGGTCATCCCGCCTGAGGCGCGGCCGGCGCAGCACGGCCACCGCGACCTCATCGGCGTGGTCGTGGACGGACGGGAGCCCCAGCCGGGGCAACGAGTCGAGGTCGAGGCCATGCACGCGGACGGCCACCGCTTCCCAGCCGAGGTCACGCTGTGGCAGAGCAGCACCTCAGGCGCCCCCTCGTTGAACGCCTTCGTCAGGGATGTCAGCGAGCGCACGCGCCAGCAGAAGGAGGTGGCGGACGCACGGGACGCCGCGCTCGAGGCATCACGGCTGAAGTCCGAGTTCGTGGCGAACATGAGCCACGAGGTCCGAACCCCCATGAACGGCGTGCTCGGTATGACGTCGCTCCTGCGGTCCACCTCGCTGGACTCGGTGCAGCGGGACTACGCGGACACCATCGCGAGCTCGGCCGAGGCGCTGCTCACGGTCATCGACGACATCTTGAACTTCTCGAAGATCGAGGCGGGCCGGCTCGAGATCGAAGCGGTGGACTTCGAGATGCGCCGGCTCGTGGAAGAGGTGTCGGCCCTCATGGCGCCGGCCGCCCATGGCCGGGAGACCGAGCTCGTCGTCCTCATCGACCCAGGCGTCCCCGCCGCCGTGCACGCCGACCCGCACCGGCTGCGGCAGGTGCTGACCAACCTCGTCGGCAACGCGGTGAAGTACACCGAGCGTGGCGAGGTGGTTGTCTCGGTGGAGCCGGGGCAGCTCGATCCTTCGCACGTGCGCATCGCGGTTCGCGACACGGGGATCGGCATCAGCCCCGACCAGCAGGGCCGGCTGTTCGAGGCCTTCCAGCAGGCCGACGCCTCCACCACCCGCCGCTACGGGGGAACCGGTCTCGGCCTGACGATCAGCCGCCAGCTCGTGGAGCTGATGGGGGGCTCCCTGCAGGTGCACAGCGAGCTCGGGCGCGGGTCCACCTTCTTCTTCGAGCTACCCCTGCCTGCCGCGACGTCCCTGCCGGCCGCGAAACCGATCCCCTCCGACCTCGCCGGCACCCGCGTCCTCGTGGTCGACGACAACGCGACCAACCGCAAGGTGCTGGAGCAGCTGCTCACCTCCTGGTCGCTGCAGCCCACCTGCGCGGCCGACGCCCGAGGGGCGCTCGTCGACATGCACGAGGCAGCCCGGAACGGCCAGCCCTACGGCCTGGTGCTGCTCGACATGCACATGCCCGGCATGAACGGGCTCGAGCTGGCCGCCGAGGTGCGCGCCGACGCCGTCCTCGCCACCACCCCACTGGTCATGCTCACCTCGAGCTCGGAGGGGTCCGAGCGCACCACAGCCATGTCGGCCGGAGTCGACGCCTACCTCGTCAAGCCGGTCCGCGAGGTGCCCCTCTACGAGTGCCTGCTCGATCTCTTGACCGGGTGTGAGCGGGAGACATCCGATACCGGGCTGCGGTCGCCCGGTGGCGTGCTCGGCCGCGTGCTCGTCGTCGAGGACAACCTCGTGAACCAGAAGGTCGCGATCGGCATGCTCACCTCGCTCGGCTACACGGCGGACATCGCCGATGACGGTCATCAGGCGGTCGTCATGGCCGCCCACGGCGGCTACGAGGTGGTCCTGATGGACTGCCAGATGCCACGGATGGACGGGTTCGCCGCCACCCAGCAGATCCGCGCATCCGGCTCCGCAGCCGACGTCCCCATCATCGCCCTGACCGCCTCGGCGCTGGAGACCGACCGGGAGCGGTGCCGGGCCGCAGGCATGGACGACTTCCTGTCCAAGCCGCTGCACCCGGACGCGCTGGCGGCGATGCTGACCCGGTGGGTGGGGTCCGCCGCGGGGAAGGCGGACGCGACCGAAGCCGCCGGGGCTCAGCTCGATGGCGACGAGGAGGTGCTCGACCCCGACCTCCTGGCGCAGCTCGTCCAGCTCGGGCCGCAGCTCCTCGGCAAGGTCGTCGCGACGTTCGTCGAGACGGCTGCCGCCCAGATCGACGAACTCGAGGCCGCGGTCCTGGCCGGCTACGTGGACGAGGTGGCGCGGATCACCCACTCCCTGAAGGGAAGCAGCGCCACCCTGGCGGCGCGCCGACTCTCACGGCTGGCAGCTGAAGCCGAGGAGGCCGCTATGGAGGGCCGACCCGTCCCGATGGCACTGGTGAGCGACATCCGACGCGAGTACGCCCGCGCCGTCAAGGACCTGACCACCGCGGTAGGACGTCACCGTGCAGACGGAGCTGGAGCCCCTTGAGCGAGGCGATCTCGGTTGCCGACGACGAGGCCGACCTGCGCGCGCTCGGCCGTAGACGGTCCGCCGTCGCGCGCCGCATCGACCGTGCGTTCACCGACGGAGCGTTCACCGTTGACCTCCACCAGCTGCGGATCCTTCGCAGTTGCGCCGCGCCTCGGTCCGGCAGGTGTCGGTGCCGATGCGCCCGTCGGCCCGGTCCGTGCCCGAGCCGCCGATCAGGAGGTCGTCCTGCTGGCCGCCACGCATGATGTCGTCGCCGGGACCGCCGTGCATCGTCGATGCCGGGCCCTGGTCGTCGTCGCAGATCGTCGCCGGGCCGCGTCGTGCCTACAGCGCGGAGGCCGGCATCTGCGTCCGTTCATTGCGCTCGGGCAACATTTCAACGCGCAGAAGCGCCTCGAGAACTCCATGAAGACCAGAGAACTCGGCGGCATCGTGGAGGTGCGGGTCAACCCGACTGCGAGAACGTCCATGTCGAGGAACCGAGCTGACCGCCGACTTCCTGATGAAGGTCCACGAGGAGATGGCCGCGTAACGCGAGCGGCGAGAGACGGAGAGCCCACTACCTATGGGCCTTGGGCGGTGAACTGGAGCGTCCGCGGCGGCGATTGTGGTCGGGCTTGCCGAGCAGCCGCCGCGTGAGACGACCTCCTCCGTAAATGCTGCGTAACGAATGAATGTCTTCATTCAGAATGCTTTCCATCTGAATCTGACGATGCTACGTTGAGGTCGTGGCTGACGAACTTCTGGCGCAGGAGGGCAACCTGGAGGACCGCGTCCGTCATGCTCAACTCACGCCGGCACAACGTCAGATCGCGCGGATGCTGCTGGACCAGCCTGACCGGTTCATGTTCTTGTCCGCTGCCGAGATGGCGGCCCAGGCTGACGTCAGCCAGCCTTCGGTGAGTCGGCTCGCTAAGGCGCTGGGATACGACAGTTACGCGAGCATGCTCGACGATGTTCGTGAGCGCGGGCGTCTGGCGCGGGAGGACGAGGGAGGAGTCGCGCGAAACCGTCACCAGCGCGAGATCGACGACGAGATCGAGCTCCTCAAGAATCTGCGCCGGCGGCTGGCTGATGGTCGTTCGCTCCAGGACGCGGCCCAAGTCATCAGTTCCGCCGAGCAGGTCGTGGTGCTTGGCCTGAGGATTTCGAGCCCGCTGGCTCAGACGTTCGCCTACAGGTTGGGCCGGATGAGGTCGAACGTCCACCTCATCACCACGGATGGCTCCCAAACGTACGACGACCTGGCGATGGGGGCGCGGGCGCGCTCGCCGGCGATGGTGGTCTTCGCAATGCCTCGCTACCCGCAGAGCATCGTGACGATCATTGACTTCGCGCGGCGCCAGGGTTACCAGGTTGTGCTGATCACCGACACAGATGCAAGCCCGCTCGTCGCGGCTGCTGACGTGGTTCTCATCGCGGAGATCAACTGGGGCCTGACGTTCGGCACCCATACCTCCGCGAACGTGCTGCTCGCCATGTTGGCAGAAGAAGTTGCACACCTGCGTCAAGAGGATGTCAGGCAGCGGCTCGACCGACTCGACGGAGTTGCATCGGAAATCGGCCACTACCTCTCTCACTGATAGTCCACGCAGCGTCGCAATCCACACATGCGGTGCTGGGTTTTCCGAGCGCGCGTCCGGCCTCGCCCGCGGCCGGCGCTGACCCACGCGTCCCACCAAGCAACTGCCACATCCACAGAAAGGCAACTGATGAGTTCGACAGACCTGGCGCCAAGAAACGTCGATTTCGACGGCGGAAGCGAGCAGGACCAGCAGGAACTGCTTGCGCAGTTTCAACAGTTCTGGATTGCCAACGACGCTTTGGACATCCCGGCGCTGAAGGAGCTTTGGCGCGACCGGGATGACTATGTCTACTTCAACTCAAACGGTCACACCTACACCGGCTTCCAGGACTGGCTCGGGATCTGGCGCTACTACGGCCCGCGGTTCAAGGCAATCAGCCAGGTCCAGCTCGGCAACGTGAAGGTCATGATCCGGGGTGACATGGCCGTGCTCACCGACGACCAGATCAAGATCCACCGGGGCTCCGCCGGTGACGAGGAGGAGATCCTCGGACGAAAGCTCACGGGTCGACCCGTCATGCGGGCAACCATGGTCTACACGCGTGAGAACGACGGCTGGAAGGTTGTCCACGCCCACTTCTCCCCGAACGAGCCTGGCGAGCGCCCCTGGGCGCCGGAGGACTGAGCCCACCACGCCCGATCGCGTGGTCGCCAGCGTCTCGGGGCGCCTGCTTCACCCAGCACCACTTCAGCGTCGCCACCCACAAGGACGAGTAACGGAAGAAGAGAGAGCCCATGCGTTCCAAGACACTGGCCGCGACCTTAGGACTCACATTGAGCCTCAGCGTCCTGGCTGCCTGCGGTGATGACGGCGAGTCCAGCGACAGCGTGGACACGATCGTCATCGGGGGTACCTATCCGCTCACCGGCGCCCTCGCCGACGATGGTCAAGAGATGGTGAACGCCATCCTTCAGGCCGTGGACGACGTCAATGCGGGCGGCGGCATCGAGTCGCTCGGCGGCGCGAAGGTCAAGTTCGAGTATCGCGACAGCACTGGTGCGCCTGAGCAGGCCGCACGCAATGTCGAGATGCTCATCGATGGGGGAGCCGTCGGCATCATCGGTGCGTGGCTCAGCTCGAATACGCTGGCCACCACTCAGGTTGCCGAGCGGGCCGGTATCCCGCACATTGTTGATCAGTCTCAGGCCCCTGAGCTGATTGAGCGCGGGTACAAGAACACCTTCCGCGTGATGTTCGACCCGCCACGGGTGGCCAAGGCTGCCAACGACTTCGTCGAGCTGGTCAATGAAGAGGTCGGAGGCAACGGCAAGGCCGTCCACCTTTTCGAGGACTCCGCGTTCGGCTCTGCACAGAACGAGTACTTCGAGGCCGAGGCCGACAAGCGCGGCATCCTCGACGTCCAAGGCATCTCCTACGCATCCTCCACTACCGATCTCAGCGCGGAGGTGGCGCAGGCCATCTCGTCTGGTGCGGACCTGCTGCTGTCGACGGGCTACGGCCCCGACAGCAGCCTGTTGCTGAGGACGCTGAAGGAGCAGGGGGCCAGCTTCAAGGCCGTGATCGGAGTGGACAGCGCGGGCTGGTACAGCAACCGGTTCGCAGCAGATTCGGGCGACCTGGCCGAGAACGTCTTCGACGCGGGCAGCTACCCGGTGGACTTCGGCTCCGAGGACTACCAGGCCTTTGCCGAGAAGTACGAGGCCGAGTACGGCGATGAACCCTCTGGTGGCGGGGTCATGAGTTACGTGTCTGCACGCGTCCTCCTCGAGGCGATCGAGGACGCGGGTTCGGCCGATCCGGGCGACATCCGTGAGGCGCTCGCCTCGGGCACGTTCGACGGTTACCTCCTGACCGAGCAGGAGATCACCTTCGACGATGTGGGCCAGAACGAAGGCATTGAGCCGATCACGTACCAGTTCCAGAACGGGCGCCGCGAAGTGGTGTTCCCCGAGGAGTGGGCGACCTCGAAACCTGTCTGGCCCTGATCGGACGTTGACACTGCTGGCCCAGCACGGGCCCGCCAGGCAAGAGAGGAGGAGCGTATGGATGACCGTCTTGTCCTTCAGTCCGTGATCGGTGGACTGTTCAACGGGACGCTGTACGGCGTGGCCGCAATCGGCCTCGCGCTGGTCTTTGGCGTAGCCAAGATCGTCAACTTGGCGCACGGCGCGTTCATTCTCGTCGGGATGTACCTCGTGTACGCCCTGAACAGGGCGACCGGTTGGGATCCCCTGCTCCTCGTCGTGCCGACGATCGTGGGCGGGCTCGTGCTCGGGTACGTGGTTCAGTGGCTCTTGATATCGCGCCTCATGGGGCGCGGGGACGGACCCCTGCTGGTGACGCTGGGCGTCTGGATCGCCATCGAGTCGCTGTGCTCGATGATCTTCGGGTCGCAGCCGCAGAACGTCACGTCTGCGCTGTCGACCAGGACCTTCTCGATCGGGGCAGCCAACTTCTACTGGAGCCGGCTCGCGGTGCTCGGGCTCGCGGTCGCCTTCACGCTTGCTCTGGCCTTCGTCCTCCAACGGACCGATTTGGGGCGTGGCATCCGAGCGGTCGCCCAGGACCCGCTGGCAGCGCAGCTCATGGGGTTGAACGTCGCGCGGTTGCTTGCAGCCACCATGGCGCTGGGCGCGGGCGCCGCGTTCTTCGCGGGCGGCTTGTCGGCAAGCGTCGTCCCGGTGGCCCCTGGCGTTGCCACGAACCTCCTGCTCATGAGTTTCGTGGCCGCGGTCCTCGGGGGCTTGGGCAACATCGGCGGCGCTTTCGCGGCTGGCACCGTGATCGGCGTCATCGAGGGCGTCGGTTCGCTCTTCCTGCCCGGGACGATGAAGGTCTTTGTCGTCTTCGTGGTCTTCATCGTCTGTTTGCTGGTGCGGCCCGAGGGCCTGAGGAGGAGAGCATGAGCACCGTGGCTCCGGCCCCGGTTAGGGCGACCGGGAGTCCATCGCCTCGACGACCCATGAGGCGGTACCTGCTCTTCGGTCTCTGGGTCGCTCTAGCCCTCCTCGCTCTAGTGCCCTTGGCTGGCGACCGGCAGACGGTGAGCCTCTGGACGACCGCTCTGATCTTCGCCGGCGTCTCGAGCGGCTGGGCCATCGCTGGCGGGCTCAGCGGGCTCATCCCGCTCGGGCACGCGGCGTTCTTCGGGGTGGGGGCGTACAGTTCGGCCCTCGTCTTCGCCAAGTACGACTGGAACCCGTGGTTGGGCATCGGACTCGGTGTGGTCATGTCAGCGGCACTGGCCTGGCTGATGACGGCGCTCGCCGTCCGCTTCAAGGTCAAGGGCGCCTACTTCGGGCTGTACACCCTCGCCTGGGGCGAGATGCTCAGGATCATCGCGTCCAACTGGGACTACGTCGGGAAGACCAACGGCGTGCTGATCCCTTTCAAACCCGAGGCAGGGGTCGCTCAGATGCAGTTCTCCGATCCTCGCGGGTTCTACGTGGTCGCCCTGGCCTACGGCGCGTTCTCGATGGCCGTATTCGCACTGGTCAAGTGGAGCCCCCTCGGGTGGCGACTGTCGGCTATCCGAGGGGACGAGGCAACCGCGTCGGCCAGTGGCATCAACGTCTCGCGGTCGTTGAGTGCCTGCATGGCCATCAGCGGCGGCGTGACCTCGATCGGCGGCGGGTTGTATGCGCACTACATCCAGTTCATCGACCCGGAGCTGGGGTTCAACGTCAGCGTGTCGATCGACATCGCTGTGCGGGCGATCCTCGGGGGCGAGACCCTCGTGCTGGGGCCGTTCCTGGGCTCGGCGGCCATGACCAACGTCTCCGAGTTCGCCCATGACCACCTCGGCGATCTGCCGCAGATGAGCCTGCTGATCGTTGGTGTCGCGATCATCGCCCTGGCGCACTGGTTCCCCCGTGGCATCGCGGGGGTCGGCCTTCAGCTCGGCCGACTCGTTCTCCGTCGCAGAGGGAGCAACCGATGACCAGAGCCACCACCCATGCAGCGGGCGAGGTCGTCTTGGAAGCACGTGGGCTGAGCGTCCATTTCGGCGGGCTGCGTGCTCTCTCCGACCTGGACCTCGAAGTCCGACACGGCGAGGTCCTCGGTGTTGTGGGTCCCAACGGCGCCGGCAAGAGCACGCTCTTCAACGCGCTCGCCGGTGCGCTTCGCCCGACCACCGGCCGCATTCTCCTCCACGGAGTGGAGGTCACGGGCAAGCGCGCAGACCAGAGGGCGAGGCTCGGGATCTCGCGCACCTTCCAGACCGTCCGCCCCTTCGTGGACGAGACCTTGGTCCGCAACGTCGCAGTGGCGGCACTGGCGACCGGGACGGGTCGCGCCGCTGCGATCGAGGAGGCGCACCACCTGCTGGAGCAGGTCGGCCTCCACGACAAGGCTGAGCAGCTTGCCTCATCTCTGGGACACGGCGAACGCAAGCGGCTGGAGCTCGCGCGCGCGTTCGCTCTACGCCCCTCGGTGCTGATGCTGGACGAAGTGATGGCAGGTCTGAACCCCACGGAGGTGACCGAGGTCGTCGAGCTGGTCCGCGATCTGTGTCGACAGACCGACATCGACCTCCTGATCATCGAGCACCTGTTGTCGGCGGTCCGCTCCCTGGCTCAGCGAGTGATCGTGCTGGATGCCGGGGTGGTTCTCGCCGAGGGTGCACCTGCCGAGGTGTTCGAGGACCCTCGCGTCGTCGAGGCCTACCTGGGAGCAAAATATGCCGCTTCTTGAGATCGAGTCCCTGGGCGTCAGCTACGGCGGTGTGGTCGCGGTGCGTGACATCAGCTTCCATGTGGATCGTGGCGAGACCGTCTGCCTCCTCGGTGCCAACGGAGCCGGCAAGTCCAGCACTCTGATGGGCATCTCCGGTGTCGTCGCGGGCCGTTCGGGAAGTGTGCGCTTCGACGGCCAGGAGATCGGCCGGTCCGCGAGTCACCACATCGCGCGGGCGGGCCTGGTGCAGGTGCCCGAAGGACGACGGGTCTTCCCAGCGATGACGGTGCTGGAGAACCTGCTCCTCGGCGGGATACACGCCCACGCGGACGAGCGTCGCGGCCGGGTGGATCGTTGCTACGACTTGTTCCCCCGATTGGCGGAACGCAAAGAGCAGGCGGCGGGGTCGCTCTCTGGTGGCGAGCAGCAGATGCTGGCCATCGGTCGGGCACTGATGGCTGACCCCCAACTGGTGATGATGGACGAGCCGTCACTCGGCCTCGCTCCGTCATTGGTCGAGGCGACCTTCTCGACGATCACGAGAATTCGCGACGAAGGTCTTGGCGTGCTGCTCGTCGAGCAAAACGCGGGTGAGGCGCTCGAGGTGAGTGATCGGGCCTACGTCATGGAGACCGGCGAAATCGTGCTTTCCGGAACGGCCGAAGAGGTCCGTAAGGACCCTCAGGTCAAGAGCGCCTATCTAGGACTGTGATGTCGACTAACGAGAGCGGAGACGACGTGATCAAGTGGGGCGTAGGGCTCGGCAAGGTGTTGTCCGCGTCGGCTGTCCCCATCATGGCTGCTCGAGCTGAGCAGCTCGGGTACGACGAAGCATGGGTCTCCAACGAGCGGTTCCACCGCGATATGTTCGTGTCTCTGGGTGCCGCCGCCGTGGCCACGCACACCATCCGACTGGGCACGTTCGTGGCCGACCCCTTCATGATCCGTCCGCCGGTGACCGCCGCCGCGGTGGCCTCTGTGGACGAGCTGTCCGGGGGTCGCGCCATGTTCGGTATCGGTGCCGGCGGCTCTGGCTTCGCCCAGGTTGCCATGCACCCGGTGAAGCCGGTGCGAGCGATGGAGACCGCGCTAACGGCGTTCCGAGCGCTGCTGGCGGGCGAGAGGGTTACTTGCGAAGACGCCAACTTTGAGCTGCGTGAGGCCGTCCTGGAGATGGCACCCCGCCCCGACATTCCGCTCACACTGGCATCGCAGAGTCCCAAGATGCTCGAACTCGGGGGCCGCATCGCGGACTCGGTCATGATCTCCACCTTCGCTGACCGATCGCTGTTCGAGCTGGCGGTGAGCTGGGCTGCGAAAGGTGCCGAACAGGCGGACCGCCAGCTCGAGATCGGTACCGACGTCGTCGCCCGCATCGATGTCGCGATCGACGAGGACCTCGACCGTGCCCGCGATGCCCTGAGACCGCTCGTGGGGCAACTCCTGGTGCTGCTCTACCCTAACTGGTTCTTCCTCGAGCACCTCGGAGTGACGGTCGCAGATGAGGTACGCGAGTTCGCTCAGCGCCGCGATTACGCCGGAATGCGGGACAACCTCGCACTGGTCCCGGACCGTCTCGTCGACGGATTCGGTTGGGTCGGCCCGCCCGAACGGGTAGCCGACCGGGTCCAGGAGCTGACCGACCTCGGCGTACGCCGGATCGTCATCCTGCCGCACTCGCTCACCGGTGACCCCGAGCCCACGATCGCTGCTTTCAAGCAGGTCGTCGCGCCGCGCGTGGAGCGTGCGACGTGACCTACTCAGTCGCAGTGGTTGATCTCGAGCGACAGGAGATGGCGCTAGGGAGCGTGTCGCACTCCTGCGCAGCGTTCACAAAGGTCTTCGCGTCGGCTGCCGTCTCGCACCGTACGGCGTTGGTGGCCTCACAGGCGTTCTCCAGTAAGGCGCTTGGCCAGGCCTGCGCGGACCTGGCCTCGACCGGTGAGCCCGGGACGACCCTTGAGGCCGCGTGCCGTGCGGAGTCCTGGGCGCCGTATCGCCAGCTTCTCGCAGTGACCAACGAGGGAATGCTCTTCGCTCACACGGGGGCAGCGTGTGTGCGCTGGGCAGGGCACGCGGTGGACGAAGCGACGAGCGTGGTGGCCGCCGGCAACATGCTTGAAGGCCCCGAGGTACTGGCCGCGGTGATGCGAGCCGCAGGCTCGACCGCGCAATCGGCCGACGAGAGGGTTCTGGCCGGGCTGGCCGCGGGCGGGGCGGCTGGCGGGGACTTCCGTGGCGACCGCTCTGCAGGGCTCTGCGTCGTCGGCGCGAGCGGTTCCTACGACGTCCGTGTGGACGACCACGACCAACCGCACGAGGAGCTGCTGAGGCTGAGCTCGCTCGAGCGCGGCCGCTCAGCGCTGGCACGATGCTATGCCTGGATAGCCGAAGGCCGGCCCGCCGTGGAGGTGGACCCGGTCCTCGACAGCCTCGCCCAGGGCGCCGCCGACGATCCGGAGCTGGCCGCCTGGCAGCTGGCGGTTCGTCTCCTGAGCGGTCGTGCTGGCGACCAGGGCGCCCACGAGGGCACCGTCGAAAGCAAAGACGGTGAGGTCGCGGCGTTCGCGCGGTTGTTGGTCGAACGCTTGGCACCGGAAGGAGTGGCCCAATGATCCCAGAGCGCGTCCGAGACGCTCTCGCCGGCGAGACTGTTCTGCGCGGCTACCGGCCCGCGTCCGAGGTCGTCGCGGAGGTGGGGCAACGGCACTACCTGCACAGCGGTCCGCCTCTCGATGGACCCGAGACGTGGCCCGCCGCGCTCACCGGCGCGGTGGTGGCCGGACTGCTCTTCGAGGGGGAGGTCGACACGGTCCGAAAGGCACACTCGCTGATCCGTTCAGGCGGGGTGACCCTGTCACCATGCCAGGACACCAATGTGGCTGGACCCTTAGTCGGGTTGGTGACCCCGTCGATGCCGATGGTGGTCCTCGAGCGCGGGGACGGACGCATCTTCTGCAGTCCCATGCACGAAGGGGACCAGGGGGGCGCCCGCACCGGTGTCTTCGACCCTGCGACGGTCGAGCGACTCCGCCGCCTAGCGGCCAGCACCGCACCGGTGCTGGACCGCGTGGTGCGCGGGCTGCCAGCACCGATCGTGCCGGTACGGCTCCAGCAGGACGCACTCGAACGCGGCGACGAATGCCACAACCGCAATGTGGCCGGGACAGGCGCCTACCTGGCCCGACTACTGCCCGCGATTGCCGAGCTCGGGGCCGTCGAGGCAGGACGCATCGTGTCCTACTTCGCGGCTACGAGTCACCACCTGCTCTCGATCTCGGCCGCGCACGCCCGGGCGTGTCTTGACGCGATCTCGGCTGAACCGGGTGCCGTCGGCATTGTGACTGCGGTGGGGATGAACGGCCGGGACTTCGGTGTCAAGGTCGCTGGTCGGGACAGGTGGTTCGTCGCTCCCGCGCCGACCGGACCGGTAGTCGACCTCGGCATCGGTGACGTGCGCGCAGCAGGCGCCGGCCAAGGCGACTCACCGATCATCGAGAGCACCGGACTGGGCGCCTTCTCCTTCACTTCCGCGCCGGTGCTGGCATCGGCCCTGCGGTACGACAACGCGGCCGCCGCGGGCCTGGTCGAGGAGATGCGGAGCATCACGGCGACCACATCGCCGCACTACCGATTGCCCAACCAGGACCACCGCCCGGCACCGGCCGCGATCGACGCGGTGGCCGTGGCGGCGTCGGGGATAGCGCCGGCCACCACGATGGGCTTCCTCGGCCGCGATCTGGGCGTCGGCAGGGTCGGCGCCGGCGTGGTGCGGATGCCCCTGCAGGCGTTCCGCGAGGCGGCTGCCGCCGTCTCAGGTGGGCCAGAAAGCGAGATCCGGTGAACGCGAGCCTTTCGGTGGGAGTGGCGCTCGACCTCGCGCCCCATGACGGCGCCACCTACGCCACGACGCTGCGCGAGCTGCTACCGGTGGCCAGATTGTCCGAGGAGCTGGGCTTTGCCTGTCTCTCGGCCGGAGAGAGCTACGTCTTTGACGCTGGCGACCCGATGACCTTCCATGCCCCGAACGCTTTGATGATGCTCTCCGCGCTCGCGCTAGAGCTGCCTCGCATCCGACTCATGGCGGGGGTCAGCCTCCTCGCCGGATGGACACCGCTCCGACTGGCCTACGACGCTGCGCTTCTGGACCAGCTGAGCGATGGTCGTCTCGTCCTCGGGCTCGGGCTGGGCTCGCCGCGCGCCTGGCGCGCCTTCGGCCTCGACTCCAGCGAGGTAGGGCCACGGCTGCGCTCCGCGGTGGCGTTTCTGCGGGGGGCGTGGGATGGCAGCTTCCCGATCGATGGTGTGGACGCGGCGCTGGTGCCACGGCCCGTTCAACAGGGAGGGCCGCCGATCCTGGTCGGCGGGTCGCTCCCGGTCTCAGCGCGGCGCGCAGCCCGGATAGGTGACGGTTACGTGGCCTCGTCCGGCTACCCGCTTGATCTGGTGAGTGACCAGGCCGCTCACTACCGCGCTCAACTGGCCGACTCCCGAGCTGGCGCGTCCCCGACAGTCTCGGTCAACCGGCTCGCGGTGGTCGCACGCACACATGAATTGGCGGTGGCACGGTACCAAGAGCATTTCGCACCGATCGTCGATGCCTACGCTCGTAGTGGCGCGTCGGGCACCCCGCACGTGGACGGCCAGCGCGAGCTCTGCCTCGTCGGTACGCCGGATGGTGTGGCGGAGCAGCTGAGTCGCTACCAGGACGCCGGTGTGACTGACCTCCAGCTCCGAGTCCGGCCGCGTGGCACTCCGGTGACGTACGCGCTGGAGAGCCTCGAGCTGTTCGCGCAGCACGTTCGGCCACACTTCGATCCTCGGGAGGAACTCGCGTGAAGCCAGCACCGTTCGGTTACGAGCGGCCCACGATGTTGGAGGAGGCCCTCGACGTGATGTCGGGGGAGGACGTAGTTGCGTTGGCGGGCGGCCAGAGTCTGATGCCGTTGCTGGCGCGCCGGGAGGTGCGCCCTCGGATCGTCTGCGACCTCAACCGGGTCGACGGACTCGCGGGCATCCAGGTGGGTGCGGAGTCTGTCACGATAGGTGCCGCCACTCGCCAGCGCGACGTCGAGCTGCATCCGCAGCTCCTCGAGGTGCTGCCGCTCCTGGCACAGGCGGTCGCGACGATCGGCTTTGTCCCGGTTCGACACCGGGGGACCATCGGCGGGAGCCTGAGCCACGCCGACCCGTGCGCCGAGCTGCCCACTGCGGCACTCCTGCTGGGCGCGACGCTCCTCCTGCGCAGCACCACCGGGAGGCGTGAGGTAGCGGCGGCCGACTTCTTCACTGGTGATTTCCGTACGTGCCTGGAGGCAGGCGAGCTTGTTGTTTCGGTCCGGTTCCCGATGCCGGCGGTGGGCACCTCGTTCGGAGCGGTCAAGCTCCGGGCTGCGCAGGATCGGGCGGTGGGCTGCCAGACCGCCACCACGGTTGTCGATGGTGTCATTGCCTCGGCACGGGTGGCCGTCTTCGGGGGAGGTGGTCCCAGTGGCCGCTTGGGCCGTTGCGAGCAAGCGTTGCGTGGCGTGCGGGTGGGGGATCGCTCCGCCGTCGCAGCCGCTGCCCGCGCCGGTGCAGCACAGCTTCCCCCGCTCGCGGGGGCATTCAGGGACCACCAGCACCGTCAGCACCTGGCCGGCGTCGCCATCGAGCGCGCGGTGGCCCAGGCAGTAGAGGTAGGAGACGCGCGTGACTGAGTCCTTGACGACGACCGTGACGGTGAACGGTCAACCTGCCACCCTTGTCGCTGAGCCCCGTGAGTCGCTGGCGGACGCCCTGCGCCGGTGCGCGGGCACGCGCAGCGTCCGGCTCGGCTGCGAGCACGGCGCCTGCGGCGCCTGCACCGTCCTCGTTGACGGGCGTACAGCAAGGTCGTGCCTCATGCTCGCCGCGCAGGTGGACGGCGGCGAGGTGCGGACGGTCGAGGCGCTCGTGGGTGACGCCCGGTTCGAGGCGTTCGTCGACGGACTGGTTCAACGCAACGCATTCCAGTGTGGGTTCTGCGCGACAGGAATGCTCAACGTGATGTGGGAGCTCTTCGGTGAGGTGCCGTGCCCGACCGAGGAGCAGTTGCGGTCCCGGCTATCGGGGAACCTCTGCCGGTGCACGGGCTACCAGAGCATCGTGCGCGCTGTGGTGGCCACCATCGAGGAGCTCACCTCCACCGGATCCTGGCTACCGAACCCGACCTCGGGACAGGAGCCGAGCCGATGAGCCAGCGACGAGACAGCGTCTCCTCTGCGGCGCGTGTAGGTGCTCCGACCCCCGTCGATGTCCTGGGCAAGGTGTTACGGGGCCACTCGTTCTTCGTCGGGGATATCGAGCCGGTGGGCACGTTGCACATGGCGGTACTTCGTAGCCCGCACGCCCATGCGCTGATTCGCGAGGTCCGGACTGGGGCGGCACGCGTCGCGCCCGGCGTGCATGCCGTCGTGACCGGTGCCGAGGTGGCGGCAGTCACCGCCCCGCACCCGGTCTACTGGCAGCTTCGTGGCCAGCACACCCCGGTCACCCGAGCGATGGCCGTCGATCGGGTTCGCTACTGCGGCCAGGCGGTGGCCGCCGTGGTGGCAGAGACCCGAGCGCTGGCCGAGGATGCGCTCGAGCTCATTGGGGTCGACTACGAGCCACTGCAGGTGGTGAACACTGCGGCTGACGCTCTACGGAGCGACGCGCCGCTCCTGGTTCCCGAGTGGGGCGAGAACGTCTTCGGCGAGCAGACCTACAGCACTGGTGACGTGGACGAAGCGTTTGCGGGCGCCCCGATCGTCGTTGAGGAGACCTTCCGCTTCGGCCGGTCCTTCGGATGTCCACTCGAGACTCGTGGCTGCCTCGTCTCCTACGACGAGGTCCAGGAGCGATTCGATGTGTGGATCAACTCCCAATCGCCGAACCGGGTCCGCGAGGTGATCGGGGAGGTGGTCGGCGTACCGCTCGCCCAGATCCGTGTGCGCATCCCGTCCGTCGGCGGCGGCTTCGGCACCAAGGCGAACTACTACGGCGAGGAGATCATCGCGACCGTCTTGGCGCGCATGACACGACGGCCGGTCAAGTACATCGAGGACCGGGACGAGAGCTTCGTCGCGAGCTCTCACGCCCGCGAGCAGGAACTCACTGTGGCCATTGCCGCCGATGCCGACGGGCGCGTGCTCGGACTGCGCGGTGACGTCGTCGGGGTGCTCGGTGGCGAGCTCAGCAGCGTCGGCATGGGGCCGGTGTGGCTCGCAGCGGTTAGCCTGCCAGGGCCGTACAAGATAGCGAACGTTGACGTCCGCGTGCGCGGTGTGATGACCAACCGCTCGCCGTACGGCTCCTACCGCGGCTGGGGAGCCCCCAAGGCGGTCTTCGCCATAGAACGGATGCTCGACCGGCTCGGCCGGCGGGTGGGCGTCGATGCTGCGGAGATCCGGCGCCGCAATCTGGTTCGAGCTGACGAGATGCCCTACCACAACGGGGTCGTCGCGACCTTCGACAGCGGCGACTACCACCGGTGCCTGCAGCTGTGCCTCGACGCTGTCACGACGGCCGGTTGGCCAAGTCGCATCGTTCAGGCCGCCACCTCCGGGCGTCGGCTCGGAGTCGGGTTGGCCTGCTACGTCGAGTCAACCGGTATCGGACCGAGCCGGGTCATGGAAAGGCTCGGCGTCGATCAGGCCGGGTTCGACGAGGCCGTGGTCCGGATGGACAGCGACGGCGAGGTCACGGTCTACACCGGGCAGGCTGAGATGGGGCAGGGGATCCTCACGAGCCTCGCCCAGACCGCTGCGCACGAGCTGGGACTTCCCTCCTCCCGCATCAAGGTGGTTTCCGGGGACACCGACGTGTGCACCTACACCGGCTACGGCACTGCCGGAAGTCGGGGAGCCGCTCTGGGTTGCGAGTCGGTCCGGCAGGCAAGTGTGGAGCTGAGGGGAGAGATCCTTCGACATGCCGCAGCCGTCCTGGAGACCGACCCGACTGAGCTGCGGTTGGACGAGGAGGGCGTGCACGTCCACGGTGTTCCCACCCAGCGCGTCTCCTTCGCCCAAATCGGTCGCGCCGCCTATCGCGGCCTGGGTAAGACTCCCGATGGGTTCTCCGGGTCGCTGCAGGCACGAGTGGTCTATGACCCGAGCGGCATGACCTACTCCTACGGGACCGCAGCAGTTCTGGTCGAAGTGGACTCGGCAACCGGCTTCGTCCGTGTCCTGGACGCACGCATCGCGGACGACTGCGGCACGGTCATCAACCCTGATGTGGTGGAGGGTCAGCTGGTCGGCGCATCGGTCCAGGCTCTCGCCGGTGCGTTGTTCGAGGAGCTGCGCTACGACGACAACGGACGCCTCGTGACCAAGGACCTCATGACTTACCGGTTACCACGGGCTGATGACTTCGGAGACATCGAAGTAGGGCACCTCGAGACACCGACCCCGCACAGCGACAGTGGAGTCAAGGGTGTCGGCGAGGCCGGCACGCTCCCGTGGGCTCCGGCGATTTGCGCGGCGGTGGAGGACGCCCTTGGGGTCGAGTTCTTCCTGACCCAGGTCCCGGTTTCACCCGAGACGGTAGCCGCAGCCGCTCGTGGCGAAGTGAGGGTCTCCTGAACCGGCCGGCGTGCCTGGCACCAGGGGACCGACGACGACAGGAATGGACATGACCAGCATCGAACACGAGGTCGTCGCCGCCCGCGCGAAACACCAGGACGCGATGCTCGCGATCTCGCACGACATCCATCGCAGACCCGAGGTCGCCTTCGAGGAGAGCTTCGCCCACGACGTCCTCACCGACTTCCTGGAGCACCAGGGTTTCACTCTCGAGCGCTCGGCCTTTGGACTCGAGACGGCCTTCCGGGCGGTGCTCAGCAACGGGAGCGGTCCGCGAATCGGTCTCGTCTGCGAGTACGACGCGCTGCCCGAGATTGGCCACGCCTGCGGCCACAACGTGATCGCCGCCGCCGGCGCAGGCGCCGCAGCGATCGCCGCCGAGCTGCTTGCGGATCGGCAGGGCACGGTGATCGTGCTTGGCACGCCAGCCGAGGAAAGCGGTGCGGGCAAGGTCCTGATGCTGGAGCGGGATGCTTTCGCCGGACTCGACGCAGCCATGATGGTTCACCCCGCAGGTCGTGACCTGACCCACATGAACGCCGTTGCGATCGAGCGCAGAAAGGTCACTTATCACGGCCGGGCCGCCCACGCAGCGGCCGCGCCGGACCAAGGGCTGAACGCGTTGGACGCGGCCGTGCTGGGATACATGAACGTGGCAGCGCTGCGCCAGCATCTCAAAGCCGACGAAAGGGTGCACGGCGTCATCACCAACGGAGGAGTGCGTGCCAACGTCGTCCCTGAGCTCGCGGAGGCCGAATGGTTCACCCGGTCCCCCTCGCTGGACGGCCTGCATGAGCTCTCTCGCCGAGTGCAGATCTGCCTGGAGGCGGGGGCAAACGCCGCTGGCTGCACCTGCATCGAGGAGCCAATTGGTCGCGTCTACCAGGACCTGCGCAGCGACGCGGACCTTGTGACTCGCTACGTGGAAGCGGCCGCTTTGTTCGGGCGCCTGGTTGAGGTTCCAAACTCGACCACCAGGGTCGTCGGCAGCACTGACATGGGAAACGTCAGTCACGTCGTCCCCTCGATTCACCCGATGATCAAGGCCGCTCCCGACGAGGTGTCGCTGCACACCCGAGACTTCGCCGACTACGCCGGCGGCCCGGACGGAGACCGAGCTGTGCTCGACGGGGCAGGAATCCTGGCGTCAGTGGTAGGCAGCATCCTGAGACATGGTCCAGACCAGGAGTCCCGGCCTCCCACTCCGCAGCGACAGGCGGCCACAGGCGGGCATCTTGCTTCGGACTCGTGAACAGGGTGACATCTGATCTGCGTCGATGTGTGGTCGCTGCGCAAGGCAATGCCGCTGCGCGGCGCGGGGATGTGGCCGGGTCTGCGCTGCACACCGACCACGGCTCCCAGGTCCGGGGAAGGATGTTCGTCTACGCGCTCAATCGTCACGACATGGTCAGCTCCATGGGCCGCGTGGGAGCAGCCGGCGGTAACGCAGCCATGGAGTCGTTCCTCTTGCTCCTCCAGAGGAATATCCTCGACCGCCGCTCCTGGTCCACGCGTGACGAACTACGGCCCGCGATTGTCAGGTGGATCGAGAAGACCTACCACCGCCGTCGGAGGCAGTCTGCTCTCAGACGGTTGACCCCGGTCGAGTACGGACTGATCATGACGCCAACCGCCACCCAGGTGGCTCGCCGAAGCTGTCGCCCGTTCGTGCCAGGCCCACAACGAAAGCCTGCGCAGACCGGCTGGGGGTCAGGGGGTCGCAGGGTCGAATCCCGTCAGCCCGACCGAACGAAGGCCGGTCCACACGCGATACGCGGTGGACCGGCCTTCGCTACTTCTGGCCTCGCGTCAGGATGCTTCGCAGTTGCGCCGCGCCTCCGTCCGGCAGGTGTCGGTGCCGATGCGCCCGTCGGCCCGGTCCGTGCCCGAGCCGCCGATCAGGAGGTCGTCCTGCTGGCCGCCGCGCATGATGTCGTCGCCGGGACCGCCGCGCATCGTCGATGCCGGGCCCTGGTCGTCGTCGCAGATCGTCGCCGGGCCGCGTCGCCCCATCCGGTCGTCGCCGGGACCACCGCGGATGACCGATCGGCAGCCCGCGTTCACCCGCAGCTGGTTCGACCCGGCGTCACCGATCAGGGTGACGCGGGGCCACCCGCCGGCGCCGGCGTCCTCGACGCCGAGGATCCGCAGGAAGCGAAGGTGCCCGTGGCGGTTGACGTACCGGGCTGATCGCCTGGAGAGGTCCAGCACCAGCGGACCGCCGTTGCCGAACAGCGCGATCTCGTCGGAGCCGGCGCCGAGGTCGACGTGTCCCGACGCGCGCAGGCTGAGCTTGGCGAGGTCGTGCCCTCCGGCCGTGCTGATGTCGAACTGCGTGCGCTCGCGGCCGACGACGATCACCGTCTCGTCCTGCGCGGTGCCCCGGAACGTCACCTTCCGGGCCCGCGTGAAGGTCAGGTCGAAGCGCTCGAAGCTCGCCCAGCGCACCACCACGTCGCCCTGGGTCATCGCGCGCTGGTGTCGGTTGTTCACGACCAACGGGGCGTGCACTGCGTAGTCGGGTTCGAGGATCAGGGTGTCGGCCCCCTCGCCGCCACGGAAGCGGGTGCGGCCCCGGCCTCCGTCGAAGGTCAGCGTGTCGTCTCCCGCTCCGAGGGAGACGAGGTCGCGGTCGGGAGCTCCCCGGTCAGCCGTGATCACCGCGTCGTCACCGCCACCCGTGCTGATCACGTCCGGGGCGTCGTCGTCGTACACATAGCCCTCGTTGTCGGTCACCGCGTCGGCTCGCGGGCCTCCGATCAGCCTGTCCGCACCCGTGCCCAGTCGCGTGGTCACCGCTCGGGCCGCGTCCGTGGTGTCCACGACGTCGTCGCCCTCCGCCACGTCGACCACCAGCTGCGCCGGCGAGCCGGTGACGCACACGAGGTCGTCACCGCCGTAGGTCCGCACCCGGCGGGCCCCGTGGGTCACCACGACGTCGTCCCCGTCGGTGCCCGTCACCGTGTGGTGCGGCTGGCCGACGAGCGTCGCGGGTCTGCCGTGGCAGCGATGCTCGGTTGCTCCCGCAGCGACACCGACGGCAACCGACGGTCCGACGGCGACGAGCGGGGCCACCAGCGCCAGGAACAGGAGACGTCTCATCATCCGAGGGTAGGCGCGATCGCGCAGCCCGTCGCCTCGGTGCCCGCCGGCCACGGGTTCGTGGCCGGGAAGTGCGTCGTGGCCGGCGCCTGGATGTGATCTGATGAGCGCTCACTCGCTCGGACGAGGATGAAGGAGCACCCATGACGCGCAGATCGCCGGTCGATCGTGGTGACGACAGCGTCGTGGGTCGCGAGGGCCGGGTGACCGGCACCGTCGGGCCCGGGCTGGTCGGCGAGGTGATCCTGCCCATCCGGGGCGGCAGCGAGGCGTTCAACGCCTACCCGTACGTCGGCACCGACACGCTCCCCATCGGGACGCTGGTCCGCGTCATGGAGTACACGCAGCCGCGCATCGTCTACGTCTCCGCCGCTCTCTGACACCCAGCTCCGCACCTGCCACCAGAAAGTCATCTCATGACGCTTCTCTTCACCGGCATCGCAGCCCTCGTCGTCCTGCTGTTCATCGTCTTGGTCTTCAAGGTGATCTGGCGGGTCGCCGAGCCCAACGAGGCGCTCATCATCTCGGGCCTCGGCGCCCACGGCGAGACCTCGGCCGACATGCCGGGCGACACCGGTCGCGGCTTCAAGATCGTCGTCGGGCGCGGCACGGCGGTCATCCCCGGCTTCCAGACCGTGCGCCGGTTCTACCTCGGGCTGCGGACCACCACGCTGACCGTCAAGGCGGTCTCGAGCCAGTCGATCCCGCTGACGGTGAAGGGCGTCGTAGTCTTCAAGGTCGCCGACGACAAGGCCAGCATCGCCAACGCGGCCCGGCGCTTCCTCGAGCAGAACGAGGAGACGCTGGTCAGCACCATCCACGAGCTGTTCGCCGGACACCTGCGCGCCATCGTCGGCGGCATGACCGTCGAGGGGATGCTCCACGACCGCGAGTCGCTGACCGCCAACATCCGCACGTCGCTCGCCGACGACCTGGGCAAGCTGGGTCTCATCGTCGACTCGCTGCAGATCCAGGAGATCGACGACGAGGTCGGCTACATCAACAACCTCGGCAAGCCGCAGGCCGCTGCGATCGAGGCGGCCGCTCGCATCGCCGCCGCCCAGCGCGACCAGGAGGCGACCCAGGCCGAGCAGATCGCCGACGCCCGCAAGGCCGAGGCCGTGCGCCAGTCGCAGATCGAGCAGGCCGGCTACCAGGCCGAGGTCGACACCGCCAAGGCGCAGTCGGCCCAGGCCGGTCCGCTCACCGAGGCGCAGGCCCGCCAGGAGGTCGTCCGCGCCGAGACGGCGGCGGCCGAGCTGGATGCCCAGCGCGCCGAGAAGGTGCTGAACACCGAGATCCGCAAGCCCGCCGACGCCGAGGCGTACCGGCAGATCACCCTCGCCGACGCCGACCGGCAGGCGAAGATCGCCCGCGCCCAGGCCGAGGCCGAGGAGACCAAGCTGCGCGGCCTGGCCGAGGCGTCGGCCACCCAAGCCACCGGCGAGGCGGAGGCGAAGGCCATCCAGGCCAAGGGGCTGGCCGAGGCGGCCGGCATCAAGGCGCGTGCGGAAGCACTCGCGGAGAACCAGGACGCGGTCATCGCGCAGACGATTGCCGAGAGCTACCCGGAGATCGTGCGGGCCGGTGCCTCCGCGCTCGGCAACATCGACAACCTGGTGGTCCTCAACGGCGCCCAGGGCATGGAGGACATGCTCGGCAAGGCGCTCACGATGGGCGGCGCCGGTCTCGGCCTGGCCCAGAACCTGATCGCATCGATCAAGGGGGAGGCCACCTCCACCGCCGCCGAACCCGCGGCGGCGACGGTGCCTGCTCCCTCCGAGCCGGTGCCGGCCGAGGCCCAGTAGCCGAACCCGGGAGCCGCCTTCACCCGATCGGGTCGGCATGGCGCCGTCGGCGACGGGTACCGGAGCAACCCACACCAACGTTGGGAGCTCCACCATGAAGGCAGTCACCTGGCACGGCCGGCGCGACGTCCGCGTCGAGGACGTGCCCGACCCGACCATCCAGGAGCCGACGGACGCGATCGTCCGGATCACGTCCAGCGGCCTCTGCGGCTCCGACCTGCACCTCTACGAGACGCTGGGTCCGTTCATGGGCAAGGGTGACGTCCTCGGCCACGAGCCGTTGGGCATCGTCGAGGAGGTCGGCTCGGCCACCGGTGACCTCAAGGTCGGCGACCGTGTCGTCATGCCGTTCCAGATCTGCTGCGGCTCGTGCTGGATGTGCGACCGCGGCCTCTACACGCAGTGCGAGACCACCCAGGTGCGCGACCAGGGCAGCGGCGCCGCGCTCTTCGGCTTCAGCAAGCTGTACGGCGAGGTGCCCGGCGCGCAGGCGGAGTTCCTGCGGGTCCCGCAGGCGCAGTTCATGCCGATCAAGGTGCCCGAGGGCCCGGTCGACGAGCGCTTCCTCTTCCTCTCCGACGTGCTCCCGACCGCGTGGCAGTCCGTCGTCTACGCCGACGTCCCCGAGGGCGGCACCCTGCTGGTGCTCGGCCTCGGTCCGATCGGCGAGATGGCCACGAGGATCGCGCTGCACCAGGGCATCCGGGTGATCTCGGTGGACCGGGCGCCCGAGCGGCTCGCCCGGGCGAAGGCCCGGGGCGCCGAGGTCATCGACCTCGACGCGGTCGACGACGTCGGCGAGGAGGTCCGGTCGCTGACCCAGGGCCGCGGCGCCGACTCCGTGATCGACGCCGTCGGCATGGAGGCGCACGGCTCGCCCGTCGCCGAGATCGGCCAGCGGGTGTTCAACGCGCTCCCGAAGCGGCTCTCGGCCGCGATCATGGACAAGGTCGGGCTCGACCGGATGTCGGCGATCTACACCGCGATCGACGCCGTCCGACGCGGCGGCACCGTCTCGCTGATCGGCGTGTACGGCGGGGAGACCGACCCGATGCCGATGATGACGATGTTCGACAAGCAGCTCCAGTTCCGGATGGGGCAGGCGAACGTCAAGCGCTGGGTCGACGACATCATGCCGCTGCTCGTCGACGACGCCGACCCGCTCGGCACCGAGCAGTTCGCCACCCACCAGGTGCCGCTGTCCGAGGCGCCCGAGGCCTACGAGAACTTCCAGAAGAAGCTCGACGGCACCGTCAAGGTGGTCTTCAAGCCCTGACCGGCCGAGCCTGCGGGGTCGTCTCCGGGCCACCCCCTAGGCTCGTCCGATGGACGACGACACCGCGATGCGGCCTCGCGTGATCGCGGGCGGCCGCGCCGACGAAGCGGTCGACGCGCGGGTCGCGGCCGTGCTCGCGGTGCTCGCCGGCCGGTCGGCGTCCGAGGTGGCGCAGCAGTGGTCGGTCGACCCGGCCGTGCTGCACCGATGGGTCAGGTCGTTCGTCGAAGCCGGCACCGCACAGGTCACCAACACCCCGGACCCGGACGCCGCCAGCCAGCGCGACCGGTTCCTGGCGGCGTTCGCCCATGAGCTGCGCACCCCGCTGGCGGTCGCCCAGGGCTGGGTCGCGATGCTGCTGGAGGACGACGTGCCGCCCGCGGCGGTGGCTCGCACGGTGGCCCGCCTCGACGAGGCGCTGAACCGGCTCGCCGACCGGATCGTCGACGTGGAGATGCTCGCCGCCGCGTCGCTCGGCCTGCTGTCGGTCGGCCCGGCCCGGGTCACGGTCGGCGAGCTCGCGGCCGGGCTGCCCGACGTCGGCGAGATCGGCGGCCTGGGACCGGACGTCGAGCTGCTCGTCGACCCTGCGCTGTTCCGGCTGGTGCTGCGCGACCTGTGGGTGGCCGGGAGCTCCATCCCGACCCCGCGGTCCCTGCGGCTGGAGGTCGCCGACGTACCGCCCTGGCTCGAGCTGCGGGTCGTCCGCGACGCCGACCCCATCGATCTCGAGGTGCTGCAGGCGCTCTTCGAGCCGTTCGACCTCAACGACGACGGCACCGGTGTCACCATCGGTCTCTACCTCGCCCGCGCGCTCGTGATCGCGCACGCCGGGACGATCGGCGCCGATCAGGACGACTACGGAGCGTCACTCTGGGTAAGAGTGCCTCACAGTTCGACACACACAGAGGCGTGATCGTCGGTGGTCACGCGAGGGGGTTCCCATGTTCAAGCTCGCCTGCGGTGACGTCATGCCAGGTTGCGCCGCGCGTTTCGAGAACACCGACCGCGACCAGCTGATGAACCAGGTCGCCGCGCACGCTGCGTCGGCGCACGGGGTCAACGAGGTGACTCCCGACGTGCTGCGCGCGGTCGAGGCCCAGGTCACGTTCGTCGCCTGAGTCCGGCCCATGGCGAGACCGGATCCGGGTCGACGGCAATTCGCGACCCGCTTCGGGTGAGCTCGCGCGGGCACTAGTCTGTCCGCACACGTCTCGTGGAGCAGGAACCCGGTGCGAGTCCGGGGCGGTTCCGCCACTGTGAGGTCACCTGCTCCGACGAGCAGGTGACCCAGCCAGACACTGGCCACGGGACCTCCTTCCACGAGCCGGGGCGAGAACCCCGAGGAGGCATCCCTGTGAAGATCGCGCTTCTCTCCACCTCCGACACCGACCTGCTGTCCGCGCGGTCCTCGGGTGCCGACTACGTGCTGGCGAACCCGACGCGCCCCGGGCACCAGTCGATGGCCGAGACGATCGAGGGCGCCGACCTGGTCGTCGGCCGGATCCTCGGCGGCGCCGAGGACCTCTGCTCCGGCTTCGCCCGGATCCGGGACACCGGGATCCCGATGGTGGTGCTCGGCGGCGAACAGCAGGCGAGCGCCGAGCTGATGGAGCTCTCGACCGTGCCGATGGGCGTCGCCGCCGAGGCGCACCGCTACCTCGCCGAGGGCGGCCCGGCCAACCTCGCCCAGCTGCACGCGTTCCTCTCCGACACGGTGCTGCTCACCGGCGAGGGATTCGAGGCGCCGGCGGTGCTGCCGGCGTGGGGGTACGCGGACCGTGGTCTCGATACGCCCCCTCGTTCCTCGGGCGCTACTCGACCGACGAACATCGGTGGTCGAGTAGCGAGCGTCAGCGAGCGTATCGAGACCCCGCGAGTCGGTGTGCTCTACTACCGCGCCCATGAGGCGAGCGGCAACGCCGGCTTCGCGCATGCCCTCTGCGACGCGATCGACGCGACGGGGGAGGCGACCGGCGTCCCGCTCTTCAGCTCCTCGCTGCGTGCCGCGCCCGACGAGCTGTACGACGCGCTCGGCACCCTCGACGCCCTCGTGGTGACCGTGCTCGCGGCCGGCGGCAGCCAGCCCGCGACCGCGAGCGCCGGCGGAGACGACGAGGCGTGGGACGTCGAGCGGATGGCGGCGCTCGACATCCCCGTCCTCCAAGGGCTCTGCCTCACCAGCAGCCGGGCCGAGTGGGAGGCGTCCGACGACGGAGTGACGCCGCTCGACTCGGCGAGCCAGATCGCGATCCCGGAGTTCGACGGCCGGATCATCACCGCGCCGTTCTCGTTCAAGGAGATCGACCCCGACGACCCAGCCGGGCTCCCGCGCTACGTCGCCGACCCCGAGCGCTGCGCACGCGTGGCCGGGATCGCGGTCAACCACGGCCGTCTGCGCCACATCCCGCCGGCGGAGCGCAAGGTCGCGCTGATGCTCTCGGCGTACCCCACCAAGCACGCGCGGGTCGGCAACGCCGTCGGCCTCGACACCCCGGTGAGCACCGTGCGGCTGCTGCGCAGGATGCGGGACGCGGGCTACGACCTCGGACCGGTCGGGGCGATCCCCGGCCTGGAGCTCGAGGACGACACCGAGGCCGGCGACGCGCTGATCCACGCGCTCATCGACGCGGGCGGGCAGGACGAGGAGTGGCTGACCGGGGCGCAGCTGACGGACGCGCACGTGCGGATCACGAAGGCGGAGTACGACGCGTGGACCGCCGACGTGCCGGCCGCCCTGATGGGCGACATCGTCGCCGCGTGGGGTGAGTCCCCGGGCACGCTCTTCGTCAACGACGGCGGAGAGATCGTGCTCGCCACGATCCGCGCGGGCAACGTCGTGCTGCTCATCCAGCCCCCACGCGGCTTCGGCGAGAACCCGGTCGCGATCTACCACGACCCCGACCTCGCGCCGTCTCATCACTACCTCGCGGCCTACCGGTGGTTGGCTCACGGCTTCGGCGCCCACGCGGTCGTCCACCTCGGCAAGCACGGCTCGATGGAGTGGCTGCCGGGCAAGAACGCCGCGCTGTCGGCCTCCTGCGCGACCGACGCCGCGATCGGCAGCCTGCCGCTGATCTACCCGTTCCTGGTCAACGACCCGGGGGAGGGCGCCCAGGCCAAGCGCCGGGCGCACGCGACGATCGTCGACCACCTGATCCCGCCGATGGCACGGGCCGAGTCATACGGCGACATCGCGCGCCTGGAGCAGCTGCTCGACGAGCACGCCAACATCGCGTCGATGGACCCGGCCAAGCTGCCCGCCGTCCGCGGCGAGATCTGGCAGCTCATGCACGCGGCGGAGATGCACCGCGACCTGGGCCTCGACGAGCGGCCGGACGACGAGGAGTTCGACGACTTCATCCTCCACGTCGACGGCTGGCTCTGCGAGATCAAGGACGCCCAGATCCGCGACGGGCTGCACGTGCTCGGCCAGGCGCCGGACGGCGACGCCCGGGTCAACCTGGTGCTCGCGATCCTGCGCGCCTCCCAGGTCTGGGGTGGCGAGACGGCCTCGGTGCCCGGCCTGCGTGCGGCGCTCGGCCTGAAGGAGAACGCCGAGTCGACCACCGCCGTCGACGCGATCGAGCAGCAGGCCCGTGAGCTGGTGCAGCGGATGGAGGACGCCGGCTGGTCGGTCGACGCCGCGGCCACCCTGCACGACGACCCGGAGGTGCAGCGGGTGCTGGCCTTCGCCGCGACCCAGGTCGTGCCCCGCCTGCGTCGTACGACGGACGAGCTCGACGCCGTGCTGCACGCCCTCGACGGCGGGTTCGTCGCGGCCGGCCCGTCCGGGTCGCCGCTGCGGGGGCTGGTCAACGTGCTGCCGACCGGGCGCAACTTCTACACCGTCGACCCGCGAGCGATCCCGTCGCGGCTCGCGTGGCAGACCGGTGTCGCGATGGCGGACTCGCTGGTGCAGCGCTACCTCGAGGACACCGGCGACTACCCCGAGTCGGTGGGCCTGAGCGTGTGGGGCACCAGCGCGATGCGCACCTCCGGCGACGACGTGGCCGAGGTGCTCGCGCTGCTCGGGGTGCGGCCGGAGTGGGACGAGGCGTCGCGGCGGGTGCGCGACCTGCACGTCGTCCCCCTCGACGAGCTCGGCCGCCCGCGCATCGACGTGACCGTGCGGATCTCCGGCTTCTTCCGGGACGCCTTCCCGCACGTCGTGGCGATGCTCGACGACGCCGTGCAGCTCGTGGCCGCCCTGGACGAGCCGCCCGACACCAACTTCGTGCGCGCGCACGCCCAGGCCGACCTGGCCGAGCACGGCGACGAACGCCGCGCCACGACCCGCATCTTCGGCAGCAAGCCGGGGTCGTACGGCGCCGGCATCCTCCAGGTCGTCGAGTCCGGCAGCTGGCGCGACGACAGCGACCTGGCCGAGGTCTACACGGCGTGGGGCGGCTTCGCCTACGGACGCGACCTCGACGGAGCACCGGCCGCCGACGACCTGCGCACGAACTACCGGCGGATCAAGGTCGCCGCCAAGAACATCGACACCCGCGAGCACGACATCGCCGACAGCGACGACTACTTCCAGTACCACGGCGGCATGGTCGCCACCGTCCGTGCGCTGACCGGCGCCGACCCGCGGGCCTACGTCGGCGACTCGACCACGCCCGACGCCGTGCGCACCCGCACCCTCCAGGAGGAGACGAACCGCGTCTTCCGCGCCCGCGTCGTGAACCCGCGCTGGATCGGTGCGATGCAGCGGCACGGCTACAAGGGCGCCTTCGAGCTGGCCGCGACCGTCGACTACCTCTTCGGACTCTCCGCCACCACCGGCGTCGTCCGGAGGTGGATGTACGAGGCGCTCGCGAAGGAGTACGTGCTCGACGAGACCAACCAGGAGTTCATGAAGAAGTCGAACCCCTGGGCGCTGCGCGGCATCGTCGAGAAGCTGCACGAGGCCGCGGACCGGGGGCTCTGGGCCGAGCCCGACGCCGACGTGCTGGCACAGATGCAGCAGGTCTACCTCGACCTCGAGGGCGACCTGGAGGATCGGGGATGAGGTCCTGCGATGGTGGTTTCGAGGCTCCTC
>NZ_BDJE01000015.1 GCF_002117935.1 Nocardioides sp. PD653-B2 | reverse complement strand
CGCGGCCGGCCCGATCGAGTCAACCGAGTGCATCGCCGCCCAGTCGGCGGCCAGCTGGAATTGCTCGGACTCGGCCTGATCGGCGACCGCTCGACGTTCGCGGGCGGCAACCAGTACCGCACCTGCGGTGTCGAGTTCGGTGGTGGCTGCCATAGGAACAGCCAAGCACCGACCACCGACAGTCAGACCCCGAAAACCCTGTTCTCCACAGGGTCCTGAGCATTTCGGAAAGTAAAATCTTTGGGCGGTGACCACGACGGTCGACCCGAGCGGACCCGCAAGCCAGGCAACGGCTGGAAATCGCCGCCGTAACCACGGCGGACGGTGACCACACCATTCTCTAAATCAGCCGAGGCGGCCCGCAAGCCGAGGACAGGTGACGGGTCGGCTGCGGGGGTTTCGAGACCGGCGCTACGCGCCTTCCTCAACCACCGGGGACGACAGGACTGCGCGCCTTCCTCAACACCGTGGGCGACAGGACTTCGTCCTTCCTCGACCACCGTCGACCAGGTCAGTACCGGGGGACAGGCTTCAGGTCAGACGCCCGCTCGCAGGAGGCTACCTCGCACCGGATCGTGGCGGCCTTGGCGCGGCCGTTCGTGTCGAGCAGCAGGATCGACGAGGTCTCCCAGGTGATCGCGCCGAACCACTCGGCGGTGTAGCGCGCGAGCAGCGCGCCGTGGTGAGTACGACGCACGTTCACGGCGTTGGGGCCGAGACCATCGGAGAGGATGTGGATCGTCGCCATCCGGAGGCCGTCGGGAGAGAAGGCGGTGACCCGCTCGTCGCACGAGCGCGACAGCTTCTGGGGGCTCGGGCCCAGGTCGGTGACGAGCGAGCACCCGCCGTCGTAGGGATCGCCGGTGTACGACGCCACCCGGTCGGCGTCGATGTCGGCGGCGTACCCCGGCCGGTTGCTGATCCGCCGGGTGTCGTCGGCGACGAAGTCCCACCAGAAGGTCCGGTCCGGGCCCCAGCTGCCGAGCACCGCGCGTCCGCCGTCGGCGGAGAGGACCGTGGCCGAACCGGGGAACGTGCGCTCCTGGACCGGGTCACCGGTGGTCGCATCGAGGACGCGGACGACGGTCCGGTGCGCGCTGTAGGACGGCGTGCTGAGCAGGTGGTCTCCATCGTCGCTGAGCACCACGTCCCACGAGTCCTGGCCGCGGGTGAGCACCCGGTAGCCGTCGTCGCGGCGCACCCGCAGCACCTTCGGCGCGGAGCCGTCCTTCTCGGAGACGAGGACGACATAGGCCTTGCCGGAGGTCCCGAGCAGGGAGACGTGCGGCGAGTCGAGGGTGATCCGCAGCGAGCCGTCGACGACGGTGCTCCCCTCGACGTGCGGCCCGGCGATGTCGGCGCCTCGCTCGATCGATCCCGGCTTCAGCTCGACGGTCGGGGCCTCGGGGGCCGCAGCGACGGCGGGGGAGGCGCAGACAGCGGCGAGGGCGATCAGGGCGGTGGCGGCGGCGAGCGGGAGCTTCATGCACCAGAGACGCCATAACCCGGAGGAAGGTTGCACACGACTCCCAGTAGCCTGACCCCATGATTTCCCGGATGTCGAGCCTGTTCGTGCGGACCCTGCGAGAGGACCCCGCGGACGCCGAGGTGCCGAGCCACCGCCTGCTCCTCCGCGCCGGTTACATCCGCCGCGCCGCCCCCGGCATCTACACCTGGCTGCCGCTCGGCCTGCGCGTGCTGCGCAAGATCGAGGGGATCATCCGCGAGGAGATGGACGGCATCGGCGCCCAGGAGCTGTCGTTCCCCGCGCTGCTGCCCCGTGAGCCCTACGAGGCGACCGGCCGCTGGACCGAGTACGGCGACGGCATCTTCCGGCTCCAGGACCGCAAGGGCGCCGACTACCTGCTCGGGCCCACGCACGAGGAGATGTTCACCCTCGTGGTGAAGGACCTCTACTCGTCGTACAAGGACCTGCCGCTCACGATCTACCAGATCCAGACCAAGTACCGCGACGAGGCGCGTCCCCGCGCGGGCCTGCTGCGCGGCCGCGAGTTCGTCATGAAGGACTCCTACTCCTTCGACGTCAGCGACGAGGGCCTGGAGACGAGCTACCAGAAGCACCGCGACGCCTACATCCGGATCTTCGACCGGCTCGGCTTCGAGTACGTCATCGTCTCCGCGATGTCGGGTGCCATGGGCGGCTCGATGTCCGAGGAGTTCCTCGCCCGCGCCGACAACGGTGAGGACACCTACGTCCGCTGCTCCACCTGTGACTACGCCGCCAACGTCGAGGCGGTCCGCGTGCCCACGCCCGCGCCCGTCGCGTACGACGACGTGCCCGCCGCCCACGCGGAGCAGACCCCCGACACCCCGACCATCCAGACGCTGGTCGACCACCTCAACGACGCGTTCCCGCGCGACGACCGGCCCTGGACCGCGGCCGACACGCTCAAGAACGTGCTCGTGGTCCTCCGCCACCCCGACGGCACCCGCGAGCCCCTCGCGATCGGCGTCCCCGGCGACCGCGAGGTCGACCTCAAGCGGCTCGACGCCCAGGTCTACCCCGCCGAGATCGAGGCGTTCGACGAGAAGGACTTCGCCGCCTACCCGATGCTCGCGAAGGGCTACATCGGTCCCGGCGTGCTCGGCGAGAAGAACGAGTCGGGCATCCGGTTCCTCGCCGACCCCCGCATCGGGGAGGGCACCCGCTGGGTGACCGGCGCGAACGTCGACGGCAGCCACGTCATCGACCTGGTCGCGGGCCGCGACTTCACGCCTGACGGCATCATCGAGGCCGCCGAGGTGCGCGAGGGCGACGCCTGCCCCAACGGCGACGGCACCCTCCACACCGCGCGCGGCATCGAGATGGGCCACATCTTCGCGCTCGGCCGGAAGTTCGCCGACGCCCTCGACCTCAAGGTGCTCGACGAGAACGGCAAGCTCGTCACGGTCACCATGGGGTCCTACGGCATCGGCGCCTCCCGCGCGGTCGCCGCGATCGCGGAGGGCACCCTCGACGAGATCGGCCTGGCCTGGCCGCGCGAGGTGGCGCCGTACGACGTCCACATCGTCGCCGCGGGCAAGGACGAGACGCTGTTCGCCGCCGCCGAGCGGATCGCCCACGAGCTCGACAAGCAGGGCATCGAGGTCCTCTACGACGACCGCACCGGCAAGATCAGCCCCGGCGTGAAGTTCAAGGACGCCGAGCTGATCGGCGTCCCGACGATCGTCGTGGTCGGCAAGGGCCTGGCCGACGGCACCATCGAGGTCAAGGACCGGGCGTCGGGCACCAGTGAGCAGGTGCACGCCGAGCACGTGGTCGACCACGTCGTGAGGCTCGTCCGAGCGTGACCACGGGCGTCGACGCCGTCATCTTCGACTGGGGCGGCACCCTCACCCGCTGGCACGACATCGACTTCCACGCGGAGTCGCTGGCGCTCGCCCAGGCCGTGATCGACGCCGACCACGACGTCGAGGTCTCCCGGGAGCGGCTGCACGCCGCCAACGAGACGATCTGGGGCAGGTCCCGCGACCACCAGCAGAGCGCGACCGTGGCCGACCTCTTCGCCGAGGCGGGGCTCGGCCACGACCCCGACCTGCTCACGGCGTACTACGAGTTCTGGGAGCCCCACACGCTCACCGACCCGGAGGTCGGCCCGCTCTTCGAGACCTTGCGCGCCGCCGGCATCAAGGTCGGCGTGCTGTCCAACACGATCTGGCCGCGCTCGTGGCACGAGGGCTTCTTCCGTCGCGACGGGGTCGGCCACCTGATCGACGGCGACGTCTACACGAGCGAGATCCCGTGGACCAAGCCGTCTCCGCTCGCGTTCCAGGCGGCCATGGCGGCCGTCGGCGCGGCCGACCCCGGCCGCTGCGTGTACGTCGGGGACCGGCTCTTCGACGACGTGTGGGGCGCCCACAACGCCGGGATGCGGGCCATCCACATCCCGCTGAGCGCGATCCCGGCGTCGCAGGTCGGGCACTCGGAGGGGGAGCCGGACGCGGTCGCGCACCGGCTCTCGGACATCCCCGGGCTGCTGCAGAGCTGGGCCTGAAGCAGGTTTTGCTTTGCACATTTGTGCAATGCAGAAACGTGAGGAACGGGATCGGTCCCGCGCGCGACCAGCGTGTTGCATGCTTTTGCAAGAGCGACTCCCCGCCAGTCCCCCCACATCCCGGCTGGAGTCGCTCCCGGCCTCGTAGTCCAGGCCTCAGCGGTCCGCGTACTCACCGGCCCCGGGGAACGTCTCGGGAGTTCCCCGGAAGGTGAGTTCGCGGACCGCTGACTCGTTCAGGGCCGCGATCGCCCACCGCCGCTGGGCGGCCGCCGTGTTGGCGACCAGGAAGGCGTACGTCGTCGCACAGGACCGCTCCACGTCCAGGGCGACGCCGGTGACCTGGCCGGGCGTCACCACCGCGCTCGGCAGCTCGTAGGCCGCCTCCGCCGCGACCGGCTGGTCGCCCCCCGCCACGATGTCCGCCGTCAGCTGGTCGCGCCGGGCCCGGTGCGCGGCGTACGCCGACGAGACCGCGGCGAAGAGCGTCGGGTTCTCGCTGCGCGACGTACGACCGCCGAGCGCGCCGTAGACGAAGACGGCCGCGTGCTCGGCCGCGAGCGTCGCCTGGAGAGCCTCGAGGGTCGTCATGGCTGCCGCCCGGACCGGTCGGCCAGCTGCTGGGCGACCGCCGCCGACATCGAGGCGAGCAGCCGGGCGAGCGCCCCGCTGTCGGCGCCCACCGCCGAGTCGACGAGGAACGCCTGGATCCGCTGCTCGTTGCGACGGACCGCGGTGGCGCTGGCGTGCCCCGGTGCCGGGGTCGGCTGGGGGCCGTCGAGTGCCGCGATGTGAGCCGCGTGCATCGCCGTCAGCGCGGGGAACCCTCCGGCCACGGTCAACCGGTAGGCGCCGCTCAGCTCCTCGAGCACGGAGTCCACCAGGTCGCCGTCCGGGTCCTCGGCCGGTGTCGGTGTCGAGGCGGGCGCGTCCGGGTCGTCGTCGCAGCCCGCGACGACGAGCGCCCCGGCGGCTCCGGCAACCCCGAGGGCGAGCGTCGTACGTCGCGAGAGGGGACGTCGACGGGCGGGCACGGCGCCGACCCTATCCCCGTCGTACGGGCGGTATGAAGCACGAGGTGGCGACCGCTATCGTGGGCGATCAACAACAGCACAAGGAGGTCGCCCACCCGTGAGCAGTGCCAAGCAGGACGCCACCCGGGACCGGATCGAGGCAGAGCTCGTCGACCCCTTGCGCGCCCTGGGTCTCGACATCGAGGCCGTCGAGGTCACGCCGGCCGGCAAGCGCCGGATCCTGCGCGTCGCCGTCGACAAGGACGGCGGGGTGACCCTGGACGAGGTGGCCGAGGCGACGCGCGAGGTCAACCGGGTGCTCGACGAGTCGGACGTGATGGGCGAGATGCCCTACACGCTCGAGGTCACCTCGCGGGGCGTCGACCGCCCGCTGACCCTGCCGCGCCACTGGCGCCGCAACGCCGGTCGTCTGGTCGCGGTCACGTTCGAGGACGGCTCGTCCGCGACCGGCCGGATCGGTGTGTCGGACGACGAGAAGGTCACCCTCGAGGTGAGCGGCGTCCATCAGGACGTCGCATACGCAGACGTGAAGAAGGCGTTGGTCCAGGTCGAGTTCAACCGGCGGGCCGACGACGAGGACGACGAAGAGGGAGGGGAGGCCTGATGGACATCGACATGAGCATCCTGCGCATGCTCGAGCGGGAGAAGGAGATCTCGTTCGACGTGCTGGTGGAGGCGATCGAGCAGGCCCTGCTCACGGCGTACACGAAGTCGCCCGGAGCCCACGAGTCCGCGCGGGTGGTGCTGGACCGCAAGTCCGGTCACGTCACGGTGCTGGCCGACGAGCTCGACGACGAGGGCAACAAGATCGGCGAGTTCGAGGACACCCCCGAGGGCTTCGGCCGGATCGCCGCCACGACCGCGAAGCAGATCATGCTCCAGCGGCTGCGCGACGCGGAGGACGACATCCGCTTCGGTGAGTTCTCCGGCAAGGAGGGCGACATCATCTCCGGGATCATCCAGCAGGGGCGCAACCCCGACGACGTGATGGTCGACCTCGGCAAGCTCGAGGGGCTGCTCCCGGTGGGCGAGCGGGTCCCCGGCGAGCGTTACGAGCACGGCACCCGCATCAAGTGCATCGTGGTGTCCGTCCGCAAGGGCATGCGCGGCCCGCAGGTCACGCTCTCGCGGTCGCACCCCAACCTGGTCAAGAAGCTCTTCGCCCTCGAGGTCCCCGAGATCGCCGACGGCACCGTCCAGATCGCGGCGATCGCCCGCGAGGCCGGCCACCGCACCAAGCTGGCCGTGACGACCGAGGCGCCCGGGGTCAACGCCAAGGGCGCCTGCATCGGCCCGATGGGCCAGCGGGTCCGCGCGGTGATGGCGGAGCTGCACGGCGAGAAGATCGACATCGTCGACTGGTCCGAGGACCCCGCCGAGCTCGTCGCGCACGCGTTGTCGCCGGCCCGGGTCAGCTCCGTCGAGATCATCGACCTCGCGGCCCGCTCGGCGCGGGTCGTCGTGCCCGACTTCCAGCTGTCGCTGGCGATCGGCAAGGAGGGCCAAAACGCCCGCCTCGCCGCCCGGCTGACCGGCTGGCGGATCGACATCCGCTCGGATGAAGCGCCGGCCACCGACGACTGATGTTCCTGGTAGGTGACGGCCCGACCGGCGTCCTCGTCCTGGCCGGCTCCAGCGGCCGGGTCGAGGAGGACCGCTGCCGGGTCCTCGCTGCGGCCGGCGCCACCGCGGCGTCGTACCGCTGGTTCGGCGAGACCGTCGACCTGGTGGCTCTCGAGTCCTTCGACGACCCGCTCGCCACGCTCCACGAGCGGTGCGACCGGCTCGTCGTCCTCGGCACGTCGCGCGGGGCCGAGGCGGCGCTGCTGCTCGGCGCGATGCACCCCGAGATCGACGCGGTCGTCGCGATCTCGCCGAGCGACGTGGTGTGGGCATCGCTGAGCTCTGAGCGCCCGCAGCGCTCGTCGTGGATGCGTGGGGGAGAGCCGCTGCCGTTCGTGCCGTACGACGACTCGTGGGAACCGGACACCGACCCGCCGGAGTTCCTCGGCCAGTACGAGCAGGCCCTCGAGAAGTACGCCGACCGCGTGCCTGCCTCGTGGATCCCGGTCGAGCGGATCGCCGGTGAGGTGCTGCTGACGGCCGGTGGCGACGACCGGGTCTGGCCTGCCGTGGACTTCGCCGACCAGGTCGCCGCGCGCCGCGAGGCCGCTGGCCTAGCCACGACGGTGCTCGTGCTCGACCACGCCGGACACCGGCTGGTCCTGCCTGGGGAGGCTCCCGCCCCGCCGCCGCGGTTCGCCCACGGCGGGACGTTGGAGGCCGACTCGGAGCTCGGTCTGATGCTGTGGCCGCACCTGCTGCGCCTGCTCGGCGCGTGAGCGACCTGCGCCGGTTCGAATCGCTGGCCCGATAGCGGTAAGGTTGTCTGAAGTGGCGCGTGAACACTTTTCCTCAGCATGCCCCGAACCCTCAGCCCTCACCGGCCCGGTTCGGACCTGCGTGGGATGCCGGACACGAGCCGCGAAGAGCGAGTTGTTGCGGGTGACCGTCGGCTCGGATGCGAGCGGCCACGCGGCCGTCGTACCCGATCCGCAGGGCACCGCCTCGGGCCGCGGAGCGCACCTGCACCCCACGACCGAGTGCTACGAGCTGGCGGTGCGCCGGCGAGCTTTCGCCCGGGCCCTCCGTTACACGGGGAGCGGGGCAGGGCTGACCAGCACACCGCTCGGCGAGTACCTCACCTCGTCAGCACCATGACCCTGATCGACCGACAGAAACTGGAGCAGCAGCTCATGAGCACTCGATGAGTTCTTTCCGATGAGCATGCACCACCACTAACGGTCTGAATCACCCCCCAGCAAAGAACTGGACCCGGGTCTCAGGCCAGAAGGAGAAGCGTGGCTAAGACCCGAGTTCACGAACTCGCCAAAGAGTTCGGTGTCGAGAGCAAGTTCGTTCTCGAGAAGTTCAAGGAGATGGGGGAGTTCGTCAAGTCGGCGAGCTCCACTGTCGAGCTCCCTGCGGAGATGCGTTTCCGCAAGGAGGTCGGCGAGTCGCTGAAGGCCTCCGCGCCGGCAGCACCCGCCGAGACCTCCGCCGCCAAGCCCGGCCCCCGCGCGCCGGCCAAGAAGGCTGCTGCGCCCGCAGAGCCCGAGGCCGAGGCTCCCGCCGCGGAGCCCGCGGCGCCGGTCGCCGAGCCCGTGGTGGAGACCCCCGCCGACGACGCGCCCAGCGCCCCGAAGCCCGGCCCCAAGAAGGCTGCCGCTGCGGAGCCGGAGGCGCCCGCCGCCGAGACCCCGGAGCCCCCGGCCGAGGCCGGCGCGCCCGCCGCCTCGGCGACCCCGAAGGCTCCCGCCCCCCGACCGGTCGGCAAGCCCAGCGGCGCCCCGCGTCCCGGCAACAACCCGTTCGCGTCCAGCCAGGGCATGGGCCGCAAGCCCGCCCCGGCCCGTGGCGTCGACCCGGCCGCTCCCGCTGCCGGTGCGCCCGCTGCCGGCGGCGACAACCGTCCGCCGCGGCCCCCGGCCGCCCGTGACGGTGGCGTGCCCGGCCGTCCCGGCATGCCGCGCCCCAACCCGGCGATGATGCCCAAGTCTCCGGCCGCCTTCGGTGGCGGCCCCGGTGGCCGCGGCCCCGGTGGTCCCGGCGGCGCCCGTGGTGGCCCCGGTGGTCCCGGTGGTGCCCGTGGCGGTGCTCCGGCCCGCGGCGGTGCCCCGGGTCGCGGTGCGCCCGGTGGTGGCGGTGCTCCCGGTGGTGCTCCGGGTCGCCCCGGCGGCTTCCCGAGCGGTGGTCGCCCCACCCGTCCCGGCCAGCGTGGTCAGACCCAGGGTGCCTTCGGTCGCCCCGGTGGTCCGTCGCGTCGCGGTCGCAAGTCGAAGCGCGCCCGTCGCCAGGAGTTCGAGGCCATGGAGGCCCCGACGATCGGTGGCATCCGCGTCCGCAAGGGCAACGGCGAGACCGTTCGCCTGCCGCGCGGCGCATCGCTGACCGACTTCGCCGAGCGCATCAACGTCGACGCCGCTTCGCTGGTGCAGATGCTGTTCAGCCTCGGCGAGATGGTCACCGCGACCGAGTCCGTGAACGACGAGACGTTCGAGCTGCTCGGCGAGGAGCTCAACTACGTCGTACTCGTCATCTCTCCGGAGGACGAGGACCGCGAGCTGCTGGAGTCGTTCGACCTCGAGTTCGGTGAGGACGAGGGCGACGAGTCGGACCTGGTCATCCGTCCGCCGGTCGTGACCGTCATGGGTCACGTCGACCACGGAAAGACCAAGCTCCTCGACGCGCTCCGCAACGCGAACGTCGTCGACAAGGAGGCCGGTGGCATCACGCAGCACATCGGTGCCTACCAGGTCACGGCCGAGGTCGACGGCAACGAGCGTCGGATCACCTTCATCGACACCCCGGGTCACGAGGCGTTCACCGCCATGCGTGCTCGTGGTGCGCAGGCGACCGACATCGCGATCCTCGTGGTCGCGGCCGACGACGGCGTGATGCCGCAGACGGTCGAGGCGCTCAACCACGCCAAGGCCGCCGGCGTCCCGATCGTGGTCGCGGTCAACAAGATCGACAAGCCGGACGCCGACCCGACCAAGGTCCGCGGCCAGCTGACCGAGTACGGCCTGGTCCCCGAGGAGTACGGCGGCGACTCGATGTTCGTCGACGTCTCCGCGAAGTCCGGGCTCAACCTCGACAAGCTGCTCGAGGCGGTCATCCTGACCGCCGACGCGTCGCTCGACCTGCGGGCCAACCCCACGCAGGACGCCCAGGGACTCGTCGTCGAGGCGCACCTGGACCGCGGTCGCGGTCCGGTCGCCACGGTGCTGGTCCAGCGCGGAACGCTCCGCGTGGGCGACTCGATCGTCGCCGGCGCCGGCTACGGCCGCGTCCGCGCGATGCTCGACGAGCACGGTGAGAACATCACCGAAGCCGACCCGTCGCGTCCCGCGATGGTGCTCGGTCTCACCGCGGTGCCGGGTGCGGGCCAGAACTTCATCGTGGTCGAGGACGACCGCATGGCCCGCCAGATCGCCGAGAAGCGTGAGGCACGCGAGCGTGCGGCCATGCAGGCCAAGCGTCGCGTCCGCCGTACGCTCGAGGACTTCATGGCCTCCATGGAGAAGGGCGAGAGCCAGGAGCTCAACCTCATCCTCAAGGGCGACGTGTCCGGTTCGGTCGAGGCGCTCGAGGACGCCCTCTCGCAGATCGACGTCGGCGAGGAGGTCACCCTCCGGGTCATCGACCGCGGTGTCGGTGCGATCACCGAGACCAACGTCGACCTGGCTGCGGCCTCCGACGCCATCATCATCGGCTTCAACGTCCGGCCCCAGGGCAAGGCGACCGAGATGGCGGACAAGGAAGGCGTGGAGATCCGGTACTACTCGGTCATCTACAACGCCATCGAGGAGATCGAGGCGGCCCTCAAGGGCATGCTCAAGCCCGTCTACGAGGAGTCCGTGCTCGGCCAGGCGGAGATCCGCAACATCTTCCGCTCGTCGAAGATCGGCAACATCGCCGGTTGCATGGTCACCAGTGGCCTGATCCGTCGCAACGCCAAGGCGCGCCTGCTGCGGGACGGCGCGATCGTGGCCGACAACCTCGACCTGGCGTCGCTGAAGCGGGAGAAGGACGACGCGTCCGAGGTCCGCGAGGGCTTCGAGTGCGGTCTCGTGCTGAAGAACTACCAGAACATCGAGATCGGCGACATCGTGGAGTCCTTCGAGATGAAGGAAATCGCGCGCACCTGATGCACCACCGAGTCGGCGCCACCTCACCCCTCCGGGGGTCGAGGTGGCGCCGACTCGATCATTGGAGAGAGTAGGAACCATGGCCAGCCCACGAGTGCGCAAGATCGCCGACCGGATCCAGGTGATCGTCGCGGAGATGTTGGAGCGACGGGTCAAGGACCCGCGTCTCGGATTCGTGACCATCACCGACGTCCGGCTCACCGGTGACTCCCAGCAGGCGACGATCTTCTACACCGTGCTCGACGCCACCGGCGACGACGAGACCGCGCTCGCCAACACCGCCGCGGCGCTGGAGTCGGCCAAGGGCCTGCTCCGCTCCGAGGTCGCCAAGCAGCTCGGCATGCGGACCGCCCCGACGCTGACCTTCATCGCCGACGCCCTGCCCGAGACCGCCCGGCACCTCGACGAGGTGCTGGCCCGGGCCAAGGCGCTGGACGACGAGGTCGCGGCCCGCCGCGTCGAGTCGTACGCCGGCGACGAGGACCCGTACAAGAAGCCGCGCGAGGCCGCCGACGAGGACCTCGACGAGGACGACGACGAGAAGTGACCGCTGAGCCCGGGCTGGTCGTCGTCGACAAGCCAGGCGGCATGACGTCGCACGACGTCGTGTCCCGCGTCCGTCGACTCGCCGGCACCCGCAAGGTCGGCCACGCCGGCACCCTCGACCCGATGGCGACGGGCGTGCTGGTGCTCGGGGTCAACCGCGCCACCCGCCTGCTCGGTCACCTGATGCTGACCGAGAAGGGGTACGACGCCACCATCCGGCTCGGCGTCGCCACCACCACGGACGACGCCGAGGGCGAGGTCACCGCGACGGTCTCGGCCGCGGCTCTCGACGATGCCGTGGTCCGCGCGGCGGCGGGGGAGTTCGTCGGTGACATCGAGCAGGTCCCGACCGCGGTCTCCGCGATCAAGGTCGACGGCAAGCGCGCCTACCAGCGGGTGCGCGACGGCGAGGACGTCGAGCTGAAGGCCCGGCCGGTCACCGTCCACGAGCTGGTCGTCCACGACATCCGTCGCGCCGGCGAGGTCGTGGACGTCGACGTCTCGGTGCGCTGCTCGAGCGGCACCTACATCCGGGCGATCGCCCGCGACCTCGGTGCTCGGCTCGGGGTCGGCGGCCACCTGACCGCGCTGCGCCGTACGGCGGTCGGCCCCTACGACCTGGCGGCCGCGCGCACGCTGGAGGAGCTGGGCGACGACTTCACGATGCTGCCCATCGCCGAGGCGGCCCGGGCGGCCTTCGTCGCGGTCGACCTCGACGACGCGCAGGCCGCCGACGTGCGCGTCGGCCGGGCGCTCGACCTCGACCTGGCCGGCCTCACCGCGGTCTTCGCCCCCGACGGCGAGTTCCTGGCTCTCTACGAGCCGCGGGGCGAGACGGCCAAGGCCGTCGCCGTCTTCGCCTGAGCCACGGATAGAGTCCTGCCCGTGCAGATCTGGCGCTCCCTCGACGAGGTCCCGGCCGACGTCGGACCCACCGCCGTCGTGGTCGGCAACTTCGACGGCGTGCACCTGGGGCACCGGCACGTGCTCGCGCGGGCGCGCGAGATCGCCGACGAGCGCTCGCTGCTCGTGGTCGCGGTCACCTTCGACCCGCACCCGATGGCCGTGCTGCGGCCCGAGCACGCGCCGACGACGCTGACCTCGCTCGAGGTGCGCGCCGAGCTGCTCGTGGACGCCGGGGCCGACGCCGTGCTCGCGCTGCCCTTCGACATGGACGTCGCGAACTGGACCCCCGAGGAGTTCGTCGAGCGGGTGCTGGTCGACAGCCTGCACGCCGCCGTGGTCGTGGTCGGCGCGAACTTCCGCTTCGGGCACCGGGCCGCGGGCGACGTCGCGACCCTGCGGACGACCGGTGAGCGGTTCGGCTTCACGGCCGAGGGGATCCCGCTCGACGGCGGCCCGCAGGTGTGGTCGTCGACGTACGTCCGGATGAGCCTGGCGGCCGGCGACGTCGCCGGGGCCGCCGAGGCGCTGGGCCGTCCGTACGCCGTGCGCGGTGTCGTCGTGCAGGGCGACCAGCGCGGCCGCGAGCTCGGCTACCCGACCGCCAACGTCCCCACCGACACGATGACGGCCGCGCCGCCCGACGGCGTCTACGCCGGCTGGCTGCGCCGGCTCGACACGGGGGAGCGCTACCCCGCGGCGATCAGCGTCGGCACCAACCCGACGTTCGCCGGCGCGCGTCCCCGCCGGGTGGAGAGCTACGTGCTCGACCGCACCGACCTCGAGCTGTACGGCGTGGAGGTCGAGGTCAGCTTCGTCGAACGGCTCCGCGGCATGGTCGCCTTCGAGGGCGTCGAGGGGCTCGTCGAGCAGATGACCGACGACGTCGACCGGGCGCGCGAGCTGCTCGGCGCCGGCTGATGCCCGGGGCCCCGCGGGACGTCGTCGAGGCCACCGACGTGTGGTTCCTGCAGCACGGGCTGTCCTACTTCGTGCCCGAGAAGCGGGCGGACGTCCGCACCGCGCTGCGCCTGAAGCGGACCGTCCCGCTCGTGCTCGTCGTGGCCCTGCTCGCCGCGGGCGCGGGCGTGGTGCTCGCGTGGCGGCTCGAGGAGTTCAGCGCGGCCCCCGCCACCCTCGTCTCGCTCGGTCTGCTGGCCGCGCTCTGGTACGCACTCACCGCGCTGCACGCACGCCAGATCGTCACCTGGGCGCTGGGCCGCACCTTCGGCAGCCTGCGCACCCTGCTGCCGATGACGACCCGCGCGCTGCCGCTGCTGCTGCTCGCGATCACGTTCCTCTTCATCAACACCGAGATGTGGCAGGTCGCGTCCAACCTCACCGTCGGCGACCTCTGGCTGGTCGTGCTGCTGTTCGCCGGTCTCGCCGTCGCGTTCCTGTTCGTGCGCCTGCCCGAGGAGGTCGACCGCGCCGACGACCACGTCGACGAGGCGTTCCTCGTGCGCGCGTGTGCGCGCACCCCGCTCGAGCAGGTCTGCCGCGAGCTGATCGACGACCCCGAGGCCGACCCCGCGGCGTACGCCGAGGTCACCGGCTACGAGCGCTGGAACCTGATCCTGGTGCTGATCATCGTCCAGACCGTGCAGGTGCTGCTGCTGTCGCTGTCGGTCTTCGTGTTCCTCATGGTGTTCGGCGCGATCACGATGACGACCCCGGTGATGGACGCCTGGCAGACCGATCCGCCGTTCATCCCGTCGCGGGGCCTCGTGCAGGTGTCGACCTTCCTCGCGGCGTTCTCCGGCCTCTACCTCACGGTGTCGACCGTGACCGACGAGACCTACCGCGAGCAGTTCTTCGGCAGCGTGATGCGCGAGCTCGAGCGCGCCGTCGGCGTGCGCGCCGTCTACCTGGCGCTGCGGAGCTCGTCGCCGGTCGAGTAGCCGCCGCCACGTCGTCCCTCAGCCGCGCCGTCCTGGCGCGCCCTGCTCAGGTCGCATCCAGGTCCTTCTCGACCAGCGCGACGATCGCGTCGAGGGCGGCCTGGTCGTCGCTGCTGACCTCGACCAGGTCGCCGGGGCCGGCGCCGAGGGTCATGATCATCAACGACGAGCTGGCGTCGACCGGCTCGTCGCCGGGGATCGCGATGAACACCTCGGCGTCGAGCTCCTCGGCCGCCTCGGAGATGAGCTGGGCGGGCCGGGCGTGCAGGCCGACGGAGGAGCCGACGGCGACGGTCTTGCTGGGCATGCTGTTCTCCTTGGTTCGACGAGTGGGGGTCAGACGGTGGCGAGCTCGCGGTCGGTCGCGAGCTCCGGGTCCTTGGTGCCGATCGACTTGAGGGCGATCACCGCGGCGGTGCCCACGAGGGTGCCTGCCACCAGCGCGATCAGGTAGCCGACGATGTTGCTGACCGCGAAGAGCACGAAGATGCCGCCGTGCGGGGCACGGATGCCGACGTCGAGCGCCATCGAGAGGCCACCGGTGACGGCGCTGCCGGCCATGATCGCGGGGATCACCCGCAGCGGGTCGGCCGCGGCGAACGGGATCGCGCCCTCGGTGATGAAGCTGGCGCCGAGCGCCCAGGCGGCCTTGCCGTTCTCCCGCTCGGCCTGGTTGAAGAGGCCGGGGCGGACGACGGTCGCGAGCGCCAGCGCCAGCGGCGGGACCATGCCCGCGAGCATCACCGCGGCCATGATCTTGAGCTGCGGGGCGTCGCTCGCGAGGGCCGCACCGCCGACACCGGCGGCGGCGAAGCTGTAGGCGACCTTGTTGAGCGGGCCACCCATATCGAAGGCCATCATCAGGCCGAGGATCACGCCGAGCAGGATCGCGCTGCTGCCGTTGAGCGAGTTCAGGCCGTCGTTGAGCTGGGTCATCAGCCAGCCGATCGGCTTGCCGAAGACCATGATCATCAGCAGGCCCGCGACCACCGACGTGAACAGCGGGATGACCAGCACCGGCATCAGGCCGCGCATCCAGGTGGGGACCTTCCAGCCCGCGACCCAGTGCGCGATGACACCGGCGAGGACGCCGCCGATGATGGCGCCGAGGAAGCCGGTGGCCGGCAGCGCGACGCCGCCGCCGGACTGCACGTTGAACAGGTTGGCCGCTAGGCCGCCCATCACGAAGCCGGGCGCGATGCCGGGCCGGTCGGCGATGGCATAGGCGATGTAGCCGGCCAGCGCCGGGATGAAGAGCATGAACGCGGTCTTGCCGATGATGAAGAACAGCGCACCGATGTAGGCGGCCAGGCCCGAGCCGAACAGTGCGTGGTCGAGGCCGAGTGCCTGCGGGTCGGGGAGGTCGAAGATCGTGTTGTCGACGGCGATGTCGCCGTACGGCCCGACGATCTCGTAGCCGCCGAGCAGGAAGCTCAGGGCGATCAGCAGGCCGCCGGCGGCGACGAAGGGGATCATGTACGAGACGCCGGTCATCAGCACCCGGCGGGTGCGTCCGCCCCAGCTCTCGCCCGCGGTGCCCGCGCCGGCGCCGGAGCCGCTGTCGGCTCCACCGCCCTCGACGCGGGGCGCGTGGGGGTCGTCGGCCGCGCGCAGCGCCTCGGCGATCATCGCGTCGCCCTGGTCGATCGGGCGCTTCACGCTCGAGGAGACGAGCGGCTTGCCGGCGAACCGGCCGCGGTCGCGGACCCCGACGTCGACCGCGAAGATCACCGCGGACGCCGCGGCGATCGTGTCCGCGGGCAGCGGTGTCGACCCCGCGGAGCCCTGGGTCTCGACCGCGATGTCGACGCCGGCCCGCTCGGCGGCGGCCTCGAGGGCCTCGGCCGCCATGTAGGTGTGCGCGATGCCGGTCGGGCAGGCGGTCACCGCGACCAGGCTGCGCTTCGCGGTGGGCGTGGGAGCAGCCGGGGCCGCGGCCTTCTTCGCCGCGGGCTCGGCGTCGACGACCTCGCTGACCAGGGCGACGACCTCGTCGGCGGACGTGGCGGCGCGCAGCGCGTCGGTGAACGCCGGCTTGACCAGGGCCCGGGCGAGCTTGGTCAGCAGCTGGAGGTGGGTGTTGTCGCCACCGGCGGGGGCCGCGATGAGGAACACCAGGTCGGCAGCGCCGTCCTTGGCGCCGAAGTCGACCGGGGGCTGCAGCCGGGCGAAGGCGAGGGTCGGCACCTCGACGCCGGCGGTCCGGCAGTGCGGGATCGCGATGCCGCCGGACAGGCCGGTCGCGGACTTCGCCTCGCGGGCGAAGGCGTCCTCGACCAGCTGGTCGACGTCGGTGGCGCGTCCGGCGTCGGCGACGATCCGGGCCAGGGCGCGGATCACCGCGTCCTTGTCGGAGCCGAGCTCGGCGTCGAGACGCACCAGGTCGGCGTTGATCAGATCGGACATGTCACCCTCCCGGGGTGAGGTCGAGGCGACGGACCGAGACGAGCTCGGGCCGGACCTGGTGGGGTTGCGGAATGGTCGTGCCGGGGAGTCCGGCGGCCGCGCTGCCGTAGGCGACGGCGAGCGCGAGTCGTTGGTCGGGGCCCTGCCTGCGCAGGTCGCCGAGGAGGTAGCCGAAGAGGCTGGAGTCGCCGGCGCCGACGGTGCTGACGACCGTGGTCTCCGGGGGAGTGGCGTGCCAGGCGCCGTGGGCGTCGACGAGGACGGCGCCGTGGGCGCCGAGCGTGGCGAGCACCGCCTCGACGCCCCGGTCGACCAGGGTGGCGGCGGCGTACGCGGCGGCGACGGGGTCGGCCTCGAGGAGGGCGGGGTCGCCACCGACGAACGACGCGAGCTCCTCGCCGTTCGGCTTCATCAGGTGGGGTGCGGCGACCTCGAGCCTGTCGACGAGCGCGTGCAGCGGGCCGTCGCTGGTGTCGACGGCGATCCGGGCGCCGGTGTCCCGCAGGGCGGCGACCAGCTCGGCGTACCACCCGACGGGCGCACCCGGCGGCAACGAGCCGGCCAGGACCACCCAGTCGGCGCTGCCCGCGCGGCGGCGCAGCGACTCGGTGAGCGCCGTGAGGACCTCGGGCGTGACCGTGGGGCCCGGGCTGTTGAGCTTCGTGGTGGTGCCGTCGGGCTCGCTGATCGTGATGTTCACCCGCAGCGCGCCGCTCGTGGGGACCGGGCGGCAGTCGATGCCGGCGGAGAGCAGCTCGTGGACGAACGGGTCGTCGGGCGGTGCGGGCAGGACCGCGATGGACGGGACCCCGGCAGTGACCGAGGCGCGAGAGATGTTCACGCCCTTGCCGCCGGCCTGGGAGGTCACCGACTCGGCCCGGATCACCGCGCCGCGCTCGAGCCGGCCACCGAGCGCGACCGTGCGGTCGTGGCTCGGGTTGGCGGTCAGGGTGACGATCACGCGACCACGACCTCGACGCCGGCGCGGACGAGCGCGCGGCGGTCCTCGGGGGTGATGCCGTCGTCGGTGACCAGGACGTCGATCTCGCTCAGCTCGGCGAACCGGAGCGGTGCCTCGACGCCGATCTTGCTCGAGTCGGCCAGGCAGACGACCCGGCGGGCGGATGCGACCATGGCCCGCTTGGTGGCCGCCTCCTCGCGGTCGGGTGTGGAGAGGCCGTGGCCGGTGGTGATGCCGTTGGTGCCGAGGAAGGCGACGTCGGTGCGCAGCCGGTCGAGGGCGGCGACGGTCTCGACGCCGACCGCGGCCTGGGTGGTGCGGCGCACCCGGCCCGGCAGCAGGTGCAGCGCGACCTGGGGGCTGCCGGCGAGGCGGGCGGCGACCGGGACCGCGTGGGTGACGACCGTGAGGCGGAGGTCGCGGGGGAGGAGGCTGGCGAGGCGGCTGGTCGTCGAGCCGGCGTCGAGGAGGACGATGCCGTCCGCAGGAGGGAGCAGGTCGAGCGCCGCCCGGGCGATCCGGTCCTTCTCGCCGGTGTTGGCCTGGTCGCGCTCGCCGAGGCCCGCCTCGATGACGGCCAGGGCCGCGGCCGGGACCGCTCCTCCGTGGACCCGGCGGAGCAGCCCGATCCGCTCGAGGGCGGAGAGGTCACGCCGGACGGTCTCGGTGGTCACGTCGAACTGCTCGGCGATCTCGTTGACCGACAGCCGGCCGCGGTCGGTGACCAGCTGGGCCATCGCCTGCTGTCGCTCCTCGGCGTACATGCTCACCGGCGGCGCTCCTTCGATCGAGGGTTGATCTGTGTATATGTTGTTTTACGCCCGAATCTGTTGACTGTCAAGGGAGACGGGCGCTTTACTGGTGACCATGGCCACCAGCTCCGACCCCACCCTCCGCGGAACTCCCGTCGTGCCCGGCGTCGCCTTCGGACCCGCCTCCCTCGTGCGGGCCGAGGTGTCGCCGGCGGCGATCGCCCGCTTCCACGCCACGGCGTACGCCGACCCCGACGCCGCCCTCGCGGCGTACGAGGACGCGGCCCAGGCGGTCGCCGACGGCTTCGTGCGCAAGGCCGCGGCGGTGTCCGGCGCGGCGGCCCAGGTGCTGACCGCCAGCGCCGGCCTGGCCCGCGACAAGGGCCTGCGCGGCGCGGTGCGCAAGCAGCTGCGAGCCGGCGACGACCTGCTGGCGGCGGTGCACGGCGCGGTCGCGCAGTTCGTCACGATCTTCAGCAACATGGGCGGCCTGATGGCCGAGCGGGTCACCGATCTCCAGGACATCGAGCGCCGCGTCGTCGCCCACCTCGTCGGCGAGCCGGAGCCCGGGGTCGGCGTGCCGGAGTCGCCCTGCGTGCTCGTGGCCGAGGACCTCGCGCCGTCCGACACCGCCGGCCTCGACCCCCGCCTGGTGCTGGCGCTGGTGACCGAGCGCGGCGGCCCGACCAGCCACACCGCGATCATCGCCCGCCAGCTCGGCATCCCCTGCGTGGTCGGGGTCGCCGGCGCGATGACGGTGGCCGGCGGCACGCCGCTCCTCGTCGACGGCGTCGCCGGCACCGTCGAGCTCGGCCCCGACGAGGCCGAGGCGAGCGCGCGGGTCACCGCCGACGTCGAGGCCCGCAGCGCGCTGGCCTCGTGGGCGGGCCCGGGTGCGACCGCCGACGGCATCCCGGTCAAGATCCTCGCCAACGTCGCCGACGCCGACTCCGCCCGGGCGGCCGGCGCCGCCCCCGTGCAGGGGGTCGGCCTCTTCCGCACCGAGCTGTCGTTCCTCAACCGCAAGGAGGAGCCGTCCGTCGAGGAGCAGGCCGCCATCTACGGCGAGGTGCTCGAGGCCTTCGGCGACCACCGCTACGTCGTGGTCCGCACCCTCGACGCCGGCTCGGACAAGCCGGTCGCCTTCGCCACCCACGAGGGGGAGGAGAACCCCGCCCTGGGTGTCCGCGGGCTCCGGCTGTCGTTCGGCAACCCCGGCCTGATGGACCGCCAGCTCGACGCCGTCGCGGCCGCCTCGAAGCAGACCGGCACCGAGACCTGGGTGATGGCGCCGATGGTCGCGACGGTCGCCGAGGCGACCGAGTTCGCGACGAAGGTGCACGGCCGCGGGCTCAAGGCCGGGGTGATGGTCGAGGTGCCGAGCGCCGCGCTGCTCGCCCACCGGATGCTCGAGGTGGTCGACTTCCTCTCGATCGGCACCAACGACCTGACGCAGTACACGATGGCGGCCGACCGGATGGCCACGGACCTGGCCCACCTCACCGACCCGTGGCAGCCGGCGGTGCTCCAGCTGGTCGCGATCACTGCGGAGGCCGGGCGCCAGGCGGGCAAGCCGGTCGGCGTGTGCGGGGAGGCCGCGGCCGACCCGCTGCTCGCCTGCGTGCTGGTCGGGATGGGGATCACGTCGCTCTCGATGGCGGCGGCCGCCGTGCGGCCGGTCGGTGCCCGGCTCGCGTCCGTCACGATGGACGCCTGCGAGGAGGCCGCCGAGGCGGCCCTGTCGGCGGCCGACCCGACGGCCGCTCGCGACGCGGTCCGCGCCCTCCTGGGCTAGGCGGACTCCCTCCAGGGGTCGTGCTCGGCCAGGATCCGGTCGACGCGCGCCTGGTCGAGGCGGGAGACGACGTACTGGCTCTCCTGGGCGTCGCGGACGCACTTGGCGAGGCTGAAGGCGGAGGTCGTGAGGAAGACGGTGCCGAGGGCGAGGAACGCCCTCGGCCAGGGGTCGACGGGCAGGTAGAAGACGGCGATCAGCATGGCGAACAGCGCGAGGCCGAAGGCGATCGCCGACTGGGCGTAGAAGGCGGCGGTGTTCTTGGGGGTGGGGGTCGAGTTCTCCATGGCCCGAGTCTCGGCGGGCTCGGCGAGGCGCCGCATCCGCACGGATACTCAGCTGCGGTGCGACACTGCGACGGTGAGCTCGTGGACGTCTCCCGCGTCGATCGCGATCAAGGACCGGCTGTTCCGCGCGCTCGCCGTGCTGCGGTGGGTCGTCCTCCTCAACGCGGTCGTGCTGAACGTCATCCGCGCCGACGAGTTCGAGCGGCCCGCCCTCGGTGCGACCTGCGTCGTGGTGATGATCGGGTGGACCGTCTTCACCACCTGGGCCTACGACGACCGGCGACGGCGCACCTCCCCGCTCCTGGTCGCCGACCTGGCGATCGCGCTGGCGATGCTCCTCGCGACGCCGGCGGTCAAGGGAACCGACTACACGTCCAGCGTGCCGGGGTTCTGGGTGATGGGCGCCCTGTTCGCGTGGGCGATCCACTACCGGCTGGTCGGCGGCCTCGTCGCCGGGCTCCTGCTCGCCGCGGCCGACCTGCAGCGCCAGCACGTCGACGCGTCCGACTACGGCAACGCCTTCCTCCTGGTCATCGGCGGCCCAATCGTCGGCTACATGTGCGACTCGCTCCAGCGGATGGCGACCGAGCGCGACGTCGCCGAGCGGGAGGCGGCGATGGCGGCCGAGCGGGCCCGGCTCGCGCGGGCCGTGCACGACGGCGTGCTGCAGGTGCTGGCGCTGGTGCAGCGGAGAGGGCACGAGCTGGGCGGCGAGGCGGCCGAGCTCGGCCGGCTGGCCGGCGAGCAGGAGCGCGAGCTGCGCGGACTGATCCACGCCCAGGAGGCGGTCACCGTCGTCGGTCACGCGGAGTCGGTGGACCTGGTCGCCGAGCTGGCCCGGCTCGAGCACGGCCAGAACGTCACCGTGGCGACCCCGGGGTCACCCGTCGAGCTCCCGGCCGCGACGGCTCGCGAGCTCGTGGCGGTCGCACGTGCCTGCCTCGACAACGTCCGGGTGCACGTCGGCGACGACGCGCCGGCCTGGGTGCTGCTCCAGGCGTTCCCGGACCGGGTCGAGCTGTCCGTCCGCGACGACGGCCCCGGCATCTCGGCCGGCCGCCTCGAGGAGGCCGCCAGGCAGGGGCGGCTGGGCGTCGCCGAGTCGATCCGCGGCCGGATCGCCGACCTCGGCGGCACCGCCGAGCTGGCGACCGGGTCCTTCGGGACCGAGTGGGAGTTCGTCGTACCCCGGACCTCGCCGATCTGACCTAAGGTCGGGGTCATGAGCGAGAGCGAGCAGCCCGCCCGCATCCGCGTGATGGTGGTCGACGACCACCCCCTGTGGCGCGACGCCGTCGAGCACGACCTGGCGCAGGCCGGTCTCGACGTGGTCGCAGTGGCCGCGACCGGGCGCGAGGCGCTGGCCCGCTTCCCGGCAGCGCGCCCGGAGGTGGTGGTGCTCGACCTGCAGATCCCGGCTCCGGACGGCGTCGAGGTCACCGCCGAGATCGTCCGGCAGGACCCGTCGGTCCGGGTGCTCATCTTGTCGGCCTCGGGTGAGCACGCCGACGTCCTCGCGGCCGTCAAGGCGGGAGCGACCGGCTACCTCGTGAAGTCCGCCTCGCGCGAGGAGCTGCTGACCGCCGTACGGCGCGTGGCCCAGGGGGACCCCGTCTTCACCCCCGGGCTGGCCGGACTGGTGCTGGGGGAGTTCCAGCGCATGTCCGACGAACCGACGCCGGGAAGCGGCGTGCAGACGCTGACCGAGCGCGAGACCGAGGTGCTGAAGATGGTCGCCAAGGGGCTCTCCTACCGGCAGATCGCCGAACGGCTGGTGCTGTCGCACCGGACGGTGCAGAACCACGTGCAGAACACCCTCGGCAAGCTGCAGATGCACAACCGGGTCGAGCTGACGCGCTACGCCATCGAGCACGGTCTCGACGAGGACTGAGCCGCGGCGACACGCCGGTGCCACGGAGCACGCACTACTGCGCCATGCGCAGTAGTGTCGCCGTATGGACAGCACCCAGCTCCTCAAGGGAGTGCTCGACCTCGCCGTGCTGGCGGTGGTCGACGCCGAGGACGGCTACGGCTACGACATCGTCCGCCGACTGCGCGCAGTGGGGCTCGACGACGTCGGCGACGCCTCGGTCTACGGCACCCTCCGCCGCCTCTACGCGGCCGGCGCGCTCACGTCGTACGTCGTGGCCTCCGAGGCGGGCCCGCACCGCAAGTACTACGGCATCACGCCGGTCGGCCGCGCCGAGCTCAAGCGGCAGGGCGACGACTGGCGTCTCTTCTCGGAGGCGGTCGACCGCCTCCTCGACAGCACCACGGGGAGCACACGATGAACGACACCCTGCCGATCACCGGGATCGACCTCGACCGCTACGTCGACGAGGTCCGCCGCGAGCTCGCCGACCTGTCGGAGGACGCGCGGGAGGAGCTGACCGAGGGCCTCGCCGCCGACCTCACCGAGCTGGTCGCGGAGCGGGGGACCGGTGCGCTGCCGCGACCGGAGGAGTACGCCGCCGAGCTGCGCGCGGCCGCCGGGCTGGCCCCGGCGAGCCGCCGCCCGCTGCTCGCCCCCGACTGGTGGCGGCCCGGCTGGGACATCGTGGTCGCCGCCCAGCCCGTGTGGTGGGTCGCCCGCGCCTGGGTGTGGGTGATGCTGGCGCACGTGCTGTTCTGGGGACCGGACGAGAGCGGCTACGACGTGCCCTGGATGCCGACCCAGTCCTTCGGGCTCGGCCTCGCCGTGTGGGCGGTCGCGGCCGTCGTGAGCATCCAGGTCGGACGCGGCAGGCTCTGGCCAGGTGGCGCCCACCGCAGCGCGGCCGCCATCGCCGCGCTCGCTGTTGTCAACGCCGGAACTCTCGTCGGCGGGTCCTTCGCCCTCGAGCAGGTCGACACCGTCTTCGACTCCCGCTCGATGGACCTGCGTGAGCAGGCCTACGACACCAACCCGGCGGTCATCACCTACCGCAACCGCCAGTCCTGCTCGCTGCTCGTCTTCGACGCCGACGGCGAGCGCGTGCGTGGCGCGCAGGTGCAGGACCAGTCGGGCCGGGTGCTCCCGATGCGCAACCGGCGGTGCTGAGGACCCCTAGCCCGACGTCGACGACAGCGCTGAGACCCGCACCGGCACCCCGTTGAACGCAGCGTTGCCCGACACGTCGAGCAGCGCTGCGTCGGTGAGGTCGTTGATGGACACCCCCGGCAGGTCGACCGCCCGCTCCAGGCGGACGCCCTCCCGGCGGTGCCCGTAGCCGTGCGGGAGGCTCACGACGCCGCGCATCATGTCGTCGGTCGCCCGCACCTCGACCTGGACGTCGCCCACCCGCGACGAGACCGAGACGGTCGCCCCGTCGGCGAGACCTCGGCTCGCGAGGTCGTCCGGGTGCATGAGCAGGTGGTGGCGCGGCTTGCCCTTGGTGAGCCGCACGGAGTTGTGCATCCACGAGTTGCAGTCGCGCTGGTGGCGACGGCCGATGAGCAGCAGCTCGCCGGCGGCCGGGACGGGTGCCTCGCGCAGCCGCTCGAGGTCGGCGACCACCAGCTCGGGTGCCGCGTCGACGCGGTCGCGCGGCATCCGCTCGGGCAGCTGGCCGGCCCGCAGCGGGCCGAGGTCGATGCCCGCGGGGTGCGCGCGCAGCTCCTTCATCGTCACGCCGGATCCACCCCGGCGGAGCAGCAGCGCGACCAGCCGGGTCGGGCTCGTGGACAGCCGGACCCGCTGCACGATCCGCTTCTTGAGCGGTGCCCTGGCGCCGAGCCGCTTCTGGGTGCGCAGCACGATCTCGCGGTAGATCTCCCAGTCGTGCATGGCGCCGTCGGGCTTCGGGAGCACGGCCGGTGTGAAACGAGCGGTGTTGCGCACCGCCAGCAGGTGGAAGACCAGGTCGTAGTGGTCGCGTTCGAGCGCCGTGGTCGGCGGCAGGATCACGTCGGCGTGCCGGGTCGTCTCGTTGACGTAGATGTCCACCGCAGCCATGAAGTCGAGGCCGCCGAGCGCGCGGTCGAGCGCGCCACCGTCGGGCGTCGACGACACCGGGTTGCCGGCCAGGGTCAGCAGCGCGCGCACCTGCCCGTCGCCCGGGGTCTCGATCTCCTCGCGCAGCACCGACACCGGCAGCTCGCCGCCGAACTCCGCCAGCCCGCGCACCCGGCTGCGCCACAGGTCGTGGTGACCCTTGCCGATCAGGCCGGTGCCGACCGCGTCGATGGCGGGGCTGGTGAAGCAGACGCCCCCCGCCCGGTCGAGGTTGCCGGTCAGCAGGTTGAGCAGCTGCACCGCCCACTGGCAGACGGTGCCGAAGGCGTGCGTCGAGACACCGACCCGGCCGTACGCCGCAGCGCCGTCGGCCGCCGCGAACTCCCGGGTGATCCGGCGGATCTCGTCGGCAGGGATGCCGGTCGCCTGCTCCGCGAGCTCCGGGGTGAACGACACGACCGCGCGCTCCACCACGTCGAGCCCGTCGACGTAGGACGGCGGGCGGGTGAGCCCCTCGTCGTACAGGACGTGCAGCATCGCGAGCAGGAGGTGGGCGTCGGTGCCGGGCCGGACGAAGTGGTGCTCGCCGGCGACCTTGGCGGTCTCGGTGCGGCGCGGGTCGATGACGACCATCCGGCCGCCGCGCTCGTCGAGCTCGCGCAGCCGGGCCGGGAAGTCGGGCACGGTCATCAGCGACCCGTTGGACGCCATCGGGTTGGCGCCGAGGACGAGGAAGTACGACGTGCGGTCGATGTCGGGGATCGGCAGGAACAGCTGGTGGCCGTACATCAGGTACGCGACCAGCTGGTGGGGGAGCTGGTCGACCGAGGTGGCGCTGAACTTGTTGCGGGTACGGAACGACTTCACCAGTGCGGTGCCGTGGGTGAGCGAGCCGAGGCTGTGCGCGTTCGGGTTGCCGAGGTAGACCGCGAGCGCGTCGCGGCCACCCGCGGTGATCGCGCGGGCCAGCCCGTCGGCCGTCAGGTCGAGCGCCTCGTCCCAGCCGATCTCGTGCCACGTGTCGCCCACGCGCCGTACGGGCCGCCGCAGCCGGTCGGGGTCCGCATGGATGTCGGCGAGCGCCGTGCCCTTCGGACAGATGTGCCCGCGCGAGAGCGGGTCGTCGGGGTTGCCCCGGATCCCGGTGACGGCTCCGTCGGTCAGCGTCAGCTCGAGACCGCAGATCGCCTCGCACAGGTTGCAGACGCCCAGCTTCTTCTCCACGACCGGCATGCCGGTCATCGTGGCACGACCGGCCGGCTCAGCGGTTCTGGACGACCCGGGGACGGGCGTCCGGGCGCAGCCAGGTGAGCAGCCAGCGCATCTGCTTCGGGTTGCCGACCTGGGTGCAGCCGGCCGTCGGCGCCCAGCGGTCACCGGGCTTCGAGGTGTGGTAGAAAATCCCGCTGCCGCGGCCCGGCACCGGCCGCGGGCCGACCCCGGGCCGGAGCCGGACGTGGTTGAAGTCCACGACCCAGCCCGATCGCATCGACGGCCGGTCGCCGCTGGTCACCCCGGCCACCTCGAGCCAGGTGTTGTAGTTCGAGCCGGCCGAGCTCGAGACGATCGACGTCGGGCGACGCCGGCGCCAGGGCATCTCGCCCGGGTTGTCCGGCGACGTCGTGAACGTGACCTTGATCCGGAAGACACCGCCCGGGGAGCGGTAGTCGCCCTCGCGGCGCTTGCCCCACCCCCGGCTCGCGATCGACGAGCGGAACTCGCGCACCTTCTCCCACTGCCCGTCCGCGTCCTTCTCCCACGCCTGGGTGACCGTGCACCAGGCGTCGTCGCAGTGCTGCCGGCTGGAGACGGTGCGCACCACCTGCGTCGTGCTCGTCGGCAGGAGACGGGTCCAAGCGGGCTCCGCAGCCCGGGCGGCGGCCTCGGAGGGTCCGGACGGTGCGGCGACCAGGGTCGCTCCGACCAGGCAGACTGCCGGGACCAGGGCCCGAGCGCGGATCCAGCTCACGCCTGGAGCGTAACCCCGCTCGTTTTGGGCCCGCGACACGCCCGCTGATAGCCTGACCCGGTTGTCCAACATGGGACGACATGCCGTCCAACGGCCGCGGAACCATAGTGCCCGGGTGAACAGGCCCCGGCGCGCCGCGCAACGACCCGGAAGGAAACCTGCATGTCCATCGGAACCGACGCGGAGACCAAGAAGAAGATCATCGCCGAGTACGCCACGACCGAGGGTGACACCGGGTCCCCCGAGGTGCAGATCGCGCTGCTCAGCCACCGCATCGCCCACCTCACCGACCACCTCAAGACCCACAAGCACGACCACCACAGCCGTCGTGGTCTGCTGCTGCTCGTCGGCCAGCGCCGCCGCCTGCTGAACTACCTGCAGAAGACGGAGATCGCGCGTTACCGCTCGATCGTCGAGCGTCTCGGCCTGCGCCGCTGAACCATCGTGAAGGGTCCACTCCGGTGGGCCCTTCACGCTTTCACTGCGCCGCTCGGCGGCGCTAGCCTCACAACTGAAACAGACACCCCAGGAGCGACCCGCACGTTCTGGCTCGGTCCTCGGTAGTGGCTCTCAGGATCTCGACAAGCTCGATCGCCGAAATCCCTGCGGGCCTCGATCGAAGACCGGATCGTCAAGTACGCGGGACGCCGTGGATCGCTCCGCGAACAGAACAGGGACGAACCCTTGACTGAACCCGTCATCTCTGCCGTCGAGACCGTTCTCGACAACGGCAAGTTCGGCACGCGCACCATCAAGTTCGAGACCGGGCTCCTCGCCCGCCAGGCCGCCGGTTCGGTGACCGCCTACCTCGACGACGACACCATGCTCCTGTCGGCCACCACGGCCGGCAAGCACCCCAAGGACCACTTCGACTTCTTCCCCTTGACGATCGACGTCGAGGAGCGGATGTACGCCGCCGGCCAGATCCCCGGCTCGTTCTTCCGCAGCGAGGGCCGGCCCGGCGAGGACGCGATCCTCACCTGCCGCCTCATCGACCGCCCGCTGCGCCCGACCTTCAAGAAGGGTCTGCGCAACGAGGTCCAGGTCGTCATCACCGTGATGGCGCTCAACCCGGACGCGCCGTACGACGTGCTCGCGATCAACGCGGCCTCGCTGTCGACGCAGCTCTCCGGCCTGCCGTTCTCCGGCCCCGTCGGTGGCGTCCGCGTGGCGCTCATCGAGGGCCAGTGGGTCGCCTTCCCGTCGCACAGCCAGCTCGAGAACGCCGTCTTCGACATGGTCGTCGCCGGCCGGGTCACCGACTCCGGCGACGTCGCGATCATGATGGTCGAGGCCGAGGCCACCGAGCAGACCTGGACCCTGGTCCAGGACGGCGTGCAGGCCCCGACCGAGGCCGTCGTCGCCGGCGGTCTGGACGCGGCGAAGCCGTTCATCAAGCAGCTCGTCGAGGCGCAGCAGGAGCTCGCGAACGTGGCCGCCAAGCCCGTCCAGGAGTTCCCGATCTTCCTCGACTACGAGGACGACGCCTACGAGGCCGTCGAGTCCGCCGCCAAGGCCGACCTCGCCGCCGCGATGACGATCGCCGACAAGCTCGAGCGGGAGGCCAAGACCGACGAGATCAAGGCCGCCGTCCTCGACAAGCTCGCCGGCCAGTTCGAGGGTCGCGAGAAGGAGCTCGGCGCGGCGTTCCGCTCGGTCAACAAGGCGATCGTGCGCGACCGCGTGCTGCGCGACCAGATTCGCATGGACGGTCGCGGCCTCGCCGACATCCGTCCGCTGCACGCCGAGGTCGCGGTCATCCCGCGGGTCCACGGCTCCGCGCTGTTCGAGCGTGGCGAGACCCAGATCCTGGGTGTCACGACGCTGAACATGCTGACGCTGGAGCAGAAGCTCGACACGCTCTCCCCGGAGAAGACGCGTCGCTACATGCACAAGTACATCTTCCCGCCGTTCTCCACCGGTGAGACCGGTCGGGTCGGCTCGCCGAAGCGTCGCGAGGTCGGTCACGGTGCGCTCGCGCGCCGCGCGCTGCTCCCCGTGCTGCCGACGCGCGAGGAGTTCCCCTACGCGATCCGTCAGCTCTCCGAGGCCATGGGCTCCAACGGCTCCACCTCGATGGGCTCGGTCTGCGCCTCGACCATGTCGCTGCTCCAGGCCGGTGTCCCGCTGCGGGCCTCGGTCGCCGGTATCGCCATGGGTCTCATCTCCGGTGAGGTCGACGGGGAGACCAAGTACGTCGCCCTGACCGACATCCTCGGTGCCGAGGACGCGTTCGGCGACATGGACTTCAAGGTGGCCGGCACCCGCGAGTTCGTCACGGCCCTGCAGCTCGACACCAAGCTCGACGGCATCCCCGCCGAGGTCCTCGGTGCCGCGCTCAACCAGGCCAAGGACGCGCGTCTCGCGATCCTCGACGTGATGGCCGAGGCCATCGACGAGCCCGAGGAGATGTCGCTCTTCGCCCCGCGGATCATCACCATCCGCATCCCGGTGGACAAGATCGGCGAGGTGATCGGTCCGAAGGGCAAGATCATCAACCAGATCCAGGACGACACCGGCGCCCAGCTGACGATCGAGGACGACGGCACCATCTACATCGGTGCCACGAACGGCGAGGCGGCCGAGGCTGCCAAGAACGCCGTCAACGCGATCGCCAACCCGACCATGCCGGAGATCGGCGAGCGCTACCTGGGCACGGTCGTGAAGACGACCAACTTCGGTGCGTTCGTGTCCCTGATGCCGGGCAAGGACGGGCTGCTGCACATCAGCAAGCTGCGCGGCCTCGCCGGCGGCAAGCGCGTCGACGCGGTCGAGGACGTCGTCTCGGTCGGCCAGAAGATCCAGGTCCAGATCGCCGAGATCGACGACCGGGGCAAGCTGTCGCTGATCCCCGTCGTCGAGGACGGTGCCGAGGGCTCGGACGCCGAGGACGCGGACGACTCCGAGTGACCCACGCTTCATCGTCGACCCGCCCGAAGGCAACTTCGGGCGGGTCGACGCCTTCCCGGGGCTCCACGCGGACCCTGCAGACCGTCAAGGACGAGGCCGGCCAGGTGACCTCCCGGGTCCGCCGTACCGTGCTGCCCAGCGGGCTGCGCATCGTCACCGAGCAGCAGGCCGGCGTCCGGTCGGCCACGATCGGCGTGTGGGTCGGCGTCGGCTCGCGCGACGAGAGCCCGACCCTGCACGGCGCCTCGCACTTCCTCGAGCACCTGCTCTTCAAGGGCACCGCCGAACGCTCGGCCCTGGACATCTCGGTGGCGCTCGACGCCGTCGGCGGCGAGTTCAACGCGTTCACCGCCAAGGAGTACACCTGCTTCCACGCGCGGGTCCTCGACGAGGACCTGCCGCTGGCGGTGGACGTGCTCGGCGACATGATCACGGCGTCGACGTTGCACGCCGAGGACGTCGAGGCCGAGCGCGACGTGATCCTCGACGAGATCGCGATGCACGACGACGACCCCGACGACGTCGTGCACAACCTCTTCGCGGCGCAGGCCTGGGGCGACTCGCCGCTGGGTCGCCCGATCGCCGGCACCGAGGAGTCGATCGGGGCGCTGACCCGCGCCCAGATCGTGCGCTTCTACCGGCGCCACTACAAGCCGGCCAACGTCGTCATCTCGGCCGCGGGCAACATCGACCACGCCGCGCTGGTGCGCCAGGTGCGCACGGCGTTCGCCCGCAACGGCTGGCTCGCGGGCGAGGCGACCCCGACTCCGCCGCGGCACGGCTCCCGCAAGAAGGTGCGCCCCGGTCAGCTGTCGACCACGCGCCCGTTCGAGCAGGTCAACGTGGTGCTCGGCATGGAGGGCCTCGTGCGCGACGACGAGCGCCGCTTCGCGCTCGGCGTCCTCAACACCGCGCTCGGTGGCGGCACGTCGAGCCGGCTCTTCCAGGAGGTGCGCGAGCGACGCGGCCTGGCGTACTCCGTCTTCTCGTTCTCCTCCCAGCACGCCGACTCCGGCCTGGTGGGCGTGTCGGTCGGGTGCCTGCCGTCGAAGCTCGACGACGTGCTCTCCGTGGTGCGTGAGGAGCTCGCCAAGGTCGCCGCCTCCGGCATCTCCGCCGAGGAGCTGGCCCGCGGCAAGGGACAGCTGCGCGGTGGCCTGGTGCTCGGGCTCGAGGACTCCGCGTCGCGGATGTCGCGGCTCGGCAAGGCCGAGCTGGTGCACGACGAGCTGCTGAGCATCGACGAGGTGATCGCCCGCATCGATGCGGTCACCCTCGAAGAGGTCCGTGAGGTCGCGGCCGACATCTTCAGCCGGCCCGAGGTGCTCGCGATCGTCGGACCCTCCTAGCGGCCGCTGCTCCAGCTGGCACCGGTGCGGCTGCGCAGCAGGATCGGCCGGCCGTCACAGGTCAGAGGCAGCCGGAAGGTCGCGTCCTGCAGCAGGCCGGAGTCGCCGACGCTGCGCCGGCAGGTGGGGCCGTCGGCGACGTGCACGACACGGGAGGGCGTCCATCGTTGCCGCGAACGGTCGTAGCGCTGGGCCGTGACGTGCTGCCGATCCGGAGATCCGACCGCGACGAGGTCTCCCCGGGTGTTGGACGCGACCTGGTTCCAGACGGCGCGGGCAGCGTCGTCGGGGTAGACGTCCAGGCCGGGTGCGGCGACCGGCGGCCGGGCGGCGAGGACCCATCCGCCTGCGCTGGTGCGGCGTACGACGAACTCGGTGCCGGGCTGGCCCGACACGTCACCCTGGATCTCCGACGGGGTGGCCAACGACAGTCCGATCTCTCCACACGGCAGCTTCTCGGCCTCGGCGACCGGCGTCACGGCCGGCGTGACCTCCGCGTCGCCGGCGCGGACCTCGACGGCACACCGGCCGGCGGAGATCGCGACCCGCACCCCGAGGATCGTGCCCACGTCGTCGACGGTGACGACCTGTGGCGACCCGGCCGGGTGGGGCGCCGTGCGGAACGACCCGGCGTCCCACGTGAGCAGGTCGTCACCCTGGACCCAGACGGCGTGGCCGCCATCGGGGGAGAGGCCGGGCGTCGCGAACGCCTCCCCGTCCAGGTCACGGTGGGTCCACGAGCGCCCGTCGGGGCTGATCAGCGCCACGCTCCTCGCGGGCGCCTGATCCTGCGCGAAGTGCTCATCACAGCCGACCGTGGCCGCTACCGCCGGTCCGGCGGCGATCGCCTGCACGGTCCCGCACTCACGTCCGTCGTCCTCGAACACGACGCGGGGGTCGCCCCAGCCGTCGGTCGTGCGGCGCTCCACGACGACCCGGTGGGCGGTCGGCAACGAGAACCGGACCTCACCCGCCGTCGCCGTCGGGTTCCCGGGCTCGACGGGCCGGTCGGTCTCGTCGGCACCACAGCCGAGGACGCCGGCGCCCAGTGCGCACAGCGCACCGAGGGAGACCAATCGCCGCATCCGCTGATGGTGCCAGAGCCGTGGGTGCGCGGCGCCGCCACCGGCCCGGGGGAGCGACCTCAGACGGCCCAGAACTTGTCGGCCACGTCGGTGATCATCATCTTGCCTGGAGCGTGGGAGATGGCGAACGGCAGGCCGGCCGCGACGGCGATCGCCTGCGGCGTGACCCCGCAAGCCCAGAACACCGGGACGTCCCCGTCCTCGATGAGCGGCGCGTCGCCGTAGTCCGGAGAGGCCAGGTCTGCGATGCCGAGGGCGGCAGGGTCGCCGATGTGCAGCGGTGCGCCGTGCATGGTCGGGTAGCGGCTCGTCACCTGGACGGCGGTCGCCACCTGGCGGGCGGGGATCGCGCGCAGCGACACGACGATCGGTCCGTGCATGACGCCCGCGGCCCGCGAGGCGACGTTCGTCCGGTACATCGGCACGTTGCGACCCGCGGTCAGGTGCCGGACCGGCACGCCGGCGTCGACCAGTGCATGCTCGAAGGTGAAGCTGCAGCCGATGAGGAACGCGACCATGTCGTCGGTCCACTGCTCGGTGACCTCGGAGCGCTCCTCGACGACGACGCCGTCGGCGATGATGCGGTAGCCCGGGACGTCCGTGCGCAGGTCAGCCCCGGGGGCGAGGCTGGTGCGGGGGGAGCCCGGATCCGAGACGTCGATGACCGGGCAGGCCTGGGGGTTGCGCTGGGCGAACAGCAGGAAGTCGTAGGCGTACTGCTTCGGTACGGCGATCAGGTTCGCCTGGGTCATCCCCGTGCACCAACCGCTCGTCGGTACCGACAGACCGTCGCGGAACATCTGCCGCGCCTCGGTGGGGGTCAACGATTCCACTGGTGCACTCATGTGAGGACCTGCTTTCTAGTCTCTTCGAAGAACAAGGTGTCGCCGGGCCGGATGTTCGCGGCACGGTCGATGTCCGCATCCACCACCACCGCGATGACGGGGTAGCCGCCGGTGACCGGGTGGTCGGCGAGCATCAGTGTCGGGTGACCGCCCGGAGGGACCTGCAGCGCCCCCCGGACGACCCCCTCGCTGGAGAGCTCGCGGGACACCACCCGCTCGAGCACCGGTCCGGCCAGCCTCATGCCGATCCGGTCGCCGACGGCGGTGGCCGTCCACGGCTCGGTGACGAGCGCGCGGCGGGAGGCGGCGGTGAACCAGTCGTCGCGCGGACCCATGATGACCCGTAGCCGCGCATCGGTCGGCCCCCGGGTGACGGCCTGGTCGACGGTGGGATAGGTCGTCGGCGGCGCGCCGACCGGCAGCCGTACGCCGTCCTCGAGGACCGCCGGTCCGAGATGCGCCATCGTGTCGGTCGAACGGGAGCCCAGCACGGGGGGGACCGCGATCCCACCCCGGACTGCCAGGTAGCTCCGGACGCCGGCGGACGCGATGCCGACCCGGAGGGTCTGGCCGGCCCTGACGCGCAGGACGGCGTTGCATCCTTCCGGGCGGTCGTCGACCCAGATCGGCACCGGGGCTCCGGTCACCGCCATCAGCAGGTCCCCCGTCGGGGACGCCGAGAAGTCGCCCACGGTGATCTCGACGGCGGCGGCGTCCTCGGGGTTGCCCACCAGCCGGTTCGCGAGCTTGAGCGACCCTCGGTCCGCAGCGCCCGAGGCGCCGACCCCGATCCTCGCCAGCCCGGGCCGGCCGAGGTCCTGGATGGTTGCCATGGGGCCTGCGTGCAGCACCACCAGCTCCGCGCTACGCAACGCTGTCCACGCTCGCGAAGCAGACTCGCGTCCCTGGCGTCAGCAGGGCCGGCGGGTCGCGGTGGAGGTCCCACGCCTTGAGAGCGGTGTGGCCGACGATCCGCCAGCCGCCGGGGGACTCGCGCGGGTAGACGCCGGTGAACTCCCCGGCCAGCGCCACGGCGCCCGCCGGCACCCGGGTCCGGGGGCTGGCGCGGCGTGACACCTCCAGCCCGCCGGCATCGCCGACCAGGTACCCGAAACCGGGGGAGAAGCCGGCAAAGGCCACTGTCCAGACCTGACTGGTGTGGCGACGCACGGTCTCCGCCACCGAGATCCCGAGCAGGGAGGACACCGCCGCCAGGTCCTCGCCGTCGTACCGGACGGGCACCGTGAGCACCTCCCCGGTGCGCCGCTGCGTCCGTTCCGGGGACCGGGCCTTGATGTCCTGGCAGACCTGCTCCGGCGTGGTGACGCCGGGGTCGAACTTCACCAGCAGGGTCTCGAGCGCCGGCACCAGGTCCACGAGCCCGCGGACCGGGCGTGCCTCGAGGTCGGCGTGGAGCGACAACACGTCCTCGAGAGCGGCCAGCTCGACGAGCACGCCGACGTCACCGCAGCGCAGGAACCTCACCGCGCAAATGCTCGGATCTCGACACCCGCTCCGGTCAGCCCGGCGCGGACGGCGTGTGCCATCTCGACCGCGCCCGGGCTGTCGCCGTGGATGCAGAGGGAGTCGGCGTCGATGCGGATCACGCTGCCGTCGATCGCCTCCACCTCGCGATGGGTGACCATCCGGGTCGCCCGTCGAGCCACGTGTTCGACGTCGGCGAGGACGGCGCCGGGCTCGGACCGGCTGACCAGGGTGCCCTCCGGGGTGTACGCCCGGTCGGCGAACGCCTCGGTGACCACCCCGAGCCCCTCCTCGCGGGCTGCGGCCAGCACGGCAGAGCCGGGCAGGCCGAGGATCTTCAGCGAGGGGTCGAAGGTCTTGGTCGCCCGGACGACCGCCCGTGCCTGGTCGACGTGGTGGACGACGGTGTTGTAGAGCGCGCCGTGCGGCTTCACGTAGGCGACGCGCCGGCCGGCGGCGCGGGCGAAGCCCTCGAGCGCGGCGATCTGGTAGAGCACCGCGTCGGCCAGGGACTCCGGCGACATGTCCATGAAGCGGCGGCCGAAGCCGGCCAGGTCCGGGTAGGCCACGTGGGCGCCGATGGCCACGTCCTCGGCGGCTGCGGTCGCGACGGTCTGCCGGATCACCGTCGGGTCACCGGCGTGGAACCCGCATGCGACGTTCGCGCTGCTCACCAGCGACAACATGGCGGCGTCGTCACCGAGTCGCCAGGCGCCGAAGGACTCGCCGAGGTCGCAGTTCAGGTCGACCGTGAGAGGAGCGGCGGTCACCGCTGTCCACTCCCTGCATGGGCCTCCGGGGACGGCGGACGCAGCTGGTGCCAGGTGGTGGCCCGCTCGTACGCCGCGCCGACCCGGAAGACGGTCGCCTCGTCGAACGCGCGACCGATGACCTGCAGGCCGAGGGGGAGGCCCTGGGCGTCCAGGCCGCAGGGCAGGGACAGTGCGGGCAGCCCGGTCAGGTTGGCCGGGCACGACAACCGCACGTAGGAGCTCATGATCGACTCGGAGTGGCTGTCGCTGATGTCCAGGACCGCGGCGCCCCGCAGAGCCGCGGAGGTCGGGAGGGTGGGGACGACCACGACGTCCGCGGTGGACAGGATCTGCTGCCACTCGGCCTGGACCAGGCCGCGGGTGCGCTGCCCGTCGACGTAGTCCACCGCCGGCAGGCTCAGGCCCGCCTCCAGCAGGGTGCGGACGTCCTCGGTGTAGAGGTCGCCCAACGGACCGAGGCGGTGCCGGTGGTAGGCGCTGGCCTCGGCCATCATGATCGCGAACGTGGCGCCCATGTACGCCGGCGCGAGGGGGAGCTCGACCGGGACGACGGTCGCGCCCAGCTGCTCGAGCACCGCGAGGGCCTGTTCGTAGGCCTCCTGCATGCCGGGGCTGAGGTTCTCCGCGTAGTGGTTGACCGGCACCGCGATCGTGAGACCGTCGACCCCGTCGCCGAGGTGGGTCAGGTAGTCCGGGACCGGCACGTCGCGCGATCCCACGTCGGCGGGGTCGTGCCCGGCCATCACCTGCAGCGCTGCCGCGGCGTCGGCGACGTAGCGCGTGAGCGGCCCGGCGTGGTCGAGGGACCAGCTCAGCGGCGCGATGCCGGACTTGCTGACCCGGCCGTAGGTGGGCTTGATGCCGACGACGCCGCACAACGCGGCAGGCATCCGGATGGAGCCGGCGGTGTCCGTGCCGAGCGCCATGAGGCAGGTGTCGAGGGCCAGGGCGGCCGCCGAGCCGCCGCTGGAGCCGCCCGGGACCCGGGCCAGGTCCCAGGGGTTGCCCGTCTGCGGTGTGGTCGACCCGAACGCGAACTCGTGGGTGTGCGTCTTGCCCAGGATGACCGCGCCGCCCTCGCGGAGCAGACCGACGCTGTGGGCGTCAGCGGCGGCCGGCGGCGCGTCGGCCAGGGAGCGTGAACCCGCCCCGGTCACGCGGCCGGCGACGTCGAAGAGGTCCTTGACCGCGATCGGGATTCCGTGGAGCGGGCCTCGGTCGACGCCGCGCCCGATCTCGTCCTCGGCCTGTCGGGCGGCTGCGAGCGCGTCGTCGGCGTAGACCTCGACGTAGGCGTTGACGGCACCGTCGACCTCGTCGATGCGGGCCAGGCACGCCTTGGTCAGCTCCACCGGCGACAGTTCACCACGGCGGATCGCCGTACGGGCGTTGATGATGTCGAGGTCGCTGTTCACCGCTCTGCTCCTCGGCTCGGATCGAACGACATGGCGACTGCGGTCTCGCCCAGCGGGACCTCCCGCATGCGCGCCAGCAGCAGGTTCACCTCGGGCGACAGCTCGGGCAGCAGGTCGGCGGGCTCGACCGGCGTCGGGCGCTCCATCACTCGTCGTCCTTCGCCGCGGCGGGAACGTAGAGCTTCTTGGCGTCCCTCTCGAACATGATCAGGTAGACCAGCACCAGCGCGAGGGAGGCGATCGCGATGATCGCGCCCAGGGAGTAGACGACCGGTGTCACGCGGATCGTCGTCACCGAGACGAGGGCGCGGGGCAGCGAGATGTCCTGACCCAGCGCCAAGGCGCTGCGCTGGAGCTCGTCGAAGGAGAGCGTGAAGCCGAACAGCAGGGAGGCGAGCACCGCGGGGCGCAGGATCGGCAGGGTGACGTGGCGGAAGACCTGCAGCGCCGTGGCGCCGAGCATGGACGCCGCCTCCTCGATCTGCCGGTCGAAGCGGTTGAGGAAGACCATGAAGATCACGAACGAGAACGGGAGCGTCCACCCGACGTGCACCAGCAGCCCGGTGGTGTACCAACGCGGCTCGAGGTCGATCGCGGTGGCCAGGAGCCGGATGCCGAGGCCGACCACGATGCCGGGCGCGATCATGCCGAGCAGCAGGACGAAGAACAGCGAGTTGCGGCCGCGGAACTGCTCACGGAAGGCGATGGCGGCCGCGAGTCCCAGCACCGTCGCCACGACGGCGGTGAGGACCCCCAGCAGCAAGGACAGCTGGAGCGGGCCCCAGTAGTCGGTGATCGGCTCGCCGGCGATCGTGAAGAGCTCGATCCGGTCGGGGTGCAGCAGCTTCTCGTAGGAGATCATCGACAGGTTCGTGGGTGGGAACGTCGACGTCTGGTCCTCGGTGAAGGACAGGCTGGTCATCACGAGCAGCGGCGCGTACAGCGCGATCAGGACCAGCAGGAGGAACCCCATGCTGACGTACTTGAAGATCCGCTGTCCTCGGGTCTGCACCTCCACGGCTCAGACCTCCTTCCGCAGGTCGTGGACCCGGCTGAGCAGCCAGATGAGCACCAGCGCGATCACGAGCAGCGCGGCGGAGACCGCCGCCGCCATGGGCCACTGGAGGGTCTCGGCGTACCGCAGGGACAGCCCGGCCAGCATCGGGTTGGTCGCGCCGCCCACGATCTGCTCGGTCGCGAAGTCGCCGAGCAGGAAGACGGTCGCGAAGAACGACCCGGCGACGACCCCCGGCTTGGCGAGCGGGAGCTCGACCTTCCAGAACGTCGTCCACGGCGAGGCCCCCGACATGCGCGAGGCGGCGAGGGTGTCGGCGTCGATCCGCGAGAGCCCGAAGTAGACCGGGCCGACGATGAACACGATGTACATCGACACCAGGGCGATCGTCATGGCGACCGAGTTGTAGAGGAACGCCGAGCTCGGGTTGTCCAGGATGCCCAGCTTGAGGAGCGCGCCGTTCAGCACGCCCTTGTTGCCGAACATCGGGATCCAGGTGATGATCCGGATGACGTAGCTGACCCAGAAGGGCAGCACGGTCAGCATCAGGATGGCGGTCTGCATGGACAGCGACCGCACGTGGCGGGCGATGAAGTAGGCCGCCGGGATGCCGATGCCGAGGATCAGCGCGAGCACCGTCAACCAGGTGCGCACCGTCCACCAGACGATGCCCCAGAAGGTCGAGTCGGTGAGCATCTCGGAGTAGGTGGCCGGGTCCCAGGCGTGGACCAGCTCGAAACCGTCCAGGCGCCAGAACCCGACCGTGACCACGAAGGCGACGGGCACGATGACCGAGACCGAGATCCAGATCAGCGCGGGCCATGCCAGGAGTGGGGGGAGAGCCTTCCGTCCCCTGGCCCCGCGGAGTGAGGGAGACCTGGTCCCGGTCTCGGTCGTCGTCGTCGTCATCGTGGTCCTTTTCAGTGCCCCTCGGGTCAGCTGGCGGTGAACTCGGTCCAGAGGCGCGAGTACTCGGCGAACTCGTCCGGGTACTGCTGCCACTCGGCGGTGTTCTGGATCCGGGACTCCAGCGAGGGCCGCTTGTCGGTGGCGCCGGCGTACCAGTAGTCCCAGTCGGAGACGTCGGGGTCGGTGGTGAAGGTGTTCTCGATGAGGGGCTTCACCAGGTCGGGGCGCGGGGAGTAGTAGCCCTGCGGAGCCATGATCTGGTGCGGCTCGCCACCCAGCCAGTAGTCGATGTAGTCGACGACGGTCTCGTAGTTCTTCGTCTCGGGGGAGACGAGGACGCCGTACCACCAGGCGTTGTTGCCCTCGGTCGGGTTGTCGACGAACCGGGCCTTGGCGCCGGCGGCGTTGGCGGCGTAGACGGCGCTGGACCACGCGTCGCAGACCCACACCTCCTCCGAGACCAGGAGGTCCACGAGCTGGCCGAAGTCGTTCCACAGCAGGCGGAACTGCTTGCGTGCCTTCATCTCGTCGAGGAACTCGAAGACGATCGCGAGATCGTCCTTGGTCAGGTTGCCGAGCGGGCCGTCGAACGCGTACTGGTTCGAGCCCTGCAGGTAGGTCGCCACCTTCAGCGGCGTCTGGATGGCGTCGTCGAAGAGCGCGGCCTTGCCGGCGTAGCGCTTGTCGAAGATCAGGCCGTAGGAGTCCATGTCCTCACCCTCGGTGACCCGGTTCTCCAGGTAGCCGAAGGCGTCGAAGCCGAACCACGTCGGCACCATGGTGAACTCGTCGAGCGCCTCGCTCTGCAGAGCCTGCTCGGTGTAGATGGTCTTGAGCGGCCAGCCTGACTCCTTCACGTAGCCGGGCGCACCGGCCTTGCGGAAGAGCGGCAGCACGTCGTCGGTCCACAGCGGGACGTCGGACACCGGGACGGGCTTGAAGAGATTGTTGCCCTGGATCGGACCGACCCACTGGGCGTTGGGCTCCAGCACGTCGAGCTGACGGTAGGCCCCCTGGGCCCACTGGACCTGCATGTTCCCGACCGTGTCGGCCTGGCCCTGCATCACCTTGCCGGTCTTCTTCTTGAAGCCGGCGAGGATGCGCGGGTCCGTGGTCAGGCTGAGGCCCATGCTGCGGGCGGATCCGGCGGCCGAGGACGAACCCGAGCCGCCCGACCCGCAGGCCGCGAGGAGGGCGCTGCCGCCTCCGAGCAGGGCACCGGCTCCGAGCGTCGCGCCGAGACCGCCCTTGAGGAACGAGCGCCTTCCGAATTGTGCTTGCATGGCAAATCTCCTGTCAGTGACGCGGGTCAGCGCGTGTGGTGGTCGTCGATGAGGTGCAGCTCGCCGGGGCGGAGCCAGATGGGATAGCGGTTCCCGAGCTCAGGGGCCACCGACTGGGTGGCGCGTGCGGAGACGTCGATCGTGATGTCGCAGCCATCGGCGCTGGTGAACCACGACACGCGGGCGCCGGTGTACTCCAGCGCCTGCAGCTCGACCTCGGCGCGGTGGGTGTAGCCCTCGCCGGGGTGGACCGAGATGGCGTCGGCCCGCAGGACGGCGGTCGCCGGTCCCGCGGCCCAGGGCGTCGCCAGCGGGAGCTCGCCCAGGGCGCAGGAGAAGGTGCTCTCATCGGCGCTGACGGTGCCGTCGAGGATGTTGTTGCGACCCACGAACTCCGCGACGTGCCGGGTCTGGGGCCGCTCGAAGACCTCCTGGGGCCGTCCGACCTGCTCGATGGAGCCGACGTTCATGACCACCACGCGGTCGGCGATGGCCAGCGCCTCGCTCTGGTTGTGCGTGACGTGGATGAACGTCAGGCCGAGGTCGCGCTGCAGCTGCTTGAGCTGCGACTGCATCGCGAGCTGCAGCTTCGCGTCCAGCGCTCCGGTCGGCTCGTCGAGGAGGACGACCCGGGGCTTGGTGATCAGCGCCCGCGCGATCCCCACGCGCTGCTGCTGGCCGCCCGACAGCGTGGTGACGCTGCGGTGCTTGAAGGCGGTGAGCCCCACGCGCTCGAGCATCTCGTCGACGCGCGTCCCGATCTCCCGCTTGGACACCTTCCGCAGCTTCAGGCCGTACGCGATGTTCGCCGCGACGTCCATGTGCGGGAAGAGCGCGAACTTCTGGAACACCATCCCGAACTCGCGGCGGTGGGGCGGGACGGCGGTGATGTCCTTGCCCTCGAAGCTGATCCGGCCCCCACTCGGCGACTCCAGGCCGGCGATCATCCGCAGCGTGGTGGTCTTGCCACAGCCGCTGGGTCCGATGATCGAGAGGAACTCGCCGTCGTGGACCTCCAGGTCCGTGGGGTGGACGGCGACGGCGTCGCCGAACACCTTCTCGACGGACTTCAGTTCAAGCTGTGCAGCCGACACGGGCCCTCCTCGTTCGCGCGCTACCACGGCGCAGCGGCTGGTTGAGCCTAAGGTTTGTTGAACGATCCTGCAATGCACTGATGTGACATTCTTGTGAACACTGGCGTCACGGGCCCGCGTCCGCCGTCGTCTTGGGACGATGGCCCAGGCGTCGAGGGTGGGTACTGGAAAGGTGGAGGACATGGCGGGTGCGACAGGCTGGACCGCGGAGCTGATCTCGGCGCGGCACTCGCTCGAGCGTTCCTCGACGGCCGCGAAGGTCGCCGACATCCTTCGCGACATGGTCATGGAGGGCCGGATCCTTCCCGGCGCGAAGCTGGCCGAGGACTCCATCGCGGACGCGCTCCAGGTCTCGCGCAACACCCTCCGTGAGGCCTTCCGCCTCCTGAGCCACGAGCGGCTCGTGGTCCACGAGCTGAACCGCGGCGTCTTCGTGCGTGTGTTGACCGAGGCCGACGTCATCGACATCTACCGGATGCGCCGGGCCCTCGAGGGAGCTGCCCTCCAGTTCTGGGGCGCGTCGGCCGATCCCGGCCGCGCCCCGGGCGTCTCGCACGTGCGTTCGGCCGTGACCCTGGGCGTCGCTGCGGCCGAGCGGGGGGACTGGGACGGCGTCGGAACCGCCAACATGCACTTCCACCGCTCGATCGCCGCGCTGGCCGACAGCGCCCGGATCGACGAGATCATGAGCCAGCTGCTGGCCGAGCTCCGCCTGGCCTTCCACGTGATGCCCACGGTGCGCGACTTCTACGAGCCCTACCTGGGCGACAACGAGCGCATCGCGACGCTGGTGGAGGCGGGGCGCAGCCAGGAGGCCGTCGCCGTGCTCCTCGACTACCTCAATCGCGCCGAGGACCAGCTCCTGCGTGAGTTCGCGTCGAAGGCCGGCCGGCATTCCGCCCAGGCCGACCCCGCCAGCACCTGACCGACCGTCCCGCGCGCTGTCACCGGCCGCCCGCGAGCCGAGCGTCGGGTCAGCCGCGCAGCAGCACCACCACGCCCGCGCAGGCACACGCCCAGAGCACGCTCGCGAACGTGCCGATGATGAACCGCTCGGCGGCGCCGGTGCGCACGCCGTCCTCGGCCGCGCGCAGCTCGGGATAGCGGCCGAGGCCCTTGACCGCGAGCACCACGGCCACGCCCTCGGGCCAGCCGGCGACCAGTGTCGCGTAGATGGCACCGCGCTCGAGCGCGCCGATCCAGGCGCCGCCGCGCAGCACGCTGCCGGCCTGGCGCATCGAGTCGGCGGGGAGCTCGCGCCGGTCGACGAGGTCGAAGACCAGTGCGGTGAGCGGTCCGCCGCCGGCGACGGCGAGCAGTCCGCCGAGCACGACCAGGAGGGTGGTCAGCCCGTGCCCGTCGACCACGACGTCGTCGGGGGCGGCGGCGGCGACTCCGGCCGCGACCAGGGTCAGGAGCGCGGCGGGCGCCCAGATCCTGCGTCCGGTCGACGACCAGGCGACGGCCGCGCAGGCCAGGCCGAACGCCAGGAGCACGAGCACCAGCGCCCCCCAGTTCTCCGCACTCATGAGGGCTCCTTCCCGAGCAGGCAACCGGCCAGGTCCGTGACGAGCTCGCGCGCCCGCCTGGCCTCGATGATCCCCGCCGCCTGGGCACGCTGGCTGACGGCCGACTGGCTGATGCCGAGCCGTTCGCCGGCATCGCCGTACGACAGGCCCTCCGCGACCAGGTCGGCGACCTCCCAGCCCCGCGGCGTACGACGGGCGAGGACCGTCGCCCACAGCCAGAGCGTGGTCTCCAGGGCACGCGCAGCCGGGTGGTCGCCGAGCACCCGCAGGTGCCAGGGGCTGCTCTTGGCGGCGGTGACCGCGTCGCGGGCCAGGAGGTAGGCCGGTCCGCGGCCGGCCCGGGCATGGTCGGGGAGGGGGTGCTCGATCTCGCCGACGCCGATACCGATGTTCCACGCGTCCTCGCGCAGCAGCAGCTCGACGACGCGGGCGAGCGACTCCGGCTCGTCGAGCACGCCCTGGAACTCGTCGCCCACGGTCCGCTCGCAGGGCAGCAGCATCGCGATGCCGTCGAGCGCCGCCAGCGTCGCGGGGATCCGGTCGACGTCGCGGCGGCTGCCGCGCTGGTCGACGGTGAGGACGAAGCAGTCGGTCATCGGGCACCTCCTGATGTGAGCCTAGATTAGGGAATAACCTAATGCAAGGTCACATAAGGAAATTGCCTTAGCGGCGGCCGATGATGCCGACGACCGGCGGTGCCTTCTGGTCGACGACCGAGACCCGGAACCCGCCCTCGGCGAGCGCGGCCGACGCCTTGCGCACGATGGTCGGCACCAGCTCGGGCCGGTTGGCTTCGTAGAACAGGTAGATCGACCCGCCGGGCACGACCCGCTCGTGGAGGAGCGCCACCTCGTCGGCGCAGGCGCGCACCCAGAAGAGGTTCACGTTGAACGCGAAGACCTTGTTCAGGCGCTTGACCGGCACCCGCAGGGTGGCCAGGTCGATCTGGCGGACGGTCAGCCGCCCGGACTCGATGAAGCGGGCGCAGCGCCGCTTGGTGCGGTCGACGCCCGACTCGGAGCGGTCGATCGCGAACAGCTTGCCGGACTCGAGACGCTCGCAGATCAGCTCTGCTGCGGCGCCGGCGCCACAGCCGATCTCGAGGACGTGATCGGTCGGTTGGACGTCCATCAGGTCCACCGCCCAGCGGATCCGGGGCGGAACGGTCTGCAGCGCCATGGCCCCAGACTGCCAGAGTCGGAGAGGGCCCGCAGCACGGGCTCACCCTTGCGGGTGTGGCTCGCCCCTCCGGCCGGGCCGAGTAGGTTGTCCGGCGTGATGAAGGTGGGCGTGCTCGGAGCGCGGGGCAGGGTCGGGGCCGAGGTCTGTCGTGCGGTCGAGGCGGCCGACGACCTGGAGCTGGTGGCGGCGATCGACGCCGGCGACGCGATCGACGACCTGGTGTCGTCGGGTGCGCAGGCCGTCGTCGACTTCACCCACCCGGACGTGGTCATGGCCAACCTCGAGTTCTGCGTCGGCCACGGCATCCACGCCGTCGTGGGGACCACCGGCTTCGACGACGCGCGCCTCGACATGCTGCGCGGCTGGCTGGCCGACGCGCCCGGGACCGGCGTCCTCATCGCCCCCAACTTCTCCATCGGCGCGATCTTGATGATGCGCTTCGCGGTCGCCGCGGCGCCGTTCTACGAGTCGGTCGAGATCGTCGAGCTGCACCACCCCGACAAGGCCGACGCGCCGTCGGGCACCGCACGCCGTACGGCGGAGCTGGTCGCGGCCGCCCGCCGGGAGGCGGGTCTGGGCCCGGTGCCCGACGCCACCAGCACCTCCCTCGACGGCGCCCGTGGTGCCGACGTCGACGGGATCCGGGTGCACGGGCTGCGCGTGCGCGGCCTGGTCGCCCACCAGGAGGTCATCCTCGGCGGCGTCGGCGAGACGCTCACGATCCGCCACGACTCGCTCGACCGGGCGTCGTTCACCCCCGGCGTGCTCACCGGCCTGCGGGCGATCGCGGATCATCCCGGGCTGACCGTCGGGCTGGAACACTTCCTCGACCTGGCCTGATCTGCCGGAAGATCGCCGGTTCTGCAGGTTCGTGCATTGCAGGAACCAGCACATAGCCCCTCGTTTTCCCTCTCGTTGGACGTGGCAAGGCTGCGGGTCCAGCAGCCCACCATCGATGAGAGGGACCTTCATGCGCAGAACCTTGGGCACCGCCGCCGCGGCGGTACTCGCACTCAGCGTCATCGGCATCCAGGCCGGCAGCACGGCTGGGCCCGCCGCCCCGAAGGGCGTCGCCGCCGCCGCGATCGACGCACTCCGGCAGCACCCCGGCGCCGCTCTCGAGACCGCGGGCATCACCTACACGGTCACGGACACGATCCGCGACGCCGACGGCAGCACGCACGTCCGCCTGGACCGCAGCTACCGTGGCCTTCCCGTCCTCGGCGGCGACCTCGTCGTGCACCGGGGCGCCGGGTCAGGCTGGCGTGGGGTGAGCCAGACCCTCGACAGCGCCGTGCACGTGGCGACCACGCCGACCGTCACGGCGACCGCCGCGTCGGCCCGCGCCCTCGCCCCGGCGAAGGCGACCCGCACGATCACCGGCATGACCTCGACGAAGTCGACCCGCCTCGTCGTCGACGCGACCTCCGGCACCGCCCGCCTCGCCTGGGAGGTCGTCACCGGCGGCACCCAGCAGGACGGCACGCCCAGCCGCCTCGCGACGTACGTCGACGCCAAGACCGGCGCCGTGATCCGCCGCGAGCAGCAGATCGAGAACGTCGACGGCACCGGCCAGTCGCTCTACAGCGGCACGGTCCCGCTCCAGCTCACGCAGTCGGGTTCGACGTACCAGCTCAAGGACCCGACCCGCGGCAACACGTACACGACCGACATGAACAACAAGGAGGACTCGGTCCTCTGCCAGATCTTCGGGTCGGGCTGCCAGACGGGCACCCTCTTCACCAGCCCGGACACGTCGTTCGGCACCGGCACCACCGCCAGCCGCGAGTCGGCGGCGGTCGACGCGCAGTACGGCACCAACGAGACCTGGGACTACTACAACCAGGTGCACGGCCGCAACGGCATCTTCGGCAACGGCACGGGTTCCTACAACCGGGTCCACTACGGCAACGGCTACGTCAACGCCTTCTGGGACGGCACCAAGATGACGTACGGCGACGGCGACGGCACCAGCTACGGGCCGCTTGTCTCGCTGGACGTCGCGGGCCACGAGATGTCGCACGGCGTCACCGAGAACACCGCGGGGCTGACCTACTCCGGCGAGTCGGGCGGCCTCAACGAGGCGACCTCGGACATCTTCGGCACCATGGTGGAGTTCTTCGCCGCGAACGCCAACGACCCGGGCGACTACCTGATCGGTGAGGAGTTCGACCTCGCCAACCACGCCGGCTTCCGCCGGATGGACAACCCGATCGCGGACGGCAGCTCGCCGAACTGCTACAGCAGCACCACGAAGAACCTCGACGTGCACTACTCGTCGGGCGTGGGCAACCACTTCTTCTACCTGCTCGCCGAGGGGTCCGGTGCCAAGACGATCAACGGCATCGCGCACAACAGCCCGACGTGCAACGGCTCGACGATCACCGGCATCGGCCGGGACGCCGCGGAGAAGATCTGGTTCCGGGCGCTGACGGTCTACATGACCTCGGGTACGACGTACTCGCAGGCCCGGACCGCCACGCTGAACGCCGCGAAGGACCTGTACGGCGCCTCCAGCACGCAGTACGCCACTGTCGCAGCGGCGTGGAGCGCGGTCAGCGTCGCCTGATCGCCCGACGAGGGGCCCGCACCGTGCGCCCGTGGCGGCCTGGTCAGACGAGTCTGACCAGTGCCGCCACGAGCGCGGCGCCGAAGACCACCACCAGGAACGGCGCGCGCAGCACGAGCAGCACCACGGCAACCGCGAGGCCCACCGCCCGCGCGTCGATCGCCAGGCTGTGCCCGTGACTGAAGACCTGCACGGCGATCAGGGCCGCGAGCAGCGCCACCGGGATGAAGTCGGCGATCCGCTCGACGAGCGGGCGCTCGAGCACCCGGGGCGGCACGGACAGGCCGGCCAGCTTCAGCAGGTAGCAGGCGACGCCGGTGATCCCCACCGCCACCCAGGTCATCGGGTCTCCCCGTCCCGGGTGAGGACGCCGGCGAGCAGGGCGACGGCGGCGGCCGCCAGCACGGGCACGCCGGCCGGGACGACCGGGACCGTCCCGAGGGCGACGGCGGCGGCGGCCACGGCGACCAGCCGGTTGCGGCGGCTCTTCAGGCGGGGCCACAGGAGGGCGAGGAAGGCAGCGCCCACCGCGGCGTCGAGCCCGTAGGTCCGGGGGTCCCCGATGGAGTTGCCGGCGACCGCCCCGGCCAGCGTGGCGAGGTTCCAGAGCACGAAGACCGAGACGCCCGTGGTGAGGAAGCCCAGCCGGGCGGCCGGGGTCGTCTCGCGGGTCACCGACATCGCGGTGGACTCGTCGATGAGGACCTGGGCGGCGAGGGCCCGGCGCCAGCCCCGCCAGGCGAGCAGGGGAGCGAGGCGCAGGCCGTAGAGGGTGTTGCGGGTGCCGAGCAGCATCGCGGTCAGTGCGCCCGACACGGGAGCGCCACCCGAGGCGATCACCCCGACCAGCGCGAACTGGCTGGCACCGGTGAAGACGAAGAACGAGAGAGCGCAGGTCTGCGCCACCGAGAGACCGGAGGCGACGGACACCGCGCCGAAGCCGACGCCGTACGCGCCGGTGGCGACGCCGACCCCGAGGCTGTCGCGGATGATCGACGAGCGCTCGCCGGGGTCGAGGGGCGCGTCGGTCACACAGGGAGATTAGTGGCGGTGCACCCGGACGACGCGCGGCCGGTGGTGGAAGTCGTGCAGCAGCACGTAGCCGAGCCCGAACCCGGCGAGGGCGCCCCAGAGCACGCCGGCGACGGCGGCCGCGGGAAGGGCGGAGAACTGGGCGATCCAGAGACCGGAGGCGACGCCGACGACGACGGCGGTCAGGACGACGAGCAGGCGGTGGAGCTGCGGCAGCGGACCGAACACGGGCGTTCCCCGATCTCGAGTGGACCTCCATCCTGACCTCGAAACCCGGGAAATCAAGATGAGCGACCTAGGAGAGTGCTGTGTGCAGCCGGACCTGCTTGACCAGGGTCGTGCCCTCGCCGTCGAGGTCGAGCTCGCGGTGGGCGCTGTCCGCCGCCCACCCCGCGCCGGTGAGGAACCCGCGCAGGGCATCGTCGGTGGCGACCGACCACAGCACCGCCCGGGTGAACCGGTCGGCCTGCATCGTCTCGACCGCGGCCTGGAGCAGGCGGGAGCCGTGTCCCTTGCCGCGCTCGCCGGGGTCGACGGTGAACTCCATCAGCTCGGCGTCGGCGACCGGGTCGCTGTCGGGATCCGTCGCGGGGGAGGTGATCGCGAAGCCGACGACGCGGTTGCGCTCGAGCGCGACCAGCACCCGGTTGCGGGCGTCGCGCGGGCTTCCGAGCGAGGCCCGCCAGGCGGCCGCCGCGTGCTCGGTCTCCTCGGGCCCGGGCAGCGCGTCGGCCGGGAGCAGCCCGGCGTACACGTCGCGCCAGGTGCGCAGCTGGAGCTCGGCGATCACCGGGGCGTCGTCGACCCAGGCGACGCGGACCGACACGTCGGCGGTGGGGCTCATGGCGCCATCTTGTCAGTGCCAGGCCGTGTTACAAATATGCGTCTGACAAGCCCATTCCTGTAACAAACTCTGATAGCGTGCCGAGCGTGTACGGCAACGACTTCGGCGCGCGCGCCGAGACCTCCAGCGACGAGCCCCGGTCCTTCCTCGACCTTCTCGCCGGGGACGACCGGGTGGAGCCGCGCGACGAGATGCCGGACGCCTACCGCCGCACCCTCGTCCGCCAGATCGCCCAGCACGCGCACTCCGAGATCATCGGGATGCAGCCGGAGGGCAACTGGATCAGCCGGGCGCCGAGCCTGCGCCGCAAGGCGATCCTGATGGCGAAGGTGCAGGACGAGGCGGGCCACGGGCTCTACCTGTACGCCGCGGCCGAGACCCTGGGCGTCGACCGCGCGGACCTGCTCGACCAGCTGCACAACGGCCGGCAGAAGTACTCCTCGATCTTCAACTACCCCACGCTCACCTGGGCCGACGTCGGCGCGATCGGCTGGTTGGTCGACGGCGCGGCGATCGTCAACCAGGTGCCGCTGTGCCGGTGCTCCTACGGCCCCTACGCCCGGGCGATGGTCCGGGTCTGCAAGGAGGAGTCCTTCCACCAGCGCCAGGGCTTCGAGATCCTGCACACGCTCTCGCACGGCACGCCCGCCCAGCGCGCGATGGCCCAGGACGCCGTGGACCGCTACTGGTGGCCGTCGCTGATGATGTTCGGCCCGCCCGACGACGACTCGCCCAACTCGGCCCAGTCGATGGCGTGGGGCATCAAGCGGTTCTCGAACGACGACCTCCGTCAGCGCTTCGTCGACATGACGGTCCCGCAGGCCGAGGCGCTCGGGCTCACGCTGCCCGACCCGGAGATCCGGTGGAACGAGGAGCGCGGCCACTACGACTTCGGCGAGGTCGACTTCACGGAGCTCTTCGAGGTCATCCAGGGCAACGGCCCGTGCAACGCCCAGCGGATGTCCCACCGGGTGCGTGCGCACGAGGACGGCGCCTGGGTGCGCGAGGCGGCCTCGGCGTACGCCCAGAAGCAGGCGGAGAAGCAGCTGGCCCGGACCGAGGGCGCGGCATGAGGGAGTGGCCGCTGTGGGAGGTCTTCGTGCGCTCGCGCCGCGGCCTGTCGCACGTGCACGTCGGCTCGCTGCACGCGCCCGACGCCGAGATGGCGCTGCGCAACGCGCGTGACCTCTACACCCGGCGCCAGGAGGGCGTGTCCCTCTGGGTCGTCCCCGCCGCCGAGATCGTGGCGTCGACGCCCGACCAGGGCGCGGCGTTCTTCGACCCGGCCGACGACAAGGTCTACCGGCACCCGACCTTCTACGACGTCCCCGAGGGCGTGGAGCACCTATGACCACCCTCGCGGACGCTGGTCTGTTCACCTATGTCCTGGGCCTCGCCGACGACGCGCTCGTCTCGGCGCAGCGGATGGGCTGGTGGATCAGCCGCGCGCCCCAGCTCGAGGAGGACGTCGCGCTGGCCAACATCGGCCTCGACCAGCTCGGCCAGGCCCGGACGCTGCTGGCGTACGCCGGCCAGGTCGAGGGTGCCGGGCGCAGCGAGGACGACCTCGCCTACCTGCGTGACGAGCGGGAGTTCCGCAACGTCTGGCTGGTCGAGCGCGCGCAGACCGACTTCGGGGTCGCGATGGCGCGGCTGCTGGTCTTCTCGGCCTGGCAGCGTGAGCTGTACGCCGCGCTCGCGTCCTCGAGCGACGCCACGCTCGCCGGTGTCGCGGGCAAGGCGGTCAAGGAGGTGGCCTACCACCTCGACCACGCGAGCCACTGGGTCGTGCGTCTCGGCGACGGCACCGAGGAGTCCCACGCCCGGATGCAGGCCGCGCTCGACGCCGAGTGGCCCTACGTGGCCGAGCTGTTCGAGCCCGTCGACGCCGCGCTGGTGGCCGAGGGCGTCGCCGTCGACCCGGTCGCGCTGAAGCCCGCCGTCCTCACCGTGGTCGAGGAGGTCGTCGCCGAGGCGACGCTGACCGTCCCGCAGGTGGCCCCGGCCGTCGGCGGTGGCCGGCGCGGCCTCCACACCGAGGAGATGGGCTACCTGCTCGCCGAGATGCAGCACCTCGCCCGCTCGCACCCGGGAGCGGCGTGGTGACGACCGAGGCCCCGGCCTGGAGGATCGCCGCCGACGTGCTCGACCCCGAGCTGCCGGTCGTGACGATCGCCGACCTCGGGATCCTGCGTGACGTCACCGAGGACGACCAGGGCCGCGTGCACGTCCAGATCACCCCGACGTACTCCGGCTGTCCCGCGATGGAGACCATCCGCACCGACCTGGTCGACACGCTGACGGCCGCCGGCTACCAGCACGTCGACGTGGAGTTCGTGTTGTCGCCCGCGTGGACGACCGACTGGATGTCCGACACGGCGCGTGCCAAGCTCACGGCCTACGGCATCGCGCCGCCGGCCGCCCGGGCCGCCGCCGGACCGGTGCCGCTCGAGCTGTCGGTGCGCTGTCCGCAGTGCGGGAGCACGGACACCCGCGAGTCCAGCCGCTTCGGCTCGACGGCGTGCAAGTCGCTGTGGGTGTGCCGCGGCTGCCGCGAGCCGTTCGACCACTTCAAGGCCATCTGAGTGTCGACGACCTTCCACTCGCTGCGGGTCGCAGCGATCGACGAGCTGACCGACGACGCCGTCGCCGTGACCTTCGACGTGCCACTGTCGCTTCGGGACGACTTCGCGTTCGTGCACGGTCAGCACCTCTCGATCCGGTCGAGCGACGACGTGCGCCGGTCGTACTCGATCTGCACCCCGCCGTCCTCGGGCACCCTGCGGATCGGTGTGAAGCGGCTGCCCGGCGGTGCGTTCAGCGAGGGGGTGGTCGAGCGCCTCCGCGTCGGCGACGAGCTCGAGGTGATGACGCCCGCGGGCCGGTTCACCTCGCCCCTCGACCCCGAGGCGCGCAAGACCTACGTCGCGATCGCGGCCGGCTCGGGGATCACCCCGGTGCTGTCGATCGTCGCGGCGATCCTCGAGGGCGAGCCCGGCTCGTCGGTGACGCTGATCTATGCCAACCGGTCGTTGCGGTCGGTGATGTTCCTCGACGAGGTGCACGACCTCAAGGACCGCTTCCCGACCCGGCTCCAGATCGTGCACGTGTTGTCGCGCGAGACCCAGGACGTGGAGCTGTTCTCCGGTCGTCTCGACGGCGAGCGGCTGACCCGCATCCTCGCCGCGCTGATGCCCGCCTCCGAGGTCGACGAGTGGTTCCTCTGCGGTCCGCAGCAGATGGTCACCGACCTCCGCGCCGCGCTCACCGATCTGGGCGTCTCGTCCGGCCACGTGCACAGCGAGCTCTTCCACGCCGACCCCGTGCCGCACGCGCCGGTGGCCGCGCTCGCCGGCGGCGCCGAGGGCGCCGCCCACGTCACGATCCGGCTCGACGGCCGCAGCTCCGACCTCGACCTGCGCCCCGACGACGTACCCGTCCTCGAAGCGGCCCTCCGGGTCCGCTCCGACCTGCCCTTCGCCTGCAAGGGCGGTGTCTGCGGCACCTGTCGGGCGCTCCTCGTGGAGGGCACGGTCGCCATGGACGCGAACTACGCCCTCGAGCCGGAGGAGATCGAGCGCGGCTACGTGCTCACCTGCCAGTCGCACCCGACCTCCGAGCGGGTCGTGCTGGACTACGACGGCTGAGGTCTCTCGAGCTCGTGGGGATGGCGAGAGGCGCACCGGACTTCGTTGGAGGATGGCAGTCATGTCACAGCTCAAGAGCTTCGACCACGTGGGCATCACCGTCGACGACCTCGACAGGGCAACGGCCTTCTTCGTCGGGCTGGGCCTCGAGGTCGAGGGGCGCACGTTCGTCGAGGGTGAGTTCCTGGAAACGGTCTGCGGCATCCCGGACTCGCGGACGGAGGTCGTCATGCTCCGGCCTTCGGGTGGAGGAACCAGGCTCGAGCTCGCGAGGTTCGTCCGACCTGAGCACCAGCCGGGGTCGCCGACCGCGATGGCGACCGAGCTGGGCATCCGCAACGTGTGCTTCGAGATCACCGACCTGCGGGCGAAGGTCGCCGACCTGGCCGAGGACGGGTACGGGCTCGTCGGCGGCATCGGCGAACACGAGGGAAGCTGGCTGATGGCCTACGTCCGCGGGCCCGAAGGCATCGTGGTCTCGCTGGCCGAGCAGATCGGCTGACGCGGGCGTGCCGATGGCCCCGCGGGCCGTGGCCGGCGGGGTCGGTGGGTCAGGGATGTCGTGGGTGGGTGAGGTCGTTGACGTACACGTGGCCGTGGGGGCTGGTCCAGCGGAAGATGCGTGCTGCGGTGCGTTGGTAGGTCCAGCCGCCGTGGGTCTTGAGCCGGTGGTGGTGGCGGCAGAGCGGGGCGAGGTTGCACGAGCAGGTCGGTCCACCCTGGTCGTGCTCGATGATGTGGTCGGCGTCGCAGTTGCGCGACGGTCTGCTGCAGTGCGGGAACACGCAGG
>NZ_BDJE01000014.1 GCF_002117935.1 Nocardioides sp. PD653-B2 | reverse complement strand
GACCCGACGGTATCCGTGGCCATTGCCACGAGCTGTGCGCCGCCGCGGTGAACGCGACCCCGGCGCCGAGAAGCTCCGCGCCAGCTCCCGCGACACCGTCGACTTGTGCTTACCGATCATCAAAGCGATCAGATCCTGCGACAAACCCAGCCGATAACCCCGCTCGATCGTCCTTCGCTGCTCCACCGTCAACCGCGCACCAGGCATGGGCCGCAACCTCTTCCAGAATCAGTCCGGTTGCAACAACCGACTGAATCCGCCGCCCTACGATGCACGGATGCTGCCGGAACCCACTGCTCACGTGCGGTTCCGGCTGGAGCGACAGGTCTTCAAGAACGGCGGTGACGCTCGGGTGTTCGGGGCCGCGTTGTAGCAGGGCGGCGTCGCCGGTGGCACGTCTGCGATGCTTCGCCGATGCGGATCGGCACGTGGAATCTCGCCGGTCGCTGGACACCGGACCATCTCGATGTCGTGAGGGGGCTGGACTGCGACGTCCTCCTCCTCACCGAGGTGAGCGAACGGCTCGAGGTCAGCGACTACGCGATGCACCTCGGCGGGCACCGCATGGCGCCGAAACGTCGCTGGGCGGGCGTCCTCAGCCGGCGTCCGATGACGCCGCTCCCGGACCCGCACCCGGCGAGCGCGGCGGCCACCGTCGACGGCTGGACCTTCTGCAGCTCGATCCTGCCCTGGAGGAGCTGCGGCTCCGAGCCGTGGGGCGAGGGCCGGCACGTCGACAAGACCCGGGCCGCCGTCGACATCCTGATGCGGTCCCTGCCGACCACAGGCCTCGTGTGGGGCGGCGACTGGAACCACGCGCTGCGTGGCCGGGAGTACTCCGGGAGCATGGCCGGGCGCGGCGAGATCACCGCTGCCCTGTCAGGTCTCGGCCTCCGAGCACCGACCGCCGACCTCTCCCACGCGCTCCCCCGCCTGCTGACCATCGACCACATCGCGGTCCCCACCGGTGCACGCGTCACGGCGGTGGCGCAGGTCGAGGCCACCCGGTCGGGGCGGCGCTTGTCCGACCACGACGCGTACGTCGTGACCGTCGACCTGGCACCGCCGTCGGCGGGGCCTGTGGAGGACCCCAGCGAGCCCGTGCGAACTCGCCCACACTGACCGGCACCCCGACCCGAGGAGTGCCGATGCCCCCAGCAGAACCCATCTCCGTCGACCACGACCTGCACGACGCCCTCGTCGCCATGGTGCGCGAGCACGGACCCCAGCCCCTGGCCTGGCTCACGCCCCGCGTGCGTCGCGAGCGCCGCGACGCCCGCATCGACCAGACCACCGTGATCCGGACCATCGAGTGCTCGACGATCCTGGTCGCGATGGTCGACGGGCGGATCGGCTACCTGGCCGACGTCCTCGACGGCATCGTGCTCACCACGCGCGCCCGAGCGCCGCTCGCCGGCCGCACCGACCTGTGGTGCCGGGTCGGCGTGCAGCCGCTGGCCAACCTCCTCGCCTACGGACCGCTCCCGCTGGAGTCCGGTGGAGAGGTACGGCGCATGGAGTCCGGCGAGCAGGTGCTCGTCGGCCCGCCGGGCTGGCTGCCCGACGTACCCCGCTTCGGACTCGTCGGCCTGCGACTGCGCGACGGGAAGGTCTCGACGTTCGCGGTCGACGACGACCAGCTGCCGTCCCCCGAGGAGTGCCAGCAGGTCCGCGCCCTGCTCGCCGACCACTACCGACGCGAGCGCTGGTGGCACGGCGAGGACGACCTCGAGACCCGGCCCGGCGAGCTGGTGCGAGCGATCACGCTGGGCCGGATGGAGGACCCCGACCTGTTGAGCACGCCGTACCCGCCCCTCGACGAGCTCCTCTACAACCCGCTGCAGCAGGACGTCGACGAGCACCACTGGCGCGACCACGCGGCGGTCCAGCAGCAGGAGTCGATCTCCCGACATCTCGGCGGGATCCCCGCCGCGCTCGACGTCGAGCTCGAGAGGCGGGCCCGGCTCTACGGCATGTCCTTCGACCAGTTCGTGATCGCGATGCTGGGGCACCTCGCCTGGCGCACCCCCTTCGCCGAGGACTGCGAGCCGTTCCACGTCTGGGACCCGTCCCCCAAGCCCGACCTCGTGGCCCTCGACTCGCGCCGCGACGGGTAGCCCGGCCTCAGGTGTCCTTGGTCTGCACCACCTGCCCCTGGCCGAGCTTGCTGTGGCGATACCCGTACGCCGCGTAGATCACCGCCCCGATCACGAACCAGGTCGCGAAGCGCGCCCAGGTCTGCCACTGCAGCTCGGTGATCAGCCAGATCGAGAAGGCGATGCCGAGCACGGGCGTGAACGGCATCAGCGGCGCCTTGAACGTGCGCGGCAGCTCGGGCGAGCGGTAGCGCAGCACGATCACCGCGACCGAGACCACGATGAAGGCGATCAGGATGCCGATGTTCGTGAGCTCGGCGGCGTCGCCGATCGGCACGAAGCCGGCGATGCCGGCGGCCACGACGCCGACGATCCAGGTCGGCCGGCTCGGCGAGTGCTGGGCGTTGGTCTTCGCGAACCACGCCGGCAGCAGGCCGTCGCGGCTGATGGCGTACCAGATCCGGCTCGCGCCGAGGGTGAACGAGAAGAGCACGGTGATGATGCCGATGATCGCGCCGAAGGCGACCACCTTCGCGAAGCCGTCGAGGCCGACCGACTCGAAGGCGACGCCGAACGCCGCGGCGTCCGCGAGGTCCTGGTAGTTCTGCATGCCGGTCAGCACGGTGGCGGCCAGCACGTAGAGCACCATCGCGATGCCGAGCGAGATGATGATCGCCTTGGGCAGGTTGCGCTCGGCCTCCTTCGACTCCTCGGCCGCGGTGCTCATCGCGTCGTACCCGAAGACCGCGAAGAAGACCGTCGCCGCCCCGGTGGCCGCGCCGCTGAGGCCGTAGGGGAAGTACGGGTCGAAGTTGTCGCTCTCGACGTAGAACGCGCCGACCACGATCACCGCGAGCACGATCGCGACCTTCACGAAGACCAGCCAGGTCTCGACCCGGACGCTGGTCTTGATGCCGCGGTTGAGCAGCCACGCGACGCCCAGGCAGAGCAGGATCGCGAAGAGGTCGACCTGGTGTCCCCCGCCGGTGCCGGGCGCCCCGAGCATCCACGCGGGCAGGTCGACGCCGAAGCCGTCGAGCAGGAAGGTGATGTACTGCGAGACGCCGATCGCGACGACGGCCACGATCGCGGTGTACTCCAGCAGCAGGTCCCAGCCGATGAACCACCCGACGCCCTCGCCGAGGACCGCGTAGCCGTAGGTGTACGCCGAGCCCGCCTGCGGGATCAGCCCGCCGAACTCGGCGTACGAGAACGCCGCGCACGCGCTCGCCACGCCCGCGATCAGGAACGACACGGTCACCGCCGGTCCCGCGTCGGTCTTGGCGACCGGCCCCGCGAGCGCGAAGATGCCGGCGCCGATGATCGCGCCGAGGCCGATCGCGGTGAGCTGCCACAGCCCGATGCTGCGCTCGAGCCCGCCGTCGCCGTCGTCCCTGATCGGCTTGCGCCGGAAGACCCCGCTCGCCGGTGGGACCCGATGGGTGCTGCCCGAGGCTGACTCGCTCATGCCCCCAGCCTTACCCGGGCGCGCCGCACGTCAAGCCCCGGCGACGCCCTCCAGGAGCCGGTCGATGTCTTCCTCGTTCGTGTACGGCGCGAGCCCGGCCCGGATCGCGCCGGCGTCGCCGAGCCCGATCCACCGCGACGCCTCGAGCGCGTAGAAGTTGCTCGCCGGGGCGTTGACACCGGCTGCGGCCAGGTGCTCGTAGACCTCCCGGTTGCTGCGACCCTCGACCGAGAAGAGCACGGTCGGCGTGTGCCTCTTGGGCGACCCGTGGACCCGCACGCCGTCGATGCGGCGCAGGCCGTCGAGCAGCCGGTCGAACAGCTGGTCCTCGTACTCCTCCAGCGCCGCCATCGACTCCCGCACCCGCGTCCGACGCCGGGTCACATCCGGGTGAGCATCGGACGCGAGCCCGGCGATGTAGTCGACCGCAGCCGTCGTGCCGGCCAGGATCTCGTAGGGCAGCGTGCCGAGCTCGAACCGCTCCGGCACCTGGTCGGTGGCCGGCAGCAGCTTGTCGGGGTGCAACCGCGCGAGCAGCTCCGGCGCCGCGACGACGATGCCGTGGTGCGGGCCGAAGAACTTGTACGGCGAGCACCCGAAGAAGTCGGCGCCCAGCTCGACCACGTCGACCGGCGCGTGCGGCGTCAGGTGCACGCCGTCGACGTACAGCAGCGCCCCGACCTCGTGCACGGCGTCGGCGATCGCGGGGATGTCGGGTCGGGTGCCGAGGAGGTTCGAGGCGCCGGTGACCGCGACGACCTTGGTGCGGTCGGTCAGCTCGGCACGCACGTCGTCGACCGTGAGCTCGGCGCTCTCGCGGTCGAACCCGACCCAGCGCACCTCGGCCCCGACGGCCTCCGCGGCCTGCACCCACGGCCGGATGTTGGAGTCGTGGTCGAGCCGGGTCACCACGACCTGGTCGCCCGGCGCCCACTGCTTGGCGAGCGCGCGCGACATGTCGTACGTCGCCTGGGTCATCGACCGCGCGAAGACCACCCCGCCCGCGTCGCAACCGAGGAGGTCGGCCACTGCCTGGCGGGCCCCGACGACGGTCTCCTCGGCGCGCCGCTCGGCGGCCGTGACCGTGCCGCGGTTGGCGAGGCCGGCGGTCATCGTCGCGGCGATCGCGTCGGCGACCTGGCGCGGTGTCTGGCTCCCACCCGGGCCGTCGAAGTAGGCCGTGCCGTCGGCCAGGGCGGGGAAGTCGCCGCGCACGCGGTCCACGTCGAAGGTCATGACGCCATCATCCCTGCAGCTGCTGCGGGCCGACCACCGAGACCACCCGCAGGCAGCCACCGGGGCTGCGGACGACCGGTCGCTCCACGTGCGATCTCGAGGCAGCAGGTCGGGAGGTAGCGTCCGTCCATGCCCGACGTCGCCATCGCCGCCCCCAACGAGGCGGCCGCCGACGCCGGCGAGCAGGTCGCCCGCGCCGGCGGCAACGCGGTCGACGCCGCACTGGCCGCCGCCCTGGTCACGATGGTCAACGAGGTCGGGCTGGTCTCGCTGAGCTCGGGCGGCTTCGTCACGATCCAGCCGCCGGGCGGCGGTGCGCCGTACACGGTCGACGGCTGGATGGACATGCCCGGCCGCGCCGGCGGCCCGCTCGGCGGCGGCACGTGGGACGTGCACACCGAGTACGGCGGGGGCGTCGACGTCACCATTGGGCCCGGCTCGGTCGCCGCGCACGGCTCGGTCGCGGCGTTCGAGCAGGCGCACCGCCGCGACGGGCTGCTCCCCTGGCGCGAGGTGGTCGCTCCGGCCATCAGCGTGGCCCGCGGCGGCTTCCGGCTGAGCGCGGCGTCGCGCTACTACCTCGAGTACGTCCACGACTCGATCTTCGGCTGGGACGACGCCAGCCGCGCCGCCGTGCACGACGCCCAGGGCGAGCTCGCCACCGACCTGATCGTCGTCCCCGACCTCGCCGACTCGCTCGAGCTGATCGCCGCCGAAGGCGCCGCTCCCCTGCACACCGGCGACCTGGCCCGGCTCATCTCCACCGACGTGCTCGCCCGGGGCGGCATCCTCGGCTCGGACGACCTCGCGGCGTACGAGCCGGCCACCCGGCCCTCGCTCGCCACCCGCGTCGGCGACTGGAACCTCGCCACCACGCCGCCGCCCTCGGTCGGCGGCGTCTGCGTCGCCGCGATGCTCCGCCTCCTCGACGGCTGGGAGCCGAGCGACGTCGAGCGGATGGTCGACGTGCAGCGCCAGGTCCTGGGTCACCGGCTCGAGGTGCTCGACCACTCCACCGACCTCGAGCGTGACGCGGCCCGCTTCCTCGACTCCGGCTCGACCGCGCACTGCTCGGCGACCGACTCCGACGGCCGCGCCTGCGCGGTCACGGTCTCGTCGGGCTACTTCTCCGGGATGATCGCGCAGGGCACCGGCATCTGGCTCAACAACACCCTCGGCGAGCAGGAGCTCAACGCCCGCGGCCTCCACGGCCTCACCCCCGGCTCCCGCCTGCTCTCCAACATGGCCCCCACCGTCGGCCGCCACACCGACGGCTCCGTCCTCGCCATCGGCTCCCCCGGCGCCGGCCGCATCGCCACCGCCATCACCCAGGTCCTGGCCGGCTTCGTCGGCGGTCTCACCCTCCAGGAAGCCGTCCACCACCCCCGCGTCCACGTCCACAACCCCGGCCGCGCCGACGAGGTCGTCAAGCGCGAGACCGAGGAGGGGCTGACCATGTACTACGGCGGCGTCGGTGCGACCCTCGTGCGCCCCAACGGCCACCTGGTCGCCGCCGCCGACCCGCGGCGCGAGGGCGCCGTACGCCTCGTGCGGGCCACCGGGGGTTGAGGAGGTTGCGCTGGCCGAGATCGCGGATTCGGCCACCCGGGGCCCCCGGCGCTGATTGGATCGACCTCGTGGGGGCCGGCGGGGCCACCCGACGAGCCACCGGGAGCACGCATGCAGCAGGACGGGTCGTCGCGGCGACGCAGGGTGGGGTCGGGCGCGGTGGTCGCGGTCCTGGCGATGCTGGTGGCGCTGCTCGGGCCGGTCGGCAGTGCCCCGGCGCAGGCCGCGGGCACGCTGACGATCTCGGGCGTCACCGTCGGCTGCGAGTGCGGCGGCGCCGGCTACGTCTGGGGCTGGACCTCGGTGGCCGTCAGCTTCAAGGGCGCCCGCGAGGGCTCCACCTACCAGGTCGTGGTCAACGGCGACCAGACGTACGACGCCCATGCCTACGGCGGCACCGGCTCTGCCTACATCCTGCGCCAACAGGGCGGGTTCAAGGTCGGCAAGACCTACCGGTTCCGCATCCAGGAGTTCCGCGGCAAGCGGCTGATGCGCACCACGGCCGCCTGGAAGTACACCATCCCCACGCCCGTCGCCGGTCCCGACCGCGTGCACATCGACACCTTCACCCGCGACGGCGAGAACACCATGATCGCCGGCCAGACGTATCGGATCACCTTCACCGGCGGCCAGTGGGCGAAGGGCCTCCGCTACGCCAGCGGCGTCGACGCCTACGTCGGCATCGCGGACGGCGACAACCGGTTCGGCTGGTACCAGGACGAGGACTACCCGCTGCCTTGGAAGACCAACGCCGCCGAGCCCATCCTCGAGTTCACCCCAACCGCTGACTTCGTCGGCACCCGCTGGAACTTCAAGTTCATCGGCTACCGCGTCGCCACCAAGACCGACAAGTCGGCCGGCCTCCAGAAGGGCAAGCCGATCCCCGGCTCGGAGTGGGGCTTCTACTTCACCGCCAACGTCGTCGCGGAGTAAGCCCCCCGGCGGTTGAGGAGGTTGCGCTGGCAACCGTCTCGAAACCCCGTGAGCCGAGAGGCCACCGTCACCGCCGCTCGGCCTGCGCCAGCAGCTCGTTCGTGCGCTGGATCTTCGCCCACGACTGGGGGATCGACTCTCGACCAACGACCTTCGGGTCGAAGTCCGCCGGGAACCCGTTCGCCTCGGTCGCGGCGGGCCGCCGGCTCGTGTAGAGCCAGACCTCGAAGAACGACGCGAGGTCCTCACCCGAGACCGTCTGCGCGAGGTCGATGAACTCCGGAATCGAGCCGTTGCCGTACCGGTGGTCGGCCGCCCACGTGCGCAGCACGGTGAAGAACGCGTCGTCACCGATCCGGGTGCGCAGGGCCTGCAACGTCATGGCGCCGCGGTCGTAGACGGCGCCGTTGAACTCGTTGTGGGCGCCGGGGTTGCCGATCTTCACCTTCCAGAAGCCGTTGCCGCGGGGGTAGGAGTCCCAGGTCTGCTGGAACAGCTGCTTCGCCGTGCCCTCGTCGTGCTTCTCCGACCACAGCCACTCAGCGAACGACGCGAAGCCCTCGTTGAGCCAGATGTCGCGCCAGTTCTGCACCGACACCGAGTCGCCGTACCACTGGTGCGCGAGCTCGTGGACGACGACGTAGATGTTCGGGCCGTCGCGCCAGAAGCCGCGCGTGTAGACGGGGCGGGTCTGGTTCTCCAGCGCGAAGCCGAAGTCGGCGGCCGGGGCCACCCCGCCCATGGCGTCGAACGGATAGGGGCCGAAGTGGTTGGCCTCGAACCGGATCACCTGGGGCGTCTTGCGCAGGTCGGCAGCGGCGTACCTGCCCTCATTGCCGCCGTGCGACGCGACCGCCGTGATCACCGGCAGCCCGTCGACGCGGGACCGGTCGATGCCGAACTGACCGACCACGAAGAACGCGAGGTACGGCGCCATCGGCTTCGCCTCACGCCAGTGCCAGGTGGTCGTGCCGTGGGCGACGCGCTTCGAGACCAGGACGCCGTTGCCCAGGGCCTCGAGGCCCTTCGCGACCTTCACGCTGACGTCGTACGTCGCCTTGTCGCGAGGGTGGTCGTTCGCGGGGTACCACCAGGCCGCGATCTCCGGCTCCCCCACGGCAGCGGCGCCGTCGTCGGTGCGGATCCACGGCTGGACGCCGTCGGACTTGATCGTCGACGGGACGCCGGCGTACGTGACGTCGACGACCATCTGCTGGCCCTTGGCCACCGCCTTCTTGGGCGTCACGACCAGCTCGTGCCTGCCCTGCGTAAACGACGCTCGCCTGTCGTTGACCCGCACGCTCTTGACCGGCAGCACGAAGTCGAGGTTGAACCGCGACAGGTTCTTGGTCGCGTGGGCGCGGATCTTCGTCGTGCCCCTCAACCGGTCGGTCTTCGGCACGTAGGCGACGTGGATGCCGTAGTGGTCCACGTCGTACCCACCGTTGCCGTAGTCGGCGTAGTAGGGATCCCCGATCCCGCGCGCCCCCGGCGTGCCGCTGGGCGCCGCCGCCTGCGCCACGCCGATGGGAAGCAGCAGGGCCAGCCCGACGACCATGGCGATGCGACGTACGTGTGCGTGTGGAGCCATTGATAGACCTCCCGAGAGCGGGCCATCCCCTGCGACCCTGACGCCACACAATCACAGCCCACCGACGGAATCGAGGGGTGCGCCCTCATCCGCCGGATACGTCGCTCCCGGTGGTTGAGGTGCGAGGGCCGCTAGGCCCGAGCCTCCTGACGGTGGTTGAGGTGGGAGGGCCGCTAGGCCCGAGCCTCCTGACGGTGGTTGAGGTGCGAGGGCCGCTAGGCCCGAGCCTCGAAACCACCACCAACGGCTAACGCCGACGGTGGTTGAGGTGCGAGGGCCGCTAGGCCCGAGCCTCGAAACCACCACCACCAGCTACCTCCAGGTCGTCGACCGTCGAGCCACCTCGAAGATCTCCGCCCGACGCGCGTCGTCCAACACGTCGCCGTGGCGCAGCAGCCACGCCGCAATCTGCCGCCGCTGCACGACATGGACATCCTGCGGCAGCGTCTTGACCTTCACCCCCGACCCAGACCTTGGCGTGGGGGTGATTCTTCGCGTTCACGGTGAACACGCCGCCAGGACCAACGACGAGGTGGTCGATGTCCGAGCCGCGAGTGCCCACGGGGATGGCATGGATGAACTGCCACCGTGGGTCCTTGCGCACCACCTTGTCGAACTGAGCGGCGACCTTCTCCTCCCCGTCCGCCCCGATGCGCCACGCCCGCTCACTTGTGTGCACCCGCAGCGCCCTGGCCAATAGCGCCCGACCAGGAGCGGCTTGTTTCGCTGCCAGCGCCTGAGCGCGTGCTGCCTCTCCAGGATTGTTCGTCGTCAGATCGAACCACGGGCCAGCAGCAACCGCCTCGGTCGAAAGCCATGTCTCGCCCGCACGACCTGACTTCGGCGCATCCTGCGACGACGGCAGGCCGGCGGTGGCCTTCCAGTCGCGTACGGCGGCGGCGAGCGCGTCGTGATCGGCGCCGGTTGCCGGGTGCGCTTGGTTGGCTCGAAGATCCCACCAGCCCAGGCTGGTGCCGTCCGAGAGAGCTACATAGAGCCGATCCCCGCCGTAGCGGCGCCACCGCCTGATCTCGACAGCTGCCCCATCCATGACGCGTCCTCCGGTAGACCGACAGCCCTTGAGTCCCAGGGTTCAGATCCTGCACTGAACGCCGTCGGCGCGCTGGCGGTCCCAGAAGATCGGCTCCAGCCACTCCCTCGGCGATGGGCAATCTTGTCGGTCAGGCTGCAAAGCCCGTCCCTACGGGCCAAGGAGTGGCAAGCTTCGCGGGTGCAGGACGGCCTCTACGAATCGCTCGTTACGGGACGGCTGCAGGCTGCCCTCCTGGAGCTCAACCCTGAGCGCATCAGTCGCGGGCTCGTCGACGAGGCTGATCAACCCCACGTCCTAGCCCGGCACGTCTACGACATCGCTCTGCGGGTCCTAGCATCGACCCGCGACCCAGCGGAGCGTCTGACAATCGTGAACGACCTCGTCGGGCATCTCGACTCGGTCGGCGACGACGTCGTGAGTCCGCCGGCACAGCTCCTCCGCATCGCCACTCCAGTCGGCGCGGGAGGCAACACATTTGCCGGAGGTCGCCCGAGCACACCGCTCTCCGAACCCGCACTACTCACCAACACTAAGGGCGAACCGAGCCTCGGCAGCGAACTCCGCGCCGAGATCGATACCGCCGACCGTGTTGATCTTCTCTGCGCCTTCGTGAAGTGGCACGGCCTCCGGCTGTTGGAGACAGAACTTGCGAGACTGAAGCTCCGTGGGGCGCCGTTTCGGCTCATCACCACGACCTACATGGGCGCCACCGAGCGCGCCGCGCTCGACCGGCTCGTGCGAGAGTTCGACGCCGAGGTCAAGATCCAATACGACGCGCAGCGCACACGTCTGCACGCCAAGGCATGGATGTTTCACCGCGAGACCGGCTACGACACCGCCTACGTAGGGTCCTCCAACCTCTCGCGAGCGGCATTGCTCGACGGCGTCGAATGGAACGTGCGGCTGTCTCGCATCGGCACGCCGTCGCTCCTGGGGAAGTTCGCCGCCACCTTCGACACCTACTGGAACGACCCGAGCTTCGAGTGCTACGACCCGGAGAATGACCGCGATCGCCTCGACGACGCCATTGCGGAAGCATCGGGGCGCACCCAGCACAGCCGGGTCACTATCTCTCTTGCCGGGCTCGAGGTCAGGCCGTTCGCCTACCAACAGGAGATGCTCGACGCCATCGAGGCCGAGCGCGCTATCCATGACCGACACCGCAACCTGGTCGTGGCCGCCACCGGCACTGGGAAGACCGTCATCGCCGCGCTGGACTACCGCCGTCTCTGCAATCCGGCGACCGGCGACCGGCCTTCGATCCTGTTCGTTGCACACCGACGCGAGATCCTTGAACAGTCACTGCGCACCTACCGAGAGGTCCTGGCTGACGCGAACTTCGGCGAGCTGTACGTCGGCGGCGCCCGCCCGGAACGGTGGCGGCACGTGTTCGCGAGCGTCCAGTCGCTGACGTCCTACGGCGTTGACAATCTGCCCGCCGACGCCTTCGACCTCGTAGTCATCGACGAGTTTCATCATGCGCAGGCGGCGACTTACCGCCGCCTCCTGGATCACCTCACCCCTCGAGAGCTACTCGGACTCACGGCCACGCCCGAGCGCTCCGACGGGGTTGACGTCCGCACGTTCTTCGATGGCCGCACCGCCGCCGAGCTTCGGCTGTGGGATGCGCTCGGCGCGGACCTGCTCTGCCCGTTCCACTACTTCGCGGTGGCCGACGGCACCGACCTCCGTCGGGTGTCGTGGTCGCGCGGTCGCTATGACGAGGCGGAACTGTCCGGTGTCTACACGGGCAACGATCGGCGGGCGGCCGTGGTCCTCACTCAACTCAAGGACAAGGTCCTCGACCCGGGTTCGATGCGAGGCCTGGGATTCTGTGTGAGCGTCGCCCACGCGGACTACATGGCGCAGGTCTTCAACGAAGCCGGCATTCCCGCGCGCGCGGTGAGTGGCTCGACCCCGCAGGTGGAGCGAGAGCGAGCGCTCCTCGATCTCAAAGACCGGCGCGTGAACATCCTGTTTGCCGCCGACCTCTTCAACGAAGGGCTCGATCTCCCCGACGTTGACACCGTCCTGTTCCTGCGGCCCACCGAGAGTGCCACGATCTTCCTCCAGCAGCTGGGGCGCGGGCTCCGTCGAACCCAGACCAAAGCGGTGCTGACCGTCCTCGACTTCGTGGGCCACCACCGCAAGGAGTTCCGCTTCGACCTGAAGCTGCGGGCCCTGACCGGCCAGACACGACGCGGTCTGGAGCGCGACATCGAGCGGGGTTTCCCGTTCCTCCCGTCTGGCTGTCAGATCGTGATGGACCAGCAAGCGCAGTCCATCGTGTTGGACAACATCAAGTCGCAGGTCGCGGCGCGTTGGAGTCAGGTCGTCGCTGAGCTGCGCTCGTACGGCGATCAGGATCTGCGCACCTTCCTCCACGAATCCGGCCTCGAGTTGTCGGACGTGCTTCGCCAGGGAAGCAAGTCGTGGACTCAGCTCCGCCGTGAAGCCGGGCTGCCGACGTCCAACGGCGGAGACGCAGAAGCGAAGCTGTTGAAGCGGGCCCGGGCGCTCGCACACGTCGACGACCAGACCCGGGCCGCGGGCTACGACTTCCTCCTCCGCGACGACGCGCCGTCGTACGCCCAGCTCAGCCCGACCGAGCAGCTTCTGGCGCAGATGCTCTTCTTCTCGCTATGGCCCGACGCGGGCTCTCATCCGACATTCGATGCCGGGCTCGATGTGTTGCGCGGCGAACGGGCGGTCCGTGACGAGCTCCGCAACGTGGTGGACCTGTCCTTCGACTCCGCACGACACCAGTCGCTCGAACTGGCCGGGTCGCTCAGCGAGGTGCCGCTGCGCGTCCATGCGCACTATCAACGCGAGGAAATCCTCGTTGCACTCGGCTATTCGACGCTCAGCCGGAAGCCCACGAGCATGATGCAGGGCGTCGCGTACTCGCAGGCGTTCAATGCCGACATCCTCTTCGTCACGCTGAAGAAGTCAGAAGCCGACTACTCCCCCACCACGATGTACCGCGACTATCCGATCAGTCCGACGCTCTTCCACTGGGAGTCACAGTCGACCACCACGCTGGCGTCCCCGACCGGACAGCGGTATCTCTCTGGCGCCAGCACGGTGCTGCTCTTCGTCAGGGAACAACCCCTCGATGAGTTTGGGACCGCGCCGTACCTATTCCTCGGGCCGGCCCGGTACCGGACGCACACGGGGGAACGCCCCATCGCGATCACCTGGGAGCTCGAACACCCCATGCCAGCGGAGTTCTTCACCACCGCGACGGTGGCCGCCGGGTAGTCCTTGGCCTCCACGTTGCCCGCACCCGCAACCTCATACCGTCGGTGCCAGGGTGGCTCGATCCGTAGGACCTCCCGGTTCCAGGATCCCGGGAGACGACCGAGGCCCTCGGCAAGTCACGCCAGGGGCCTCGGTCGAACTACTGGATCGTCAGCTGCAGCCGCTGGTGCTGCCGCAGCCCTCGCAGACGTAGCAGGAGCCGGCGGGCCGCATCTTCGTGCCGCAGGTGAAACAGAGCGGCGAGTCGACGGCGGTGCCGGTGATCCTCTCCATCAGCTCGGCGGAGGTGTGCGCCTCCTGGGTGTAGGTCGCGGGGACCTCGCGCTCGTTCGACCCCTTGGAGTCGTGGTGCTGCGCGACGTCCTCGACCACCGGGGACTCGTCCTCGACGATCTCGACCACCGGGGCGGCGTCCTGGATCAGCTCGGCGGCGCCACCGGTCTCCTCGGCGAGCGGCTCGTAGGAGCCGGTCTCGAGGTAGCGCTGGCGCTCGTCGGCGCTGAAGATGCCCATGCCCTCGCGCTGCTCGAAGGGCAGGTAGTCCAGAGCCAGGCGGCGGAAGATGTAGTCCATGATCGACTGGCTCATCCGCACGTCGGGGTCGTCGGTGAGGCCGGCGGGCTCGAAGCGCAGGTTGGTGAACTTCGAGACGTAGGTCTCGAGCGGGACGCCGTACTGGAGGCCGATGGAGACCGCGATCGAGAAGGCGTCCATCACGCCGGCCAGGGTCGAGCCCTGCTTGCCGAGCTTGAGGAAGATCTCGCCCAGCTCGCCGTCGTCGTGGGCACCCGAGGTCATGTAGCCCTCGGCGCCACCCACCGTGAAGGAGGTGGTGCGCGAGACGCGGGACTTCGGGAGCCGCTTGCGGGTCGGGGCGTAGACGACCTTCTCGATCACCTTGGTCTCGACCTCGGCGGCCGGGGCGTCGGCGTTGGAGGAGGTGCCCTTGTTCTCGCCCTTGCCGGTGGCGAGCGGCTGGCCGACCTTGCAGTTGTCCCTGTACACGGCCGTCGCCTTGAGGCCGAGCTTCCAGGACTGCAGGTAGATGTCCTCGATCTCCTCGACGGTCGCCGTCTCCGGCAGGTTGACCGTCTTGCTGATCGCGCCGGACAGGAACGGCTGGGCGGCCGCCATCATCCGCACGTGGCCCATCGGAGCCAGGGCGCGGGCGCCCATCGCGCAGTCGAAGACCTCGTAGTGCTCGGGCTTGAGGCCCGGGGCGTCGATCACGTGGCCGTGCTCGGCGATGTGGGCGACGATCGCCTCGACCTGCTCCTCGACGTAGCCGAGCTTGCGCAGGGCCCGCGGGATGGTCTGGTTGACGATCTGCATGGAGCCGCCGCCGACCAGCTTCTTGAACTTGACCAGCGAGAAGTCCGGCTCGATGCCGGTCGTGTCGCAGTCCATCATGAAGCCGATGGTGCCGGTGGGGGCGAGCACCGAGGCCTGCGCGTTGCGGAAGCCGTTGGTGGCGCCCAGCTCCTGCACGTCGGCCCACGCCTGGGTGGCCAGCTTGTGGACCTGGCCGTCGACGATGCCGAGGGTACGCACCGTGTCGTTGGCGGCCTGGTGCTTGCGCATGACCCGCTTGTGGGCCTCCGCGTTGCGGGCGTAGCCGTTGTAGGGGCCGACGACGCCGGCGAGCTCGGCCGAGCGCTTGTACGACGTGCCGGTCATCAGCGACGTGATCGTCGCGGCCATCGCGCGGCCACCGTCGGAGTCGTAGCCCAGGCCCATCGCCATCAGCAGCGCGCCGAGGTTGGCGTAGCCGATGCCGAGCTGGCGGTAGTCGCGGGTGGTGTCGCCGATCGCCTCGGTCGGGAAATCGGCGAAGCAGATCGAGATGTCCATCGCGGTGATGATGAACTCGACGGCCTTCGCGAAGAGCTCGCCGTCGAAGGTGTCGTCGTCCTTGAGGAACTTGAGCAGGTTCAGCGACGCCAGGTTGCACGAGGAGTTGTCGAGCGACATGTACTCCGAGCACGGGTTGGACGCGGTGATCCGGCCCGTCTCCGGGTTGGTGTGCCAGTCGTTGATCGTGTCGTCGTACTGCAGACCCGGGTCGGCGCAGGCCCAGGCGGCCTCGCTGATCTTGCGGAACAGGTCGCGGGCGTCGACGGTCTCGATGACCTCGCCGGTGGTGCGCGAGCGCAGGCCGAAGTCGGTGCCGTCCTCGACGGCGCGCATGAACGCGTCGTTGACGCGGACCGAGTTGTTGGCGTTCTGGTACTGGACCGAGGTGATGTCGGCGCCACCGAGGTCCATGTCGAACCCGGCGTCGCGCAGGGCCCGGATCTTGTCCTCCTCCTTGGCCTTCGTCATCACGAACTCCTCGATGTCGGGGTGGTCGACGTCGAGGACGACCATCTTGGCCGCACGGCGCGTGGCGCCGCCCGACTTGATGGTGCCGGCGGACGCGTCGGCGCCGCGCATGAAGGAGACCGGGCCGGAGGCGGTGCCGCCCGAGGAGAGCAGCTCCTTGGAGGAGCGGATGCGGGAGAGGTTGAGGCCGGCGCCGGAGCCGCCCTTGAAGATGAAGCCCTCTTCCTTGTACCAGTTCAGGATCGAGTCCATCGAGTCGTCGACGGAGAGGATGAAGCAGGCCGAGACCTGCTGCGGCGACGGGGTGCCGACGTTGAACCAGACGGGGCTGTTGAACGAGAAGTACTGGTGCACGAGCAGCCAGGTGAGCTCGTGCTCGAAGACCTCGGCGTCGGCCGTGGTCGCGAAGTAGCCGTGGTCGAGACCGGCCTTCGTGTACGTCTTCACGATCCGGTCGATGAGCTGCTTGAGGCTCCACTCGCGGGCGTCGGTGCCGACGGCGCCACGGAAGTACTTGGTGGTGACGATGGTCGAGGCGTTGACCGACCAGAAGTCGGGGTACTCCACCCCGCGCTGCTCGAAGACCGTGACGCCGGTCTTCCAGTTGGTCTGCACGACGTCGCGACGCTCCCAGTTGAGCTCGTCGTACGGGTGCACCCCCTCGGTGCTGAAGACGCGCTCGATCTTCAGGCCCGCGCCCGCCTTGGTCTGGGCGGTCTTGCCGCTCACCGTCTCCGTCATCCCTCTGGTGTCCCGTCTCTGAGGTTGGTGTTCTTCGATCAAAGCTGTTGCCACCGACAGTCGGCGGCGACGTCTCTTGGAGAAAAGTTGGGTGGTGCGCCCGGCGCGTGCAGCTTCCCCACTACACACGCCGGGCGGTCTGGGTCAGCCCGTGTGGACGGGCTGGGGTGGTTCGACGGCCGCGGCCGCGTCGCGCTCCGCGCGCAGGATCGCGATCTCGTCCTCGAAGTCGTCCGCGGACTCGAAGGCCCGGTAGACGCTCGCGAAGCGCAGGTAGACGACCTCGTCGAGCTCGCGCAGCGGCCCGAGGATCGCCATGCCCACCTCGTGGGCGGGGATCTCGGCCGCGCCGGCCAGCCGGAGCGCGTCCTCGACCTCCTGGCCGAGGCACGCGAGCTGGTCCTCGGTGACCGGGCGGCCCTTGCAGGCCTTCCGGACACCGGCGATGGCCTTCTCGCGGGTGAACGGCTCGGTCGCGCCGGAGCGCTTGAGCACGGTCAGCTGCATCAGCTCGACGGTCGTGAACCGCTTGGTGCAGGCGGAGCAGGTACGGCGCCGCCGGATCGAGCCGCCGTCGTCGGCCACCCGCGAGTCGAGGACCCGGGTGTCGGTGTTGCGGCAGTACGGACAGTGCACGGGTCTCTCCTCTCGGGCTGTTCGGGTCAGGGGCGTGGGCGCGCCACAGACACCCCTCGACGGGGTGTGTCGGCCTGTGGATAACCGGGGTCTCACTGTGTACAACAAGCCTTCGCCTGTGGGTCTTCCGCATCCATCTGTGAACTAGATGTGGATAACTACACCGGTGTAAGTACTAGATGTAGTGGTAACCGTACGCCCGGTCGGGGGCCGGTGCAAGTGGTCCTGAAAAGTTCCTGGGCCGGGACGTTGCCGCGCGGTAAAACCGCAGGTCAGCGGCCCGCGGTACGCCGAAATCCGAATTCGGCGAGGGCGTGTCGCGGCGGGTGCGACCGGCCCTCAGGGGCCGGCGAGGGCTGCGAGATCGCGCCACCACGACAACCGGTTCGGGCGGCCGTCGTAGTCCTTGCGCTGGTTGGCGCCGCTGGTGCCGGGGAGCACGAAGACCTGGGCCGGGCCGAGGTACCAGTCCGTCACACCGAGGCCGGGGCGGCGTACGCCGAGCGCCCGGGCGGCCTCGTGCGCGACGCCCTTGCTGGTGAAGGCCAGCCACTCCGGCTGCCAGCGCTCCAGCTTGGCGACCAGCCCGTCGATCTCGACCCAGCGCGGGTCCCAGTGGCCGACCAGGTCGGTGAGCCCGAGGCCCAGGTCGGCGACCTGCGCGTCCTCGTCGGGGCGCAGCCGGCGGGGCGAGAGGCCGCTCAGGTGCAGCGACTCCCAGAAGCTGTTGCCGGGCGACTCGTAGTAGTGGTCGCGCAGCTTGGTGCTCTCCGCGCCGGCCAGCCCGCAGAAGACGATCCTCGGCTCGGGCGCGACGATGTCGGGCAGGACCTCCACGCGACTACGGGCCGGCGTCTACCGGGCCGGCGTCGAGGATCGGTAGACGAGCCGGCGTACGTCGCCGTGGGACCGCGCGACCAGCGTCAGGGCGGTCGGGGGTGCGGCGATGTCGCTCGCGGTGAGCGGCGGGATCCGCACCATGTGCTGGCGGCAGATCACCCCGCCACCCCCACCGCCGAACCCGGCGCCGCCCGCCTCCACGGCCAGGCGGAACCGCCACGACGACCCGTTGACGCACCCCACGACGGCACCCCGGACCGAGAGGTCGCCGGACTTCCGCTGTCGGGCGACCAGTCCGGTCGCGAACGTGCTCACCGAGGTCGACCGCGGCCGGGTGGTCTGCCCGACGGCGCACGCCCGGGCGACACTGCCCCGCAGCAGCGTGGTGTTGGTGTCGCTCGTGACGTCCTCGACCTCGATCTCGGTGCGGAACTCGTGACGCTTCGCCGTCACCGTGAGCGGGACGTCGGTCTCGGTGGTGGAGTCGTCGGGCGCGAAGCTGCCCTTCCACGTCCCGTTCGGCACGTCGCGCCCCTCGATGACGACCCGGGTCGCCCCCGACTCGAGCCGGGTCTGCCGGACCACCAGGGTGCCGCCGGGGACGCAGTCGGTGCGGGTGGTCGTGGACGTGCCGGGCGCAGGGGCGGCGGTCTGCGCCGGGGCCGGGGCCATCGCGGCGAGGGTCAGCAGCGTCGCGCCGGCGGCGGCCGGGATCCCGAGGAGTCGCATGCCCGGAACTGTGCCACACGCCCGGACCGCAGACGGCGAATTTTCACCCCATGGGGTGGTTTATCGATCTACCACTTTCGGCAAGTTCCTAGAGCGGCCATGGGGGCCGCAACAATCCCATAGAAGAGGCCGTCCGGATGAACACCGCACCGATCACCGACGTACACGAGCACCGCTCCGACGCCACCACCCGCCTCTTCACCCTCCTCGCGCAGGCCGGCCCCAGCGAGCGACGGGACATCGAGGAGCAGATCATCCACCGCAACATGAAGATGGCGGTCGACGCGACCCGACGCTTCCGCGGCCGGGGCATCCCCGACGACGACCTCCAGCAGGTGGCGTACGTCGGCCTGGTCAAGGCCGTCCGCGGCTTCGACGCCGAGCGCGGCCACGACTTCCTGAGCTACGCCGTCCCGACGATCCGCGGCGAGGTGCGCCGGCACTTCCGCGACCTCGGCTGGACCGTGCGTCCGCCGCGTCCGGTCCAGGAGGCGCAGACCAAGATCATCGGCTGCCAGGGCGACCTCCTCCAGCAGCTCGGCCGTGCGCCCCGCCCCTCCGAGATCGCAGCCCACCTGGGCCTCGACCTCGAGCTGGTGGTCGAGGCGCTCGGCGCCAACGGCTGCTTCGCCCCCGCGTCCCTCGACGCCCACGACGACGGCGAGCAGCCGATCGGCGCGCGGCTGGAGTACACCGACACCGGCTTCGACCGGGCCGAGGCGCGCGCCGTCCTCGCCCCGCTGCTGGCCCGGCTCTCCCCGCGCGAGCGCACGATCGTGGAGATGCGGTTCTTCCGCGGCTGCACCCAGGCCCAGATCGGCGAGGAGATCGGCGTCACCCAGATGCAGGTCTCGCGGCTGCTGGCCCGGCTGATGGCCCGGATGCGCGACGAGATCAGCCTCGAGGCCGCCTGACGGTCGCCGCCGCGCCCACGGTGGCCACCCGGACCCCGCGGGTCGGGCATGTCGATGACCGGCCATCGGCGACAATGGCGCGGTGACGGGTGACGCTGGCGGCAAGCGGGCGGGATCGCGCCGCGGACCCCGCCGGCGCAAGGCCTTCCAGCCCGTCCTGCTGCTCCTCGCGCTCGGCGTCACCGCGAGCGTGGTGGCCTGGGGCTACCTCGTGTACGCCGCGATCGACTTCGGCTCGACGGCCCGGGGCGGCGACCCGACGGCGTGGTGGTTCCTCGCGCTCGCCTCGGTCGGCGCGGTCGCCTGCCTGTTCTTCGGGCTGATGCTGGTCGCCCTCCTGCTGCGCCGGCTCGGCATCACCCGCCCGCCCGGGACACCGGAGTCCGCTCCCCCACCCGTCCAGGGCCCGCGGCCGGTCGGTGGCCGGCGCGCGGCACGCTGACCGCTACCGGTCGGCCAGCCGGCGCACGAACTTCAGCCCCGACCAGGTGTCGTCGACCGCGGCGACCTTGACGTCGACGAAGCCGAGCCGCAGGCCGAGCTCGCGGACCCGGTTCTCGTCCAGGTCGCTGGCGATCCCGAACGCCTTCTGGGCGGCCTTCTTCGGCCAGCACACCCACACCATCCCGGCGGTGCTGGTGCGCTCGAAGAGCACCGGCAGCCGCGCGCTCAGCGCGGCGAGCGAGGTGTGGAAGGTGAGGGTCACGTCAGCGGTCCGCGGCAGCCGGCGTACGGCGCCCGGCGCGGCGAGGTCGAGCCCCTCGGGGGCGCCGTCGAGGAACACCACCTGCGACTCCCGGATCCCGAGCTTGCGCTCGAGCGGGGTGCCTGAGTAGCCGGCCATGGCGAGAGCGTAGGACTCCCCCGCGCGAGCCGCCGTCGGGAAATGCCGCAGGGAGCGGGGCCGAGGCCCCGCTCCCTGTCTTCCCCGGCTCGTCAGCCGGGGTCGAGTCGGCTGGCGAAGTTGGTGGGCTACTCGGTCGGGACGAGCAGCTTCTGGCCCGCCGAGACCATGCCCGTGTCCAGGGCGTTGAGCCGCTCGATCCGGTCGATCATGGCGCGCACGTCACCGTCGTCGGCGGCGTCGGCGGCGATGTCCCAGAGAGTGTCGCCGGTGCCGACCATCACCACGCGGGTCGGCACCGGGGTGCCGGGCTCGTCGGTGGCGACCGAGCCGGAGGCGATCACGATGCCGGCGGCGAGGACGGCGAGCAGCGCGAGGGTGAGCACCACGAGACGGCCGCGGCGGGTCAGCCGCAGCGTGCCGGTCGTCGGCCGGGAGACCGGCCGGGAAACGGTGGGGTGGTGGATCGTCATGGTGCTCATCTGTGACCTCCTGGGGAAGTGGCGGTCTGCCTCGGGTCTGCGTGTGTCCGCTCGGTGCCTGTCTGCTTCTGTGCCTATGTCTAGTGGCCGCCACCGACAGTCCCGGAGGAGCTGTCTGGACCTGCGGCTCGATCAGACGTTCGATCGAACACATGTACGACGTTAGAGCACCTGTTCGAACGAATCAAGGCCCGACACGAACATTCGTTCGAACGACTTTCGACCCGACGGCGCGACACGCCCGTTCGAACAGATGTTTGAACGACGGGCCCGCAATGGCTACCGTGCGTCCATGGCCACCAACAAGTCGCCGGGGAAAGACCCGAGCAAGACCGTCGCCGAGCTCCCCGACGGGCCGCCCGACGCGACCGGACTGACGCCGCGCCAGCAACGGGTGCTCGCGCACATCAAGGAAGCCATCGAGAAGCGCGGCTACCCGCCGAGCATGCGGGAGATCGGCGAGGCGGTCGGGCTGACCAGCTCGTCGAGCGTCGCCCACCAGCTCAAGGTGCTCGAGGAGAAGGGCTTCCTCAAGCGCGACCCCAACCGGCCGCGCGCGCTCGAGGTGTTCCTGCCCGAGGTGATGGCCGCCCGCCGCTCCATGTCGAGCGCCGAGGAGACGTCGTACGACGAGACCGGCATCGGCGACGCGATGCCCGCCGCGACGTACGTCCCCATGGTCGGCCGGATCGCGGCCGGTGGCCCGATCCTCGCCGAGGAGCGCGTCGAGGACATCTTCCCGCTGCCGAAGCAGCTCGTCGGCGACGGCCAGCTGTTCCTGTTGGAGGTCTCCGGCGACTCGATGATCGACGCGGCGATCTGCAGCGGCGACTACGTCGTGATCCGCCAGCAGCCCACCGCCGAGAACGGGGAGATCGTCGCGGCGATGATCGACGGCGAGGCCACGGTGAAGACGTTCCAGCGCAAGGACGGAAATGTGTGGCTCCTGCCCCACAACGATGCCTACGATCCCATCGACGGCACGAACGCGACGATCCTCGGTAAAGTGACGGCCGTCCTTCGTCGGGTCTGACGTCTGTCCGCGACATCGGGGAATCACCTGACCCGACCCTGGTGTTGTGAGGGGGGCGTAGCCCCGATGCGTTGGGAGGGTGCATGAAAGACGGTGGTGCTGTGGCAACAGCACCTGCACTCACCCCGGCGAAGAAGTCGTCGCGCTGGGCGCGCGCCGTCTTCGAGCTGGTCCTGATCCTCGCCCTCTGGGTCTTCTACAGCCTCGCCCGGCTGGTGGCCGACACGAGCATGGGCCCGGCCCTCGACCGCGCCAACGAGCTGCTCCACGTCGAGTCGATCCTCGGCATCCAGTGGGAGGTCCCGCTCAACCAGCTGTTCAGCGACCACCGGGTCCTCGGCCTGGCCGGCAGCTACTGGTACGCGACGCTCCACTACCTCGTCACCGGGGCCGTGCTGATCTGGCTCTGGCGCCTCGGTGCCGACCGCTACGGCCCGGCCCGCCGGGCCCTGGTCATCGGCACCCTGCTCGGGCTCGCGGCCTACATCTCGCTCCCGACCGCCCCGCCGCGGTTCATCCAGGGGTACGTCGACGTGCTCAGCCTGCACGCCGCCGACGGCTGGTGGGGTGCGGATGCCTCCGCCCCGCGCGGCCTGGGCGGGCTGACCAACGAGCTCGCCGCCTTCCCCTCCCTGCACGCCGGCTGGTCGCTGTGGGTCGCGCTCGCGCTGCAGATCTACGCCACCCGCTACTGGGTGCGCGCCCTCGGCTGGCTCTACGCGAGCGGCACCGCCATCGTGATCGTCGGCACCGGCAACCACTGGGTGATCGACGCCCTGATGGGCTGGTTCGTGATCATCGTGGGCTGGGCCGTCGCCGAGGCGATCGGCCGGATCCCGCTGCACCGGATCCTCCGGAGACGCGCGCACCACTGAGCCGCGCGGCGCCGACGCGCCGCCTGGCTAGTCCGGGTTCTTGGTTTCCGCAGTGGTGCGGTTGAGTGGTCCGGTGCGCCTGAAGCCCCTTGCCCTCGTTGCCTCGCTCGCCGTGACCGCCGCGCTCGTCGTGGCCCCTGCCCCGGGAGCGTCCGCCGACCCGGGGCCGAGGACGACCAGCAGCCCCGCGGCCGCCCGGGCGCTGGCCGACGCGCGGGCGCTGTTCGCGCCGGCGGCCTCGACGTACGCCCGGCGCGCGGCGGCCCCCGCGAAGGACGCGACGATGGTGCTGCACCGGCTCTCGGTGCTGCGCAACGAGCTGCGCGGCGACGACCGCGCCGCGGCCAACCGGATCCTGGCCCGCCCGACCGACGGTGCGAACGACCCCGACGGGTCGGGCTACCTGCACCCGGAGGACGCGGAGCGCGCGTGCAACGACCTCCTCTGCGTGCACTGGGTGGACCAGACGAGCGACAAGGTGAGCCAGAAGGACGCCGACCAGAACGGCATCCCCGACTACGTCGAGACCGTGGCCGACGTCGTCACCGACGTGCTCGACACGTATGCCGCCGCCGGCTACCGCGCCCCCGAGCCCGACGAGGACCTCGGCGGCGACGCCAGGATGGACATCTACCTCGCCGACGTCGGCAGCCAGGGCTACTACGGCTACTGCAACAGCGACCAGGACATCCCCCGCAACGGCCCCCACGACGGCTGGGCCTACTGCGTGCTCGACAACGACTACTCCTCGGACCAGTTCCCGACCAACGACGCGTTGAAGAACCTCGAGGTCACCGCGGCGCACGAGCTCTTCCACGCCGTCCAGTTCGCCTACGACTACTACGAGGACGCCTGGTTCATGGAGGCGACCGCCACCTGGGCCGAGGACGAGCTGTACGACGACGTCGACGACAACCTGCAGTACCTGTCCCAGAGCCCGCTGGCGCGGCCCGCCGCGTCGATGGACCGCTTCGACTACGGCGGCGTGCAGCAGTACGGCGACTGGATCTTCTTCCGCTACCTCACCGAGCACTTCCCGGACGCCGAAGGCGGCCTGCCCACGATCGTCCGCAGCATGTGGGAACGCGCCGACTCCGCTCCTGGCGGGGACGACGACTACTCCGTGCAGGCGATCGCACACGAGCTCGCCGCCGAGGGCACCAGCCTGCGCAGCGTCTTCGCGGACTTCGCCGACGCCAACCGGCGACCCGGCCTGTCGTACGAGGAGGGCGCCGCCAACCACTACCCGGTCGCGTCGCCGGCCGGTCGGACGACGCTCTCGAGCGGCCACCGCGACAGCGGCGTGCTGACCCGCAAGGTCGACCACCTCGCCAGCTCGACGTTCCGCTTCACCCGTGGCTCCGGGCTCGCCGCCCGGACGGTGAAGGTGCAGGTCGACCTGCCGCCGACGTCGCGCGGCTCGGCCGCGGTCGTCACGGTGCACAGCACATCCGGCCAGCCGGAGACGACCGCGCTCGCCCTGTCGTCGCAGGGCGACGCGTCGAAGGCGTTCGCCTTCGGCAGCGGCGTGACGTACGTCGAGGTCACCCTGGTCAACGCCAGCATCCGCTACACCTGCGGGGTCGCGCCGAACGCCGGCTTCTCCTGCGACGGCCGGTCGATGGACGACAACCTGCGGATGGCCGTGCGGGCGCAGGCGGTCAGGTAGCCGCCAGGCGCGCGAGCGCCTTGCGCACGACCGCCGGGTCGGTGGTGGTCCACATCGGCGGCAGGCTGGCCTTGAGGAAGGTGCCGTAGCGGGCCGTCGCGAGCCGCGGGTCGAGCACCGCCACCACGCCACGGTCGGTGTGGGTGCGGATCAGCCGTCCCGAGCCCTGGGCGAGCAGCAGCGCGGCGTGGGTCGCCGCGATCTGCATGAAGCCGTTGCCGCCGGCGCGGTCGGCGGCCTTCTGACGGGCGCTGAGCAGCGGGTCGTCGGGCCGTGGGAACGGGATCCGGTCGATGATCACCAGCTGGCAGGTGTCGCCCGGCACGTCGAGGCCCTGCCAGAGGCTGAGTGTGCCGAAGAGGCACGTGTGCGGGTCGCTCACGAACTGCAGGGCCAGCTCGGGCAGCTGGGCGTCGCCCTGCGCGAGCGTGGTGAGGTGGGGCAGCCGATCGCGGATCGCTTCGGCCGCGGTCTCCGCGGCCCGTCGTGACGAGAAGAGCCCGAGGGTGCGGCCCTCGGCGGCGTCGACCAGCTCGGCGATCTCGTCGAGCACGGCCGGACCGAGCCCGTCGCGGCCGGGCGGCGGCAGGTGGCGGGCGATGTAGAGGATCGCCTGCTTGCCGTAGTCGAACGGGCTGCCGACGTCGAGGCCGCGCCACGGCAGCGTCTCGCCGCTCGTGCCGGCCGGCTCCGCGTCGCCGACCAGCCGCTCCGACGGCTTGAGACCGACGCTGGTGGCGACCGCGCCGAAGTCGCCGCCGAGCATCAGCGTGGCCGAGGTGAAGACGACGGTCTTGTCGCTGAGCAGCTTGTCGCGCATCGGCCCCCAGACCTGCAGCGGCGCGACGCACAGCCGCGGTGGCATCCGCTCGGTGCCCTCCGACATCCAGAGCACGTCGGACTCGAGGTCGGCGGCCATCCGGTCGGCGGTCGCGAAAACCTCCTGCACGGCGCCCTTCGCCTGGGCGCGGCCGGCGTCGGCGTCGTCGGCGGCGGCGTCGCCCTTGGGGTAGGCCGAGATCACCGCCCGGGCCGCGTCGCGGACCAGGACCAGCGCGTCGGACAGCTCCTCGGGGACCCGGTCGAAGCGGCCGGGGCTGGCCTCGCTGATCGCGGCGCGCAGCGCGTCGGAGGCGTCGGCCAGGTTGTCGGCCTCGGGGCCGTCGACATGGCGCTGGCTGCGGCGGGCGGCCCGCTCGACCTCGGCCGCCCAGAGCTCGTCGGTCGCGGCCTGGGTGACCCGGGTCGTCAGCTCGTGGGCCTCGTCGATGACCACGACGTCGTAGTCGGGGATCATCGGCACGCCCTCGATGGCGTCGATCGCCAGCAGGGAGTGGTTGGTGATCACCAGGTGGGAGCGGTGCGCCTTCTCCTTGGCACGCTCGGCGAAGCACTCCTGGCCGAAGGGGCACTTGGCGGCGCCGAGGCACTCGCGGTGGTTGACGCTGACCTGGCGCCACTCCTTGTCGGTGTGGCGCGGGGCGTTGTCGCGCTCGCCGCTGCCCTTCTCCTCGACCTCCTTCTCGGCCCAGGACCGCAGCTCGAGCACCTTCTTGCCGAGCGAGCCCTCGGGCAGCTCGACCAGGGCGCCCTGGTCGTCGGGCACGCCCTCGCGGATCCGGTGGAGGCAGGCGTAGTTGGAGCGACCCTTCAGCACGGCGTACGACGTGTCGACGCCCGCCCCAGAATCAGATGCGTCCTTCACGGCCTCGACCAGCCGCGGCAGGTCGCGCTCGACCAGCTGGTGCTGGAGCGCGAGCGTCGCGGTGGCCACCACGACGCGCTGCCGGTGGAGCAGGCTGGGCACCAGGTAGGCCAGCGACTTGCCGGTGCCGGTGCCGGCCTGGACGAGCAGGTGCTCGCCGCTCTCCATCGCCGCGGTGACGGCCTCGGCCATCTCCACCTGCCCGGCCCGCTCCTGGCCGCCCAGCGCCGCGACCGCGGTCGCCAACAGGTCGGTCACCGAGACCGACTTCTGGGAGGGGGCGTCAGGCACCCGAGAACCCTAGCCGCGACGCCGGACAGCCGTCGGCCGCCGTCCCCAGGGCTCAGTCGTCGCGCGCGTCGACCTCGAAGTCGGGGACGCCGTCGACGCAGCGGGCCCGGACCTCGGTCTCGCGGCCCTCGTCGCCCTGGCCCTGGAACGACACCCGCACCTCGTCGAGGCCGCGGGACTCCCGCTCCACGACGAACCCCGGATCGGCCGAGGCGACCACCGAGATGCGCTCGCCCCGGCACTGCGCGGTGACCACCCCGCCGGCACCCTGCCAGCTGCGCCGCTCGGGTCCACCGGTCGCGTCCGAGGACGGAGTCGTCGGGCTGCCCGGGGAGCGGCTCGGACCGGTCACCGAATCGGTGACGCCGGGACCGACGGTGGGGGCGATGCCGTCGCCCGCGCGGGAGATCACCGCCCACACCAGGGTCGAGCCGAGGATGACCACGACCAGCCAGGCGGCGACCGCCGAGATGACCGTGCGACTGTGGCTCATCGCGCCATTCTCCTCGTGGTTCTCCCCGTGCCGGGTCCGGCCGACCGCGTAGGTTTGCGGACATGGCCAGCATCCTCGTCATCGAGGACGACGACGCGATCCGCGAGGCAGTGCGCCGCGGGCTGAGCAAGCGCGGCCACGCGGTGTCCGTGGCGGCGACCGGGCTGGCGGGGCTGGAGCTCGTGCTCACCGAGCGGCCCCAGACCGTGCTCCTCGACCTCGGCCTCCCCGACGTGAGCGGGCTGGCCCTGATCGGCATGATCCGGGCGGCGAGCCGGGTGCCGATCATCGTCATCACCGCGCAGGACGACGACCCGACGATGGTGAAGGCGCTCGACAGCGGCGCGGACGACTACGTCGTGAAGCCGTTCGGCACCGACCAGGTGGAGGCGCGGGTCCGGGCGGTGCTGCGCCGGGCCGGCGACCAGGCCCCCGGCACCGAGCCGATCCGGGTCGGTGAGCTCGTCATCGACGAGGGCACCCGCACCGTGACCCTCGCCGGTCGACGCCTCGAGCTGGCCCGCCTCGAGTTCGACCTGCTCCTGGCCCTGGCCCAGCGCCGCGGCCAGGTGATGAGCAAGCGGGAGATCCTGGCCGAGGTCTGGCACCAGGCGTACGGCGGGGGCGACCGCTCCGTCGACGTCCACCTGTCGTGGCTGCGGCGCAAGCTGGGCGAGAGCGCCGCCGAGCCGCGCTACCTCATCAGCGTGCGCGGGGTCGGCGTCCGCCTCGTCGACCCGGACGACCGCTGATGCGTCGCCGGATCTCGTGGCTGGTCGTGGCCACCACCTCGGTGGTCGTGGTCTCATTCGTGATCCCCCTCTGCCTCCTGGTCCGGACCCTGGCCGAGGACCGCGCGATGGCTGCGGCCGACCAGGAGGCGCGCAACATGGCAATCCTGGTGTCGAGCCTGCAGGACGACTCCCAGCTGCGCAGCCTGGTCCACGACCTCGACCAGCGGGGTGCGCCCAGCACCAGCGTGCTCACCGCCGACAAGCAGGTCATCGGCGCGGACACCGGCATGCGCAGCGATCCCGAGGTGCGCCGCGCGGCCGCCGGTGAGGGCTTCGAGGTCGTGGACGACGCGGGCGGACGGGTGCTGCTCCCGGTCGTGGCGGAGTCCGGGACCGCCGTCGTGCGCAGCAGCGTCACCCCCGACGACCTGCGCCGCGGGGTGACGGCCGCCTGGGCGGGCATCGTCGGCCTGGGCGTGCTGCTGATGGCGCTGGCGCTGCTCGTCGCCGCCCGGCTCGGCAAGCGGGTGAGCGAGGCGGTGCGCCAGGTGGCCGGCGTCGCCCACCAGCTCCGCGAGGGAGACCTCCAGGCCCGAGCCGCCGTGTCCGGACCCGAGGAGACCCAGGAGCTGGCCCGGGCCCTCAACGGGCTGGCCGACCGGACGGTGGAGCTGCTCGCCGCCGAGCGGGCGACGGTCGGCGACCTCTCCCACCGGCTGCGGACGCCGGTGACCGCGCTCCGGCTGGACGCCGAGGCCGTCGACGACCCCGTGGTGGCGGCCCGCCTGGCGGACCACATCCGGGCTCTCCAGCGCTCGATCGACGCGATCGTCAAGGAGGCACGGCGGCCGGTGCGGACCGACCTGGCCTCGACCGGCGACGCGACCGCGACCGTGCGGGAGCGCGCGGGAGTACTGGTCCGCGCTCGCCGAGGACCAGGGCCGCACGATGACGGTGTCGCTCCCGGGCCACCCGCTCGTCGTCCCGGTCGCGGCCGACGACCTCGCCGACGTGGTGGACGTGCTCGTCGACAACGTCTTCGCGCACACACCCGACGGGACGGCGTTCGCGATCGGGCTCGAGGCGGTGGACGGCGTCGCCCGGCTGGTGGTCACCGACGACGGGCCCGGCATCGCGGCGCACCCCCCGGACCGGGTGGGCAGCACCGGCCTCGGTCTCGACATCGCCCGCCGGACCGCGACCGGGTGCGGGGGTGCGCTGCACGTCGACGCGGAGGCGGGCGCCGGGACCCGGGTGGAGGTCCGACTGCCACTGGCGCCGCGCTGAGGACACCGGCTCAGTCGTCCTCGGACTCGTGCTCGCCGTGGTCGCCGTGGTCCTCGTGCTCGTGCTCTTGCTCGTGCCCGTGCTCCGATCGACCGTCGTCGTCGCCGTGGTCGTGGCTCGCCGCGACAGCGTGGGAGACCGGCGCAGCCCGGGCGGGAGCGGGGGCGGGAGCCGGGACGACGACCGTGCGGACCTCCTCGGTCACGCACACCTTGCCGTCGCGCACGGCCGGGGGCTTGCAGGGCGCCCAGCGCACCAGCGGCCGCCGGTGGTGGGCGCGGTGCGCGGCGGGCGTGGCCGGGGCGGCAGCGCTCTCGCTGCTGCTCGGGCTCGTCACGCCGGAGCCCGAGGCGGCCTGGTAGGCGAGGGTCCCGCCGAAGAGACCCACGGTGAGGACGGCGACTGACACGAGTACAGGCAGGATCTTCATGGCCCGAGACTGCGTCCGGCTCGGCTATCGGCACCTCGCGAGAACCTCAAGGGTGGGTCAAGAGTCCTGATGAGGTCGACTTAACAACGACATGAGGCACCCTTGCCACGCACTCCGGCACCGTCGGGCCATGGCTTCCTCACCCGCTGTCCGCGACCGCTTCCGACTCGCCGTCGCCGCCGTCTCCGGACTCACCGCTGTCACCGCACTCTCCGCCACGGGCTGGGTCGCCGGCACCGCGGCCCACTCGACCGAGGCCCAGCAGGCTGCCCCGGCCCGGCCGGACGCCCCCGCGGCCCACGCCGACCGGGCGCGGCACCCACGCAAGGTCGTCATCCGGCCGCGACCCCACCGCACCCACGTGACCGTGCACTACGTGCAGGGCACGCCGTCGGCTCCGGTGGGTGGCGGTGGCACCGTCTCCCAGCCGGTCGCGCACGCACCGGCACCCGCCACCCACCACGCTGCGGCGCCCCCGCCCCCGCCGGCGCCGGCACCCAGCTCGGGCTCCTGAGCCGATGCCCACCACGACGTCCACCGCGCTCGGGACCTACGTCTTCCTGGCGACGCGCCGGACCGCGGACCTAGCGGTCGCGCGCCGGCTCGCCGACGCCGTGCTCGCAGACGTGGACCGCACCTGCAGCCGCTTCCGCGCCGACTCCGACCTGGCGCTGGCCAACGCCGGCGCGGGGCGCTGGGTCGAGGTCGACCCGCTGCTGGTGGCCGCCGTCACCGCGGCGTGCCGCGCCGCGGAGCAGACCGACGGCCTGGTCCACCCGCTGCTCGGCCGCACGCTCACCCAGCTCGGCTACGACCGGGACTTCGCCGAACTGCGAGTCCTGCGCGACGAGGCCGTCGCGCCCTGGCCGCTCGCAGGCCCGGGCCGGGACACCTGGCGCGAGATCGGTCTGGACGAGGCCGGCGCGATCCGGGTGCCGGCCGGCACCGCCCTCGACCTCGGCTCGACCGGCAAGGCCTGGGCGGCCGACGTCCTCGCCACCGCCTTCGGCCAGGAGCTGACCGGGGCGGCCCTGGTCAGCCTCGGCGGCGACCTCGCGATCGCGGCTCCCGACGGTGACCCCTGGCCGGTCGCGATCTCCGCCCACCCCGGCGGCCCGGCCGAGACCACCGTCGCGCTCGACCGCGGCGGCCTCGCGACCTCCAGCACCCGGGTGCGGCGCTGGGCCCGGCGCGGCGTACGGCTGCACCACCTGGTCGACCCCCGCACCGGGCAGCCCGCACCGGAGGTGTGGCAGACGGTGACGGCGACCGGCGCGACCTGCGCGGCCGCCAACACCGCCACCACGGCCGCGGTGGTGCTCGGGGCACAGGCACCGGCCTGGCTCGCCGCGCGCGGCGTGACCGCCCGCCTGGTCGGGGCTGACGGACAGGTGCTGACGACGGAGGGCTGGCCGCACGACGGCCACGAGCAGAGGAGGGGCGCATGATGGACGGACCGTTCCTGTGGTACCTGAACCGCGGCACGGGGTTCGTGATCCTGGGGCTCTTCACGATGACGACGGCCCTCGGGGTCCTCGCCACCGGCGGCCGCGCCGGACGCGGGCTGCCACGCTTCGTCACCCAGTCGCTGCACCGCAACCTGGCTCTCCTGTCGGTCGTGATGCTGGCGGTCCACGTCACCACCGCCGTCGTCGACAGCTACGTCGACATCCGCTGGTGGCAGACGCTCGTGCCGTGGGCCGGGTCGACGTACGAGCCGGTCTGGCTCGGTCTCGGTGCCCTCGCGCTCGACCTCTTCCTGGTGGTCGCGGTGACCAGCGCTGTCCGGGCGCGGATGCGACACCGGTCGTGGCGAGCGATCCACCTGCTGGCCTACGCCGGCTGGGTCGCCGCGGTCGTGCACGGGCTCGGGATCGGCACCGACGTCCGGGCAGACGCCGTCTGGGCGGACCTGACCCTGGCGGGCTGCGTCGCGGTCGTCGGCGCCGCCGTCGCGCTGCGTCTCGCCCGCCTCGCCGTCGACCGGCCGGATCGCGACCGGGCTCTCCCCGTCGGCGGCCCGTCATGAGCGCCTCCCCCGTCGCCGCGTCCGACCACCCCCTCGTCCGCTCCGGGCCCGCCCTCCTCGAGGGGCTCGACGGCGGACGCGGCCTCACCGCCCACCGTCGCCAGTACGGCGAGCTGCCGCGCCTGGGTCTCGACGACCTGCTCGCCACCCTCGCCCGGGTGCGGCTGCGGGGCCGCGGCGGAGCGGCGTTCCCCTTCGAGACCAAGCTGCGCACCGCCGCGGCCGGCCGACGACCGGTCGTCGTCGTGAACCTGAGCGAGGGCGAGCCGGCCAGCGCCAAGGACTGTGGGCTGGCGACCACCCGTCCGCACCTCGTGCTGGACGGCGCGGTCGTGACGGCCCGCGCCCTGGGCGCCCGGGAGCTGCACGTCGTCGTCCCGCGGGACCGGCCCGGGGTCGGCGCGGCGATGCGGGTCGCCGTCGGTGAGCGTGACGACCGGATGCGGACCGTGGTCCACACGGCCGACAGCCGGTTCGTCGCCGGGCAGGCCCGGGCGGTGCTCGAGCTGATGGCCGGGCGGCCCAACCTGCCGGTCACCGCCTGGTCACCCGAGGCGGTCGCCGGTCACCGCGGTCGCCCGACCCTCCTGTCGAACGCCGAGACCTGGGCCCAGGTCGGCCGGCTGGTGCTCAGCGGGGTGCGCTCCTATGCGGCCCTCGGCACGGCGGAGGAGCCCGGGACCACCCTCCTGACGCTGTCGGGCCCGGAGCCGACGGTCGTGGAGGTGGAGCTGGGCACCCCGTGGCGCGACGTGCTGCCGGCGACCTGGGCCGACCGGCCGGTCCTGGTCGGTGGGTTCCACGGCTCCTGGGTGCGGTGGGAGGACCTCACGGCCGGCCGGGTGTCGGTCGACGCGATGCGGGCTGCGGGCACGCCCCTCGGCGCGGGCGCGCTCGTCTGCCCGGCCGACTGCCCGGTCACGTTCACCGCCCGCGTCGTCGACTACCTCGCCGGCCAGAGCGCGCGCCGGTGCGGCCCCTGCCTCAACGGCCTGCCCGCGTTGGCGACCGCCCTCCGCGCGGTCTCCGACGGCACCGGCCCCACCGACCGGGTCGAGTCGCTCGCGGCGCTGGTCGTGGGCCGGGGCGCGTGCGCCCACCCCGACGGCACGGTGCGCCTGGTCCGCTCGCTGCTGGCGACCTTCCCGGCCGAGATCGCCGCCCATGGGGCGAGCCGGTGCGCGTCATGACCGCCCGGCTGCGCGTGGACTGGCCGAGCTGTCGGGCCCGGGGCCTGTGCCACGAGGTGCTGCCCGAGCTCGTCGACCTCGACGAGTGGGGCTACCCGGTCGTCGGCGGCGAGGTCACCCCCGACCTGCTCGACGACGCCCGGGCCGCCGTACGGATGTGCCCGCGCCTGGCGCTGCGGCTCGAGCCCTGACGCCCCCGCGTCAGGTCGTCAGGCCCGCGATCTGTCCGGCCACGTAGTCGCCGAAGGCCTGGTGACCGGCGGGGGTCAGGTGCAGGTGGTCGTCGAGGTAGGGCAGGTGCAGGCCGGAGGTGCGCACGTAGGGGACGTCGTACGTCCTCGCGAGCGAGGCGAGCAGCGCGTCGACGTGGGCCACGGCGGCCGCCCGGGACGGCGCCGAGGCCGGCCCGACGACCACGACGCGCTCGCCCTTCAGGGTCCGCATCAGGCGCGCGAAGCCGGACCGGATGTCGGCGTCGGGCTGGTTGAAGTCGTTGAGCCCACCCTCGACGACGACCAGGTCGGCGCCGCCGCGCAGCGCGGCGGGCGCCCGGTCGGCGAAGGACACCGACTCGCAGTCACTCGCGTGCTCGCTGAAGCCGGAGCCGGAGAAGCCCGCGACGTGCACCGTGCCGGAGAGCCGCGACGGCCACGATCCGGCGGACCTCTCGAGGCCGAGCCCGGCCGACCACGAGTCACCGATCACCACCACGCGCTCGCCGCTGCCGGTCACCTCGCCCGCGCGGGTCGCGGAGTCGGCGGTGAACCGGTCGCACCGGTCGACACCGGCGCTCGACCGGTCCGCGACGTGCAGCACCAGCACCGACACGACGACGAACAGCGCGCCGACGACGACCGTGCGACGGCGTACCGACCTCAGCGGGCCCGGGCCCGCGACCCCCCGATGGACCACCCGGCAATTCTGCGGCGTTCCCCGGCCCTTTCGCAGGGGAAGTTGCGAAGCCGTGCGGATCTCGCAAGAAATACTGGCAGTCTGGCCCCGTGAGCGAGCAGATCCTGGTCCCCGGCCCCGACGACCGCACCGTCGAGGTGCTCGTGGGGGGTGACCCCGACGGCTTCGGGCTCCTCCACCACGGAGGGTCGCCCTCGGCCGTGGCCGCGTGGTCGCTGATCGACGACGCCGCCCGGGCGGCCGGGCTGCGGCTGGTGACCTACTCGCGGCCCGGGTACGGCGCCTCGACGCCGCGCCCGGAGGCCGGGCGGTACGTCGACGACGTCGCCGAGTCCGTGGCCGTGCTCGACCATCTCGGGATCGGCGAGTTCGTCACCATCGGCTGGTCCGGGGGCGGGCCCCGCGCGCTGGCGTGCGCGGCGCTGCTGCCCGACCGGTGCCGCGCCGCGGCCTCCCTGGCCGGGGTCGCGCCGTACCACGGCGAGGACCTGGACTGGTTCGACGCCATGGCCGAGGAGAACCACGACGAGTACCACGCCGCCGAGCAGGGCCGGGCGGTCTACGAGGCCTACCTGGAGGAGAACTTCCTGCCGATCCTCCAGGCGTCGCCGCAGGAGCTCGCGGAGGCGATGGGGGGCCTGGTGACGCCGGTCGACAAGGCCGCGCTGGACGAGGACTTCTCCGACTGGATGAGCCGCACCTTCACCCACGCCGGCGCCCAAGGCGTGACCGGCGTGCGCGACGACGGGATCGCCGCGGTCTCGCCGTGGGGCTTCGACCTCGCCGGCATCCGGGTGCCGGTCGCGATCTGGCAGGGCCGGCAGGACGCGATGGTGCCGTACGCGCACGGCGAGTGGCTGGCGGCGCACGTGCCCGGCGCCGAGGCGCACCTCTTCGACGACGAGGGCCACCTGTCGCTGGTCAGCGGACACATCGACGAGATCCTCGCCGACGTGAAGAGGCTGGCCGGGCTCAGCTGACGGCGTACGCCGCGAGCTCGCCGGCGAGGTCCTCGTTGGCGCGCCCGACGACGATCGTGCCCTCGCCGGTGTGGTCCATCGAGTCGATCTCGCCCTGCTGGTGGAGCCGGTTGATCAGGTCGCCGCGCTCGTAGGGCACCAGCGCCTTGAACTCGACGCCGGGCTTGGGCAGGTCGCCCTCGACCGCCTTGAGCGCCTCCGCGATGCCTTCCCCGGTCTTGGCGGAGACGACGACCGAGTGCGGCTCGCGCTGGCGCAGCCGGGCGAGCACCATCGGGTCGGCGACGTCGGCCTTGTTGATCACGACGAGCTCGGGCACCTGGGAGGCGCCGATCTCGGCGAAGACCTCGCGCACCGCGGCCAGCTGGCCCTCGGGGTCGGGGTGGGAGCCGTCGACGACGTGCACGATCAGGTCGGAGTCGGCGACCTCCTCCAGCGTCGAGCGGAAGGCCTCGACCAGCTGGTGGGGCAGGTGCCGGACGAAGCCGACCGTGTCGCTCATCGTGTAGACGCGGCCGTCGGAGGTCGTCGTACGACGCGTCGTCGGGTCGAGCGTCGCGAACAGCGAGTCCTCGACGAGCACACCGGCGTCGGTGAGCCGGTTGAGCAGCGAGGACTTGCCGGCGTTGGTGTAGCCCGCGATCGACACGCTCGGGATGTGGTGGCGCTGGCGCTCCTGGCGCTTGGTGTCGCGGGTGCCCTTCATCTCGCGCAGGTCACGCCGGAGCTTGGCGATCTTGGTGTTGATCCGGCGCCGGTCGGTCTCGATCTTGGTCTCACCGGGACCGCGGCCACCGATGCCGGCACCGCCGGCGACCCGGCCACCGGCCTGGCGGGAGAGGTTGCCACCCCAGCCGCGCAGGCGCTGCTTCATGTAGTTGAGCTGGGCCAGCTCGGTCTGGGCCTGGGCCTCACCGGAGCGGGCGTGCTGGGCGAAGATGTCGAGGATCAGCGCGGTCCGGTCGACGACCTTGACCTTGAGCCGGTCCTCGAGGTTCCTCAGCTGGCTGGGCGCGAGCTCGCCGTCGCAGATCACCGTGTCGGCGCCGGTCGCCTGCACGATCTCGGCGATGCCCTCGACCTTGCCGCGTCCGACGTACGTCGCGGGGTCGGGGGTCTGGCGGCGCTGGTAGATCGCCTCGAGCACCTCGGAGCCCGCGGTCTCGGCGAGCAGCGCCAGCTCGGCCATGGAGTTCTCGGCGTCCTCGGTCGTGCCCTCGGTCCAGACGCCGACGAGCACGACGCGCTCGAGCCGGAGCTGGCGGTACTCGACCTCGGTGATGTCCTCGAGCTCGGTGCGCAGCCCGGCGACGCGACGCAGCTGGTGTCGCTCGGCGAGCTCCATCGCGCCCACGGTCGGCTCGTCGCCGTCCTCGGGGTCGGGCTCGTCGTGCCAGCCGTCGTCCGGCTCCTGGGAGTCGTCCCAGTCGTCGGTCTCGTCGAGCTCGGCGTCGAGGTTGAAGTCAGGTGCGTTCGTCATATGAGGTGAAGCGTACGTTTCGATCATCTGTATCTTCCAACGCTTAACCTTCCCCTCGTGATTCCCTCCCCCCAGATCCCGGAGGTGCCCGCGCCGTGCCGCCTGCTCGGCATCACCGGCGCGCCGGGGGTCGGGAAGACCACGCTGGCCGCGTCGCTCGCCCAGGAGCTGGCGAGCGCGGTGCTGCCGATGGACGGCTTCCACTACGCCGACGTCGAGCTCGTCCGGCGAGGTCTCCTCGACCGCAAGGGCGCACCGGAGACCTTCGACGCGGAGGGGTACGCCGCGCTGCTGCGCCGGGTGCGGGCCGGCGAGGAGGACGTCGTGGCGCCGATGTTCGAGCGCCACCTCGAGCAGCCGCTGGCCGGCGCCATCCCGGTGCCGGCGACCGGCACGGTGGTCACCGAGGGCAACTACCTGCTGCTCGACGAGCCGCGCTGGCGCGCCGTCCGCGCCGAGATCGACGTCGTGTGGCACGTCGTCATCGACGACTCGGTCCGGCTGGACCGGCTGGTCGCCCGGCACGTCGAGTTCGGCAAGTCGCCGGAGGAGGCGTGGGCCTGGGTGGCGCGGGTCGACGAAGCCAACGCCGCGCGCATCGAGGCCGCGCGGGACCGCGCCGATCTGGTCGTCGACCTCACCGGCTGGCGTCCCTAGCCGAGGTCTCCGGTCGGCGATCGTCACCAGGACCGTGGGTCGTCCGCCTGAGAGGCAGGTATACGCAGCCGAGAGGCGGACGACCCACGCAGCGGCGACTACTTGGGGGGCATCCGGATGCCGCCGTCGACGCGGATGACCTCGGCGTTCATGTAGCTGTTGGTGATGCACTCGACGACCATGCTGGCGAGCTCGTCGGGGGTGCCGAGACGCTTCGGGAACAGCACGCTCTCGCCGAGCTTGGCCTTGAAGGCCTCGGAGTCGGGGCCCTCGCCGTAGATCGGGGTGTCGATCAGGCCGGGGGCGACCGTGTTGAGGCGGATGCCGGACGCGGAGAGGTCGCGGGCGACCGGGAGGGTCATGCCGACGACGCCGCCCTTGGAGGAGGAGTACGACGCCTGGCCGATCTGGCCATCGAACGCGGCGACGCTGGCGAGGTTGACGATGGCGCCGCGCTGGCCGTCGGCGTCGGGCTCGTTGCGGCTCATGACCGACGCGGCCTGGCGGACCACGTCGAAGGTGCCGATCAGGTTGATGTTGATCACCCGCTTGAAGGCGTCGAGGTCGTGGGCCGACTCGATCTGGCCGTCGCGGCCGATGGTGCGCTGGGCCCAGCCGATGCCGGCCGAGTTGACCACCGCGCGCAGGGGGGCGATCTCGGCGGCGGCGTTGACGGCCGCGGTGATCTGCTCGGTGTTCGTGACGTCGACCAGGGCGAAGACGCCGCCGATCTCCTGGGCGAGCGCCTCGCCCTTGTCGACCTGCAGGTCGGCGACCACGACGATCGCGCCCCGCGCGGCGAGCTGGCGGGCGGCGGCGGCGCCGATGCCCGACGCTGCGCCCGTGACGATGGCACTGGCTCCGTTGATGTCCATGGCCGGGAGCATAGAACGGGTTACAGGTCGGTGGTCCCCCGGGCCACGATGACCGCGGGGCCGGTGAGGAGCACCCGGTCGTCGGCGGTCCACGTGACCGTGAGCGTGCCGCCGGGGACGTCGACCCGGTAGGTCGAGCCCGGGCCGACACCGTCGGCCACGGCCGCGGCGACCATGGCGGCGCAGGCGCCCGTGCCGCACGAGCGGGTCTCCCCCGAGCCGCGCTCGTGCACGCGCAGGGCGACGTGCCGCTCGCCACGGCGTACGACGAACTCGACGTTGACGCCGTCGGGGTACGTCGCCGCGTCGTGGCCGGGCGGCTCGAGGAGCGGGCCCACGGGGCCGTCGGGGTCGAGCGAGTCGACGAACGCCACGGCGTGCGGGTTGCCCATGTCGACGTGGGTCGCCACCCAGCTCGCGTCGCCCACCACGACCGAGCTCTCGCCGAGCACCTGCGGTCGGCCCATGTCGGCGGTGATGAGGCCACCGTCGAGGGTGAGCACCTTGATGCCGTCGCGGGTGTCGATCTCGATCGGCCGGGCCGGGTCGACCAGGCCCTCCTGGACCAGGTGCAGCGCGAAGACCCGGACGCCGTTGCCGCACATCTCCGAGACCGATCCGTCGGCGTTGCGGTAGTCCATGAACCAGGTGTCGCCGTGCTTCACGACCCGGAGGACGCCGTCGCCGCCGATGCCGGCGTGCCGGTCGCAGAGTGCGCGGACCCGGTCGGCGTCGAGATCGCCGTGGACCGAGCCGTCGTGGTCGGGCAGCAGCACGAAGTCGTTCTCGGTGCCGTGACCCTTGAGGAAGGCGTAGGGCTCAGGCATAGAGGCCCTTGCTGTAGTTCTCGGGCTCGTAGTACTCGTCCAGCTGCTCGAGGGTCATCTCGTTCGGCTCGACCGACTTGGCGATCAGCGCGCGGCGCGGGACGCGGGCCTCGGGATCCCAGGTCTCCGGCTTCCAGAGCCCGGAGCGCAGGAACGCCTTGCCGCAGTGGAAGAAGAGCTCGTCGATCTCGACCACGGCCGCGAGGACCGGCCGGTGCCCCTTGACGACCATGTCGTCGAAGAACGGCGCGTCGCTGACCAGCCGCGCCCGGCCGTTGATGCGCAACGTGTCGGCGCGGCCGGGGATGAAGAAGTTCAGCCCGACGTGCGGGTTCTGGAGGATGTTCTTGTAGCCGTCGGCCCGCTTGTTGCCGGGCCGCTCGGCCAGCGCGATCGTGCGGTCGTCGATGACGTGCACCAGCCGGCCGGCCGGGTCGCCCTTCGGCGAGGCGTCACACTCCCCGGTCGCCGACGACGTCGCCAGCACGCAGAACGGCGTGGCAGCGAGCCAGGCGCGGTCGACGTCGAGCAGGGCCGGCCGGGCCTTGTCGCGGGCCCGGTCGTTCGGCTCGCCGAGCAGGCCGACGAGGTCGTCGACGGTCGTGATCTGGGTCCAGCCGGCGGCGACTGAAGCGGTGGTCGGCACCCCTGTACGATACGCGGTCGGTCATCTCATTTCCGAGGCCGGACCACGGTCGCCGAGCCCCCGCCGCGGCGCTCCGGCTCGGCGGCCACGGTGAGCCGCCTGCCGGGGCCGAACTCGATGCCGGTGGCGGCGCCGATCTCGTGGGTCCCGGTGAAGATGTCGTCGTACTCCTCGATCTCGTGACCGAGGCCCCGGAGGGCGTCGCCGTAGCGCTCGAGGAAGGCCGGCTCCGCGAGGTCCGCGGGCTCGTTGCGCTGGGTGACCCGGGGCGCCGCGATCGCCTGGGGCAGGCTCATGCCGAGGTCGAGCCGGTTGACCAGGATCTGCAGCACGGTGGTGATGATCGTCGAGCCACCGGGCGAGCCGACCGCGAGGTAGGGCTTGCCGGCGCGGAGCACGATCGTCGGCGACATCGAGGAGCGCGGCCGCTTGAGCGGCTCGATCCGGTTGGGGTCGGCCTGGTCGTAGACCGGGCTGAAGTCGGTGAGCTCGTTGTTGAGCAGGAAGCCACGACCGGGCACGACGATGCCCGAGCCGCCGGTCTGCTCGATGGTCAGCGTGTACTCGACGACGTTGCCCCACTTGTCGGCCACGGTCAGGTTGGTGGTCTGGGTGTTCTCCGTGTCGGGCGCGCTGGTGGCGACGCCGCGGCCGCTGCCGCACTCCCCGTCGTACGACGTGACGTCGCCGGCCTCGACCGGGGTCTCGAACGCCTGGGCGGGGTCGATCTCGCAGGCGCGCTCGGCGGCGTAGTCGTCGGAGAGCAGGTCGGCGAGCGGCACGTCGACCTGCCGCGGGTCGCCGACGTACTCACCGCGGTCGGCGAACGCGAGCGCACTGGCCTCGAGGTAGAGGTGGTAGGCCTCGGCCCTCGGCATCGACGCGAGGTCGTAGCCCTCGAGGATGTTGAGCGCCTCGCCGACGGTCGAGCCGCCGCTGGACGAGGGCGCCATGCCGTAGACCTCGAGGCCGCGGTAGCCGATCTTCGTCGGCGCCTGGTCGAGGGCGCGGTAGCGGGCCAGGTCCTTGGCCCTCAGGTAGCCCCGGGGCACCGGCAGGGTGGTGCTCTTCGTCGTGGGGGGCTTGCGGACGGCACGGACGATCGCGTCGCCGAGCCGGCCTCGGTAGAACGGGCGGGTGCCGCGGTCGGCGAGCAGGTCGTAGGTGTCGGCCAGGTCGGGGTTGCGGAAGACGCTGCCGACCCGCGGCGCGTGACCGCCCTTCAGGTAGAGCGCCTTCGTCGGCACGAACGCCTTGAAGCGCCGGGTGTTCTGCACGACCTGGTCGTGGAACGTCTGGTCGACGCGGAAGCCGTGGCGGGCCAGCACCTCGGCCGGCTCGAGGGACCTCGCCAGGGAGCGGGTGCCCCAGCGGTCGAGCGCCCGCTGCCAGGTCGCGAGCGTGCCGGGCACCCCGACCGAGACCCCGCTGGTGACCCGCGCCGGGCTGAAGCCGTAGGGCCTGTCGGTCTTGGGGTTGATGAACGCGTCGTGCGGCATGGCCGCCGGGGCGGTCTCGCGGCCGTCGATGGTCTGCACCGTCCCGGTCTTCGCGGAGTAGTGGACGAAGTAGCCGCCGCCGCCGATGCCGGCGCTGAAGGGCTCCGTCACGCCGAGCGCAGCGGCCGTCGCCACGGCGGCGTCGGTCGCGTTGCCACCCTGCCGGAGCACCCGGAGGCCGACCCGCGAGGCATACGGGTCGACCGAGGTCACGGCGCCGCCGTACCCGACCTCGGTCGCCGCCTTGGGTGGACCCTGCGGTGCCGAGGCCGCCTGGGCGGGTGAGCCCACGGCGAGAGCTGCGGTGGTCAGGGACAGCACGACGAAAGACCCGAGAAGACGCATACGCATCCCCGTGCCCGATGCGACCGCCGCCGAAACAGGTCAGGCGCGCGGACCCACGACGTCGTAGCGGGCGCAGACGAAGGAGCCGTTCTGCGCGAGCTCGGTGAGCTCGAGGTCGTAGGGACGCGGGAAGAGCGGCCGGCCCGCGCCCAGGGTGACCGGCGCGATCGAGACCAGCAGCTCGTCGAGCAGGCCCGCGTCGGCGAACTGCGCCGCGAGGTCGCCGCCGCCGACCATCCAGAGGTCACGGCCACCGGCCGCGGCCACCATCTCGGCGTGCACCTCGGCGACGGGCGCCGAGGTGAAGGTGATGCCCTCGCCGTACGGCTCGAACTCGCGGTGCGTGAAGACCCAGCAGGGGATGTCGTACATCCAGGCCTCGCCGGTCTTCCTCAGGTGGTCGCCGATCCAGGCGTACGTCGTGGCGCCCATCGCCATCGCGCCGATGCCCTGGATGAACGACGCGTAGCTCATCGGTCCGTCCTCGCGGACGTCCTGGACGAAGAGCCACTCCAGGGAGTCGTGCTCGTCGGCGATGTAGCCGTCGAGGGTGGTCGCGGTGAAGAACGTCGTCCGGGTCATGGGACCACCGTGGACCGCACCACCGACAACGCCTTCTCGACGAGGTCCGGGTCGTCGAAGCGGATCCAGGTGATCCGCGGGTCCTTGCGGAACCACCCGTCCTGGCGGCGCGCGAAGCGGCGGGTCGCGAAGACCGTCCGGTCGCGGGCCTCGGCGAGGGTCAGCTCGCCGGCCAGGTGGGCCGCGACCTGGTGGTAGCCGATCGCGCGCGACGCCGTGCGCCCCTCCGCCAGCCCCTCGTCGAGCAGCCGCGCGACCTCGTCGACCAGCCCGCCCTCGAACATCTGGTCCACGCGCTGCTCGATCCGCGCGTCCAGGGTCGGCCGGTCGATGTCGACGCCGATCTGGACGGTGCGCGGGTCGGCGTACTCGAGGGTGGGGAGGTCGGGCGTGTAGGCGTCGCCGGTGATCTCGATGACCTCGAGCGCGCGGACGATGCGCCGGCCGTTCTCGACCGGGATCCGGTCGGCGGTCGCGGGGTCGAGCTCGCGCAGGCGCCGGTGCAGGACGGCGGAGCCGACGTCGGCGAGCGTCGTCTCGAGCCTGCTGCGGATCGCCTCGTCGGTGCCGGGGAACTCGAACCGGTCGATGATCGCCCGCGTGTAGAGCGCCGAGCCGCCCACCAGCACGGGTGTCCGGCCGGCCTCGCGGAGCCCGGCGATCGCCGCCCGCGCCCAGCCCTGGAACTGGGCGACCGTGGCGGGGTCGCGCACCGACTGCGTGTCGAGCAGGTGGTGGGTGATGCCGCGACGCTCGGCGGGCGGGAGCTTGGCCGTACCGATGTCCATGCCGCGGTAGACCTGCATCGCGTCGGTGTTGACGACCTCGCCGCCGAGGCGCTCGGCGAGGTCGAGGGACAGACCGGTCTTGCCGGATGCGGTCGCCCCGACGACGGCCACGATCGGGACGTCGTTCGGGCCGGCGGGCATGTGGCTAGTGTGGCAAGCATGAGCGAGCAGGACAGCCCCCAGCCCCCCGGCGGACCCCAGCGCACGGACGCCCCCGCCGGGCCGGACACCCCCGGCGACGCCGCCCTCGACCCGGGGCCGAAGCCGCCCGCCGAGGGATCGGACATCCCGCCGGCGCACGGCGACGAGCGCGACCAGGACGAGGCCGACCGTGACCTCCAGGAGGAGAACGCCGAGACGTCCCTCGACGAGCCCTCCGACGGCTCGGGAGGTGAGTGAGATGAGCGAGTTCGACCTGCACGAGGACCCCCTGCCCGAGGAGGAGGAGTCGCCGGTGTCCGACGAGACCGGCACGGTCTACGGCGGCGAGGGCGAGGCCGAGCTGACCCCGCACGACGTCGAGGACCCCGAGGAGCCCGAGTGACGCAGAGCCCGTCCGCGGGCCGCTTCGTGGTCGTGCCGGCGTCGTACGTGTTCCTGCTGCGAGACGGGGTCGGGGGGCTGGAGGTGCTGCTCCACCTGCGCCAGAACACCGGCTACATGGACGACCACTGGGCCGCCGGCGCGGCCGGTCACGTCGAGCGCGGCGAGACGGCGTACGACGCCGCGCGCCGCGAGGCGCTCGAGGAGATCGGCGTGAGCGACCTCGACCTCACCTTCGTCACGGCGATGCAGCGCACGCAGCACGCCGAACCCGTCGACGAGCGGATCGACTTCTTCTTCACCGCCCGGTCCTGGTCGGGTGAGCCCCGGATCGTGGAGCCGGACAAGGCGGTCGAGCTGGGCTGGTTCCCGCTCGACGCGCTGCCCGAGCCGGTCGTGCCCCACGAGCTCACGGTGTTGGACGCACTGCGAACGGGTACGACCACTGCGTACTCGACGTTCGGCTTCTAGAGGGAGAACCGCATGCCATCCGACGAACTCGGCCCGATGCCCGAGCCGGAGATCGAGCCCGGCGAGCCCAACCCGGGCGGCGTCGACGCGCTCGACGACTTCAGCGGTCCGATCGCGATTCCCGACCTCACTCCCGACGAGAACCCGGCCATCGTCGAGAAGGCGCCCGAGACGGTGATGCGCGAGGTCGAGGACAGCGAGGACACGTCGACCAAGGCCACCCGCGACGAGGACGACGCGGAGCACCACGAGGACGAGTCGCCGGCATGAGCCCCGACGGCGAGATGGGGGTCAGCAGCGAGCGGGTCGGCCCGACCGGCCCCGGCCAGCGCGCGACCGAAGGTGTGCGCGACGTCGCGCCCCACGAGCGCGACCCGTCCGCGGAGGTCCCACCGGAGCAGACTCCGGGCGAGCCCGAGGACAACCCCGAGGGCCTGCCGCCGAAGGCGGGCTACTCCGACAAGGACCCCCGCAGCGACGACGAGGTCTGAGCGCACCACCGGCGGGCGCAGCCGCCAGGTCACCAGAGGGCTGAGGCCCAGTCCCGGTCCCCGAGCTCGTCAGCTGCCCGGTTGAAGGCCCGCAGGGCATCGAGCATCCCGGCCGTGTCGGCGGCCGTCATCCGGGCGAGGACCTTCTCGACCTCGGCGCGTCGCCGCCGGGTGACCTCCCCGACCAAGGCCGTGCCGGCCTGCGTGAGGCTGACGAGGACGACGCGGCCGTCCACGGGCGAGCGGGTGCGGGTGAGCAGCTCGAGCCGCTGGAGCCGGTCGCAGTAGCGGGTGGCGTTGGAAGGATTCACGCCCAGCCCCTCGGCGATCTCACCGATGGTGAGGGCGCCCCGGCCGGCGAGCAGGACGAGGACCCGGTGCTGGGCGACCGTCACCTCGACCGGCGCATCGCCGATCGTGCGCACCGCCAGGCCGATCAGGGCGCGGCTCGCGGTGACGAAGGCATCGGCCAGCTCGTGGTCTGCCACGTCGGGACTCCTGTTCTCGTCTCCCACCGCCGGACAACCTACCTGTCGTTGCGCACGGACCAGGTCCGCGCGGATCGGTCAGCCGAGGCGACCCACGGCGAACGCGAGCGCGAACCCGACGGTGGCCACCAGGCCGGCGTAGAGGTGGGTCTGCTCGAACGCCTCCGGGATCATCGTGTCGGCCACCATGGCGAGGATCGCGCCGGCAGCGACCGCGGTGATCACGGCGATCAGCGCCGGCGCCGCGCCGGTCAGCAGGAGCACGCCGAGCGCACCGGCGACGCCGCTCGTCACCGCGATGCCGCCCCACACCCCGAAGACGTAGGCCGATCCCCGACCGGCCCGCTTCATGCCGGCCGCACTGGAGAGCCCCTCGGGCAGGTTCGAGATGAAGACCGCCACCAGCACCGAGATGCCGATGCCCTGACCGGTCAGGAGGGTGAGCCCGAGCACCGTGGACTCCGGTACGCCGTCGAGGAGGGCGCCGATCGCGATCGCGGTCCCGCTGCCCGACTGCTCCTGCTCGGACGGCTGCTGGTCCTGGGAGCGCTTGCGATGTCGGGCCCCGCGAGCAGCGAGCGCCACGTTCGCGGCGACGTACGTCGCGGCGCCGCCGAGGAAGCCGATCAGGGTCGGGGTCAGGCCACCGGTCGACTCGGCCTCGGCCACCAGGTCGAACGCCAGCGCCGAGATCAGGACGCCGGCACCGAAGGCCATCACCGTGGCGACGACCGAGCGGGGCACCCGCACGAACCAGGCGAGCAACGCACCGAGCACGAGGGCGCCGCCGGCCACGAGCCCCCACATTCCTGCCTGGAGCCAGACGGGCATGGTCTCTCCTCTGCCGTGGATGCCGATGCCGATGCTTGCCCTGAAGCATATATGCGTGACCCCATGCAGTTGTCCGGTCTACGGGCAGCTGGCGGCGGCGACGTCGATCGACAGCAGCTCCCTGCCCGCGGCGGTCACGTCGATGTGCGTCGACCTCCCGGCGGGCACGGGCACGTAGTCGTTGACGGACGACGCGGGTCGGACGGTGAACGACGCCGACGAGGCGCCGTAGGACGACGCGACCGCGTAGGTGACCTCGTCGTCGCTGGTGGACCGGTTGTCGAGCACGATCTGGGCCACGGAGTCGGCGCCGTGGCACGACACGCCACCGAGCGACGCCTGGGGCTTGACGGTCGCGACGTAGCACGACGCGAGGGCCGCGACGGTCGTGGAGAGCCGCAGCTCCTCGCGGCCCATCTCCGGGACCCGGACCCGCACCGAGACGGTGGTGCGCTGCGGGACGGACACGGTGACGGACTTCCTCCGGTGCGCCGGGACCCACACGTAGACGGTGGGATCGGCGAACCGGTCGCCGTCGCGGACGACCTTGAACTGGGCGCGGCGTGCGGAGCGCGTGTTGTCGAGGACGACGGTGCGCCTGGTGATGCCCGTGCCGGCGGTCTTCGTGCACGTGCGATGGCCCGACAGGCTCGCCCGGGCGTCGTAGCCGGTGGCCGCGGTCGTGGCTCCGGCGGTGGTCAGCATGGTGGCGACGACGCCCAGCACGGCGGTCGCGGTCGAGATCTTGCGCATGAGGATGGTCCGTTCCCGAGATTGACATTGACGGCGACAGCCTCGGCGGCGGGCCGGCGCCGATCAAGGCGCTTCTCGGGACCTGTGGACAATGGTCCGCGGGCAGGCTCCGTCAGCGGCAGGCGGGGGCGTCCGGGAGCGGGGCCGGGACACCGAGGGTCGGCATGCCGAGGGTGACGCCGGCGGGCGTGGACGGCGTCCCCCGGTGGACACCGGCGCGGGCCTCCCAGGCGTCGCCGGAGCGGGTCCGGCGTACGGCGATCACGTCGCCGTCGGCGACCAGGTGGTGCGGCGCGGCGTAGGTGATCTCGACGGTGACCATGTCGCCGGGACGGACGTCGATGCCCTCGGGCGGGGTGAAGTGCACGAGGCGGTTGTCGGGGCCGCGGCCGGAGAGCCGGTGGGTCGCCTTGTCCTTGCGGCCCTCGCCCTCGGAGACCATCAGCTCGACGCGGCGCCCGACGAGACGCTTGCCCTCGTCCCACGCGACGTCGTTGACCAGCGCGGCCAGCCGCTCGTAGCGGTCCTTGACCACCTCGGGCGGGACCTGGTCGTCGAGGGTGGCGGCGGGGGTGCCGGGACGCTTGGAGTACTGGAACGTGAAGGCGCCGGCGAAGCGTGCCCGGCGCACCACGTCGAGCGTCGCCTGGAAGTCCTCCTCGGTCTCGCCCGGGAAGCCGACGATGATGTCGGTGGTGATCGCGGCGTCGGGCATCGCGGCGCGGACCCGCTCGATGATGCCGAGGTACTTCGCCTGCCGGTAGGACCGGCGCATGTCCTTGAGCACCTTGTCGGAGCCGGACTGCAGCGGCATGTGCAGCTGGGGCATCACGTTGGGGGTCTCGGCCATCGCCTCGATGACGTCGTCGGTGAACTCGGCGGGGTGCGGCGAGGTGAAGCGCACCCGCTCCAGGCCCGCGATGTCGCCGCACGCGCGCAGCAGCTTGGAGAACGCCTGCCGGTCGCCGAACTCCACGCCGTACGCGTTGACGTTCTGGCCCAGCAGGGTGATCTCGGAGACGCCCTCGGCGACCAGCGCCTCGACCTCGGCGAGGATCTCGCCGGGCCGGCGGTCCTTCTCCTTGCCGCGCAGCGCCGGGACGATGCAGAACGTGCAGGTGTTGTTGCAGCCGACCGAGATCGACACCCAGGCGGCGTACGCCGAGTCGCGCTTGGTCGGCAGCGTCGACGGGAAGACCTCGAGGGACTCGAGGATCTCGACCTGCGCCTCCTCCATCACCCGCGCGCGCTCGAGGAGCGCCGGCAGCGAGCCGATGTTGTGGGTGCCGAAGACGACGTCGACGTACGGCGCCTTGGCGGTAATCGTCGAGCGGTCCTTCTGGGCCAGGCAGCCGCCGACGGCGATCTGCATGCCCGGGTTCGCGGCCTTCACCGGCGCCAGGTGCGAGAGGTTGCCGTAGAGCTTGTTGTCGGCGTTCTCGCGCACCGCGCAGGTGTTGAAGACGACGACGTCCGCCTGCTTGTCCGAGGGTGCGGCGACGTAGCCCGCGTCCTCCAGCAGCCCGGTGAGCCGCTCGGAGTCGTGGACGTTCATCTGGCACCCGTAGGTGCGGACCTCATACGTGCGTGCGCTGCTCATGACGAGTCAAGGGTAAGAGTGTGGGGGTTCATCCGAGAACTCGGAGGAACCACGCCCGTCAGAGACCACCTCCGAGCCGTCGCACGGGAGCAGGGTCAGGCAGACCACCGCTACGGACGTTCGGGCCGTCTGACGCGCTCGTGCTCGTCAGAACGCCTCGGTGAGCATTCCCGTCTTCTAACCTGTCGCGGAGCGCTCTCGAGAGGATGGGTCATGAAGGAAGCAGGACGCCGATGCCAACGGTGCGACTTCGCTTGGTACGCGACGCCACCTGGCACGAGTCCCGGCAAGCCCCGCTGGTTCGATGAGGCAGGCTCCTTCTGGACCGACGGACAGGCCCGGATGGCGCGCCGGACCGCCAACTACGACCGGCACCTGAAGGTCAAAGACCAGTGGGACCAGTGTCCCAACTGCGGCTCTCGGAGTATCAAGACCGACAAGAGCCGAGGCTTTCGGCCCACTGGCACCCTCGCTCCCCCATCGACGCCGCAAGCGCCTCAGGTCGCCGTTCCGCCAGCGGCCCCGCCCACTCAGCACCTTCCTCCGGCACCTGACCCGACTGCGCCGACCGGACCGTCGGTCTGGCAGCGGCTCGGAGAGTTCCACGGCAAACACTGGCGCATCATCTGGACCGTCGTCTTCGTGCTCGCGCCGTTCGGTTCGCTCGGAGACGACGGCGTCCACACCGGCAACGCGGCACTGACCGCGCTCGCAGTCGTCGGAATCTTCATCGGCTGCTGGGCAGTGGCGGCAGGCTTCCTGCTCCTGGCCGTACGTCACCAGCGCGAGTCGCCCCAACGCCGAGCCTGACTCTCGCCTGTCCCCACCATGAGCAACCACCACCTCGACCGCCGCGCCCTCCTGCTGGCCGGAGCGGGCGCCGTCGCCACCGCCGGCCTGCTGACCTTCGAGCCGGCCGTCGCCGGGACGACGACCACGAAGAGGTTCCGGGGCCGCTTCTCCTCCCCCGACACCCCGGACTGGCACTACCTGCCGTTCCACGTCCCGTCGGGGGTGCGCGAGATCGAGGTCTCCTACACCCACGACCCACCCCAGGACACGGGCCTGGGCTACAGCCAGAACGTGGTCGACATCGGCATCTTCGACTCCTCCGGCCGGGGCCTCGGCAACGCCGCCGGCTTCCGCGGCTGGTCGGGCGGCGCCCGCGACTCCTTCCGGATCAGCAAGACCTCGGCCACGCCCGGCTACCTGGCCGGACCGATCACCGCCGGGCGGTGGCGGATCGTGCTCGGGCCCTACCAGATCGTGCCGCCCGGTACGCCGTACACGGTCACGGTCAGGCTCCACCACGGTCCCGCCGGCAAGGCCTACACGCCGACGCCCGCACCGACGTCGGTGAGCGGGACCGGCCCGGGCTGGTACCGCGGCGACCTGCACGTGCACACCGTGCACTCCGACGGCTCCCAGACGCAGGCCCAGGTGCTCGCCGACGCGCGGGCCGCGGGCCTCGACTTCATCGGCAGCTCGGAGCACAACACCAGCTCGGCCCAGCTGACGTGGGGGAAGTACGTGCCGGACGACTTCCTGGTGATCCCCGGTGAGGAGGTCACCACCCGCGCCGGGCACTGGGTGGCGGCCGGGCTCTCGGCAGGGACCTGGATCGACTGGCGCTACCGGCCCGAGGACCAGCAGCTCGAGCGGTTCACCGACCTGGTCCGCTCGAAGGGCGGACTGGCGATCGTCGCGCACCCCTACGTGCCGGTCCCGTCGATCCGGTGGGACTTCGGTGAGGACTTCGCCCACATGGATGCGGTCGAGGTGTGGAACGGGCCCTGGGAGACCTTCGACGACCAGGCCGTGCGTCGGTGGCACCGGCTCCTGCTCGCCGGCACCTTCGTGCCGGCGGTCGGCAACTCCGACTCGCACAACCACGCTCAGCGGATCGGGCTCGCCCAGACCGTCGTCCGCGCCGAGTCGCTGTCGGTCGAGGCGATCCTGGCGGGCTACCGCGGCGGGCACTCCTGGATCGCCGGCTCGTCCGACGTGGGCCTGGACTTCAGCGCGACCCTCGACGAGGTGTCGGGCCAGTGCGGCGACACGGTGCCGAGCGGCGTCGGCGACCTCGTCGACGTCCGGCTCACGGTCACCGGCGTCCCGGACGCCGTCGCCACGCTGATCGGACCGTCCGGGGTGCTCGGGACCGCGCAGGCCGTCGACGGCACCATCACCCTCGACCAGGCGGTGCCCGGCGGCCTCGCGTTCGTGCGCGCTGAGGTCAGGCGGGCTACGACGATGCTCGCACTGACGAACCCGATCTTCCTCGCGGTCAGGACGCCTTCCGCGGGGTGACCCAGAGCCGGATCACGCCCTCGATCACCACGGTCCCGTCGTCGCGGAACCCGCGCACCCGCACCGGCAGGTCGGCCCCGGCATCCGGCAGGGCGTCGCTGGTCCACTGCTCGGGGTCGGTCTCGGCGACGCAGGTGATGTTGCTGGTCGCCTTGGCCGTGTAGGCGACCTCCATCCCCTTCGGGATCCAGCGCTTGTCGGCCGGGATGGTGACCTCGGCGAGCGCGCCCATCGCGGCCTCGAGACCGTTGCAGAGCGCGATCGCGTGCACGGTCTTGAGGTGGTTGTGCACGCGGCGCCGCTTGGGGATCAGCAGCTCGACCCGGTGCGGCTCGATCGAGACGAAGCGCGGCCGGATCGAGGCGAAGTACGGCGCCTTCTGGCCGAAGAGGAACGAGAAGACCCGCTTGCCCTGCGGCAGCGTGCTGGTCTTCTTCCACAAAGTGAGGACCTGGCTCATGCGGCTTGACATTACCTGTCGGTAACTTTTCGTGGCGACCTCGCCCCGCGGTCGCTCGGGAGCGCCCAGTAGCGTCGCGGCATGACTCTGCGACGCGGGCTGGTGCTGGGCGGCGGTGGCATCACCGGGATCGCCTGGGAGACCGGGCTGCTGCTCGGGCTGCAGGACCTCGGGGTCGACGTGACCGTCGCCGACGCCGTCGTCGGCACCTCGGCAGGCTCGGTGGTCGGCGCCCAGATCACCACCGGGATCACGCTCGCGGACCTCTTCGACTACCAGGTCTCGACACCGCGGCCCGCACCCCTCGCCTCGATCGGCCCCGGGGTGCTGGCCGGCTTCGCGTGGTCGATGCTGCGCGCCCGGGGCGACCTCGAGGCGTTCGGGCGCCACGTCGGCCGGTGGTCGCTACGCCGCGCCGCGGCCGGCAAGCTGCCGAGCCTGGAGGCGCGCTTCGACGCGATCCGCGAGCGGCTGCCGATCCAGCAGTGGGCGGACGACGGCCGGCTCCTGGTCACCGCCGTGGACGCCGAGACGGGCGCGCTGCGCCTCTTCGACGGGTCCGACGACGTCTCCCTGGTCGAGGCGGTCACCGCGAGCTGCGCCGTACCCGGCGTCTATCCCCCGGTGCCGATCCAGGGCCGCTCCTACATCGACGGCGGCGCACGGTCGGGCTCCAACGCCGACCTGGTCGCGGCGACCTCGGACCGGGTGCTCGCGTTCACCCCCGTCGACCGCGCGGTCGGCCCGATGCGCACGGCCGGCCAGCTGATCGGCGACGTCCCGCACCTCGTCGTGTCGCCCGACGCCGCCTCGGTCGCCGCGATCGGCAAGAACGTCCTCGACCCCGCCCGGCGGCCCGCCTCGGCGCGCGCCGGCCGGGCGCAGGCCGCCGCGGTCGCCCCGCTCGCCCGAGAGATCTGGGGCTGACGTGGGCACCCCTCGGGTCAACTGGCCCCTCCTCGTCGCAGCCCTCCTCTGCCTGGTCCCGGTCGTCGCCGGCGTCCTCCTGCTCGGGCACGACGGCGGCGCCGCGCTCGGCTGGGCGCTGATCGGCTTCTTCGGCGCCGGCGTGGTCGTCCTGGGGCGCAAGGCGTTCACCGGTCGCTAGGCGAGCACCGTGGTCGAGCCTCGTGCCGGCACCCGGGCCACGACGAAGATCCGGCGGAACGGCAGCACGACGCCGTCGTCGTGCCTCGGGTACGCCGCCGCGAGCCGCCGCTTGAACTCCGCCTCGAAGCCGGGGCGCAGGTCGTCGGGCAGCGCCTGGAGGGTGGGCCGTGCGCCGGTGCCGGAGACCCAGGTGAAGACCGGGTCGTCGCCGGTGAGGACGTGGAGGTAGGTCGTCTCCCACGCGTCGACCTCGCAGCCGAGGCCGGCGAGCGCGTCGAGGTAGACGGCCGGGTCGTGGCTGGCCGGCACGGCCGCGCCGCGCGTGTGGGCGGCGTACGGCGCCTCCGCAGCCAGCTCGGTGCGGATCGTGTGGCTCGGCTCGTCGAAGTTGCCGGGCACCTGGAAGGCGAACCAGCCGCCCGGCGCGACCGACGCGACCAGCCGCGGCAGGAGCGCGAGGTGGTCGGGCACCCACTGGAGCGTGGCGTTGGAGACCAGCACGTCGACCGGCTCGGCCGGGGTCCAGTCGCGCAGGTCGGCGACGTCGAACGCGACGCCGCCGTTCGGTCGGGCGCCGACCGCGCGGGCCTTCGCGATCATCTCGGGGCTGGAGTCGAGGCCGGTGATCTCGGCATCGGGCCACCGCTCCGCGAGCAGGACGGTGAGGTTGCCGGGACCGCAGCCGAGGTCGACGACGGTCCGCGGCCGGTCGGCCCCGACGCGGGCGACCAGCTCGACGAACGGGCGTCCGCGCTCGTCGGCGAAGGTCAGGTAGCGGTCCGGGTCCCAACGGTGCGTCATGGGCTCTCCTTTTATCTTGACGTCAAGACAGTTTGGTCCACCACTCTCTTGATGTCAAGATTCTCGATGAATCCGATACGCTGGCGAGCATGCGGGACGAGGTCGACGAGCTGGTCGAGTCATGGGCGCGCGAGCGCCCCGACCTCGATCTTGCCCCGGTCGAGGTCTTCAGCCGGATCAGCCGGCTCGCACGCCACCTCGATCTCGCCCGCCGCGACGCCTTCACCGCCGCCCGCGTCGAGTCGTGGGAGTTCGACGTGCTCGCGGCGCTGCGCCGCGCGGGTCCGCCGTACGAGCTCTCGCCGGGCAAGCTGCTGCGCGAGACGCTGGTGACCAGCGGGACCATGACCAACCGGGTCGACCGGCTGGCCGCGCGTGGGCTGGTCGAGCGGCTGCCCGACCCGCACGACCGGCGCGGTGTGCTGGTGCGGCTCACGCCGGACGGTCGTACGGCGGTCGACGGCGCCTTCGAGGCGCTGCTCGAGGCGGAGCAGACGTTCCTCGCGGGACTCCCGGACAAGGACCGCACCCGGCTGGCCGGCCTGCTGCGCACCTTGCTCTCGCCGTTCGCCTGACGGGCTACTCCAGTACCTCGGAGGCCTCGAGCCACTCCAGCTCGAGGTCGCCCTTCTCCGTCGACAACGCGGAGAGCTGGGCGCTGATGCCGGCCAGCCTCTCGTAGTCCTGGGCGTGCTCGAGGACCTCGGCGTTCAACCTCGTCTCGAGCTCGGTGATCTTCGCCAGCCGCTTCTCGATCCGGGAGACCGCCTTGCGGGCGGCCCGCTCCTCGGCGCCCCCGACCTTGGCCTTGGAGACCGACGTGTCGGCCGCCTGCTGGGAGGCGGACCCGACGTCGAGCTGGCCGGACGCGAGACCGCCGGCCCTCCGTTCGAGGTACTCGTCGACGCCGCGGGGCAGCATCGAGATCTGGCCGTCGCCGAGCAGCGCCCACACCGAGTCGGTGACCCGCTCGAGGAAGTACCGGTCGTGCGAGACGACGACCAGGGTGCCCGGCCAGCCGTCGAGGAAGTCCTCGAGGACGTTGAGGGTGTCGATGTCGAGGTCGTTGGTCGGCTCGTCGAGCAGCAGCACGTTCGGCTCGTCGAGGAGCAGCATCAGCAGCTGGAAGCGCCGGCGCTCCCCACCCGAGAGGTCGCCGATCCGGGTGGTCAGCTTGTCGCCGGTGAACCCGAAGCGCTCCAGCATCGAGCTCGCGGTGATCTCGTTGCCGTCGGCGGTCTTGGTGACCCGGCGGAACGACTCGACCATCGGCAGCACCCGGCCGTCGGGGTCGAGGTCGTCGAGCTGCTGGGTCAGCTGGCGCAGCGCGACGGTGCGGCCGAGCTTGACCTTGCCGGCCGCCGGCTGGAGCGCGCCGGAGATGAGGTTGAGCACCGAGCTCTTCCCGGCACCGTTGACGCCGACGATGCCGACCCGGTCACCGGGACCGAGCCGCCAGGTGGCGTGCTCGAGCAGGGTGCGCTCGCCCCGGACGAGGTCGGCGTCCTCGATGTCGATGACGTCCTTGCCGAGCCGCTGGGTGGCGAACTTCTGCAGCTCGAGCCGGTCGCGCGGCGGCGGCACGTCCTCGATGAGGGCGTTCGCGGCGTCGATGCGGAACTTGGGCTTCGAGGTGCGCGCCGGCGGACCGCGACGCAACCAGGCCAGCTCCTTGCGAGCGAGGTTCTGGCGGCGGATCTCCGACGCCGACGCCTGCCGGGAGCGCTCCGCCTTGGCGAGCACGAACGCGGCGTACCCGCCCTCGTAGGCGTCGACGACCCCGTCGTGGACCTCCCAGGTCCACTGGCACACCTCGTCGAGGAACCAGCGGTCGTGGGTCACGACGACCATCGCGGACGGCCGCTTGACCAGGTGCTGGGCCAGCCAGGCCACCGCCTCGACGTCGAGGTGGTTGGTCGGCTCGTCGAGCACGATCAGGTCGTGGTCGCCCAGGAGCAGCGCGGCCAGCGAGCAGCGCCGCCGCTCGCCACCGGACAGCCCCGTGACCGGGCGGTCGAGCGCCACCCCGGCGAGCAGCACCTCGACGATCTCGCGGGTGCGGAAGTCGGCGGCCCACTGGTGGTCGTCGAGCCCTGCGAGCACGGCCTCCCGCACGGTGTGGGAGTCCTCGAGCTCGTCGCCCTGGTGGAGGTAGCCGATCAGCAGCCCGCGCTGCTGGGAGACGCGGCCGGTGCCGGGCTCCTCCAGGCCGGTCATCACCTCGAGCAGGGTGGTCTTGCCGTCGCCGTTGCGCCCGACGATGCCGATCCGCTCGCCTGCGGCGATGCCGAGTGAGACGTCGGTGAGGAGGGGGCGGACGCCGTAGGACTTCGACACCCGTTCGAGGTTCAGTAGATTTGCCATGCCGTGCGGAGCCTAGGCGTACGACACAAGATGGGCACCGGCGACCGGGCCGTTGGCGGCGAGCACGACGGGGTGGCCGGAGCCGGCCAGGTCCGTCGCGAGCGATCGTGCGTGGTCGGCCGAGCCGCACAGGAAGACGCAGGTGGGTCCGGATCCGGACACCATCCCGCGCAGGGCCCCGGCGGCCTCGCCGGTCTCGATCAGCCTGCCGAGCTCGGGGCGCAGGTCGACGGCCGGCGCCTCGAGGTCATTGTGGAGCGCGTCGGCGAGTGCCCAGGCGTCGCCGGCCGCGATCGCGCCGAGCAGGGCGTCGGCCGGCACCGGCTCGGCCGGGGCGTCGGGGAACATCCGGTCGAAGTGCCGGTAGACGTCGGGCGTGGAGAGCCCGACCTCCGACGGGACGACGACCCACCACCAGGTGCGGGAGTCGTTGACGGGGGTGACCAGCTCACCGCGGCCGACGCCGAGCGCCGTGCCGCCCAGGAGCGCGAACGGCACGTCACTGCCGAGCTGGGCGGCCAGCTCGAGCAGGTCGTCGTCGGACGTGCGCACCTGCCAGAGCCGGTCGAGCGCGACCAGGGCCGCCGCGGCGTCGGCGGAGCCACCGGCCATGCCGCCGGCGACGGGGATCTCCTTGGCGATGTGCACCTCGCCGACCCGCTCGACGCCGTGGTGGGCCGCGAGCAGGTCGGCGGCGCGGTCGACGATGTTCTCCCCGTTGAGGGGGACGTCGTGGCGCTCCATCCAGTCCGGCAGCCGCACGCCGAGACGCCAGTCGGCGGAGGCCCGGGCGGTCACGTCGTCGTAGAGCCCGACGGCCTGGTAGACGGTCACCAACGGGTGGTAGCCGTCCTCGCGGAGGGCACCGACCCCGAGGTGCAGGTTGATCTTCGCCGGAGCGCGCACGGTCACCGAGGTCATCTGGCCAGCCCCCGGGCCAGCCCTTCGGCCAGCCGGGTGAAGTCCTCGACGGTGAGCGACTCCCCGCGCGCGAGCGGGTCGATGCCGGCGCCCTCGAGAGCGGCGTCGACCACCTCGGCCGGCGCGAGCGACTTCAGGACGCCGCGCAGTGCCTTGCGCCGGTGGGCGAAGGCGGCATCGACGACCGCGAAGACCTCGTCGCGGGTCGCGGTCGTGGCGGGGGGCTCGCGGCGGGTCCAGGCGACCAGGCCCGAGTCCACGTTGGGCGCCGGCCAGAAGACGTTGCGACCGATCGCGCCGGCCCGGCGCACGTCGGCGTACCAGGCGGCCTTGACCGACGGCACGCCGTACACCTTGGAGCCGGGCGGCGCGGCCAGCCGGTCGGCGACCTCCGACTGCACCATCACCAGGCCGTGCTCGAGCGACGGGAGCAGCGCCAGCAGGTGCAGGAGGACCGGCACCGAGACGTTGTAGGGCAGGTTGGCGACCAGCGCGGTCGGCGGCGGCCCGGGGACCGCGTCGATCCGCATCGCGTCGGCGAGCACCACCTCGAAGCGGTCCGCCTGGTGGGGGGCGTACGTCGCGATCGTCTCGGGCAGGCGGGTGGCGAGCTTCTCGTCGAGCTCGATCGCGATCACCCGACCGGCCACCTCGAGCAGCGCCAGGGTCAACGAGCCCAGTCCGGGACCGACCTCGACGACGACGTCGCCCGGGGTGATGCCGGACTCGCGGACGATGCGGCGGCAGGTGTTGGCGTCGATGACGAAGTTCTGCCCGCGCTGCTTGGTCGGGCGCAGGTCGAGCTCGGCCGCGAGCGCACGCACGTCCGCCGGTCCCAAGAGCTGGGGACCGGCGGACGTGTCAGACATGTGCGCCAGCGTAGTCAGCGCAACCTCAGCTCAAGTCGGCAGACCGAGGGAGCGCGCGCACCCTGGCCACGCGCCGTAGCCACCGGACGCGTCGCGCACCTTGGTGGCGATGGCGATCTGGGTCTCGCGGCTGGCGTTGCTCGGGAGGCCGCTGCCGCCGTAGGACTGCCAGGTGCCGAGGTTGAACTGGAGGCCGCCGTAGTAGCCGTTGCCGGTGTTGATGGCCCAGTTGCCGCCGGACTCGCACCGGGCGAGCGCGTCCCACACGGTGCTGCCACCGGCGAAGTTGGTCGCGGCCGGCTGCGCCTTGGTGCCGACCTTGACGATTTCGTCGACAGGCTGGCGCAGGACCTTCTGGCTGACGACCTTGCGGACCGAGATCTCGCCGTTGCGGTAGACGATCCGGTAGGTCACGTCGCGCAGGCCGGCCTCGCCCGCGCGGACCACGGAGGTCTCACCCTCGTACATCGAGGAGTCCTGCTGCTCGACCGTGCCGAAGCCGACGGTCTCGCCGTCGACGTGCTTGCGGACGATCTTGATGTCGGTGAAGACCAGCGTGTCTCCGTCGGCGAGCTCGTGCTCGGGTGCGGGCGAGGTCTTGTCGTGCTTGCCGAGCTCGACGCCGAGCTCGGCGAGGGCGTCCTCGACGGTGAGCGCGGTGACGGTCTTCTTGACCATCTCGTGCTTGCCGAGCTTGACCTTCAGCGTCTTGGGCGTGATGACCTCGAGGTCCATGCCCCCGCGGTCGAGCTCGGCGCCCCGGCTGGCGGAGAGCTCCGCGCCGCGGAAGTTCTCGCCGATCTCGTCGAGGGCTCGCGACACGGTGGTCTCGGTGGTCCAGTACGTCTTCGTGTCGCCGTCGACGGTGAGCTCGAGCGGACGGGCGAACCGGACCGAGATCTGGCTGCCGTCCTCGATCTTCTCGTCGAGGCTGGGGGCGACGATGTCGCGGGCGGACACGTCGACGCCCTCGGAGGCGAGGACGTCACCGACGGTGCCACCGAAGGCGGTGACCTCCTGGGGCTGGCCGTCGAGCGAGAGGGTCACGGACTTGCTGAGGGAGCTGTAGCCCCACGTGGTGCCGGCTACCGCCAGGACGACCACGGTCGCCAGGGCGAGCATCAGGGGGCGGCTCTTGCTTGCACGGCCCAGCCACTGGCTGAACCTGCTGTGTCCATTGCTGGGCACGATTCTCCGAACGTCGTACTCCCCGGTTCTCGGGTGCCAGTGCTCCGAGCGCAGGTCTCCCACGTCGTGGGTTCGTGCGCTGGGGTCCTGCTGCGGGGCCAGATTCGGCTCCTGCACTGGTCAGATCGATCCCGATCCCGGCCATCAGTACCCCAGACCACCAGCGATCCGGGCTGATTGCAAACCGAACTAGTCGTATCTGGGACGGACGTGAGCAGCGTCTCGACGGTGAAGTCGCGCCGTGCGGTACCTACAGACGGCGCCGCAACGTCTCCGAGGGCGGCTCGCCGAAGGCCTCGCGATACGCGGCCGCGAACCGGCCCATGTGGAGGAAGCCGTACTCCAACGCCACCGCGGAGACGGTCGTGCTCTCGGGGTAGGAGGCCAGGAGCGTCCGGTGTGCATGGCGCAGCCGTACCCGCTTGAGGTAGCTCATCGGCGGCATGTCGAAGTCCCGCTTGAACCCGTACTGCAGCGCTCGCACACTCAGGTGCACCTCCTGGGCCAACCTGACGACGGTCCAGGGCTCACTGGGAAGCTCCTCCAGCAGCTCTGCAGCCCGCGCGATCGCGCCGGCACGCCCCGGCGCCGCAGCAAGGTGCAGGAAGTCTTGGTAGTTGTGAGGCTGGGTCAGGAGCAGACCGTCGACGACGAGACCCTCCAGGTGTCGAACGACCCTGGGGAGGGTCAGGAGACCTTGAGGGTTCGCGAGTTCCTGGGACACCAGCTCGATCGCCGGCTGCCACAGATGACCGACCTCAGCTCGTAGGCACCGTTCGAACGCCAGCGGCCTCGGCAGGCTCCGCCCGAGCAGCTGCTCGAGCTCGCCCTCGAGCGACGCCCGCGTGGCCATGATGCACAGGTGCCGAGCTTCCGTCGACCAGGTGATCTGTGCCGGCTCGCCGACCGGGAACACGATCGCCTGCCCGCGGGTGGTCATGAGTGGGTCCGCGCTTCCGCTCTGGGAGGCGCCCCGCCCTTCCAGGGTGACGTTCACGTGGAACTGAGTGGTTTCCGCCGTCTGGAGGTGGATCGTCTGTCCGTACGACAGCAGCCCGGCAGTCACCTCGCCGAGTCGGGTGGTCACCAGCTCCATGTCGATCTCGTTGCTGGAGGTCCGCAAGAGACGGTTGGGCAGGTAGGTCTCCGTGACGATCTGCTCGGCCTCGTCAGGGTCGTGCGTCGTCTTCCGCTCGGTGCCGCCTCGGGGCGAGGGACGAGGTGCGTGCGGCTCGGCCGGCTGTACAGCCGCGCTAGCCATCGAACTCCTTCACAGTCAACATCCCGATATGTGCTGCGCGCCCGGCTCGGTCCGAGATCTCGGCAAGCGACGGCATCCGCGTCGTGGGATGGTAGGCGCGAATCACCCGCGCCCCGGTAGCTCCAACGTGCAAGGCTTTGTCCGTATCGCGCAGCTGCCGGTTCGCCGGATGCGGTTCCCCGCCCGATGCACCACCTACTCGCGCCACGCAAGGCGCCCTACTGCCAATGGAACCCCGCCACGGGCTGACGTATTCCAGATCGGTCGGGCCCGGTGTGACCTACCAGGACCCGCCGAACGCCGCCTCGGTGTTGGCGTCGACGGCGGCGCACAGGTCGGCGAGGTCGTCGCCGCGCACCTCGGCCATCGTGCGCATCGTCAGCGGCACCAGGTAGGACGCGTTGGTCCGGCCGCGGTGGGGCATCGGCGTGAGGTACGGCGCGTCCGTCTCGACGAGCACCCGGTCCTGCGGCGCGACCGCCAGGGCGTCGCGGAGGGGCTGGGCGTTCTTGAAGGTGACCGTGCCCGCGAAGGACAGGTAGGCGCCGCGGTCGAGGCACTGGCGGGCGACGTCCGCGTCGCCGGAGAAGCAGTGCATCACCCAGCGGTCCGGAGCGCCCTCCTCGTCGAGCACGGCCAGCACCTCCGCGTGGGCGTCGCGGTCGTGGATCACGAGCGTCTTGTCGAGCCGCTTCGCGAGGTCGATGTGACGGCGGAACGACTCGACCTGCACCGCGCGCCCCTCCTCGCCGGTGCGGAAGTGGTCGAGCCCGGTCTCCCCCACCGCGCGGACCTTGGCGTGCGCACCGGCCAGCTCCTCGATCTCGGCCATCGCCGCGTCGAGGTCCGGCAGGAGCGGCGCCTCGTTGGGGTGCAGCGCGACAGCGGCGACCAGGGCGTCGTACGACGCCGCGGCCTCCACCGCCCAGCGTGCGCCGGGCAGGTCGCAGCCGATCTGGACGATCCGGGTGACGCCGACCGCGGCGGCTGCGGCGAGGGCGTCGGCGACCGGGACCGGGTCCTCGTCGCCGCGCGCGACGTCGAGGTGGCAGTGGTTGTCGACGACCGGGTGCGGCAGCGGCTCCGGCGCCTCGGGCCTGCTCATCCGGCGACCCGGGCCAGGATCGCCTCGGCCAGCGCCTCCGGCGCCTGGGTCGGGATCCAGTGGGAGACACCGCCGAGGACGACGAGCTCGTAGGGCGCGTCGACCCAGCGCGCGGTGGCGTCGACCGCGGCCCTGCCGACGGCGACGTCGCCGTCGCTCCACACCAGCGTCGTCGGCACGGAGACCCGGCGGCGGGCCGCGCCCGGCGAGGTGAACGGGATCGCGCGGTACCACGCCAGACCGCCCGGCAGCGCGCCGTACTCGACGATCTCGGAGCGGAAGCGGGCCAGGTCCTCCGTGGTCATGCCGCTGCGGCGCATCGACCGGTCGAACGGGCCGCCGGGCCGCCGGGCGCTGAGCTCGGCGAGCCGGGGGAGCTGGAAGGCACCCATGTACCAGGACTTCAGGCCCTGGGTCGAGGTCACCCACGACGTCGCGAACGCGCCGGTGTGCGGCACCGAGACCGCCGTCCACGACCGCACCTGCGCCGGTCGGGTCATCACCACGCCCCAGCCGACCGCCGCGCCCCAGTCGTGGCCGACCAGGTGCACCGGGCCGCCGATCGTGTCGATCAGCGCCAGTGCGTCGCCGACCAGCCGTCCCGCGGTGTAGTCGCGGCGCCGCGGCGGCCGGGCGCCCGGCGAGTAGCCGCGCTGGTCGGGCGCGAAGGTCCGCAGGCCCTGCGCGTGCAGCAGCGGTGCGACGTGGCGCCAGCTGGTCGACCGCTCCGGGAAGCCGTGCAGCAGCACGACAGGCGTGCCGTCGAGGGGTCCCTCGTCGCGGACGTCGAAGGTGAGGCCGTCGTTCTCGAACTGGGTGATCCGGTCGCTGCTCATGTCACTCCGGTGCCCCGTGCACCAGGTTGTAGACCGTGCGCTTCGGCACTCCCGCCAGCTGGGCGACCTCGACGATCGCCTCCTTGCGCCGCACGCCCTCGGCCTCCAGCTCGGCGACCGCGGCGCGCAGGCTGGCGGGGTCGTCGGCGACGGCGGCGGCCGGGACGGCGCCGGCGACGACGATCGTCACCTCGCCCCGGATGCCCTCGGCCGCCCAGGTGACCAGGTCGGCGAGGGGGCCGCGCCGTACCTCCTCGTGGGTCTTGGTGAGCTCGCGGCACACGGCCGCGGGCCGGTCGCCGCCGAGCGCCTCCGCCATCGCGGCGAGGGTCACCTCGGTGCGGTGCGGCGCCTCGAAGAAGACCATCGTCCGCTCCTCGCGGGCGAGTGCGTGGAGGCGGCGCGCGCGCTCCCCCGCCTTGCGCGGCAGGAAGCCCTCGAAGCAGAACCGATCGACCGGCAGCCCGCTCACGGCAAGGGCGGTCAGCACGGCCGACGGGCCGGGCACCGCGGTGACGAGGACGTCGTGCTCGACGGCCGCGACGACGAGGCGGTAGCCCGGGTCGGACACGCTCGGCATGCCGGCGTCGGTCACCAGCAGCACGCGCTCGCCGGCCAGCAGCGCCTCGAGCAGGACGGGGGTGCGGGCCGACTCGTTGCCCTCGAAGTACGACACGATCCGACCGGCGACGGTGACGCCCAGGTCGCCGGTGAGCCGCTTGAGCCGCCGGGTGTCCTCGGCGGCGACGACGTCGGCGGTGGCGAGCTCCTCGGCGAGCCGGGGCGGCGCGTCCGCCACCCGGCCGATCGGGGTCGCCGCGAGCACGAGCACGCCGGGTCGAGTCTCCACGGGTCGATCATGGCAGGGCCGTATTCTCGGCCCGTGACCACGGCCGCTCCCCCTTCTCCCGAGGAGCGGGTCGGTCTCTCCACCAACGCCGCCGGGCACGCCGTCCCGTCCGCGTGGGAGCGGGCCCGCCGCAGCATGCGGCTCGAGGACCCCTTCATCGGCTGGTCGGCCAGCATCGGGGTGGCACTGCTCGCGCTCTTCCTGCGGCTGTGGCACCTCGGCAAGCCGCACGTCTTCGAGTTCGACGAGACGTACTACGCGAAGGACGCCTGGTCGATGGCGAACTTCGGCTACGTCCGCGACTACACCGAGAAGGCCAACGACAACATCCTCAACGGGCAGGTCACGGGTCAGTGGAAGGACGACCCGTCGATGATCGTCCACCCCGAGGTCGGGAAGTGGCTGATCGCGCTCGGCGAGAAGGCGTTCGGCATGGACCCGTTCGGCTGGCGGATCGCCTCCGCCGTCGTCGGCGCGCTGATGGTGCTGGTCATGTGCCGACTGGCCCGCCGGCTCACCGGGTCGACGATGCTCGGCCTGGTCGCCGGGCTGCTGCTGAGCCTCGACGGCCTCCACTTCGTGCTGTCGCGGCTCGCGCTGCTCGACATCTTCGTCGCGTTCTTCCTGCTCTGCGGCGTGCACTGCGTGGTCGCCGACCGCGACTGGCACCGCGCCAAGATGGCCCGCCTGACGCCCACCCAGGTCACCGGTTCACGGGCGTGGGGCCCGGTCCGCGGGCTGCTCTTCCGGCCCTGGCTGCTGCTCGGCGGCGTCTGCTGGGGGCTCGCGGCCGGCAGCAAGTGGGAGGCGGCGTACCCGCTCGCGGCGTTCGGCGTGCTGGTCTGGCTCTGGTCGGCCGGCGCACGCCGTTCGTTCGGGGTCCGCTGGCCGGTCGTGAAGTCGGCCCTGGTCGACGGGGTCCCGGCGTTCGTCAGCCTCGTGCTGATGGCGTTCTTCGTGTACGTCGCGAGCTGGACCGGGTGGCTGGTCCACGCCCACCAGTACGAGGAGCACCTCTCGTCGACGCAGTACACGCGCTTCGTCGCGGAGGGCAAGACGTGCGACGCCCCGAACAAGGAGAACGACGACCGCTGGCCGACCGCCAGCGAGCCCGACGCTCACGGGCTCGGCGAGGTCGTCCAGTCGCTGAGGTCGCTCTGGTACTATCACCACGACGTCTACGAGTTCCACACGCACTTCCTGAACTGCAGCAGCCACACGTACGCGTCCAAGCCCTCCGGCTGGCTGCTCATGAACCGGCCGGTCGGCGTCGCGGCCGACACCGACATCAAGCCCGGCACCCAGGGCTGCGACGCCCCAGCGGGCAGCGACTGCCTGCGCCAGGTGCTGCTGCTCGGCAACCCGACGCTGTGGTGGGGCGGCTGTCTCGCGCTGGTCTTCGCGCTGGTGATGTGGATCGGCGCCCGGGACTGGCGCTACGGCGTCGCGATCGTCGGCACCGCCTCCACCTGGCTGCCGTGGCTCCAGTACGACGACCGGCCGATCTTCCTCTTCTACGCCATCATCACGCTGCCGTTCGTCGTCCTCGCGCTCACGCTGGCGATGGGCACGCTGATCGGCCCGTCGACAGAACCCAGCCCCCGTCGTACGGCGGGGGTGATCGTCTCGGGCGCGTTCTTCGTGCTGGTGCTGGTGAACTTCGCGTGGTTCTGGCCGATCTGGACCGACCAGCTCCTCACCCACTCCGAGTGGGTCGACCGGATCTGGTTCTCCCGCTGGATCTAGCCACCCCAGTGGTTGAGGAAGGCGCCCTGGCGCCTGTCTCGAAACCCCCGACCCGCCGGTGGTTGAGGAAGG
>NZ_BDJE01000013.1 GCF_002117935.1 Nocardioides sp. PD653-B2 | reverse complement strand
GCGCCTTCCTCAACCACCGGAGGGCCAGGGGTTTCGAGACAGGACTTCGTCCTTCCTCAACCACCGGAGGGCCGGGGGTTTCGAGACAGGCGCGAAAGCGCACTCCTCGACCATCGCGGCAGGTCGGCCCAGGTCTGCGGCTAGCCGGTGCGCTCCGCGTAGGCCGTCGCCGCGGCGTGCACGGCGTCGACGTACGACTGCGCGTGGTTGTAGGACAGGACTGCGTCCGCCCAGCCGGCACCCGTCGTGAGGTCGTGCCCGTCGGCGCAGAGGTAACGGACGGCGGCGTACGCGGCGTCGTCGAGGTCGTTGGGGTCGGCCACGCCGTCGCCGTCGCCGTCGGATCTCCACGTCTCCCAGGTGGAGGGGATGAACTGCAGCGGGCCGACCGCGTGGTCCCAGGCCGGGTCGCCGTGCCACGCCGACGACTCCGGGGTGGCCGGGATCGCGGCGAACGCGCCCTTGCCGTTCAGGGCCGGGCCGAGGATCGGCGTCGACGACCGTCCGTCGTCACCCAGCGTGCGTCCGTCGATGGTGCCGTGCTGCGACTCCACCCAGCCGATGCCGGCCAGGGTGGTCCAGCCGACGTCGCAGCCGTCGGGCTCGTTGAGCTGCGCGTCGGCGTAGGCGCGTACGGCGGGCTCCGGGATGCCGGCCTTCGCGGCCGTGGCCGTCACCCAGCCCGAGTCGACGCGCACCGGTGCGGCGGCGGCCTGCTTCCGGTGGCGGCCGCCCGCGGCCGGAGCCGGGACCGGCGCCGGAGCGCCGACGTACTGCTGCTGCGACGACGCCACCAGCGGAGGCGGCGCGAGCACGGTCTGCGACGCGAGGTACCCGAGACCCGTGACCGCCAGGAGCCCGGTGGCGAGGAGCACGATGAGACGAGCAGCGGTCATCTCATCCGAACCTGCCGTGCACGTAGTCGCTCGTGCGCGGGTCCTGAGGGCTCTGGAACATGGCACCAGTATCCCCGTGCTCCACGATCACGCCGGGGGTGCCCTGGGAGGCGAGGAAGAACGCGCACGTGTCGGAGACCCGCGCGGCCTGCTGCATGTTGTGGGTGACGATCACGATGGTGACCTCCCGGGCGAGGTCCTTCATCGTCTCCTCGATGACCCGGGTGGAGGTCGGGTCGAGCGCCGAGCAGGGCTCGTCCATGAGCAGCACCCGCGGCTTGATCGCCAGCGAGCGGGCGATGCACAGCCGCTGCTGCTGACCTCCGGACAGGCCGCCGCCGGGGGCGTCGAGCCGGTCCTTGACCTCGCTCCAGAGGCCGCCCTTGATGAGGCAGGACTCGACGAGCTCGTCCTTGGTCGACTTCGACGCGCGGGTGCCGGTGAGCCGGAGACCGGCCAGCACGTTCTCCCGGATCGACATCGCCGGGAAGGGGTTCGGCTTCTGGAAGACCATGCCGATCGCCCGGCGGGCGTCGATGAGCCGCCGCTCGGGGTCGTAGATGTCCTCGCCGTCGAGGAGCACCTCGCCGGCGAGCTGGGCCGAAGGCACCAGCTCGTGCATCCGGTTCAGGATCCGCAGGAAGGTGGACTTGCCACAGCCGGACGGCCCGATCAGCGCGGTGATCCCGCCGGCGGGCATCGTCAGCGAGACGCGGTCGAGCACCTTGTGGCTGCCGAACCAGGCCGTGATGTCGCGCGCCTCGATCTCGGCGAGGGGGCGGTCGCCGGGCACGGGGGGCAGGAGGGTGGTCGCGTCGGGTGCGGCGGTCATGGGATCTTCCTTCGGGTCGTACGTGGTGGTGGCCCATCGGCCCGTCCGGGAGGGGACGGGCCGACAGGCCGGGTGCGTTACCGGTGGTGCTGGGTCACTTCTGCTTGATCGTGAAGGCCTTGGTCGCGCCCGCCACGCTGCTGTTGCCGCTGTAGACGGCCTTCAGGGTGTTCTTGCCCTTGGCGAGCTTCGGCAGGGTGATGGTCGCCTTGCCTCCCTTGAGCGTCGCGGTCTCGAGGACCTTGCTGCCCTTCTTGATCTTCACGGTGCCGGTGGCGGTGGCCCCGTCGCCGACGACCGTGACGGTGCCCTTGGCCTTCTTGCCCTTGGCGACCGTGGCCGGGAAGGACTCGGTGACCTTGGCGGACGTCTTGACCGTGACGACGGAGTCGTCCGAGGTGGACGGCTCGAACGCCGAGCCCTCGGCCGGCGTGAACGTCGCCGTGTAGGTGTGGCTGCCGACCGTGACACCGGTGAGCTCGGCGGTGGCCTGGCCGGACACCAGCGGGACGTCGCTGGCGACCTCGGTCTCACCCTCGAAGAAGTCGACCGTGCCCGACGGGGCGCTGGAGCCGGTGACGGTGGCGACCAGGGTGGCCGCCTTCGCCTTCGGGCTGCTGGCCTCGAGGGCGGTGCTGGTGACGACCTGGGCGTTGACCGTGAAGTTGCTGGTCGCCGTCTGGGTGGCCGAGCCGCAGACGCCGCCGTGGTCGGGGGTGGCGAGCTGCTGGAAGCCGGCCGCCTCGATCAGGGGACGCACGTCGGTGGAGCACAGCGCGCCGTCCTCGCCGAACGCACCCTGGATGAGCGGGCTGGCGAGGTCGGCACCGCGGACCACGTTGTAGAGGGCCCGGTCGGCGCTCCACCCGGTCTCGAGACGCAGGGTGGTGCCGAGCAGGCCGGCGCGGCCCTTCGAGAACGGCGCGATCGCGTTCGGGTTGCTCTTGATCTGGCTGTCGTCGTGCTCCTGCACCTCGGCGACTCCGGCACCGAGCGTGACGTCGACGCCACCGTTCATGGCCTTCAGCTGGGCGGTGAAGAAGCTGCGCGTGCCGGAGCCGGCCTGCGGGATCTTCGGCGCGATGACGCCGGACCTGGCCGGGTCGATCTGCGACCAGTTGGTGACGGTGCCCTGGTAGATGTCGACGATGTCGGCGGGGGTCAGCGACGTCGGCGCGTTGGACGGCACCGTGTTGGAGACCGCCATCACCAGGGTGTCGAGGGCGAACGGGAACGACTGCAGACCGGCACTCGTCTCCGCGGCGTTCTGGGCCGAGGAGGAACGGGCGAGGTCGATGTCGGTGTTGTTGCCGCTGCCGTAGAGCAGGGCCTTGCCGGCCCCCGACCCGTTCGGGCGGTTGATGGCCGCGGTCGGCAGCGGGATGGTCCCGCCGCCGGTGGCCGCGAAGGTTGCGAACTTCACCGGCGCCTGGCCGCTGTTGTTCCAGGCGTCGGCGAACAGCTTGATGGCGTGCTGGCTGGTGTCGGAGCCGACCCCGATCAGGTCCGCGGTGGTGGGCGTGAAGGTCGTGTCGTCGGGGTCCACGGCGGCGGACGCGGGGCCCGCACCGAGCGCGATGACGGAGCCGGCGAGGGCTGCCGCGACGGCGCCTGCGAGAGACGTGCGTACAGACATCTGGGTTCGCTTCCTGTGATGGGTGGTGCTGGTTGTGGGTGGTGCTGAGGTGGTGCCGGCGCCGCCCCGAGGCAGCCGTACGGGTCAGATCAGGTTGGGCAGGAGCCGCATCACCACGTCCGTGGAAGCCCAGGACAGTGCGATCACGAGCGGGCTGGCGATCACCCACACGAGCACCGTCGACCATCGCTGACGGGCGGCGACGACCCCGAGGGTCAGCGCCAGGAGACCGGCCAGGCAGAGGGCCAGGAGCGGCAGTGCGCCCGGGTCCGCGGCCATGGCCTTCTCCGACTGGGGGACCGCCGTGGGCCTGCCCGGCGGTGCGGGGAACGCCTTCTTCGCGTCGGCGTCGACGTAGACCACGGAGTCGGGCGTGATCGCGCCGAGGCGACCGCCACCTTCCGAGGTGACCATCGTGAGCCGCGCGTCACCCTCGGCCACCGGCTGCGGCAGCGGGTCGCCGGCCCGCCGCACACCGATGACCGTGAAGGTCGTCCTGCCCTGGGCGCCGGTGACCTGGAATGTGTCTCCGGCCTGGAGGTCGGGCAGGTCGGCGAACGGCGCGCCGTAGGTCGCGGACCGGCCGTAGACGACCGAGGTGCCGACCTGGCCCGGCAGCGGGGTGTCGCGACGGTGGCCGGGACCGACCAGGGTGTCGCCGGACGCCGTCCCCTCGACGACGACCTGCTCGAGGCCGATCTCCGGGATCGTGAGCAGCGCGACCGGGTCGCCGACGGGCACGATCGGGCCCAGGGGCGGCGACTTGTCCGGAGGGCCGGCGAGCACGTAGCGCAGCTCGTCGTAGAGCAGGTCCTGGGCCCGGTGTTGGGAGACCGACCCGAGGAACAGCAGCTGCGCGGTCATCCAGAGACAGACGATCGCGACCATCGTGAACGCCGAGGACAGGACCGCGGCCGCGTTGTCCGCCTGGGTCGGCGGGCGGGGCGGGACGGTGCGCTTCGGCGTCGCCCGAGGCCTCGGGGCCCGTTGCTGCGCGGCCCTCGGCTTCGTCCCGCGGGTCCGGCGCGGCGTCTCAGCCGGTTTGGACACGGTCGTGGTCATCCGCGCCGCCGCAGGACGGGCAGGGTGAGCCGGAGCGCGGTCGCGACCACGCAGCCGATCGCGCCGAGCAGGATGAGCATCGGCAGCAACCCACCGGCGAGCGTGGAGCCGACGGGCTCGGTGGCCGGCATCGGCGTCGCCGCCGGCGGCACCGAGGGCGTGGCCGACGGGTCCTGGCCGGTCGACGGCTCGGGGTCGGCGGGCGGGTCGATCGGCGTGACGGGGCTGTCCACACCATCGCCCGAGCCGGTGTCGTCGCTCGGCCCGTCCGTCGGGTGCGACTTCGGCTCCTGCTGGGCCTCGATCGCGTCGGCGACGTCCTGCGCCGAGTCGTAGAGCTCGGCGGTCACGCCCTTCTTCTCGATCGGGAGGAAGCCCTCCGGCAGCTCGCCGTTGCCGCTGCCCCGCCGCTGCCCCTCGGTCGTCGCGATCCGGATGAAGTCGGCGACCTTGTCGGCGTCCTCCTGCGGGAGGTTCTGCAGCCGGGCGGCCGTGTAGACGATCATGGCGCCCGGGTAGGCGTTGCCCGCCTTGCGCAGGTCGGCCTGGTCGATGGCGAACGGCTGGTACTTCGCCGACTGCCGGCCGAGGGCGACCGCGGCCCCCAGCGAGCGGTCGTTAGGCGCGACGTACCGCCCGGGCTTGGTCTCGAGCGCGGCGCTGCGCAGGCCGTAGCGCGCGGCGTCCCCGAGGCTGACGATGCCGAGCATGAAGCGGGAGCCGAACGACTGACGGTCGATCCGGCCGAGCTTGTAGAGGCCGGTGCTCGGGTCGAAGTCACAGCGGGTCTGGACGTTCGGCCACGCGTCGAGCAGGGCCTCGGCGATCTTGCGCATCGTCGTCACCGGAGCGGCGAGGTCGTTGAAGTAGACCGAGGGGTTCTTCTGGCGGCAGTCGCTCTCGGTCTCGGGGATGTAGCTGTCGAGGAGCGGCCAGAGCGCGACCGGCAGGTCGAGGTTCTCGTACTCCGGGTTGATGACCATGCCCCACGGGTCCTTCTTGCCGTGGAGGAAGTCCACCGCGTCCCGGTCCTGCGTGATGTAGTCGGTGAGCTGTTGGATCACGTCGGACGAGTTCGACAGCGACAGCACGGTCGCGCCGACCTCCTGGCTGATCTCGCTCAGCCCCGGGTTGAGCGCGACGAACTCGGGGTCGTTCATGATCGCGACCGGGTTGTGGACCATCCCCGGGTGACCGCGGCCGAGGTCGGAGCCGACGTACGACTGGCTGAGCAGCTTCAGGATCAGCCGGGCGTTGAGCCGCAGGTTCGTGAACTCGCCCGCGTTGTCGGGCTTGTCGATCTGGTAGCCGATCGAGAAGCCGGTCACCGCGGTCGGCGCGTAGCCGACGGGGTCGGTGCCGCGCCGGTCGTGCTCGGAGGAGACCTCGGCGGCGACGCCGATGCCGGCCTCCATGTTGTTCCAGCCGGCCTCGTCGGATATCTGGTTGAGCTGGAACTTGAAGCGGTCCTTGCGCAGGCAGTACGCCGGCGACCACTGCAGCGCCGCCTGCGCGAGCAGCTCGGACCCGTAGAAGCCGGTGGGGGCCCGGGGGTCGAGCACGTCGCACGCGTCGGGCGGCAGTCCGAAGGTGATCGGGATCGAGAACCGGTTCTTCCAGTTGGAGGCCGACCACCACAGGGCCGGCGACACCGCCTGGTCGACGCCGTCGTTCGCGAAGTTGCTCGAGCCGGGCGTGAACCGGCCGCCCTTGCGGCAGGCCTGGTCGGCCCTGCTCATCGGGTCGGCGGGCCGGTCGCAGCTGAGGCCCGCGATCGGGATGACGACGATCGAGCACGCGGTCTTGGTGTTGCAGCCGAGCGACTCGTTCTCGACGTCGCTGCGCACCTCGAACTGCACGGAGCCGGTGCCGTCGGTGTCGGTGAACGCGGCCAGCTCGGACGGCGGGAACGCCGCCCCGACGGCCGCCTCGGGCGGCATGTGGTCGGCGTCGCAGGCCGGGTAGGTCGTGCCGTTCGCGGCCACGAAGGGCGTGAGCCGGGTGTAGTAGGGGGCGATGTCCGCGGTCGGGCACTCCTCGGCGGTCGGGAAGGGGTCGACTCCCGAGACGCGTTCCTTGTCCTCGGGAGCCGCGTCGAGGTCCGCGGTCCAGGCGGCCTCGCTCTCCGAGCGGGTGATCTGCGAGCGCTGCGCGACCGACGCGGTCCAGCAGGTCTGCGGCCGCAGCTGCTTCGCGACCGGCAGGCTCGGGTCGTCGGTGCCGCGGCACTGCATGATGACGACCGGGTACTCCTGGTTGAGCCCGTTCTCGCCGTACGGGTTGCTGGCCCGGCCACCGCTGGGTTGCGCGCCCTTCCAGGTGATGTGGATCCGCTGACGGCCGCGCAGGTTCTCGGTCTGGTCGGCGGTGACGGTCACGGTGTGGCTCGGGAAGGAGTACGTCGAGCCGTCGGGCTGGACGAACTGCCGGGTGAGGGTCTTCGTCTCCGTGAAGCCGTCCTTCTTCGCCGCGGCCCGGTGCACCGGCTCCGCGGGCGACGCACCCGCCTGCTGCGGCACCGTCCCGACCGTGAGCCCGGCCAGCACGACCAGCAGCGCGCCGACCGCGCCGATCCCGCGCCTCACGGCCGGCCCCCGGTCCTGGCGGGGCGTCGCCGGCGCAGGGCGGCGACGAAGAGGCCCGGGACGAGCACCAGCGCCAGCAGCTCGAGAGCGGCCAGCCAGCCGAAGGCCTCGGTGTCCATCGTCCGGTCGGAGACCAGGGTGGTCGGGTTGGCGTAGATCGCGTCGCCGCCGGTCGCCGAGGTGTCGCCGCCGACCGGCAGGCCGGTGTCCGGGTCGATCGCCGTGGGTGCGTCGCCCGGACCACCTCCGCCGTCCGACCCGGTGCCGTCCCCCGGGCCGCCGCTGCTGGTGTCGCCGGTGCCGGTGTCACCGGTGCCGGTGTCGCCGTCTCCCGGTGCTCCCGGGTCGTTGTTCCCGGTCTCGGTGCCGCACGGGCCCTCGCCGACCTTGTCGCAGGCTTCGGACTGGGGGGCGATCTCCGCGAGCAGGTTCTTGTCGAGGTGCTTGCCGTCGAACGTGGGGTTGTTGCAGCTGGTGACGTCGCGGTCGGTGAGGTCGACGTCGGGGTCGGCCTTCTCCAGCTTGGCGATCTGGTCGAAACCCGCCTGCACCAGGTTGAGCGGCAGCGGCGAGTAGCCGTACGGCCCGGCCTTCGTCTGCCCGGAGCAGAGCGAGTAGTACATGAAGTCCGCGAGCGTCTGCCGCTTCGCGGTCGACATCCGCGGGTCATCGGCCCCGGTCGGGATGATCATGTAGGAGTAGGACGAGATCGGGTACGCCCGCGGGTCCGGGTTCGTGTAGACGCCGTCGAGGATCTGGGTCAGGTAGAGCTGGGACGTCTTGTCCTGGTTGATCTTCGCCTTCGTCAGCGCGACGGCGGTGTTGTACTGAGTCGGCTCGACGTAGTAGCCCGCCTTGTTGAGGACCTTGACGACCGGGTAGTCCGCGTTGATCGGGTACGAGTACTCGACGTACCCGATCATGCCGTTGCCGGAGAAGCCCTTGATCGTGTTCATCACCTGGTCGGAGCCGGCCTGGCTGATCATCCGGGTGCCGTTCTTCTTCGGGTAGTACGACGTGAGGCCGGACTGCCCGAAGTAGGGCCGCCAGATGCTGGGGTACTCGTGGTCCATCCAGGTCGTGAACTGCGCCGTCGTGCCGGAGCCGTCCGACCGCACCACCGGGGTGATCGGCAGCTTCGGGAACTTCCGGCCGTTGTTGTCCTTGCTGATGGCGGGGTCGTCCCAGCTGGTGATCTGGTTGGTGAAGATCTCGGCGATCGTCTCGCCCGACAGCCGCAGGTTGCGGACCAGCTCGTTGCCGACCTTGAGCTGGTAGGTGAACGCCGTGCCGCCCGCGACGATCGGCAGGTAGGCGAACTCCCGGCCGTTGGCGGTGTCGGCCTGACCGCGCTCGTCGGTGCCCTGGTAGGGGATCTCGGAGATCGCGAAGTCCGTGCTGTCCTGCGAGAAGTCCTTGCGGCCCTTGGTCGAGCCGCCACCGGTGTAGACGACCTTCATGCCGTTGGCGTCGACGTCGGCGATCCACTGCTGGACGATCAGCTCGGACCAGGTGGAACCGGTGCCCTCGATCTGGGCGTAGACCGTGGCGCTCGCGGTCCCGGGCAGGACGGCGATGCAGGCCAGCGACAGGGCGAAGGCGATGAGCGCGCGTACGCCGCGGATCACGTGTTCTCCTCGGTGAGCGTGGGGCGGGGGCTGACAGGACCCATCTCGACGAGTGGGTCCGCGCGGAGCAGGTCGAGAGACCTGCGGCGGCGGGGCTTCTTGGTGCGGCGGGGCCGGGCGAGCAGCCGCGCGGTGACGAAGAGGATCAGGACGATGGCGAGCAGCACGGTGGCCGCCGCGAAGGCGCGAGTGATCGCGACCGGCTCACCACTGCGCACCGTCGAGTAGATGTAGAGCGGCAGCGAGTTCATGACGCCGCCCGTCGGGCTGGTGACGAGGAAGGACGCCGCGCCCGAGGTGAGCAGCACCGGGCTGGTCTCGCCGACGCCACGCGCGATGCCCAGGATGACCGCGGTGGCGAGGCCGGGCCGGGCGGTCGGCAGCACCACGTGCCAGACCGTCCGCCAGCGGCTGGAGCCCAGGGCGAGGCTCGCCTCACGCAGCCCGCCGGGCACGACGCGGAGCACCACGTCGGCGGCGCGCGCGATGATCGGCAGCATCATCACGGCGATCGCGAGCGCCGCGGCCAGGCCGGAGCGCGGGTAGCCGAGCGCCACGATGAAGACCGTGTAGACGAACAGCCCGGCGACGATCGAGGGCAGCGCGGTCATCGCCTCGACGACCGTCCGCACGACCCGCGCGAAGGTGCCGCCGACCTCGGTCATGAAGACCGCGGTGCCGATGCCGAGCGGCAGCGCGATCGCGACGCCGATGCCGATCTCGATCAGCGAGCCGACGATCGCGTGCAGGATGCCGCCGTTGGTGAACGGGTCCTTCGGGCCGACGCCCGCCATGTCGTCGACGTAGAAGTTCAGGTGCAGGAGCGGGCGCCAGCCCCGCATCACGACGAAGGCCAGGGCGCTGACCAGGACCGCGGCGACGAGCATCGCGCCGACGGTCACGACCGCGGCTGCGACCCGGTCGCGGACCTCGACCAGGCCACCGGTCAGCATGCCGGTCACGGCCGTCACGGCCAGCCCGAGGACGAACCACATGATCAGGAACCACGGCAGGCCGGGCATCGCCAGCAGCCGCTGGGTGAGCAGCCAGGCGAGGCCAAACGCCGAGGCCCAGGTGCCGATCCGCACGAACTTCTCGTCGATGGTGGTGCCGCCGAGCGACCCACGGGGCACGGGGGGCGCCGCGTCGTCGTCGTACGTGGGCAGGAACGTCTTGCCGGCGGTGGTGCTGCCGGTCTCGAGCGTGGAGGACATCAGGCGTCCGTCCCGGCGCCCGAGCGGCTTCGGTTGACGATCACGGCGGCGAGGGTGTTGACGAGCAGCGTCAGGAGGAACAGCACGAACCCGGCGGCGAGCAGGGCGGACAGCTGGGACTTGCTGGCGTCGCCGAACCGGCCGGCGATCAGCGAGCTCACGGTGTTGCCGCCGACCTCGAGGATCCGCGGCTTGATCTCGAACGACGGGGAGAGGATCAGCAGCACGGCGATGGTCTCGCCGAGCGCGCGACCCAGGCCGAGCATCGCCCCACCGATGATGCCGCCGCGGCCGAAGGGCAGCACGACCGAGCGGACCATGCCCCACCTGGTGGCGCCGAGTGCGAGCGCGGCCTCCTTCTCCCCTTGCGGCGTCTGGGAGAAGACCTGGCGCATCACCGCGCAGGACATCGGCAGGACCATCATCGCGACCGCGATGCCGGCACAGAACATGCTCGCGGCGTAGCGCGACAGGTCGGGGATCGCGGCGTTCGGGTCGGCGCCCTTGACGTCGAAGATCGGGATCCACCCCAGGTTCCGCTGCAGCCAGATCGCCAGCTCCGCGGCGTGCGGCATGATCAGGAAGAAGCCCCAGAGACCCCACACGATCGACGGGACCGCCGCCATCAGGTCGACCAGCGAGACCAGGGTCGCCTTGATCCGGGCGGGCGCGTACTCGCTGATGTAGAGCGCGGTCAGCAGGGCCAGCGGGAAGGCGATCGTCATCGCGACCAGCGCGACCTCGATGGTGCCGCTCAGGACGCCGGCGATGCCGATGACGTCGGCGTCGGGCTTCCAGTCGACCTCGGTGAAGAAGCTCAGCCCGTAGTGCTTGATCGTGGGGTAGCCCTGCCACCCGAGGAAGAGGCCGACACCGCCGGTGATGACCAGCACGGTCGCCCCGACCGCGCGGGCCGAGTGCACGAAGACGGCATCGGCGCCGGTCGCCCTGCGTGAGATCTTGCGGGGACGTACGTCGGTGGACGCGTCCTGCACAGGAAGGGTGGTCACTCGTGGCTCTCTGGCGGTCGCTCCGGGGAGCGGATGGGTGAAACGCCAGAAGTGTCAGGAGGCAGGCGAAACGAACGGCTCTACGACGGTGAACGCGGGACGAACAGCGAAGCCGCCTTTCCCCAACATGTCAGGCACCCGGTTTCGGCATGGCCCGTTCGGGCCATGCTGGGCCGCTCTCGCGTGGCCCGTTCGGGCCCGGGGCGGAGGATCCCCGGTCGACCGGCTGTCCCTGCGTCGGTCGCTGACGAGTACGGCGGTCAGCCCGCGGTCTCGGCCGCCGCGAGCTCGGACTTCCAGGCCCGGAAGCCCTCCTCGGTGCGGCCCCGGCGCCAGTAGCCCGAGATCGAGACGTCCCCGCGCGGCAGGTTGCGCTCCTCGAGGAGGTAGGGACGGATGCCGTGCATGACCGCGGCCGCCTCGCCGTGCACGAACGCCTGCACCCGGCCGTCGCGCCAGGGCAGGGAGCGCACCGCACCCACCAGCGGCGCGTCGAGGCCGGCGGCATCGTCACCGACCGCGTGGGAGCCGGCGCCGCGGTGCAGCCAGGTGATTTCGACGCCCGGTGGGGCGGGCAGGTCGACCTCGTGGTCGGGGTCGCTGACCTCGAGGAGGGCGTACGCCGTCGCGCCGGCCGGGAGCGCCTCGATCGCGGCACCGATCGCCGGGATGGCCGACTCGTCGCCGGCGAAGAGGTGCCAGTCGGCCGCCGGGTCCGGGGCGTAGGCGCCGCCCGGCCCGCGGACGGTCAGCGTGTCTCCCGGCGCGGCGCCTGCCGCCCAAGGGCCGGCGACGCCCTCGTCGCCGTGGACCACGAAGTCGATGGCCAGCGTGCGGGCCTCGAGGTCCGGCTCGAGCGCGGTGTAGGTGCGCACCACCTCGCCGCCGCCGCTGGGGATGGCCAGCTTCACGTAGCGGTCCGTGAAGACGCTGTCGGCGAACGCCGACAGGTCGTCGGTCCGGAAGCGCACCCGCACGAGGCTGGGACTGCGGCGCTCGGTGGCGGTGACGACGAGAGAGGTGGGTCCGGGCATGCCCCCACTCTACTTAGGCTTGCCTAACTCGAAGCCGCGAGCTCGGCGTCCGCACGCAGGATGCAGAACTCGTTGCCCTCCGGGTCGGCGAGGGTGACCCAGCCGGAGCCCGGGCCGTGGATGCCGCGGTGGTCGGCGACGACCTTCGCACCGTGCACCAGGAGCGTCTCGAGCTCCTCGTCCCGGGTCGCGGCCCGGGGCCGGAGGTCGAGGTGCAGCCGGTTCTTGACGACCTTCTCGTCCGGCACCTCGATGAACAGCAGCTGGTGGCCGGTCTCGGGGTCGCGGATCATGCACTCCTCGTGGCCGGGGAGGTTGGGGTCGCCCTCGATGTCGACGTACCCGAGGACGGGCTTCCACCATTCCGACAGGGCGTAGGCGTCATGGGCGTCGATGGTCGTGTGCGCGATGAAGGTCGTCATGGGCCCACCCTGGGGCGCGCCCCTGACCCGACACAACCCGTTACGTACGGCGCCGCCCGGGACCAGAGATGTCAGTCGAGTCCGTGGCCCTTCACGAACGCGACGATGCGCTCGGCGAGCTCGGGGCGGCAGACGATCAGGTCCGGGAGGTAGACGTCCTCCTGGTTGTACGCCAGCGGCGTGCCGTCGACGCGGGAGGTGAAGAGCCCGGCGGCGCGGGCGACCGCGACCGGGGCGGCGGAGTCCCACTCGTACTGGCCGCCGGCGTGCACGTAGGCGTCGGTGATGTCACGGACGACCGACATCACCTTGACCCCGGCCGACCCCATCGGGACCAGCTCGGCGTCGAGCTCCTTCGCGAGAGCGTTGACGAACTCCGGCGGGCGGCTGCGCGAGACGGCGATCCGGGGCCGCGCCGCGGTGCTCGGAGGTACGACGGAGGGCTGGCCGGTGTTGAAGGTCTCCCCGAGCGCGGGCTGCGCGACCGCGCCGGCGACCAGGTCGCCGTCCTGCCACAGGGCCACGTGCACGGCCCAGTCGTCGCGCGGCGGCTCGGAGAACTCGCGGGTGCCGTCGAGCGGGTCGACGATCCAGACCCGGCTCGAGCCGAGGCGCACCTTGTCGTCCTTGCCCTCCTCGGAGAGCACGGCGTCCCCGGGCCGGTGCTCGGCGAGCAGCGCCATGAGGAGGTCGTGGGCCGCGACGTCGCCGGCGTCCTTGAGCTCGCGGCCCTCGAGGCCCTCCTGACGTACCTCCAGCAGCCGCTCCCCCGCCACCGTGGCCAGCCAGGTGGCGAGCACGTGGTCGTCGGTGGCGGCGTCGGCGGGCGGGGTTCCGGGATCGAAGGTCACGGCGGTCACCCTACCGATCGGGCCGTCAGGAGTTGAACTGCTGCTGGGTGCGCTCGAGGCCCTCGGTCACCAGCGACTCGACGGCGTCGGCGGCCTTGTCGACCTGGAACGGCAGGATCTTCTTCTCGGCCGACGAGTAGTTCGAGAGCACGAAGTCGGCGACGTCCTGACGGCCCGGCGGACGGCCGATGCCGACCCGCACCCGGTGGAAGTCGCCGGTCCCGAGCGAGCCCCGCATCGACCGCAGGCCGTTGTGGCCGTTGTCGCCGCCGCCGAGCTTCACCCGCATGGTGTCGAACGGGATGTCGAGCTCGTCGTGGATCGCGACGATCCGCTCCGGCGGGACCTTGTAGAAGCCCGCGAGCTGCTTGACGGGTCCCCCGGACTCGTTCATGTAGCCACGCGCCTTCATCAGCACGACGCGTGGCCCCGCCGTGCCGGGCGCGCCGAGACGCCCCTCGACGACGTCGGCGCGGCCCGACTTGTGGGCGCGGAAGGGCGCGCTCAGACGGGTGGCCAGCTCGTCGACGACGAGGTAGCCGATGTTGTGCCGGTGGCCGGCGTAGGAAGGGCCGGGATTCCCCAGCCCGACCACCAGCCACACGGGACTGGAGTCGGTCACGGAATCCCGGCCCTTTCTGCGGAACAGGTGGAGGGTCACTCCTCGGTGGCGGAAGCCTCGGTGCTCTCGGCGGCGTCGCCCTCGGCGCCGACCTCGTCGACATCCGCGTCGGACTCCTCGCGCTCGATGCCGGCCTCGGCTTCGGCCTCCTCGAGCTCGGCCTCCAGGGCCTCCTGCGACTGCTGCTCGGTGATGTTGACGATCAGCGTGTCGGGGTCGAGCAGCAGCGTCGAGCCGGCGGGCAGCTGGAGGTCGGACGCGTGGATCTGCGTGCCGGCCGGAGCGCCGTCGATGTCGACCTCGATGTACTCGGGGATGTTGGTCGCCTCGGCCTCGAGCTGGATCGTCGCGTTCTCGGTGACGACCAGGGTCTCGCGGGCGGCCTCGCCGTTCAGGTGCACCGGCACCTCCACGGTGACCTTCTCGCCCTTGATGACGGCGACGAAGTCGATGTGCTCGAGGTGGCGCTTGATCGGGTCGATCTGCACCTGCTTGGTGAGCGCCAGCTGGGTCGTGCCCTCGATGTCGAGCTCGAGCAGGGCGTTCGCGCCGCCGTGCTTGAGCGCCATCATCGTGTCGTGGCCCGGCAGGGTCACGTGGATGGGCTCGTTGCCGTGGCCGTAGATGACGGCGGGCACCTTGTCGGCGCGGCGGATGCGGCGGGCCGCACCCTTGCCGAACTCGGTGCGGGTCTCGGCCTTGATCTTCTCGGTGCTCATGACGACTGCTCTCCTCGGTGGTGCTGACTGTTCAACGTCTCGGGGCCACGGCGACGATCGAGATCGCAGGGGGCGCATCCGGAGGATCAGCCAGCCCTGTCGATCACGGAGTGGCAACCACTCCCTCGCCGAGGCAACCGCGCAAGCCTAACGGTCCGACACCGCCCTGGGCGAATCCGTAGGGTCGGGGTCTTCTCACTCACCCTCGCGGAGGCCCGGACCCGCGCCGCCCGGCTCTCGGACATCTCGTACGACGTGGCGCTCGACCTGACCTCCCCGGACTCGGGCACCATCGAGACCACCCGCACCCCGGTGGTTGAGGAAGGTCGCCCCGGTGGTTGAGGAAGGCGCGCCTTCGGTT
>NZ_BDJE01000012.1 GCF_002117935.1 Nocardioides sp. PD653-B2 | reverse complement strand
ACCGGTTGAACCCGGTCAGTTCACCTCGTGGGTCTTTGGCGAGAAGATCCGCTCCGCTGGCTTGCTGCCATCCTTCGGCACCGTAGGCGACGGTCTCGACAACGCGATGATGGAGAGTTTCTGGGATGCAGATCGAACTTCTCAACCGCAAGAAGTGGAAGACCCGGGTCGAGCTCGCGAACGCGATCTTCGAGCACATCGAGATTTTCCACAACCGCCGCCGACGCCACTCCGCACTCTGCTATCGCACTCCGATCGAGTACGAACTATTGCCCGAAACCGACACCACCGCAGCCAGTTAGCCACCGCGACTGGAACCCAAACGGTGGGGGGTCAACCTGTCACCTTTTCCTGCAGCAGACCCTCGCATGCGGCTTTGCGTCCGAACTCAGGCTGGGACGCGCTTAGACGTGTACTGGGACTTCGCCGGATAGGTGCCCTCGCACGTGCGCAGAATCACTGTCATACCGATGCCCGTGTCACCACGGGCAATTCCGTCGGCTCCGTAACAATAGGGAGCCACGCTCGCCCTAGTCGATCCCTGGAGTGCCGGAAGCGGCCTCGCTGAGCGGCACCGCGTCTGGAACGAGGTCCAAGCAGGATGCGGCCAACTGTTGAGCGATGTGAACGAACGCCTGAACGTGCACGCGCTGATCCGTGCGACGAGCTGCTACCGCGTTGGTGGAGTAGCCGCCGTCAAGCAAGGGCCTATATGCAACTCCGGGGGAGGGCTGAAAGCGTGACAGAGACAAGGGGAAGGTATCGACAGCGCCCTGATGCGCGATCGCGTTCAAGCAGTCCTGAATGTTGTTAACCAAAGCCGCCACCTGGCCCGGCTCGCCGCGCGCATCGTCACAGGCCCAATAGGCGCGCCATCTGGAGGGCGCATTCGGGACAGCCACCGCGAACGCGTGATCGAGTAATTGATCGGTGCGCACCCCTGTTAAGGAGGCAAGTTCGTGGCCCGTTGGCACCGCCGCGACACGGGGATCCGCAAACAAGTCGTACAACTTCAATCGTGGATCATCGACCGGTGGACGGAGAAATTCAACGTCGATTTCATTGGACGCCAGCGGCTCGACCAAGTCGGTCATGGAGAGTGTGCGGAACGACAGTTCTACCTCTGGGTAGGCCCGCCGGAACGCTGAGATGATCGGCTGCGTCAATTCGCCGGCGGAATCGCAAAATAGGCCCACGCGCAGAATGCCCTGACTGGCCGCGTGGAGGGTCCGTGCCTCAGCGCTGGCATCGGCCACTTCGTCCAGGATCTTACGCGCGCGCGCCAAGAACGCCTCGCCCGCGGGTGTTAGTGACACTCGGTTCGCGGAACGGTCGAACAGCATCGCTCCGACCTCACGCTCGAGGCGTGCGATCTGTGTGCTGAAGGCAGACTGCGAGATGCACATCCTTTCGGCAGCTCGGCCGAAATGGAGCGTGTCCGCAAGCACGATCACGTACTCGAGTTGCCTGCCGTCCACAGAGCCCTCCTTCAACGACGTCCCGATCGGCTACACCGATCGGCCGATCGGTAACTGGTCATTGTAGCGCGCAGATGCCCGGCTCCATGCTGAGACGGAGATCACGAACGCCGCCGCCGCACCTGCCGGCGGGGTGAATCGACCGAACCTCGAGTCATCTAATGCCCAACCCAGACCAACGGAGGACACATGTTGTCAGCCTACGCCGGGACCACCGGCAACTCCTTGAAGTCGCATGCTTTCGGCGTTCGGCTCGATTCCGTCGACCCTCAGCGCGGTTACGTTGGCGATCAGGCCAACGCCCCAATCGTTGAGGAACCTGCCGGCGCCAGGACATCGTATCGGGCCGCCGCAGACAGTCAGCCGTTCTCGTCCGAGGAGCGTGAAGCGGCGTGGGCGTACCTCGACGAGCGCCTGAACGAGACGCACCCGCGGGCGACGAAGCTGCGGACTCACGAGCATGCGGGCGGGGCGCCGGAATCGCTATACGTGGGTCGTTACTGGACGAGCGCCTGGAACAACGGGGGGGGCCAATGAACCGCCTCACCACGACGAGTCGCAGTAGCAGTCCTGCAGACCAGAAGACCCAGTCAGGCGACCGAAGCGGGCCGCACATGGCACACGCGGGTCGAGTGGTGGCGATCGATGAAGAATCGCCCCATCCTGACGCAGATGTGTTCCGAGATGCCTTCCGTCTCCACCCATCCGGGGTAGCGGTCATCACAGGAATGGCAGATGACCAGCCGGTCGCAATGACGGTCAGCTCGTTGGTTCCAGTCAGTGCCGCGCCGCCGGTCGTCGTCGTGTCGCTCTCGAAGGACTCCTACGCCACGCAACAGCTCCTGAAGACGGACTCGCTGGTTGCGCACTTGCTGAGCTCGGAGAATCGGTGGCTGGCCGAGCTGGGTGCGCGTGGAAGAACCGATCGTTTTGCGGACAAGGATCTGTGGCAGACGCTGCCGACCGGTGAGCCGCTTTACAAGGGTGTGCACGCATGGCTCCGGATGGTGGTCGTCGATCGCACAGAGGTGGGGAGTGCGGTGGTGTGCGTAGGAGAGGTCACGCACATCAAAGTCGACGACTGCCCCCCCGACCAGTCACCGCTCGTTTACCACTCCCGGAACTGGCACCGCTTATCGGATGCCTCCTTGCTGACATTCGTTAACCAACCCTAGGAGCCACTGCACCAAATGGACACAATCGAGAACCTTCAGAAGATCCTGACTTCGGGCCCCCAGCCGCACCTACTTACGGGCGAGCAGTACAAGGCCTCCCTCCGAGACGGGCGGCAGGTGTTTGACGATGGCGCAAAGGTCATCGACGACGTCACCGAGCACCCCGTCACCCGGCGGGCGGTCGACACCTACGCCAAGATCATGGATCTGCAGTTCAATGAATCGACCCAAGACATCGTGACGTTCGTCGATACCGACGGACAGCGAAAGGCTCGCGGATGGCAGGTGCCGCGCAACCGCGATGACCTGGAGATGAAGCGTCGTCAGATCGGCGTCGCCAACGAGGTGACTCTGGGTGTGTTCGGCCGCCCCCCCGAATACGGACCCGCCATGTCGCTCGGGTTCATGGGGGTCATTGACCGGATCGAACGGGAGAACGAGCAGTTCGCAGAAAACATCCGAAACTTCATCGACATGTCTGCCCGGACGAATCTCTTGTCGACGGACCTGATCGCCGATGCTCAGTCGGATCGTAGTGTCCCCAGGATGGAGCGACCCGGAACCCTACGCGTTGTCGGAGAGACGGACGACTACGTCGTTCTTCGCGGCAGCAAGGTTGCTGGAAGTTCAGGTCCGAACGTGCACTTCTTCACGCTTTCATCGGTGCTGGGCGAAGGACTCGGGCCCGATGCGGCGATCTGGGCCGCAGTGCCGGTGAACCTGCCGGGCATCTCTTTGCTCATGCGCCCCAGGACGTCTCAGCAAAACATCAACTCGTTTGACAATCCGATTGGTGTTCTGGGCGAAGAATCCGACCAGTTCATCTTCTTCGACGACGTGGAACTGCCGAAGAAGTACGTCTTCAGTCTCCGCAACCTCGACCTCCTGACCGCCTTCTTCGACACCGGCGTGTATGCGCTGTGGCACATCTTGACCAGGCTCTCATTCCGAGCGGAACTCTTCGCTGGGACGGCGCAGGTGTTAGTCGAGGCGCTCGGCACCGACAAGATCCCGGCGGTCCGGCGCACTGTCGCTGACATCTCTGCTTATGCTCAGGTGCTGAAGAGTTTCTCCTTCGCTGCCGTCGATCGATGCGAAGAGTGGAACGGAGTGGCGGTTCCGAACCCGTCGCTTGTCTCGGCGGGCCGCTACTACTCGATCACCGAGTACGACAACGTGATTTCCAAGTTGCGTGACCTTGCTGGGCAAGGACTCGTCTCTCGTTGGTCCAAGGACGTGTGGGACAGCCCGGAGTTCTCCGACAAACTCGGTGCCTACCTGCCGGGCCACGACGTCTCAGCGCGCGAGAAGAACCTGATCTCCAACTTCGTTTGGGACATGACGTCCAGCTTGGGGGCGGCACGACTTGGCCACTTCGAGAAGGTCAACGCAACGCCTCCGGCCGCTGTGGCGGAGATCGTCTATCAGTCAGCCGACCGGAGTACTGCCGCCGAGTTCGTCCGGAACTACCTGCGTGAAGCCGCACGGTGATCCTGGACGAGGCGATCCTGGCGGCAACGGTTGACGACTATCGCCACCTCCATCGTCATCCCGAGCTTTCCGGGCAGGAGTTCTCGACCCGGGAGTACCTGCGCGAGTGCCTGGCAGGCATGGGGCTCGAGATCGACGACTGTTCCCCGACGGGTCTTGTTGTCCGGCTCGTCAATGGGCCCGGTCCGATCGTCGCCTATCGGGCGGACATGGACGGGCTCCCTCTCACGGAGCTGACGGGCTTGGAGTACGCCAGCGTCGCGGAGTCCAAGGAGGCGGGCGGGACGGGCACCGTTGGCGTCATGCACGCCTGCGGGCACGACCTGCACATGTCCATCGCCATCGCCCTCATTCGTCACCTGGATCTGAACAGGGAGAGCTGGTCCGGCACGCTGGCGGTGATCTTCCAGCCTGCAGAGGAAACTGCCGCTGGGGCACGGTCGATGATCGAGGACGACGTCTGGGCGAAGGTCGGACAACCATCCATCATCTTCGCGCAGCACGCATGGCCAGCGCCCGTCGGCACGGTCGAGGTGGTCCCCGGCGACTTCATGGCCATGGCGGACTCTTTCGAAGTGAGCGTCGCAGGACGTGGTGGTCACAGTTCTCAACCCGAAACGACGATTGATCCCGTCGTCCTCGCCGCTCACATGATCGTTCGCCTTCAAACTGTGGTGTCCCGGCGGATTGCACCCCTTGATGCAGCCGTCCTCACCGTCGCCTACATCCGCGCGGGAGCCAAAGAAAATGTCATCGCGGACTCTGCGATCTTCGGCCTCAACCTACGGTACTTCGACCACCAGGTACGGAAGGTCGTTCTCGACGCGATCAACCAGGTGCTCGAAGGGGAGGCCCTTGCTTCGGGCGCACCCGCACCCTCGATGAGGGTGCTGAATTCATTCCCGCTGTTGCGAAACGACATAGGGGAGACGGAGAGGCTGGCCGAGATGTTTGAGGGCATCGTGGGCGCTGGAAACGTGACACGGGGCACCCAAAAGCTCGGAAGCGAAGACTTCGGCCACTTCGGTGAGTCGGCGTCCGCTCCTCAGGTGTATTGGCTCCTAGGTGCACAGGGCGAATCCTCGCAGTCGCAGGCCACCGAACGCCCGGGTCTTCATTCGCCCCACTTCGCGCCCGAGCCGATTGGCGCGATCAGAGCCGGGACACTTCTTGCAACAACTGCATGCCTCTCGTATCTCGATGGGCCGAAGGCGAACCAAGACCGAACACCGCACGCATCTTCGGAAGGAAAGTAAATGGAAAAGACGCGGATCATGCCCGACGGGCACTGGACCTGGCCCATTGTCACGCCGTTCTCCCAGGGCTGGCGGCTGTCGGGCGACTACGACCTGATCTTCGTCGGCGGCCAAATCTCGGTCGACGAGAACTTCGAGGTCATCGGCCCCGATGATATCGAAATTCAAACGAGGGTCGTCTTCGAGAACATCCGCAGCGTCCTTCGTGAGGCCGGCGCGGACATGCGAGACATCGTGAAGCTCAACACGTTCTACCACCATGATGGTGAGGGCGAGGCTTTGGTTGAGTTCTGGAAGAAGATGACGAGAGTTCGATTGGAGTTCCTCGAGGACCCGGGGCCGGCAGGGACCGCGATCCGGACGTTCCTGGGGCGCGAAGGATTGGTCCTTGAAGCCGAGGCGATCGCCGCTGTCCCCCGCGCAGCGTCTGGGACCCAGTCGTGACTGTCCCCTCGTGGCCGAATGGGGCCAAGGTCGCGGTCGCACTCACCTTTGACGTGGATTCCGAAAGCACGCTGCTTCTTGACTTCCCAGACCGAGCCCATCGCATGGTCGGTCCGATGTCATTCATGCGCTACGACTCCATCGCGATCCCGGCGATTCTCAAGCTCTACCGCGAGCATGAGATGACGCAGACATTCTTCATGCCTGCCTGGGTCATGGAGCGCCACCCTGAACTAGTCGACAGCATCCTGCATGACGGTCATGAGATTGCTGCACACGGCTATTTGCACGAAGCGCCCGGCACGCTGGAGCCTGCAGACGAAGAATACTGGATGGGACGGGCAATCGATACTCACGTAAAACTCACCGGCCAACGGCCCAGGGGTTATCGCGCCCCGGTCTACAACTTCTCGGACCATACCGCCAGGATTTTGGGTGAGGAGGGGTTCTTGTACGACTCATCCCTCATGGCCGATCACGATCCCTACCTCATCGACGGCGGAAGTGGCACGGTGGTCGAACTGCCTACCCACTTCGCTTTGGACGACTGGCCTCAGTACACGCATTTGCCCGATTACAACTACATGATGCCGATCAATTCGCCTGGGCGCGCTGCAGATGTCTTCTTGTCCGAGTTCGACGCCGCATGGGAAGACGGCGGCTTGTGGATATCGGTGTGGCATCCATTCGTATCGGGTCGTCCGGCGCGATTGAAGGAGATCGGTCGAATGATTTCCCACATGAAGGACCGCGGTGATGTCTGGTTCGCGCCGCTCGAAATGATTGCACGCCATCTCCGCGAAGAGGTCGACAGTGGCGGTGCGGTGCTGCGTACAGACCGCCTGCCCTATTACAAAGGGCCTCTGGGGGGTGGGGATTCGAGGGCCTTTTCGGCGGGCGACACCTACTGAATCCGGCCAGTAAACAATCTCGTCACCGCATCGGGTAAGGCGACGGCTCACCAAGGTCCCGATCAAAGGGTCGGCTGACTGTTGACAGACGTAAGATGGGATGGAATGGAATGACAACAGACGCATCACGAACCGGCCGCCGCCAGCGCTCGTATCTGAGGCCCAACGCGATTGGGACGCCGGCACTGATCTTCTTCGTGGTCGCCACCGTTGGTCCGATGGGCGCGGTACTGGCTGCTGCACCACTGGTGTTCACGGAAAGTGGCGCAGGTGCGGCCGGGGTCTATATCCTCAGCGCAGCTCTTTTCGCCGTGTTCTCGATTGGCTACCTTGCAATGAATCGGCACCTGGGCAGCACGGGTGGGTTGGTGGTCTATATCGCGAAGGGTTTTTCGCACAGGGCCGGCACGGCCGCGTCGTATGTCGCACTCCTTACCTATCTGAGTTTGTTGTGCGCCCTGTACGGAGGCTTCGGCGTATTCGCCCATCAGACTTTTCTCGAAGTGTTCGAGATAGATATTCAATGGCAGGTCTGGGCGCTCGGATGCCTCTTCCTGATCGCAGCCCTGGCCTATAACAAGGTCGAGCTCAGCGTTCGCGTCATGGGCGTCCTTCTGGTGCTTGAGGTTCTTGTCGTGCTGTGGCTTGACTTCGCCATCTTCTTCCAAGGTGGTGAGGGCGGGGGAGCTTCCCTGTCATTAGACGGGCTCTCGCCGACGTCGGTCTTCAGTGGAGGCTTCGGTCTGGCGTTTCTTTTCGCTCTGTCGTCATTCGGCAGCTTCGAGGCGACCGTCGTCTACAGCGAAGAGGCCAAGTCACCCAGGAAGACGATCCCGCGCGCGACCTACGGCTCCTTGGCGGTGCTAGGAGTCTTCTACAGCGTCACCGCATGGGCCGTTGCGAACGGAGTCGGGACGGCCAACGTGCAGCAAGAGGCCTTGGCGAACCCCACCGGGCTGGTCATCGAACTGGCCAGGGGGTACCTCGGTGAGGGTGCTGTCACTGTGATGAACGTGCTGGTAGTCACCAGCTTTTTCGCCATCGTGGCCGGCGTGACCAACATCCTCAGCCGGTACGTCTTTGCCCTTGGGCGAGCGGGAATCTTGCCGCAGGGCCTGGCGACCACGCACGGCCGGCACGGCGGGCCCAGCGTCGCCAGCCTCGTCGTGTCGGGCGCGGCACTGCTCGTCCTGTGCGTGTTCTTCATCGCTGGCACAGATCCGTACAAGATTTACACATGGCTGTTGGCGATCGGCACGGTAGCCATCCTGTGCGTGGTGGCGGCGACGTCCGCCGCGGCGATCACCTACTTCTACATGAAGAATCGCGACTCGGGGGAGAGCACGTGGGCGAAGCTGGTTGCTCCCGCCGTCTCTGCAGCAGCATTCGTAGCATCCATCGTCCTCGCGATCAAAAACTTCTCCCTCCTCGTCGGCGCCGCACCCGGCGATGCGCTGGGCTGGATCTGGCTCGTCGTGCCGGCGGTGGGCATCCTGGGATTCGTCGTCGGTTCGGTGCGAGGTCCCGACGGGAGCGACTTCTCCACAGTCGACGAACTCCTTGGCAACGACGGTGGAGAGCAGTGATGTCTGGCTGCGCCGAAGGGCCCGGGTCTGACCCCGTTATCTAGTCGCAAGCGCCTCGGCCAGGACGTCTGCGAAAGCGTCCTGGTCGAGGTGTTCCCCGGCCGGCAGTGCGACTCTGGTCAGCAGGGCAGGCCATTCCCCGGCCTCGGTGCCATCCATCGCGTCCGACAGGCGCATCCATGCCCGTTCGCGCCGCTGGAGATCGGCCGCGATCTCGATGGGCGCGTCCAACCATGACATCCCGAGAGCCGGCGGTCCGCCAGGAGACTTCCGTGTCCGCGTGACCAGGCCGTTCGTCTCGAGCTGCTTGAGCACCGCTGAGGTCGCCTGTCGGGTGGCCCCCGAGATTCGGGTGACGTCCCGAGCCTCGACCTCGTCGAGGATCCAGATGATGTACAGGACCCGGAACGCGCTCCAACTGATGCCGAGAGCACGGTGTACGGACGATTCGGACTGCTGCATATGCGCATTCGCGGCGCGTTCCAAACTAAACCCCAGTTCCATCGACTGGATGTCGACGCCGGGGAGCAGGCCACTGACTCGACCGGCGGCGAGGCCTGAGAACTCGGACCCGCGCACCGACGCGGCATGAGGCACCGGGGGTTCTGACCGCTTCTGATTCGGGGACGGCATACGCCGTTATTGCCGGTGGCCGGCCCATCGAGTCGCGTCGGCGGGGTCAGACCGGTGACGGCAGCCTGCCGGTAGCCACGAGGCTGCAACATCGGCACTTATCAACGCTTCTATGTCTCATTGGGTCAGGGTCTAACCGGGTCATCGTGCTGCGGTGACGTTCCGCGAGCCTGGCAGAATCCGACGAACGCCTGTGACCTGCGGTTGAGCCGCGTTGCCTTCGGCCAGGCAATGAGGACTTGGGAGTCGCCGACGGGCTCGGCGATCTCCTTGACGACGACCTGGTGTCCTTCGTAGGTCCGGTCGTTGGCGGGGCGCTGCACGAGCAGGGCGTAACCCATGCCGCGGCCGACCAGCGCCCTGGTCAGCTCGAACGTCGTCGGCCGGTAGCGCACGTCGGGCCGAACACCGAAGCGCTCGAAGATGGCGAGCGTGTTGTGGGAGCTGGGCGGGGCGTCCAACAACACCATGGGTTCGGCGGCCAGCTCCGCGAGGGACACCTTCCGCTTCCGAGCGAGGCGGTGATCGGCCGACAGCAGGATGTGTGGCCGCGCGGTGTCGATGAGCGCTCGTTCCATGTCGGGCTGAATCTCCATGTCGTAGAGAATTGCCAGGTCGAGCTCACCGAGGAGCATTCGACGCTGGAGGACATCCTGTGTGCCCTCGACGAAGTCGATCGTGAGCCCTGGATGAAGCGCGGTGAAGTCCTGGAGCAATGACGGCAGTGCAGTCGGGGCGAGCGTCACATAGCAGCCGAGGGACAGCACGCCGCGCAGAGAATCTCCACCGGCGGCGATGTTGGCGAGGTCCTCGCCGTGACGGAGGAGGTCGCGGGCATGGCGCAGCACCTGGGTGCCTGTCGGAGTCAACGCCACGCCGTGTGCCTTGCGGCGTACGGCGAGTTGAACCTCCAGCGCGCGTTCGAGGTCCGTGAGCGACTGCGACAGTCCTGACTGCGAGACGCGCAATTCCTCGGCCGCGCCGCTCAGGCTGCCGGCTTCGGCAATGGCCACGAAGTACTCGAGCTGGCGGAGCGAGTAGCGCAGGGAACTCATAAGGCCACCTTATGAAGATCAGCAGTTACTTGTGCTTTTCCATCATAGGTGACCGGTGCCACATTGGGGGATCCACCCGCCGAAAGGACAACCCATGGCTGCCAAGCCCTTCGCCTCCTCCGCCGACCTGGTCGAGAAGACCGAGACCCTGGAGGTCCTCGCAGACGGTGTCTACGCGCTGACTGCTGAGGGCGACCCCAATGTCGGCGCCATCGAGGGTGAGGACTTCCTCGTCGCCTTCGAGGCTCGAGCAACGCCCGTCGCCGCCCGGGACTGGCTCACCCAGCTCCGCGAGCACACTGACAAGCCGGTCAAGTACCTCGTCCTCTCGCACTACCACGCGGTCCGGGTGCTCGGTGCGTCCGCGTACGACGCAGAGGTGATCGTCGCCCACGACAACACTCGCCGGCTGATCGAGGAGCGTGGCAAGCAGGACTGGGACAGCGAGTTCGGCCGTATGCCGCGCCTCTTCCGTGACCCCGACTCGGTTCCCGGCCTCACCTGGCCCGACCTCACCTTCAACGACTCCATGACCATCGACCTTGGCGGCGAGCGCGGTGACCTGGTGCTGCAGTACTGCGGCCGCGGCCACACCGCCGGCGACATCGTGGCCTGGCTGCCCCGCCAGAAGGTGCTCTTCGCAGGAGACCTGGTCGAGGCCGAGGCCGCCCTCTACACAGGCGACGCATTCCACACCGACTGGTCCACCGGCACCCTCGACCGGGTGAAGGCCTTCGGTGCCGAGGCCCTGGTCGGCGGGCGCGGCGCTGTGCCGCGCGGCCGCGAGGCCGTCGACGCCGCCATCGAGCAGACCCGCGACTTTCTGCTCGTCATGCGGTCAAAAGTCGGTGAGGCGCACGGCCGCGGATTTGGCCTCAAGGAGGCGTTCGAGCTCACCCATCAGGCGCTGGCCCCCAAGTTCGGCGCTTGGCCGATCTTCGAGCACTGCCTGCCGTTCAACGTTTCGCGACTTTGGGACGAGTTCGAGGGCATCGACTGGCCTCGCATCTGGACCGCCGAACGGGACCGTGAGGTCTGGGACGAACTGCAGGGCTGAGTGCCATGAGCGTCCCCACCTACACCGGCCTCCCCGTAGCCGTCATCGGTAACGGTCCAGTCGGCCAAACCACCGCACTACTGCTCGCCCGATGGGGCATCCCCGTCGTCCTTCTCGACGGCCGCGCACAGCGCGACGTCGTGGGTTCCAAGGCGATCTGCCAGCAGCGCGACGTCCTCGACATCTGGTCGGCCGTGGGGGCCGACCAGATCGCCGAGGCGGGCCTGACCTGGACCACAGCGCGCACCTTCTACCGGGACCAGGAACTCTTCAGTTGGGCATTCGTCAACCGCGGTCACTCGCCGCTCCCGGCGTTCGTCAATGTCTCGCAGTGCCACTCGGAGCAGGTCCTTGACGAGCAGATCGCAGGGCAATCGCTGATCGACGTCCGCTGGGACCACGAGGCCGTGGCGATCGAGCAGACCGCCGACTCCGTGACGATCACGTGCGCCACGGCCTATGGCGAGAGCCAGGTGCAGGCGGCGTACACCGTCGCCGCGGCAGGCGCCCGGGGCGAGCAGGTCCGGCAGATGCTGGGAGTCAGCTTCGAGGGCCAGACCTTCGATGACCGGTTCCTGATCTGCGACATCCGGGCTGAGCTTCCCGGTTGGGAGACCGAGCGTCGTTTCTACTTCGACCCGGAGTGGAATCCCGGCCGGCAGGTGCTGATCCACCCTTGCCCTGACTCGACCTTTCGCATCGACTGGCAGGTCCCGTCGGAGTTCAACCTGGACGCCGAAGCCGAGGACGGACGGCTCTCCGCCCGGATCCGGCAGATCATCGGCGCCCGGCCCTACGAGATCGTGTGGAAGTCGGTCTACCGCTTCCACGCCCGCACCGTCGACCGGATGCGCGTCGGCCGAGTGCTGATCGCTGGCGACAGCGCCCATCTGGTCGCACCGTTCGGTGCCCGTGGCCTCAACTCGGGCGTCGCCGACGCGGAGAACGCTGCTTGGAAGCTCGCCTTCGTGATGCACGGCTGGTCACCCGACACCCTCCTCGACAGCTACAGCGACGAGCGGCTGGCCGCGGCACACGAGAACCTCGAGGTCACGAGCAACACGATGCGCTTCCTGGTCCCTCAGGACGAGTCCGAGTGGGAGGCTCGCCGGAGCCTGCTCGAGGAAGCTATCGGCAACCCAGAGGCGCAGGCGCGCGTCGACAGCGGCCGCTTCGCCGAGCCTTTCTGGTACGTCGACTCGCCTCTCACGACGGCTGACCCGGACCGCGTTTTCGCCGGGAGGCCGCCCCGTGGGGAGATGCCCGTCGTCGTGCCCGGCGTGCTCGTGCCCGACGCCCCGGTAGCCGTGTCGGACCGACCTGATGTGGTCCGCGTGCGCCAGCTGGTCCGCGACGGCCTACTTGCGCTGACCACCGACGGCGTCGACGCCGCCGAGATCGCGATCGTCCTGAAGGAGGCCACCGAGGCACCGACCCGCGTGCTGCGGATGGCGGACATCGACTCTTCGGGCACCCTCACCGGCGCGCTGGCCGCGCAGCCGGGGGAGACCTGGTTGCTCCGGCCCGATGGGCACGTCGCCGCCGTGCTCACCTCCGCTGACCCTGCCGACCTGGCCGCGGCCGCACGCCGCGCCATCGGCGCCACCCCCTGACTCCCACGAGAGAAGAGGAACCGAGATGCCGTACTACCGCTCAGTGGGCCACGTTCCGCAGAAGCGCCACACGCAGCACCGTGCCCCCGACGGCACGCTCTACTACGAGGAGCTGATGGGCGAGGAGGGCTTCTCCTCCGACTCCTCGCTGCTCTACCACCGGAGCATCCCGTCGGCGATCAGCGAGTACCGGGTGTGGGAGCTGCCCGACCTGACCACGACGCCGAACCACCCTCTGGTGCCGATCCACCTCGTGCCCCACAAGCTCTTCGACGAGAGCACCGCCGGAGTGGACGCGGTCACCGGCAGGCGGCTGCTCCTGGGCAACGCCGACGTGCGCCTGTCCTACGTCGTGGCAGACACGACGTCGCCGTACTACCGCAACGCGATCGGTGACGAGTGCCTGTACGTCGAGTCCGGCGAAGCGACCGTCGAGACGGTCTTCGGTGACCTCGAGTTGGCTCAGGGCGACTACGCGATCATCCCGCGGGCGACCACCCACCGGATCGTGCCCAAGGGCAGTGTGCGGATCTACGCGATCGAAGCCAACTCGCACATCACGCCGCCCAAGCGGTTCCTGTCCCGCTTCGGGCAGCTCCTGGAGCACGCGCCGTACTGCGAACGCGACCTCCGCGGCCCCTCGGATGCCGGTGTGGTCGAGGGAAGCGACGTCGAGGTCTATATCAAGCACCGTGGTCCCGGCCCCGGCGGCATCGCGGGCACGGTCCATGTGCTGCCCGACCACCCCTTCGACGTCGTCGGCTGGGACGGCTGTCTCTACCCCTATGCGTTCAACGTGCACGACTACATGCCAATCACCGGCAAGGTGCACCAACCACCGCCGGCTCACCAGGTCTTCGAGGGCAACAACTTCGTGATCTGCAACTTCGTGCCTCGCAAGGTCGACTACCACCCGCTGTCGATCCCGGTGCCCTACTACCACTCCAACGTCGACTCCGACGAGGTCATGTTCTACTGCGGCGGCGACTACGAGGCCCGCAGGGGATCGGGCATCGGCCAGGGCTCGATCAGCCTGCACCCCGGCGGCCACCCGCACGGCCCGCAGCCCGGCGCCTACGAGCGCAGCATCGGCGCCGAGTACTTCGACGAGCTCGCGGTCATGGTCGACACCTTCCGCCCGCTCGAGCTGGGCGAGGCCGCTCGGGACATCGACGACGGCGTCTACGCCTACTCCTGGGCACGCGGAGACAGAGGCAAGACGGGAGAGACGGGCGGATGAGCGTCGAAGTACCGCCCCTGTTCGCCGGACTCTGCGACGACGCTGCCGTCTTCCCGCCGGGCAACCTGCCGTTGGCCGATGCTGTGCCTGCCTACGGCCGGCACGAGGCGGCGGCCTACGCGCCGATGGTCGGGGCCTTCGTGCTCGCCGCGAAGGACCTCGAACGGCTGGCCCCGATTGCCGACAACCTTGCGCCGCGCTCGTTCCGCCTGTCATTGACCGTGCCGCTCCATCAGGTAGCGGCAGCGGTGGCGTACGTCGACGAGATCGCGCCCGCACGGCTGGAGTCCGTCGAGGTCGCTCTGCCCGACGACGCGGCTTCCGCCGAGGTGGTGCCTTTCCTGAAGCGCGCGCTGGGCGACCGCGCGGTCCCTGTCTACATCGAGCTGCCCAGGGACGAACGTCGAGCGGAGCTGGTCAACGCGCTGTCCGGCACCGGCTTCATGGCCAAGCTGCGCACCGGTGGGGTCAGCGCCGATCTCTATCCAGACGAGACCGAGCTGGCCGCAGCCGTTGCCTCTCTCACCGCCGCGGGGGTGCCCTTCAAGGCCACCGCAGGCCTGCATCACGCGCTCCGCAACACCGACCCCCAGACGAAGTTCGAGCAGCACGGCTTCCTCAACCTGTTCACCGCCACCGGCGCAGCGCTCGACGGAGCCGAGGAGGAAGAGCTCGCGGAGCTGCTCGCGGACCGCGACGGTACGCGGGTCGCGGACCGGGTGCGGACCCTGTCCCCCGAGGTCCGCAACACATTCCGGTCCTTCGGGACCTGCTCGGTCACCGAGCCGGTCGAGGAGCTCGCCGGGCTTGGTCTGATCGACACCCGCCTGACGGAGGACCTCGCATGACCACGCTCGACGTCCAGTCCGACGATCTGTTCGGCCTGCACAACCTCCCGTACGGCGTCTACACCGTGGCGGGCCAGGCCGCGCGGGTCGCGGTCCGCTACGGCGACCATGTCGTCGACCTCGGTCTGGTGCTCGACGACGAGGCGACGTTCGGGCAGTCCTCACTCAACGCCTTCATGGCGCAGGGCCGGAAGCGCTGGATCGACGTGCGGGCGCGGGTGATCGCAGCGCTCCAGGGTGACGTGCTCGCGGCGGCGGTGCACCCGCTAGCCGCAGTGACCTTGCACTTGCCGTTCCAGGTCGGTGACTACGTCGACTTCTACGCCTCCGAGCACCACGCCTCGAACCTCGGACGGCTGTTCCGCCCCGACAACCCGGACCCGTTGACGCCCAACTGGAAGCACCTGCCGATCGGCTACCACGGCCGCTCTTCGTCGATCGTGGTGTCGGGCACCGACATCGTGCGCCCCGCAGGCCAGCGCAAGGCCCCATCGGATGACGCCCCGGTGTTCGGCCCGTCGACCCGGCTCGACATCGAGGCCGAGCTCGGTTTCGTCGTCGGCATGGGCAACCCGATGGCCGAACCGATCCCGGTCGACCGGGCGGACGAGCACATCTTCGGTGTGGTGCTCTTCAACGACTGGTCCGCGCGCGACATCCAGGCCTGGGAGTACGTGCCGCTGGGGCCCAACCTCGGGAAGTCGTTCGCCTCGACGATTTCCCCGTGGGTCGTTCCCCTGCTCGCGCTGGAGGCCGCCCGGGTGGCGACGCCCGTCCAGGAACCGACAGTGTTGCCCTACCTCGCTCTGGACGAACCGTGGGGACTGGACATCGACCTGGCGGTCGAGTGGAACGGCCACGTCGTCAGCCGACCGCCGTACGCCGCGATGTACTGGTCGCCGGCCCAGATGCTCGCCCACCTCACAGTCAACGGCGCCCCGACCCGCACGGGTGACCTCTTCGCCTCCGGCACGATCTCCGGTCCGGACAAGGGCCAGCGCGGCGCCTTCATCGAGCTCACCTGGGGCGGGCAGGAGCCCGTCGACGTGGGCGGCGCGCAGCGCACCTTCCTCGAGGACGGCGACGAGATCGTCCTGTCCGCCACAGCACCCGGACCGGGCGGCACCCGGATCGGCTTCGGCGAGGCCCGAGGATGCATCCTCGCCAATCAGGGGGCGTGAAGGACAAGGTCGTCGCCACGGCCACCGCCGAAGCCCACGCAGCGCTACACCACTACGAGGGACTTGACCGACCGGTACGCCGCCAACGTCGAGGTCTCGACCTGCTTGGAGGGCAGCCACACGGTCTCGACGTACTCGGCGAAGGTGACGACACCGCGGGAGTGGTCATGCCACGTGCCGTCTCGGACCTTGGCCTCCTCCCGGTTCGCGGCGCGTTCGGCGGCACGGCGAGACGAGAAGGTGCCGGCCGACCGCTGTACGCCTTCGGCGTCGCGGTAGCAGGCCACGAACCGCTTGTCCCCGTCACCGGTGACACGCTCCTTGATCCACGCCATGACTGCCTCCCGAGAGACTCGAAATCAGCAATGTCCGCACAGTGTCCGCAAACGTTGCCCCGAAAGCCAGCGAAGGTCAGCGAAAGGAGGCGGAATCTGAATAGGGCTCTGACCTGCGACTTTACGCTCAGAGTGGCTCACCTGTCGACACAATGTGAGCCAAGTGGTGAGGCAGTTGGTGAGGGATTACGGCACTCATAACCCAGAGGTCGCAGGTTCAAATCCTGCCCCCGCTACGAATTTCAGGCTCGGAATCTACGGATTCCGAGCCTGAAAGCATTTACGAACTTGATCAAGTGTCCACTTAGTGACGGGATATTCGGACGCTGCCTCCACCGCCCTGATCCCCAGGTTCTCCCGAGCAGCCCGACGCCCGGTGCGCCCGCTGATCGAGTGCGGCCATGAACCCACACACCCCACCGATCTCCTCCGAACTGACCGTCACTGCTCCAATCAGCAGCGGGCAGGCCGCCGCGCTGACGGCGCTGATCCCGGAATGGCAGTTGGCGCTGCGTGCCGAGAACAAGAGTCCCGGCACGATCGCTGTCTACAGTGACGGGACGGAGCGCTACCTGCGGTGGTGCAAGACCACGAACGCCGTCCCCATGGCCAGGACGTCGCTGCACACCTGGATGGCCGAACTGCTCGACACCGGCTCTGCTCCGGGGACAGTGCGGACCCGCCAGCTCGCGGTGCGGCGCTTCGCCGCCTGGCTCATCGCCACCAGCCAATTGCCGGGCGACCCCTTCGTCGGGATCAAGGGGCCCGCGCAGCGCTACCCGGTCGTCATGCCGCTGAGCGACGACGAACTACGAGCCCTCATCGCCACCTGCACCACCCCGACCCATCGCCGCGGTGAGCCACTGCACCACCGGCGGGACGAGGCCATCATTCGGCTGATGATGGAGACCGGCATCCGCGCCGGCGAACTGATCGCGCTGCACACCGGCGACCTCGACCTGCCAGCCGGTCGGATCACCATCCGCTTGGGCAAGGGCGGCCGAGGCCGGGTCATTCCGGTCGGCCCGGCAACCGCCAGAGCGCTCGAGGCCTACCTCGAGCTGCGCCGGGACCACCCCGGGGCTGAGGAGTCCGCTGTCTGGTTGGGGGCGCGCGGAACCAGTTTCCGGTACGACGGGCTCGGCCGCGCCCTTCGTCGCCGCGCGAAGTTGGCCGGCATCGACGGCTTCCATCCCCACAGACTCCGCCACACCGCAGCCCACCGCTGGCTCGCCAAGGGCGGGTCAGAGTCTGGACTCATGGCCATGGCCGGCTGGACCCGCACTGACATGCTCGTCCGCTACACCCGAGCCACCGCCGGGGAACGGGCTGCCGCCGAGGCACGCAGGCTTGACTTGGGCAACCTCTGACACAGGCACATGCCGGAGGCGTCGAAGCAGCTGCGGCGTCACCGCTTCGGTGGGTGCCCACCCGACGCCGAGGTCGGCTCTCAACGTCGACGCCCAATGCTGCGACGGTGATGCGATCCGCTCAATCGCGAGCACATGGACGTTCAAGTCGCCGACCGTTGCTGCGGGCACGCTGGGTGCAGTACGGGTGGGCTCAGTGCGGTTCAGTCGCGATCCCGCAGGTCGGCGACGGTGGTACTGGCACTGAGCCGTGCAGCGACCGCGCTGGCCGTCGCTATGGCGGCGAGGGTCGCCAGGGCGATGGTCGTGAGGTAGGCCCAGGGAATCGCGAGGGATGCGGGTGGGGGGTCGAAGACTCCGGAGAGGACCTTGACGAGCATGTGGCTCATCGCCCATCCGACGATGCCTCCGGCGATGAGGCCGATCGCGCTGGTCAGGGCGGCCTCGCTGATGGCGAGGTTGACCAGTTGTCGACGTCGTGCGCCGAGTACCTGGGCGATGGCGAAGGTGCGTCGGCGTTCGGCGAGCTGGAGACCGGTGACCAAGGCCGCGGCGGCCAGGACCAGCAGCGCGGCGAGAACGAGCTCAACGCGCGTGAGGCCGCGTAGGTCCACTGCCGTCAGGCTGGACCCGATCAGTCCGCGGGTCTGGGTGATGTCTGTGACGGCGGCTGAGGTCCCCAGGGCGCTGCGGGCCGCGTCCGCGACGGCGCGTTCCTGCCCGGGCTCGGTGTCGACGAGGAACGTGCCCGCGGTGGGGTCATGGGTCTGGTCGGCGACGTAGCTGGCGTTGGCGACCAGGAAGCTGTCCTTGGGTGCGGTGGGGAATTCGTTGGCGACGCCGACGTAGGTGAACTCGATCGGGCGGAGGCTTCCCGAGGTGGCGTCGGGCAGCCGCAGCTTGAGATGGTCACCGAGGCTGAGGTTGAAGTCGGTGACGGTCTCGGCGCTAACCAGCACCCCGGAGGGGGTGCCGCGCAGCCGAGTCAGGATCTGGTCTGCGGTGCCGCCTTGGAAGTAGGCGTCTTGGAAAGCGGTGACCGTGGGCAGGGTCTGGGCGTCGATGCCGTAGAGGTCCTGCAGGTCGTTTCCGACGTAGGCGAAGCGGTGCTGTAGCGGCTCGACGCGGCGTACCCCTGGGATTGCGTCGAGCTGTTGTGCGATGCGTTGCTCAGCGGCGGGGGCAGAGGCCGACCCTGAGGGTGGGAGCACGACCTGGACGTTGGCGCCGTTGGTGAGCTGGGCGTCGACCTCGGATTGCTGGGCGTAGGTGCTGTTGAAGGTGGCGGCCGAGATCGCGAAGGCAACGGCGAGGGCGAGCAGCGTCGAGGCACGCGCGATCACGGCTCGGTTGCGGATGACGCCAGCCACGACGGTCGAGGTGATCCGCCGGTTCAGCGGAGCCAGAACCATGGTCAGCGGCCGCCGCGCATAGCGAAGGGCGACTGAGCCGCCGTCGCGGGTAAGGAGGTACGCGCCGATCCACAGCAGTGCCGGCGCGGCGAACGCCCAGTAGCTGATCGACAGCTTCGGCACGCCCTCGGGAGCAAGCACGAGGGCGTACTTGCTGCGCGAGGTTGCCCAGAACACCAGCCCGGAGACGACCAGCAGGATCATGGCGACGACGAGGCCGGCGTACCGATTCGGCGTCCGGGTTGCGCCGAACTGGCGTCTGCTGTCGGCGACGGTCAGGGCACGCAGGTCCCTGACCGTGGGCAGCAGATAGCAGGCCTGAGCCGTGAGGAAGCCGACTAGGCCGATGGCCACAAGCCACACGATCCCCGCCTTCGACGTGGCACCGAAGGTCACGCTGTGCAACGCGAACCGGCCAGCGAGCATGGCAGCGCCCACCCCGGCAAGGGTGCCTACGACACCGACGCAGGCGGCCTCGGCCGCCGCGAGAGTCATCACCGTTCGGCGGCGGGCCCCTCGGAGCCGGAGCAGGGCGAGCTCGCCGCGACGGCGATCCTCACCCGAGCCGACCACCACGGCGGTCAACAGCCCGGCCAGCACCGCCGCAGGCGCGCCGAGGAACAGGAAGAGGATCTGGGAGTACGCCGCGTCCTCGCGGGCCGCGTCCAGGGCCGCGCCCAGGTTGTTGCCGACCCGGACCGACCCGGCGAGCTCGGCTTCGAGGTTGTTGGCGTCGGCCAGGGTCGCTGCGTAGGCCGATGCGGGGTCGGCGGGGAGGGTGCCGGTCAGTGCGACGTGGATCTGGACCTTGGGGGTGACGCCGGAGCCGGTGGCGAGCTTGTGTGCCAGCGCGGTGGGCATCAGGACAACGTTGTCCGGTGGGGCCAGAGGCTGCGACTGCGGTGGTGCTCCGACCTTCTGGAACAGCGAGTCGGCCTGCGGGAGCTCGACGACACCGGTGACGGTGACAGTGGTGGGCCGGTCGCCCCACAGCAGGGTGATCTCCTGGCCGGGCTCGACGTGCAGGTTCGCTGCGGTCTGCTGTGCCAGGAGCACCCCGGTGTCTGAACCTACAAGGGTCCTGATCGCGTCGGGGAAGTCGCGGCGGTATGTCGCGGGAAGACCGAGGACCGCGGCCTTGCCCGTCACCTGCCGAGTGCCACCGGTGGTTGCCTCGATGCCTCGTGCGTTGAGGAACTCGACCGGGTCGACCGCGGTCACGCCGCCGCGAGCCGTGAGCGTGTCGGTGACGCGGGCGGTGTCGGCGGGGTTGTCGAGGGCGACCTGCCAGTCCACGGCGACGCTGGCGGCGGCACGGTCGGTCATGGTGGCGCGCGAGGCGCTGATGAACATCGCGAGGAACGCCAATGTGGTGACCGTCAGCGCGACCCCGGCGACCGCAGCCAGGAACCGGCCGCGGCGGCGTCGGGTCGTTCCGGAGATCCAGGCCACGTGGTGGTGGAGGCCTTCCAGCATGCTGCTCATCGGGGCTCCTCGGCCAGTCGGCCGTCGGCGATCGGCCAGGTCGTCCCGAGCCGGTCAGCGATACGGGGGTCGTGGGTGGCTACCAGCAACGGAGCGCCGAGCTGGCTGGCGGCGCGGAGCAGGAGGTTGGTGACCATTAGGGCGTGGTCCAGGTCGAGCCGCCCGGTGGGTTCGTCGGCGCAGATCAATCGGGGTCGTGCGGCCAGGACGCGGGCCACGGCCACACGCTGGGCCTGGCCGCCGGAGATCTCCTCCGGCAGGGCAGCGGACAGGCCATCGAGGTCGAGGTCGCGCAAGGCAGCCAGGGCAAGGTCGCGGGCCTCGGCGGGCGGGCTGCTGCCGTGAAGCAGCAGCGGTAGCTCGACGTTCTCCACCACGCTCAGCGCGGGGATGAGGCTGGGTGCCTGGAACACCACGCCGATCTGCTGCCTGAGGGGGACCGATGGGTCCAGCCCGGGCCAACGGATGTGCCCCGATGTGGGTGGCACGAGTCCGGCGACTACGTGAAGCAGGGTCGATTTGCCCGACCCGGACGGGCCACACAGCGCGATCGTGTCGCCCGGAAGCAGCCGACGGCTTGCCTCGACCAGCGCACGGACCGTCGCGTCCTCGCGGCCGTAGGTCACCGACACCTGATCGGCCTCGACGACCGCTGTCGCCGGAACCGACGCAGGTCGCCCGATCGTTCCACTCGTGGTGGTGGTCACGATGGGACGACCTGTCCCTCGTTGAGGCGGACGACGCGGTCGGCGCCGGCCGCCACTGCGTCGCTGTGGCTGGCCACGATCACCGCGACCCCACGCGCGGCCACCGCCCGCAGCTGCTCGATCAGGGATGCCTCGGTGTGAGCGTCCAGCTCGCCGGTAGGTTCGTCGGCGACCAGCACGAGCGGGCCTGCTGCGAGGGCGACGGCCAGCGCTGCCCGAGCGGACTCGCCGCCGGAGAGCTCCTCGGGCCAGGCATCAAGCCGTTGTCCGATCCCCAGCTCCTCGGCCGTCGCTGTCCACGACGGTGCAGTGCGCGTCCGGGCAGCTCCTTGGTAGGACCGACCGGTGTCGGCCAGGTGGGCGGCCAAGCGCAGGTTGTCGCGGATCCGCAGGTGGCTGACCAGATTGCCCGACTGTGCCATCACCCCGATGGAGCTGGCTCGGATCCGGTCGCGGTCCTTCTGGGAGCGGTGGTTGATCCGCTCTCCGGCGATGCGGATGCTGCCCCCGGATGGCTCGTCTGCCCCGGTCAGGCAGGCCAGCAGGGTGGACTTGCCCGACCCCGAGGGGCCGTTGATCACCACGAACTCGTCCGCCTGGACCAGCAGGCTCACGCCGCGCAGCGCGAGGGTCTCCTCGTCCCCGGACCGGTAGAAGCGGTACACGTTCTCCGCCGCCACCGCTGGTGTTCCCGGTGCGGTCACCGTGGTCGAGGTCTGCGCCGTCGTGGCGGTCATCGGTCACTTCCAGCGCAGTGAGTCGCTGACGAGCCGCCACGGGTCGACATTGTCGGCCCCGGTCGGGCCCGACAGGGTGAGAATCGCCTCGACGCCGTCTTGGAAGTAGACGTACCGCTCGAAGGCGTCGGTGACGGTTTTACCGGTCACATCATCCTTCGGGCCGTCGGCCTCATACGTCGCGAGGATCGCGGTGGTTCCCGCACGGTCGACGCTGGAGACCTCTCCGCCGGAGTAGTTGCTCATCGAGCTCAGGAGCTGTGGCAGGTCGTCGCTCTTGACCGTGGCCTCGGTCGGCTGCTGGCTGGCGTCGAGCACCTCAAGCTGGATCGTGTTGAGCTTGTCGGTGAAGCTGACGCCGTTCGCGGTGTCCGACTGTGCCCAGCCCTCGGGGACCTTGATCGTCACCCGGCCTGAAGTGTCGGTGTAGTCCACGAACACCTGGTCGTCGGGGATGTCGCCAGCGGGGCTGTACTCCTTCACCGTCCCCGACTCCGAGCCCGTGTTCGACGACGAGCCTCCACACGCACCCAGCAGTGCGGACAGAGCGAGGAGAGCCGCGGTCAACACGGCGGCAGAGACTCGTGTTCGACGACGAGTGGGCGACCAGGAAGCAGAAGAATATGCGTGCTGCGATGGATTCATGGCATGGCCTCCAGCGGAAGTGGGTGGATCTGCGTGGTCCGAGGGACCAGATCCATGGTGCGAGGTATCCGCTGTGAGCACCCTGAGAGCGGCCGTTGGGCGACGCCGGCTCGCTTAGCGCACCGTCCGAATAGTCGCCCTCCACGCCGGGGCAAGGCGCGTGGGTCTGGGCGGCTGACTTGCCGGCGCACGGCACTGCGACACACAGCGACACACAGCAGGGTGCGGCTGGCGCCGCACCCTGCTGCCGGGGGTGGTGGTGGTCAGTTGCCGCCGGAGTCGCTGTCGCCCTCGATGACGACCACCTGGTAGTTCTCGTCCAGGCGTACGTCGACGGTGGCCCCGTTGGGCTTGGTGACCTCGACCTCGTAGGTCGCGCCGTTCTCATTGTCGGTCTCGACGCTGTTCGCGGTCCCTCCACCGGTCGCTTCGAGTGCCGCCGAGGTCGCGGCGTCGGCCTGCTCCTGGGTGTACTGATGGCTCACCGGACCGTCGTCACCACCACTCGTGGCGACGGCGACACCCCCACCGGCGACCGCCAGGGCGGCGCCGATCCCGGCTGCGGCAATGACTACTCGCTTGCGCATGGCTCTCCTTTCGTGATCGTTCAACCTGGTCCACAGCCTGGTCGGCGTTCGCTGAAGCCACCCTGAAGCCGGTCAGATCAGTTCACCTTCAGCGAGCCTTCAGCAGCGGCTGAGATCCTGTCGTTGTGCGAATTCTTGTGGTCGAGGACGATAAGCAGCTCGCGGCGGCCCTGCGACGTGGGCTGGAGTCCGAGGGTTATGCGGTCGATGTCGCCCTGACCGGCACTGACGGTGAGTGGTATGCCGCCGAAAACACCTACGACGCCATGGTGGTGGACGTGATGCTGCCCGGCGTGGCAGGGGACGTCCTCTGTGCGCGGAGACGGGAGTCAGGGGATTGGACGCCGATCCTGATGCTCACGGCGCGCAGTGGCCCCGAGCAGGAGACGCGGGCTCTCGACGCCGGGGCCGACGACTTCCTGTCCAAGCCGTTCTCGTTCATGGTCTTGACGGCCCGGCTGCGGGCCCTGCTGCGGCGGGACAACCGAGAGCGGCCCACCGTTCTCGAGGTCGGGGACCTGCGCCTGGACCCGGCTGTGCACCAAGTCTGGCGCGGGGACATCCCGGTCGACCTGACTCCCAAGCAGTTCTCGCTCCTGGAATTCATGATGCGGCACGGCGACCGGATCCTGTCCAAGACGGAGATCCTGGAGCACGTGTGGGACTTTGCCTATGACGGGCATCCCAACATCGTCGAGGTCTACGTGCGACAGCTTCGGCAACGCATCGATGAGCCATTCGACCGGCGCTCCCTGCAGACGGTCCGGATGGTCGGCTATCGGGTCGTCGACGACGTGGCGCAGCCCGCGGCTGGTTCCAGACCAGAGTTGGAAGCGCCGGGCGAGACATGAGGATGAGGTTGAGCCTGCGCGCCAGGGCAACCCTGATCGGCACGCTCGTGTTCGCGGTCCTCCTGGCGGTGGGATCGGTGCTGCTGGTGCAGATTCTCGAGAACCGGTTGACTGCAGCCTCAGACCAGCTGTCCCGGTCTCGGGTCGACGACTTGCTCGCCCTGGCGCGCAAGGGTGACCTGCCGAGGACGTTGCGCAACGTCGACGAAAACGGGGTCGCCCAGGTCGTCGCCGACGACGGGATCGTGCTGGCTGCCTCCCCCAACGTCGCGGGGCGCCCGGCGGTGGCCCGACTACATCCGGGCGAGGAGGTTCAGACGAGTACCTTCCAGGCGCCTGACGACCAGGAGGTCGAGACCTACCGGTTCTGGTACGCCTCGGGCCCGAGTCCAAAAGGGTCGGTCACGGTGTACGTCGGGAACAGCCTGGAGGCGGTCTCAGAGGCGTCGGTGGTCCTGCGGTGGGCTCTGGGTGTTGGCGTACCCGTGATCGTTGTGCTGCTCGGGGTCGCGATCTGGCTGCTTCTGGGCCGGGTGATCGGACGTCTCGACCGGATTCGGGCGGAGGTGGACCGGATCACGGAGGAGAACCTCGACAGGCGCGTGGCCGGCGATGGGGTCGAGGACGAGGTCGGAAGACTTGCGGCCACGATGAACGCGATGCTCGAACGCCTGGATGTCGCCGCGCGGCGGCAGCGTGACTTCGTCGCGGACGTCTCCCACGACCTGCAGAGCCCGCTGACAGCGCAACGGGTCGCCCTCGAGGTCGCCCTGGCCGGCTCCGACGGCGTCGACGCGGCGCGGCTGCGCGATGAGGTGCTGGGCGCAACGGCAGACATGGAGCGGCTGGTCGGGGATCTGCTCGAGCTCGCTTCCATCGACGCGCACGGCGCTGCCTCCCCCACGCATCTCGACCTGGACGCGATCGTTCTCGAGGAGGCTGCCCGAGCACGGAGCAGCAGCGCGGCGGACGTCGACACCGGTGCGGTCTCGGCTGCGCCGGCGTACGCCAATGCTGCTGATGTCCGTCGCATCGTCAGGAACCTGCTTGACAATGCTGCGGAGCATGCTGAAAGCCGCGTACGACTGGTGGTCGACAGCGCGGACGTGGACGGGTGGAGGTGTGCACAACTCCTCGTGGTCGACGACGGAGCGGGCGTGCCCGCGGAGCACCGGGACAAGATCTTCGACCGTTTCCACCGAGCCGAGACGGCCAGGTCCCGCCGCGGAGGCAGCGGCCTCGGCCTGTCGATCGCCCGCGAGCTCGCCGAACGCAACGGGGGGAGCGTCGACCTGGTCGATGCCAGCCGTGGGACAACCATGCGACTCAGGCTCCCGCTCTCGCCACCGGGTCAGTAGCAGGAGCGCAGGTGCAGGCACGCCGCCGTCGTGCCGCCTTCAGGATGCCTTCAGTTGACACCTGCCACGGTCGAACCATGACACACCCCGTCGCTGACCGTGTTCCCAGCAAGCTGACCCTGGGCGTCGCCGTCACTACCGCGTTGGTTTGTCTTCTCTCCGCGTGCGGGGGCACCGCCACGAGCGACGGGAAGTCGCAGGCCGGCGCGTGCACGCAGGCGGAGATCGACCCTGCCAGCTTCGTCGACCCCACGCGAGACACCAACCCCTACCACCCGCTGAAGCCGGGGATGCAGTGGGTCCGCGGCGGTACGACGGAAGTCGGATCGAGGAAGGTGCCCTTCACCGTCACCTCCACCATGACCGACGTCGTCCGGCAAATCGACGGTGTGCCCGCCATCGCGATGCTCGACGAGTCCACCGACGCCGGCGAGGTCGCCGAGGTCGGCATGGACTACCTGGCTCTGGACAAGGACGGCAACGTCTGGATCTTCGGCGGCTACACCGAGGCCTATGAGGGCGGGCAGTTCACCGACGTGGAGAGCGCGTGGTTGGGGGCGTCGGACTCGACGCTGGTAGGAATCCTGGCGCCCGCGAAGGTGACCGCGGACACCCCGCAGTGGTGCATCTCCGCCGCTGACGGGGAGAAACCCTCCGTCGGCAAGCCCGTCGAGGTCGGGGTGAAGCACTGCGTGAAGTTCGGGTGCTACAAGGACGTACGGGTGGTCCAGGAAGGCGAGGTCGACGCCCCTGACAACGAGAACAAGTACTACGCACCCGGCGTCGGCGTGATCGACAACGTCCCGCTCGATGCCAGCCTTCACCAGGACACCTTTCAGCTCCTGAACTTCATCGAGCTCACGCCGAGCGGAACAGCGAGGAAGAGCAAGCTCGTCCTCGACCTGGAAGCACACGCACGCACGGTCGCCCCGGACGTCTTCGCCGATGCTCCCGACGCGAAGCGTGTCCGGTGAGCACCGAGAACCTGGTCGAGCTCCATGAAGTTTCCAAGACCTACGGCCGTCCGGACACGCCGCCGGTCCTGGAGAAGATCGACCTGACCATTCATCGGGGAGAACGGATCAGCCTCGTCGGCCCCTCCGGGTCTGGCAAGTCGACGCTCTTGTCGCTGATTGCCGGACTCCTTCGACCCACCCACGGTCGCGTCCACGTCCTGGGACACGACCTGGAATCGCTGCCAGACCGCGACCGCGCCCGACTGCGAGCCCGACACATCGGGATCGCACTGCAGTCAGAGAACCTGATCCCGTTCCTCTCCGCGCAGGAGAACGTCGAGCTCGCCCTGCGACTGGGACACTTCGGGTCCCGACGAGACTGCCGCCGACGCGCCCGCGACACCTTAGCCGCGCTCGGGGTCGCCCACCGCTCCCACAACCTGCCGCGGACCCTGTCCGGCGGCGAAGCCCAACGCGTGGCCGTCGCGGTGGCCATCGCCAAAGGGCCCGACCTGATCCTTGCCGACGAGGCCGTCGCCCAGCTCGACCAATCCAACGCCGCCCAGGTCATGGCCGAGATCCTCGACGGACCCTGGGCCCTGGTGCTGGTCACCCACGACCGGGAGCTCGCCGAGGCGATGCCCATCAGGTACTCCATCCACGATCACAGGCTTGCCCTCGCCTCGGCGGCGGTGAGGCAATGACAACGGAGTACCGGACAGGCGACTCCGGAGACGGCGTGTCCGTCCGCGACGTGCTCGTCGACCACCCAGCCCCTGAAGGAGCCGTTCGGGCCCTCGACCTCGCCTCGTTCGACGTGAAAGCCGGCGACGCAGTCGCCGTCATGGGCCCGAGCGGTAGCGGCAAGTCAACGCTCCTGTCGTTGCTCGCCGGGCTGACCACACCCACCGCCGGCACCGTCAAGGTGGGCGCGACAGAACTGTCCTCGTTGAGCGGCTCTGCCCGCACCGCCTTCCGACGCCGCCACCTGGGCATGGTGTACCAGGCAGACAACCTGCTACCCCACCTGACGGTCGAAGAGAACGTCGCGCTGGCTCTGGCCGTGGCCGATTCCGGCGCCAACGCCACGGCCCGCTGCACGGAGGTGCTGACCGAGCTCGGAGTGGACGAGCTCGCCTCTCGCTATCCCGACCAGCTCTCCGGCGGCCAGCGACAGCGAGTTGGAGTTGCACGCGCAGTCGCACCCCGACCGTCCCTCGTGCTGGCGGACGAGCCGACCGGCTCCCTCGACGACGTCGCGGCCCGGGCGGTGGTGCGCACACTGCTCGAGGCCACGCGCTTCGTAGGCGCGACCCTGGTGCTGGTCACCCACGACCCCGCCGTGGCCACGTCAATCGGAACGACGTTCCACCTGCGCCCCCAACGCCACGACAGGCAGGACCGATGACGCTCAGCTACATCCTGGCGGACCTGCGCCGCAACCTCCGTCGCACCTTGACCACGGTTGTCGGGATCACCGTCGGGGTCGGCCTGTTCTGCGGCGTGCTCTTCTTCATCGACGGGCTCACGGCCTCGATGACCCAGCGATCGGTCTCGGCACTGACCATCGACATGCAACGCATCGTGCAAGGCACCGCAGGCAATGGCGTGCGACTCCACCAGACGGTTGAACAGACTGGGGAGCCCGGGGTCGGCCAGGTTGTCCTCACGGTCTCCAACCGCGGCCGATTCCCCGCCCACGAGGTCACCGTCCGCTCCCAACCCCAGCCCGGCGTGACCTTCAAGAAGGGCAGCGCCTTCCTCGACGGCCGACCGCTCCCTGCATCGGGAGGCGCGAACCCGCTCGCCGCGGGATCCACGGGCGCCGGGCTGAACCTCGGCACCCTGGCCTCGGGAGGCCACCACCGGATCACCTACCAGATCGCGATCGACACCACGGCCCAGCCGCAATCGGTTCGCTCCAGCGTCTCCACCAGCGAGACCGTCAGCCCCGTGCCGGCCAACCGACCCGCCGAGACCCCACTGGCCGAACTCGCCGCCAAGCTCGCCGGCGTCCGCGGGGTCGCTGCGGCCGAGCCACTCTCGATCGGTGCACTACCGGACTCCTCGATCGGCGCGTCCGGACACCTGGCTCCCGGCCCGGGGAGAGTCTTCGGTTTCGAACCGGGCTTCGCCAGGCGTCACCAGGACATCCGCCTCCGCACAGGCAGCTGGCGACCCGACGCGGCCGTGGTCTCGGCCGAGGTGGCCGACGAGCTCGCGATCGCCGTCGGGGACACCGTGACCCTCGACCTGCCTGACGGTCGCCGAATCCATCTGCCCGTCTCCGGCACCGCCGACTTCAGCCGGGCACGAACGCTCTTCACCTCCCGGCGCGGCGGAGACCTGGAGACCTTCCAGTACACCCCGCTGTCCGTCGCGGTCAGCTCAGGACTCTTCGCCGACCGCATCCAGCCGGCCTACGAGCGGGCCCTCCGCATTCGCAACGACTTCAAGACCCCACCTATCCGCGAGGTCGACCTCACCCTCGACCGTGAAGCCCTCGATGCCGATCCGCAGACGGCACTGACGCAGACCCAGGCCGTGGCCGACGCGGTGATGCAGGTGGCTCCCTACCAGGACGACTACCTTCTCGACAACATCTCCAACACCCTCTCGGTCGCCGTGGCCGACTCCGCCGCGGCCAAACGACTGTTCGTCTTCCTCGGCGTGCCCGGGGCCCTGCTGGCCGCGATGCTGTCCGCCTACGCTGGCAACGTCCTCGCAGAGACCCAACGACGCGAGCACGCCGTCCTGCGCATCCGGGGCGCCAGCCGACGCCAGCTGCTCCGGATGCTCGCGCTGCACACCACGCTCATCACGGCTGCCGGCTCGGTCGTCGGCCTCGCCGTCGGCTACCTCGCCACCAGACAATTGTTGGGAGCTCAGTCGCTCGCTCGGGCCCGCACCACCGACCTCCTGACCTCTGCGGCGTTGGGGACGCTCGCCGGTTTCGTCGCCACCGGACTGGCGCTCTACCTGACCGCGCGCCGCTCGGTCGACCGGGAGATCAACGAGGACCGCGCGGCATACCTCCGACGCGCACCGCTGTGGCGACGCCTCCATGTCGACCTACTGATCGTCACGGTGGTTGTCATCGGCACCACGGTGGCCCTCACTCTCGGGGCCTTCGCCGGCGCGCCCGGGTCTGTGTACTTCGGACGGGGCGTCGACCTCAACCTCAAGCTCCTATTGCTACCCCTTGCCGCCTGGGTCGGCGGCTCCCTTGTCGCGGCCCGCTTCATCTCGACCGCCCTGGGCCGGCTGGACCCCGGCTCGCGGGCTGACCTCCAACCACTGAGGTGGCGGCTGGCCCAGCTCAACATCGGACGACGGCCGTGGCCGATCGCGAACGCTGCTGCCCTCGTCACGTTGATCGTGGCTCTCCTCACGACGTTGGCCACCTTCACCGCCTCCTACGACCAGGCCAAGAGCGAGGACGCCCGGTTCGCCACCGGCGCCGACCTACGGGTCACCCAAGCCGCCGGGGCCCAGCCCCAACTCGACATCTCCGACAGCACCCGACTCACCAGCAAGGCGGTCCCGCAGGCGACGCCCGTCATCTTCGCCACCAGCAACGTGATCCTCACCAGCGCGCGCACCTCCGACCCGGCCAACCTTGCCGCGGTCGACCCTCACGGTTACCAAGCCATCGCCCCCCTGCACGACGAGCACTTCGTCGACTCCACTAGCAGCCGGGCACTCTCCAAGATCGCGTCCGACCCCCACGCGGTCCTCCTCAGCGAAGAGATGGCCACCTTCTTGAAGGTGCGGACCGGAGACGACCTCGACGTCCTCCTCGCCCGCAGCACCCAGCACCAGCGCACCGTCCACCTCCACGTCGTCGGACTCTTCACCCGCCTTCCAGGATTCCCCGAGGGCGCAGACGCTGTGATCGACCTCCACACCTTCGCCCGCGCGGTCCCCTCCCAGACGCCGGACTTCTTCCTGGCCAATGCTGCGACCAACACTGACGGCGCCCTGGATGCGGCAGTGCACGCCCTGGAGGGTCCGCCTGCGGCCAGGTACGACCTCCATATCGACACCCGGCGGACCAACCTCAGCAGTGACCAGTCGAGCCTGGCCGCCCTCAACATCAAGGGACTGGTCGCGCTCGACTCCGGGTTCGCGCTGGGCATGGCATCCATCGCCAGCGGACTGTTTGTGTTTGGACTATTGCTGCACCGGCGCCGGGAGTACGCAACACTGCGGGCGCAGGGATGCGAAGCCCGCTCCATCCTGTGGTGGATCCTGGCCGAGACAGGTGCTGTCAGCATCGGTGGCGCCCTCGCCGGCATCCCGGTCGGCATCGTCATGGGAACCTACTTCGTGCACGTGCTGCAGCCGCTGTTCGTCTTGTCGCCACCTCTCGTCGTGCCGTTCTCCGCGGCGCTCATCCCAGCCGGTGTGGTTATCGTCGCCGGCGGCGCGGCCGCCATGCTCGGACACTGGCTGGTGCAACGACTGGATCCAGCAGAACTGCTCCGCGATGGATGATTCCTCGGCTGCCACGCGATGGGTTGGTTCCGCATCCATCGGCCCCACGTTCAGGCTGGCTTCAGGAGCACCCTCCCAGAATTCCAACGACGACGGTCGTGAAGGGAGTCGTCCATGACAGATGAACCCACACCGGCCCTCGCCTTGGAGTGCGTCGATCTGCACGTCCGCTATGGCACGTTCATGGCCGTGGACGGAGTCTCCCTCGTCGCGCGTCCGGGCGAGATCCTCGGACTCCTGGGCCCCAACGGTGCCGGCAAGACCTCGGTCGTGCGCGCCATCACCACCATCGTTCCCGTCACGAGTGGAACGATCCTGGTCAATGGTCACGACCTGACCGACCCGGTCGCGATCAGGACCAGCATCGGAGTACTGCCGGAGTCCAACGGCTATCCCGGCATCCAGACCGCGAAGGCCCATCTGACCTTCTACGCAGAACTGTTCGGCCTGGACCCCCGCGAGGCCCGGCGCCAGGCCGAGCATCGACTTCGCCAACTGGGGCTGGACGACAAGTCCCAACCCATCGGCACCTTCTCACGTGGGATGCGGCAACGCCTCGGCCTGGCACGAGCCTTGATCAATCGGCCCGCCGTGCTGTTGCTCGATGAGCCCACGCTCGGGCTCGACCCGGCCGGTCGGGAAGACCTGCTGCGTCAACTGGCCAGCAGTGCGGTCGAGGAGGGCACCTGCGTGATCCTGTGCAGCCACCAGCTCGACGAGGTGGAACGCGTCTGCGACCGGGTCGCGGTCATGGACCACGGACGCATCGTGGCTGACGGCACGGTTGACCACGTCGTCGCCGGCTCCGGCGTCACCCAGCGAGCCAGGATCCGCGTCGCCCTCGGCGACGTACTCGCCGCCGACGAGGTGCTCCGCGCCTTGCCAGCCGTGAGTGCCGTGGAGTACGACAACGCGCGACCAGGTGACATCGACGTCGAACTCGCCCCCGTCGACGGAGCACGCAGCCAGCTCCTCAAGGTCCTCCTCGACGCAAGGATCGAGCCCCGAGCCTTCGACTTCCAACGGGCCGCGCTCAGCGACGCCTTCCTCGCTCTCACCTCACGAGGACGTGAAACCGAATGACCACGACCGAGCGGGCGGCGCGACAGCACCAAGAGCGAGCGCGGTCCGGCTGGCGGGTGGTGCTCCGCAAGGAGACGGCGGACCTGTGGCTCAGCGCCAAGGGTCTCTCCGTCCTCCTCGCCTTCTCCATCGCACTGTCTGTGCTGGCCTACCTCGCCTCGGGCGACGCGGCGATCAACCTGCTGGATGCGCGCGAGTCGGTCGGCGTGGTCGTAAAGACCGCGATCGGGCTCGGCACGCTCACGGCCGTAGTGGTCAGCGCCGATGCGATCTCCGGCGAGCGCGAGCGCGGCACCCTCGAGGCGCTCCTGGTGACCCCCGTTGCACGCCGCGACATCGTGACCGGCAAGTTGCTTGCCGCCAGCACCATGTGGTTGGCGGCGTTGGTCGTGGCGCTTCCGTTCGTGGTCGTGATGGCCGACGGCCCCCGTGTGGGCCTCGACGCCGTCCTCGTGTTGGTCATCTCCGGCGGACTCGTCGCCGCCGCCCTGACAGCACTGGGTCTTGCGATCAGCTCCTTCGTGATGTCCAACCGGGCCAGCCTGGCTGCCTCGATCTCGATCCTGCTGATGCTGGCCGCCCCCAGCCAGCTCCCGGCGATTACCAAGTCCGCGACACTCGGTCCCGTCCTGATCAAGGCGAATCCGGTGAGCGCCGGCCTGACGCTCGCGGACAACGTGCTCGTCAAGCAACAGGAATGGACCGAGCAGTGGATCTACCTGCTCTCGCCGATCCTCGCAACGATTGCCCTCACCGCCGCTGCGATCCTGCTGGCGCGCCGGCTACAGCTAGGGGATGCGCGATGAGCCGGCTGGCCGCTCTCCTGATCGCGCTGCTCACAGCAGCGCTACTCGCCATCTCCGGATCCGCCTCCGCCCACGCGGCCGGGGCGACTCGGTCACCAGGGACGCGGTCCATCGACGTGCGCGTCGACCCTCGAGACGCGTCCGTGAAGCTGGGAGAGACTCTCCCGCTCCATGTCACCCTCACCAACAACGGTGCCGAAGCGACTCCGGAACTGGTCCTCCATCTCGACGTCACCGACCCGACGAAGTCCACCTCGGTGGACCCGGAGGACTGGACCTCGACCCTGACGAAGCAGGTGGGCGCGATACCTCCCGGCGACACCAGAGTGGTCGAGTGGATCGTCCAACCGATCTCCAGCGGCGACTTCGTGGCCTACGCCGTAGCTCTAACACCTCGGAGCCGTACGATCGCCGCGTCCAACGCAGCGACCATCCGCGTCGAGCACCAACAGACGCTCAACCCCCACGGGATACTCGGCGTTGCCCTGGGCGTTCCCGCAGCATTGGGCGCCTTGCTGCTGGTCCAGCAATGGATGGCGAGGCGACCTCGGAACTCGGACCAGCGATGACCGCCCGTCCTCAGATCCCTCGGCACAACGGCGTGCTCGCGCCGGTGGATCCACGGTCCCGGACCAGCCGGCGGCCGCGGCAGCTGCCGCGTCGCCCACCACTTTCCGTTGGGCTCGTACCTACCGGGCGCGCGACGCGGTGACCTTGGCTCGCCGTTCGTTGACGGTCACCGCCGGAGGTCGAACGAGTCGATCAGGTTCCCGTTCTGGTCGATGGCGCGCCCAGTCAGTCGGGTGGGGGATACGACTAGGTCGAGGAAGTGACGGATCGAGGCGCTGACGGCCGTGAAGTCCCGCCTCCCGGTGGGTCGGAGAGTAGCGGCGCCACCAGAGACGACGTAGGTGACCCCGTTGATCTTCTTGGAGCGCTGATAGTCGTGGTCGTGGCCGGCGAGCACCAACGGCACGGCGTACCGCTCGAAGAGCGGCACCCACTCCTCCTGGATCGACTCGTCAGAGCCGTGGTAGCCAGCCGAGTAGGCGGGCTTGTGCATCGCAACGATCGTCCACGGGGCGTCTGTGGGGGTGGCCAGGGTCTCGTCCAGCCAGGCGAGTTGGTCGGGGTCGTCGACCTGCTCGGTGTCGAGCACGACCACCCGCACGATCCCGACTGTCTCGGTGTACCAGGACGTGGAGCGCCCGAGCCGATGCATGATCTGCGCCTGTTCGTCACTCATGTAGTCGTGGTTGCCCAGCACGGGCAGCAGGCGGGCACCCCGCTGCGTCAGGGCGTCGAAGACGCCGCTGATCCGCGTCGGCACCTGCTCGGCATCGCCTTCCGGGTAGATCAGGTCGCCCAGGAGGACGAGCGCGTCATAGCTGTAGATCGCGTTTTGAGCGACCATCTCCTCGACCGTTGCCTCGATGGCGCTTCCGGTGCCCGTTCCGGTGTCTCTGGCAACGGCCAGCCGCGTCGTCGGCTCCTGCTCCAGACTCAGGGCTGGTCCCGATGCGTGATCTGTGGTGGGTTCACCCGAAGGCGTACAGGCGCCCACCGCGCCGAACAGCATGAGCGTCAGCACGAGGACCAGCGATTGACGGCGCCGACTGCACACCGGGGAGGGGCCCCACCGCCTCATGCGGTGGGGCCCCTCGTGCTGCGACGTGACTCAGCCATGTCGACCTACCGTCGATCTCGGGGGTGTGATCGCTCAGTTGGTCTCGCCGGACTCGTCGGCGTCCTGGTGGCCGGGCTCGTTGGGGTTGGCGTCGGGGCCCTGGTCGGCGCCGTCGTTGGCCTCCGCGGCGCCCTCGGTGCCCTCGGCCTCGCCGGACTCGTCGGCGTCCTGGTGGCCGGGCTCGTTGGGGTTGGCGTCGGGGCCCTGGTCGGGTCCGTCGTTGGCCTCCTCAGCGCCCTCAATGCCTTCGACCTCGGTGGCGTCATTGGCCTCGCCGTCGCCGTCGGACTGGTCGGCCGGCTGCACCTGGCTGGGTCCCGGGCCGGTATTGCCGGAGTCGGCGTTCGCCGTGGCCAGACCCCCGATGCCAAGGCCACCGACGACCGCGGCGGCCGCGATGACAGCGGCGTTGCGCCGGAACGGGTTGGTGGTCTTCATGATGGTTGCCTCCTGGGTGTTCGGGCCGCCTTGGTGGCGACCTCGATGAATCCAGAGTGCGTGAGAGGCGCTGTGACGACGCTGAGAGCCGCTGTGAGCCGTCCTCAGCGTCCTCACAACAGCGATCACGCAGACTGAGGCGACGGATCGAGGAGGTGTGGTGTGCGGGTGTTGATGGTGGAGGACGAGGTGCGGCTGGCCGAGACGGTCAGCCGCGGCTTGCGTGCCGAGGGCTTCGTCGTGGACATCGTCCACGACGGGGCGGAAGGTCTCGACGAGGCGCAGCTTCGTGACTACGACGTCATCGTGCTGGACATCATGCTGCCCTCGATGAACGGATACGACGTGTGCCGGGAACTGCGCAAGGCGGGGGTGTGGGTACCGATCCTGATGCTGACCGCCAAGGATGGCGAGTACGACGAGGCCGACGCGTTCGACCTGGGCGCCGACGACTACCTCACCAAGCCGTTCTCCTTCGTGGTCCTCGTGGCCAGGTTACGTGCACTCGTGCGGCGCGGCGCACCCGAGCGTCCCACGGTCCTGACCGCTGGTGACCTCACACTCGACCCGGCGACCCGAGCGGTCCGCCGCGGCCAGATCGACATAACGTTGACCCCACGAGAGTTCGGGCTGCTGCAGTTCCTGATGCGCCATCCCGGCGAGGTGCTGTCCAAGAGCGAGATCGTGCAAAGCGTGTGGGACATGAACTACGACGGTGACGAGAACGTCGTCGAGGTGTACATCGGCTACTTGCGGCGCAAGATCGACCACCCGTTCGGCACCACCACGATCCAGACCATGCGAGGTGCGGGATACCGCCTGGTCGGCGGCAGCTCGTGAGTCCCCTGTCGAGTCGGACCCGCAGCGTCCGCGTACGTGCCACGGCCGCCGCCACCCTCGTCGTGGCGATCTTCCTGGGGTTGGGGGCGGTCGGATTCGCGCTGCTCCAACGCCACCAGCTCGAGAACGCTGTCGTCGACGCTGCGCGACAGCAAGCCCACGACCTCGCAAGCCAGATCGCCTCATCGACACCGTCCGGTGCCCTGAACACCGGCGAGGGCGACCAGTCCCTGGTCCAGATCGTCGACGCACAGGGGAGGGTGATCGCGTCCAGCCCGTCAGTCGACGGCGAGCAACCCATCGTGTCGGCCCAGCCCGACGTCGGGACGACGCAAACCCTGGTCACAGACAGCCTGCCGATCGGCGAAGGCAGCAACTTCGTCGTGGTCGCGCAGGGGGCACGGACCCCCGACGGTCCCGTGACCATCCTTGTCGCCGAGAGCCTGGAACTGGTCAGCGAGTCGACGGCCATCGTGGTCGGACTCTTGGTGGTGGGCTACCCGCTGGTGCTGGCTGCCGTGGGTGGCACCTCCTACTGGTTGGTCGGGCGGGCATTGGCTCCCGTCGAGCAGCTCCGCCGCCGAGTGGCCAGCATCCACGGCACCTCGAAAGCCACCGAACGCGTCCCCGTGCCCGACACGCACGACGAGATCAGCCGTCTCGCCGAAACGATGAACGCCATGCTCGACCGCCTGCACGTCGCCAGCCAGAGCCAACGCCAGTTCGTCGCCGACGCCTCCCACGAGCTTCGCAGCCCGCTGGCCACCATCCGTGCGGTGCACGAGATCGCGGCCCTGCACCCAGAGGCCCAGGAATGGGATCAGGCCGGGCAGGAGGTCCTGGGTGAGCTGGACCGTGTCGACCGGCTCGTCGCCGACATGCTTCTGCTCGCGCGCGCCGACGAGCGCGGCATCCCGCTCACCCTCGAAGAGGTCGATCTCGACGACATCCTCCGCCAGGAAGCCGACCGACTAGGACGCGTGCACAGTCTCGACGTCGCCCTCCATGCGCCTCCGGTCCGCGCGGTCGCCGACCGCCACCAGCTCGCCCGCGCGGTTCGCAACCTCACCGACAACGCAGCACGCCACTGCCACTCCCGGATCGAGCTGCGTCTCACCGAGGCCGACGACTCGGCCACGATCGAGGTCATCGACGACGGCCCCGGAATTCCGCTGGCCGACCGCGATCGTGTCTTCGAGCGGTTCGTGCGCCTGGACCAGAGCCGGGCCCGAACCCAGGGCGGCACCGGCCTCGGACTCCCCATCGCCCGCGAGATCGCGCAGTCCCTGGGAGGAACCCTTGACCTGATTCACAGCGAGGCTGGTGCTCGATTCGCATTCACGATCCCGCGAGCAACACGTTGACGCAAGCAGTCGAGCCGAGCGCTCGTCGACCTCGGGCAATTCAAACAGCGGGTCGAGGCTGAGATCGGCGGCGCCTGGCTGGTCTCGCAGGGTCCCCGAGCACCGCGGCTGGAATTGGATCGGCGCTGGCATCGTGCCCCTCGGTGCATTCGGGTTCGACGCGACCCTGCAGGAGGACGCTCCGTTTGGCCGCATCCTCGCCGCCTACGGCGGCGGCGTCTTCGTCGCCGACTTGTTCGCCTGGGTATGGCGATGGACGGCTTCAAGCCGCAGCGGTACGACGTCACCGGTGCTCTCGTCTGCTTCGCCGGCGTTGGCGGGATCATGTACGCGCCACGATCGTAGGTTCGAGCCGGCCGCCACCGGTTTCGAGCCGTGTCCAACACTCGACGTGGCTTTCGGGCGAAGGCGACTCGCATGTCTGGCTGCGGTGCGTGGCGTCGTCGGGACCACGAAAGCAGCCATGTCTCGCATTCTGGACACGTGGGGTGCCGTCAGGTCAGCGCCGAACGGTTCTCCTATCAGCCAAGGACGCCTTCGTCCACGACTATGGGAGAGAGCACCGTGAAGATCACCAACATGCGCACCATCGCCGCCACCGGCATCGCCGTCCTCGCGATCGGCGGGATCGGCGTCGCCGCTCACGCGGCCACCAGCGACCCGGCCCCCACGACCCCGACTCCGGCCGTCGTAGACGCTCCGAGCACGCCGGCGACGCCCGAGGACACGGCTGACGTGGTCGAGGGTGACAACAACGGCGACAACCAGAACACCGACGATGCCGCGCAGGGTGACGCCCAGGACGGCAACAACGACGAGGGCGACGTCGTCGAGGGTGACGACAACGGCGAGAACGACAACGCCGACAACGGTGACGTGGCCGAGGGCGACGACAACGGCGACAACCAGAACGTTGACGACGGTGCCCAAGGCGACGTCCAGGACAACGCTGGCGACACCAACGACGCTGCTGCCGACGACAACCAGGGCGACACGGGCAACACCGACTCCGGTAACGCTGGCGACAGCCAGGACAACGCCGGTGACGGCGCGAACGGCGACGGTTCCAACGGCTGACACCATGGTCATCGGTAGGACGGGCAGTCTTCCTGCCCGTCCTACCATCGTGTCTTGGAGGAATCAGTCGGTGACCGAAGAGCTCGAGTTGGCCGTGGCCGCTGCCGCGGCCGGTGACGGCGAAGCGATGCGCACCCTCTACGAGGCGCTCGCATCCCGCGTCGCGGGCTACCTGGAGTTCCGGGGCGCAGCAGACCCCGACGGCCTGACGAACGATGTCTTCGTCCGGGTCCTGCCCCGGATGGCCGAGATCACCGGAGGCTGGCCCGGGTTCCGCGCCTACGTGTTCACCGTCGCTCACGGAAAGCTCGTGGACGAGTTGCGGAGTCGGGACCGCAGACCGGCTCACACCGAGTACGACGCGGATTCGGACCCACGCACGCATGCCTCCGCCGAGGACCAGGCCCTTGAACGTGCCGGTTCCAGCGACGTCCTGGCGGTGCTCGATCTGCTCCCCGAGGACCAACGCACCGTGGTGACACTACGGGTGCTGGGCGAGCTGACTCTCAAGGAGACAGCGGTGACGATCGGGCGCAGCGAGGTGGCCATCAAGAAGCTCCAGAGCAAGGCACTGGGCAGTCTCCGCAGGCTGCTGAGCACCGAGCCCTCGGACCCCAGTGATGCGACCACGTCGGAGGGACTCCGATGACCGAGTACAACCATCAAGAGGACGAACCCATGATCAGCGACACCGCACTGGATGACCCGGCCCTGCGCGATCTCTTCGCCGAGCTGGGCGCCCTCGCTGACCGACCCACGCCGCCGATCGGCCATGGACTCGCTGCCCTCTTCGCTGGAGCAACCCCACTTGCCGCCGCGCGCAGTCGCCGGAACAAGGCAGCCAAGACGGGCCTCATCGGCCTGGTCACGGCAGGAATCCTGGCCGGCGGCGTCACCGCCGCCGCCGCAGCCAACGAGCTGCCCGCCCCGGCACAGCGCATCGTCTCCCGGGTGATCAACACCCTCACCCCACTGGAAATCCCGAACCCCGACGAGCAGGGGCCGGTCGAGCATCAGACCGACACCAACATCGACGACAACGGCGACCAGCCCGGTCAGGACGTCGACCAGCCCGGCCAGGACGGAACCGAACAGGGTGACCAGAGCGACGGCCAGGGCAGCCAGTCGGGTGGAGACCAGTCGGGCGAGCCGGCCGGCGGCTCCGGCGACCAGGGCGGGTCAGACGGTGGCGCGGACCAGCAAGGCAGCGGCCAGGAAACCACGGGCGACACCACCGGTGAGTCGGGCGACACGGGCACATCGGGCAACGGCTCCAGCGGCTCCGGAACAACCGGTGGTCAGCACGGCACCAACGGCTCCGGCCAGAACTGACGGGACACCATGGGACTCCTCGGCCTCGGCATCTTCCTCGCCATCGCCGGTTCGGTGCTGAAGTTCGCCGTCACCGTCGAGACGCCGCACGTCGACATCAAGAAGGCCGGCCACATTCTGTTGTACTCCGGAATCGTCATCGCCGTGCTCGGGCTGTTGCTGGGCTTTGTCGATGGCAGCTACGAGTTCGGCAATCACTAAGAAGCGCCCCGGGTTTGGCGCTGCCAGCTGATATCAAGGATCTCGGCGAGGACGCCGACCGTGGGCCAGGGGAATCGATCCGGGTCCACTTACGGTCCACATTGGGCCAGTCCGACTCGGTACCGGACGGGTATCCTGAGACTGGAAGCGAGGGCGAATCCCTCACCACACCGAGCGAATCGGTAGCTTCCGGCCCGACTCCGTAGTCGTTGCAGGTGCCCCGATCTCGTCCAGAGGTCGCAGGTTCAAATCCTGCCCCCGCTACGAAGAATGGCCCTCTGGCCAGCGGAAACGCTGGCCAGGGGGCCTTCGAGGTTTCTGACCAGAAACGAGTGGGCGAAGTTGGATCTTTGTGTGGGCGCTTACCCGCGGTCCCCCAGGGAGCAGACACGAACGTGCCCTGCCGTGAGCGCGGCGAGGGGCAGTCCGACCTCGTCGTGGACGACGTCGGGGCGCTTTCGGACAGGGGCCTCGAGCCTGCCAGGGTTGATCTGGTGCATGGGACAGGGCGGCAGACCGGCCGCGTTTTCCTAGGTACCTCTGCTCGGCAGGAGAGTCCCGCGCCACTTCTGCTGTTCAGTCAGCGCACCTGCGACGCGGGTGACGGTGGCCACGACGGCCTCGACGGCACGGGGTGTCCGCCTCCCTCTGGGGAGGCCGAGGACCACATTGCGGGTCACTTGGGGCTCGATGAGCGGCGCGCCGGTGAGTCGGTGCGCTGCGACATCGTCGACGGCAGCCGAAGCGGGGAGGATAGTCCAGCCGTGACCGGCGGCGACGAGGTTCTTCTGAAGCGGGAGCGAGTTCACCTGGACGACGATGTTCGGCTCGCGCTGGAAGTGGGCCAAGGCCTGGTCGATCAGCACCCGCAGACCGTGTCCGGGGGCAGGCAGGACGAGGGGGTGGTCCAGCAAGGTGCGGCAGCGCACGCCTGAGGGTGGCAGCTGCTCTCCGGCGGCTGCGACGGCCCAGAGCTCCTCGGTCACGAGAGGGGCGACGGAGAGGGTCGGCGAGGCGGTGAGGTTGTAGAGCAGCGATAGGTCGATGTCTCCGGTGTCCAGCCATTCGCGGAGGTGTCCCGAATAGGCGGCGAGGACGCGCAGCTCGATGCCGGGGTGCTCTTCTCGAACGGCTCGCACGAGCGGGTCGCCGAGCAGGTCGACGACACTCTCCAGCAGCCCGAGTCGCACGATGCCGGTGACTTCGTGGCGGAGGGGACGGATCTCCGCCCGCACCCGGTCCAGTTCGTGCAGCGCTCGGCGGGCTCCGTCGACGACGACCCTTCCCTCCGGTGTGAGGGTGACGCCCTGGCGGCCTCGTTCCAGCAGCGTGACGCCGAGCTCGTCCTCGAGCAGTTGGATCTGTCGTGTCACCGTGGGCTGGGCCAGATGCAGCACGTGGGCGCCGCGGGTGATGCTGCCGACCTCCGTCACCGTGACGAGGGCGGTGAGCTGCCTGAGATCCATGTCGACTGCTCTCTATGCGTGCTCCTGATCTGGGCATCAAGAATTTTCATTGTACAGGCCGTCACATCAGGACTGATGATGAAGGTCGAGAGTCTCCGGCTGACCCCCAGTGCAGCCCCAATACTGATTGGAGGGAGTTCATGCCGGCCGCGCTGGTGGGGACATCCCACACCCCGCTCCTCGGGAAGCACGACCCGCGCCCCGAAGTCCGAGCCGAGGTTGACGGGGTCCTGGCGAGTGCTCGCGCGTTCGTCGAGGACTTCGCTCCCGACCTCGTCGTCATCTTCGGGCCGGATCACTACAACGGCTTCCTGTACGACATGATGCCGTCGTTCTGCATCGGTGCCGAGGCGACGTCGGTCGGCGACTACGGAATGCCGACCGGTCCACTGGAGGTGGATCGCGGCGTAGCCCGCAGGATCTTGCGTCACGCGCTGGAGAGCGGGATCGACCTGGCGCTGTCGGAAGACATGCAGGTCGACCACGGCATCGTGCAGCCGCTCACCTTCTTCTTCGATGCGATCCACAGCATTCCGGTGGTGCCCATCTTCATCAACTCCGTCGCCGAGCCGCTCGGGCCGGCGATACGCGCCCGGTTGCTCGGCAGGGCCGTCGGCGAGGCGCTGTCCGGACTCGATCGGCGGGTTCTCATCATCGGCTCTGGCGGCCTCTCGCACGACCCGCCGGTCCTCCGGTTCGATGAATCGACCCCCGAGGTCATCGAACGTCTCAAGCACGGCCGCAATCCCTCTCCCGAGCAGATGGCCGCACGCGAGAAGAACGTCATCGGCGCCGCGCGAGAGTTCTTCGCCGGATCGCCGAAGTACCGTCCGCTCAACCCGGAGTGGGACCGCCGGGTCCTCGACTCCCTGGCGGCCGCAGACTTCGCAGCCATCGACCAACACAACAACGACTGGTTCGTCGCCGAGGGCGGCCACTCCGCCCACGAGGTCCGGACCTGGATCGCGGCGTACGCCGCGTTGGCCGCCTTCGGCGACTACGCGGTCACCTCGACCTACTACCGGCCGATCCCCGAGTGGTTCGCCGGCTTCGCGACCACGACCGCTGTCCTTCAGTCCGCCGCATCCATCTAGGAGTTCCCAGGCATGAGCATCTGGACCACCGTGAACCACCTTGACTACACCCTTCGCCATGTCGACGTCGGTCCGTGGCACACCCGCGTCCTCGACGTCGGAACAGGCCCCGCGCTGATCCTCATGCACGGCACGGGCGGTCACCTCGAGGCCTTCACCCACAATCTCGAGGCGCTCTCCCGGGAGTACCGCGTCATCGCCTACGACTTCCCTGGCCATGGCTACACCACCTTCACCGACCACGACCTGGAGATCGCGGAGTACGTGGCCCACTTGAAGGAGCTCATGAGCGCCCTGGGGGTGGAGAAAGCCCATCTGTGTGGTGAGTCCCTGGGCGGATGGGTCGCGCTCAAGTTCGCCGCGACCCACCCGGATCTGGTCGACCGGCTTGTCCTCAACACCCCGGGCGGCACGATGGCTACCCCGGAGGTCATGCACCGCATCCGCACCCTGAGCCAAGCGGCCGCCGACAACCCGACGCCCGAAGCGGTCCGGACCCGGCTCGAATGGCTGATGGCCGACCCGGCGACGGTGACCGACGAGCTCGTCGAGGTCCGCCGAGGGGTCTACTCCCAGCCCGGCTTCGCCGATTCCATGCGGCACATCCTCTGCCTCCAGGATCCCGAGATCCGTGCCCGCAATCTGGTTTCGGACGAGGACTTCGCCGCCATCGAGGCACCGGCGATCGTGATCTGGACCAGCGACGATCCGTCGGGCCCGGCCGGCGCGGGCCTGCAGATGGCCGAGGCCATCCCCCAGGGCGAGTTCCAGCTCATCGAAGGCGCCGGCCACTGGCCGCAGTGGGAGCAGCACGCCACCTACAACAAGACGATGCTGGAGTTTCTCGCCCGGAACAGCGGTTCGACCCCATGAGGCCGGACATCGAGCTCGACGACGACGAGACGGCCATCGTCGACCTGGTGCGCACCTTCGTCGATCGCGAGGTCAAGCCCGTGGTCAAGGAGTTGGAGCACGCCAACACCTATCCCGAACAGCTCATTGAGCAGATGAAGGAGCTCGGCATCTTCGGTCTCGCGATACCGGAGCCGTGGGGAGCGGCCAAGGTATCCGCGCCGTGCTACGCCGCGGTGACCGAGGAGCTTGCTCGCGGCTGGATGAGCCTGGCCGGCGCCATGGGCGGACACAGCGTGGTCGCGAAGCTGCTGGTCGACTTCGGGACTCCGGAGCAGCAGGACCACTACCTACCGCGCATGGCCACCGGCGAGCTGCGTGCCACCATGGCGCTCACCGAGCCCGGCGGTGGCTCTGATCTGCAGGCGATGAAGACCAGCGCCGCCCGCGACGGCGACGACTACGTCGTCAACGGCACCAAGACCTGGATCAGCAACGCCCGCCGCTCCGATCTATTCGCGTTGTTGTGCCGCACCGACCCGACCGCCGACCCGCCCCACCGGGGCATCAGCATCCTGCTGGTCGAGAAGGGTCCCGGATTCGAGATCAGCCGCGACCTGTCCAAGCTCGGCTACAAGGGTGTCGAAGCATGCGAGCTCTCCTTCCAGGACCTCCGCACGCCCCTCGGATCGGTCCTCGGAGGCGAGGAGGGCAAGGGCTTCGCCCAGATGATGCGCGGTCTGGAGATCGGTCGGATCCAGGTCGCCAGTCGGGCTCTCGGCGTGGGCCGCGCCGCGCTGGAGGACGCGCTGCGCTATGCCCAGGAACGCCACTCCTTCGGCAAGCCGATCTGGGAGCACCAGTCGATCGGGAACTACCTCGCCGACATGGCCACCAGCCTCACCGCCGCGCGTCAACTGGTCCAGTACGCCGCACGCCGCTACGAGTCGGGTGCCCGCGCCGATCTGGAGGCTGGCATGGCCAAGCTGTTCGCCTCCGAGACAGCGATGACCATCGCACTCGACGCCGTCCGCATCCACGGTGGCTACGGATACTCCACCGAGTTCGACGTCGAGCGCTACTTCCGCGATGCGCCGTTGATGATCGTCGGCGAGGGGACCAACGAGATCCAGCGCAATGTCATTGCACGCCAGTTGGTCGCCCGAAACCCGATCTGAGGAGGGCTCGTGCACGCAGTGACGTGGCTGTTCGTCCCGGGCGACCGTCCGGAGCGGTTTGCGAAGGCGGCGGCCAGCGGCGCCGACGAGGTGATCCTCGACCTCGAGGACGCAGTCGCCGAGCCGGCGAAGGAGACGGCCCGGCGAGCCGTGGCCGAGTGGCTCGGCTCGGCGCAGGCCTGGGTGCGGATCAACCCGGCCGGTGCCTCCTGGCACCACGCCGACCTCGATGCTCTTGCCGGCCGCCCCGGTCTGCGCGGAGTGGTCGTGCCCAAGGCCGAGGACGGCGACACCCTCGCCGGCATCGCGGCCACCCTCGGCTGCCCGGTCCTCGCCCTGATCGAGTCGGCCGCCGGCGTTGGGGGCGCCCGCGGCATCGCCGCCGGGGGAGCGGTGTCCAGGCTCGCGCTCGGCGCGATCGACCTGGCGCTGGACCTCGGCGCACTCGAGACCCGCGAGGCGCTGCTGTCCGCACGAAGCGAACTGGTCCTGGCCTCCCGACTCGCCGGACTCCCCGCGCCGATCGACGGCGTCACTCGTGCGGTGACCGACCTCGACACCGTCGCCGCCGACGTGGCCTACGCGCGGAGTCTCGGGTTCGGGGGAAAGCTGTGCATCCATCCGGCCCAGGTGCCCGCAGTCGCCGAGGGCTTCGCCCCGCAGGCCGCCGACATCGCTTGGGCCCGCGAGGTGCTCGAGGCCGAAGGCAGGGGAGCGGCCCAGGTGGCAGGCGCACTGGTCGATGCGCCGGTGCTCGAACGAGCACGCCAGGTCCTGGCCCGCGCCGCCGCCTCGGACCGAGCCCCCCACCGTGATCCCGACCCCGATGAGAGGAGCTGATCGTGCTGCCCTTGCAAGGGATCACGGTGGTCACGCTCGAGCACGCCGTCGCGGCGCCCTTTGCCACCCGCCAGCTCGCCGACCTCGGCGCGCGCGTCATCAAGATCGAACGACCCGGCACTGGAGACTTCGCCCGCGGCTACGACCGCACCGTCAGGGGCGAAGCCAGCTACTTCGTGTGGCTCAACCGGGGCAAGGAGAGCGTTGAGCTCGACCTGAAGGACCACACCGACCGGCGGCTCCTCGACGCGATCCTCGCCAAGGCCGACATCCTTGTCCAGAACCTCGCCCCCGGCGCCGTGGAGCGGCTCAGTCTGGACGCCGAAACGCTCCGAGCGGCGCGGCACGATCTCATCCACTGCTCGATCTCCGGCTACGGACGTGGTGGCCCCTATGAGGACAAGAAGGCGTACGACCTGCTGGTGCAATGCGAGGCCGGGCTCGTGGCTTCCACCGGCACTGCCGCCGAACCGGCGCGCGTCGGCATCTCGGTGGCTGACATCGCCACCGGCATGTACGCCTACACGGGCATTCTCACAGCCCTCTACGAACGCCAGCGCACCAAGACGGGCACCACGCTGGAAGTGGCCATGATCGACGCGCTCAGCGAGTGGATGATGCAACCGGTCTACTACGCCGGCTACGGCGACCGGCCCTTCCCCCGCAGCGGCGCCAAGCACCCCTCGATCGCTCCTTACGGGCCTTACCGCACCGCCGATGGCACCATCTACCTGGGAATCCAGAGCGACCGAGAATGGCAGGTCCTCTGTCGCGACGTCATCGGCCGACCAGAACTCGCCGAGGATCCCCGGTTCGCCAAGAACCCCGAGCGCGTCGAGAACGACGACGAGATCCGCGGCTACCTCGAGGCGACCTTCGCCCGGCGGACCTCCGACGAAGTCATCGCCATGCTGGAAGTCCTGGGATTCGCATGCGCCCGCGTGCGCAATCCCGAAGACTTGTTTGATCATCCGCAACTGCAGGCCCGCGACCGATGGCGCGAGATCGACTCACCAGGAGGCCGAGTCCAAGCGCTCCTGCCCCCGGTCACGGTGCCCGGACGCGAGCCGGCGATGGGTGCGGTGCCCGAACTCGGCCAACACAACACCAGCCTCCGAGCGGAGTTCGCCGCCCATGACTGACGTATCCGAGCGAGACGGGATCCTGGAGCCGTGGCCCGCGCAGGCACTCGCAGCGCTCATCGACGTACCCGAGCCCAGCGACGTGCTACCGCTGGGCTGGCATTGGATCTACCTACTCGAACATCCTCGCCAAGAAGACATCGGCGCCGATGGACACCCGCTCCACAACACAGTCCCCGCCCCACCAAGGCCTGGACTACGGCGCATGTGGGCCGGCGGACGATTGACCTACTACGGCGAACTCAGGATCGGTGAGCATACGACGCGGCGCAGCACGCTCACCTCCCTCACCGAGAAACAAGGACGTTCCGGGCCGCTGACCTTCGCCAAGGTCGAGCACGCCTTGTCCCAGCACGGCGAGGTGAAGCTCGTCGAGCACCAAGACCTGGTCTACCGGCCGATTGCCCCGGTGGCTGACTCTGGCGATCACGTCTCAGACGGACCCGACGACGCCTTCACTCCGCGTCCATTAGGCCTTGCCGCCCACGAGCGCGCGATTCCGGTGTCGGAAACGCTGTTGTTCCGATTCTCGGCGCTGACCTACAACGCCCACCGAATTCACTACGACCGAGATTATGCGACCAAGATCGAGGGCTACCCGGATCTCGTCACGCACGGGCCCCTGCAGGCCCTGATCATGGCAGAAACTGCAAGGGCGGCGGGACTGCAGACCGTCACCGGGCTTTGTTTCGAGTACAGACTCCTCGCGCCGCTATTCCTATCCCAGGGGATGATCGCTGGCGCGTCGACAAGCAGCAGCGGCGTCCAAACCTACGTCCGTGATTACACAGGGCGACAGACCGCGACCGGTTCGATCACCTCACGCTGACCCCCTCGTGGGAGAGCGTGCGGGCAGACAAGAGCAAGGTGCCGGCCGCAGTGGAGGAGAGCCTGCGTCTGGACACGCCGCTGCAGTTCACTCTGCGCATCACCCCAGCCAGGACCAGGTCCACGATGCCATCATCGCCGCGGAGACAAAGGTGATCCTTCACCTCGGGTCCGCCAACCGCGACGAGGAAGCGTGGTGCCCCGACGCCGACTCCTTCCGCCTTGACCCGGGCCCTCCGCCTCGGCGCACCTCGCCTGTGGGCGGGGGATCCACACCTGCATTGGGGCGCCGCTGGCACGCATCGAAGCAGCGCCGCCATCAACGCCCTGCTGAGTGCCTACCCCGACATGCGACTGGCCGACGAATACGAATGGAAAAGATCCCTGCTCGATGTTCCGGCGACCGCTCGACCTGCGAGTCGTCTTGGCGCCACCGGTCCAGACCGAGTGATCTCGCGGTGGATAGCGCGGTGGTTCGGTCCAGGTAACCCGAAGGATTCGCCAAGGAAATAATGGCCCGCTCAGCGGATCAGAAGTATTCATCGCGGCGGTGGATCGGACGAGCATGTGACACCAGCCACACCGCTATATGCGCGCCCGTCGCGTCTTCATCGCGGAATCCGACTCAACAGACACCCGCTTGGGGCCTGGCGCGATTTTCGTGCCAGCGTCAAGAATGAAAGGCACACGATGGACATCATTGTTGGATCGACTGCGAAGATCGATGACATCGAAATGGCGAAGGTCGCCGAGGACAGCGGTATCTCACATCTTGGCATCGGGCAGGGGCCACTCATCACCAGCGACCCCTTCCAATACATGGCGCTGGCCACTCAGGTCACGACTGAGTTGAAGATCGGGCCGTACGTCATGGATCCGGTCACGCGCATCGCGCCCTCGATCGCCAACTCCCTCGCCACCTTGGAGGAGCTTGCGCCGAACCGCATCTTCTGCGGTATGGGTACGGCGAACAACGCCATGCACTCGATGGGCCGCAAGTCGGCGTCTCCCAAGGAGCTCGCCGAGGCGATGGGCATCATCAAGGCCATGGTTCACGGGGAGCGTGCGATGCATGACTGGCGCGGCGAAGAGAGGGCCGTCGAGCTCCTCGCCGTCGGCGACGGGACGCTGCGGGTGGCCGAGCACATGCCGATGTACGTCGCTGCCGGAGGGCCGAAGGGTCTGCGCAACGCCGCGCGGTACGCCGACGCGCTGATCTACTGCGTCGGCCCCAACCCCAACATGATCGCCATGGTCCGCAAGGAGCTGGACCGACTCGTCGAGGAGGAAGGTCGCTCGCCGGGCAGCGTGAAGCTGATCGGTCTGACCTGGTTCTATGAGTCTCAACCCGGGGAGACCTGGGAGGATGCGCTGTCCAAGGGGTTTGGCACGACCGCGCCGATGGGTTCAACGATCACCGACATGGGCTTCCTGAAGCTGCACCGAGAAGAGATCGGAGTCGACATCGTGGACAAGTCCATCAACGCGGCCATGGCGCTGATGGGCGCCCCCGAGGAGGTCGGTGCGACCGACCATCTCGACCAGTGGAAGAACTACGCCAAGGGCTACGATCCGCGTCACTCCAAGCTCATGAGCAAGGAGCTCTTGGACTTCTGGTGCCTGTACGGCAGCCGCTCCGAGATCCGCGACAACGCGCAGCTCATGATGGACTCCGGCCTCGACGGGCTGAGCTTCTTCCTCTACAACCCCACCGAGACTCACCGTGACATCGCGAACATTGGCCGGGCACTTCTGTCCTGAGATGTCGTCACGCAGCCACGCCACGGCGTCCCCGACATAGGGCCGCAAGCCAAACCCACCATCAACTGTGAGGACACGCCCGATGGAATTCGAGCCCAGCAAGACCGCCATTCTCGTAGTTCACATGCAAAACGACATCGTGCGGCCCGAGGGCGCGTTCGGCGCCATCTTCGCTCAGCAGGCGACCGAGCGGCACGTCATCGAGCACATTCGCGCCACACTCACCGCCGGCCGGGCCGCAGGAGCCACCATCGTCTACCTACGGATCGCGTGGCAGTCCGACTACAGCGATCTGGTCGCGAACTCTCCGCTCCTGGGCATGGTGCAACAGGCCGGTTGCCTCGTGGACGGTACTCCCGGCGCGACGATCATCGAGGAGCTCACTCCCCAGCCGGGTGACCTCGTGGTGACCCATCAGCGTCCTGGCGCGTTCACCAGCAGCCAGCTCGACCTGCTGCTTCGGAGTAGGGGAGTCACCACCGTTGCCTGTGCCGGCGTTGCCACCAACGCTTCAGTTGAGGGAACGGCGCGGCAAGCCTCCGACCTCGGCTACCAGACGCTGCTCATCGAGGACGCCTGCAGCGCCGCCGACGCGGCAACCCATGCGGCCTCCGCACAGTCATTGTCTCTGCTCGCCACGATCTCGACCGTCGAAGAATTCACTGAGGCGCTCCGCGCGCCGGCGTCCCATGCGAGCTGACCATCAAACCACCAACTGCGCCCGCAGAGGCAGACAGCCTGTCGGCTGTCGCGGCCCAGAGCACTATCTGCTCTGCGCCGCCCTTGTTCTGGGCGGGCTAGATCGACGCTCGGAGGCGCCGTAGGTGTGGTGCGCTCGCGCTTCGGACTGTCAATGGCGGCGCCAGCGGACTGCGAGGAGCACAACGTCGTCGCTCCTGAAGGCCTCTGCGTTCGAGGCTCCCGTCGCGGTCCTGCAACCGACACTGGAAGCAGCGGCTGCGTGACTCATTGACGTCCATGCGGGTATTAGGCGGCGGGGATGCCCAGCCTTCGCAGGTCGGTAAGGGTGTCCAGGTCCGCGCGCAAACCCAGTGGCGCTCCATCGAGCGGCAGGCATCCGGATGAACGAAAGCGCTCAGCCGAGGATGGTCCGAATACCATCGGAACCCTGTGCCCGGCCGGAAGGACGACGGCGGTTGTTCCTGTGCCGGCTTGGTCAGAAACGTGCTTGGGCTGGCTGGTCGCTGTTGCTTCTCGATGGAGCCAATGGACGTCGGCGGGACTTAGAAGGGCGAGGTCGGCGACCAATACGGTCACTGACCGTGCAGCATCTGCCGCAATGAGTTCGTTCAAGCCTTGCTCCAATGCTGAATTGAGGTCTGCGGTGGTATCGAGCACGACACCGGCGCCAAGGCCCGCTGCAAACGCGCTCACCTCTTCGTCCGCGGTGACGACTGCTAGCGACGTTCCCCCGGCTGCATGGGCGGCGGTTCTTAGTGTGTTTCTCATCAGCGCTCGAGCGACGCGGTAGCGATCGCTTGCGGGCACGTCGAGTCGCGTCTTGGCCAATGTGAGTCGCTTGACCGGGACGAGCAGTACCGAGGTCACCGGAGCCTGTTGCCGTAGGTGGTGGTGCGTTCGCGGACGGGTCGGTCGATGCCGGCGCCGATCTCGACGAGCTCTGCGACGGTCTTCGCGGAGCCGTGTTCGGAGCCGGCCATCCGCGAGATCGTCTCCTCCATCAGGGTGCCGCCGACGTCGTTGGCGCCGGCCTGGAGCATGGCGCGGGTGCCGTCGATGCCGAGCTTGACCCAGGAGGTCTGGATGTTGGGGATCCGTCCGTGTAGGAGGATCCGGGCCATCGCGTGGACGGCGAGGTTGTCGCGCAGGGTGGGGCCGGGGCGGGCCACGCCGGCCAGGTAGATCGGGGAGGAGGTGTGCACGAAGGGCAGTGGCACGAACTCGGTGAAGCCGCCGGTCTCTGCCTGGATGCGGGTCAGGACGCGCAGGTGGTTGACCCAGTGCCGCGGGTTGTCGACGTGGCCGTACATCATCGTCGAGGTGGTCGGGATGCCGACCTGGTGGGCGGTGGTGACGACCTCGATCCAGGTGCGGGTCGGGAGCTTGCCCTTGGTGAGGACCCAGCGGACCTCGTCGTCGAGGATCTCGGCGGCGGTGCCGGGCAGCGAC